>NZ_BJUK01000017.1 GCF_007989625.1 Bisbaumannia pacifica
AGGGCTAAATAACTCTCGACCGAGATTGGCGTCATTTGGTGGCGTCCTTATATCGGCCAGTCGTCCACGTTGGCCCGATCCTATGTCGACACGTTTTATCGAAAGCAACCCAGCTCTAACGAGGCTGGGTTTTTTTATGGCTTCCCAACCTGATGGAGAAAACCGACGGCATGTCCCGTTCACAAATCGAGACTTCCTCTTCCGCGGAGACCGGCATACGCCCGTCCCTGGGAGACCCCCTGGTACTCGGCCTGAGCATTGGCTTTATCGTGCTCTTCGTCGGTGCTTCCCTCTACGATATCGAGGGTGTGGCCGGCGCTATCGCGACCGGTTTTGCCTGGACGGCGAAGGTGTTGGGCTCCTATTTCCAACTGCTACTGCTGGCGACCTTCTTCGTGGCGATCGGGGTGGCTCTCTCGCCGGCGGCCCGCGCCCGGGTGGGAAATCTCGACACCCCGGAGCTGAGTACCTTCAAGTGGCTGTCGATCATCATGTGTACCCTGCTGGCCGGGGGAGGGGTATTCTTCGCCGCCGGTGAGCCCATCTATCACTTGGTGGTCACGCCGCCGGCCTTCGAGACCGAGGCGGGCAGTGCCGAAGCGGTAAGTGGTGCCCTGGCACAATCCTTTATGCACTGGGGCTTCCTGGCCTGGGCGGTGCTGGGATCCTTGACCGCCGTGGTGCTGGCTCATGCCCACTATGTTCGTGGGCTCCCGCTGCAACCGCGCACCCTGCTGGAGCCCATCCTCGGCGAGCGCCTGATGCGGGGTCCCTTGGGCGGGGTGGTGGATGCCTGCTGCGTGATCGCCGTAGTGGCGGGGACCGTGGGACCGATCGGCTTCCTGGCAACGCAAGTCAGCTTCGGCTTGCATGAGCTGGTGGGGATCTCCCAAGGGTATGGCACCCAGTTGATTATCCTCGCCGTGCTGGCCAGTATTTATGTGGCGTCGGCGATGAGCGGCATTCAGCGCGGGATTCAGCTATTGAGTCGCTTCAATGTCCTCTTGGCCCTGGCGATTGCCCTGGTGATCTTCCTGTTCGGGCCGACGCTGTTCCTGATCAATACCTATACCCAGAGCATGGGGACTTATGTCACCTCCTTCTTCACCATGGCCACCATGACCGCGGAGACGGCACCGGCCTGGTGGATGCAGTGGTGGACGGTGTTTTTCTTCGCCTGGTTCATCGGTTACGGGCCGCTGATGGCGATCTTCGTGGCGCGTATCTCCCGGGGGCGCACCATTCGCCAGATGATCCTAGCCGTGGCGGTGTTGGCCCCTATCGCCACCACCGTCTGGTTCACCTTGCTGGGGGGCTCGGGCATTCACTATCAGCTGAGTGGCGCCATCGATCTTACCGAGGCCTTGAATAACTTCCAGTTCGACGTGGCGACCCTGACCGTGGCCCAGGCCCTGCCCGGGGGGACCGGGATGGCCCTGGCGATCCTGCTGCTGACCTCCATTTTCGTGGCCACCACCGGCGATTCCATGAGCTACTCGATCTCGGTCGTAGCCACCGGTCATGATGCACCGAGCCCGTTGGTGCGCGCCTTCTGGGGCATCGCCATGGCGCTGATGGCGGCGATCCTGCTCTACATGGGGGCCGGCCAGATCGGTGCCCTGCAGCAGTTTATCGTGATCACCGCCATCCCGGTCTCCCTGGTGCTACTGCCGTCACTCTGGACGGGGCCCCAGGCGGCCCTGGCCATGGCCCGCGAGCAGGGCATCCTGAGCGATCATTGACGTGAGCGAAGAGATAACGCAAGACGCCCGGCCATTGGCCGGGCGTCTTGCGTTTGGGAGGGGCGTTTTGGTTAGCCCACGCCCTGGTCGATCATGGCGTCGGCCACCTTGCGGAAACCGGCAATGTTCGCCCCCAGCACCAGGTTATGGGGCTGACCGAACTCCTTGGCGGTGTCGGCGCAACGCTGATAGATATCCGCCATGATGGATTGCAGCTTCTCGTCCACCTTCTCGAGGCTCCACTGCTGCATGCTGCTGTTCTGGGCCATCTCCAACTGACTGGTGGCCACGCCGCCGGCATTGGCGGCCTTGCCGGGGCCGTAGTCGATGCGGGCGTCGAGGAAGCGATCCACGGTGCCGGCGGTGGAGGCCATGTTGGAGCCTTCGCTGATGGCGCGAACGCCATTGGCCAGCATCGTCTCGGCATCCGCCTCGGTCACTTCGTTCTGGGTGGCCGAGGGGAAGGCGATCTCGCCCGGAATGCGCCATACCGCGTGACCATCGGACGGGTAGTCGCGGGCATCGATATAGGTGGCATCCGGATGATGCTCGACGTACTCGCGCAGGGAGGTGCGCTTGACCTCCTTGAGCAGCTTGAGGGTCTCGAGCTTGATGCCGGCGGGGTCATGGATGCTGCCCTGAGAATCGGAACAGGTCACCGGCAGGGCGCCCAGTTGATAGAGCTTCTCGATGGTGTAGATGGCCACGTTGCCGGCGCCCGATACCAGGCAGGTCTTGCCGCTCAGGGTGTCACCGCGGGCCGCCAGCATGTTCTGGGCGAAGTAGACCGCGCCATAGCCGGTGGCTTCCTTGCGTCCCAGGGAGCCGCCCCAGTCGAGGCCCTTGCCGGTCAGTACGCCCTCGTAGCGGCCGGTCAGGCGCTTGTACTGGCCGAACAGGTAGCCGATCTCGCGACCGCCGACGCCGATGTCCCCGGCGGGCACGTCGGTGGTCGGGCCGATATGGCGGTGCAACTCGGTCATGAATGCCTGGCAGAAGCGCATGATCTCGGCGTCGGACTTGCCCTTGGGGTCGAAGTCCGAGCCGCCCTTGCCGCCGCCGATGGGTAGGCCGGTCAGGGCATTCTTGAAGATCTGCTCGAAGCCCAGGAACTTGATGATGCCGGCGTTGACGCTGGGGTGGAAGCGCAGGCCGCCCTTGTAGGGGCCCAGGGCGGAGTTGAACTGGATGCGATAGCCCTTGTTCACGCGCACCTTGCCGCTGTCGTCCTGCCAGCAGACCCGGAACATGATCTGGCGCTCGGGCTCGACGATGCGCTCGATGATGCTGTGATCATGGTAGTGGGGGTCCTGGTCGAGCAGGGGGCGCAGGCTGTCGAGAACCTCCTCGGCGGCCTGGTAGAACTCGGTCTGGGCGGGGCTGGTGCGTTTCAGGCGCTCCAGGGTGTCGTGTACATAGGGCATGGGGGTGTCCTGTTGATGGCGCTAAAAATATGCGACCGCATGGGGGCCGCTATCGTTATGAAAAATCCTTCCACGTCGCGCACCAATATAATGCAATGCACCCTTATGCAGCAACTGCATGGGTTATACGGAAAAAGGTCGTGAATATGAGGCAAAATCACTTCAAATTGTCGAATTTATCTGCACTAATTCGGGGCATTAATGATAATTCATAGACGGTTATTTAACGAAGTGCCTCGAGTGAGCCGTCTCTGATAGACTACCGGCGTCACTCGTCGGCGTTGGAGACCCTCGTGACCCTGACTACCCCGGCCCTGCTGTTTCCGGCCATTTCGCTGCTGCTGCTCGCCTATACCAATCGTTTCCTGACCCTGGCGCAGTTGATCCGCAAGTTGGCCGACGAGGAGCGAGACCAGCACCATGAGGTGGCGGCACGTCAGATCCTGATGCTGCGTCAGCGCATCAGCCTCACCAAGCGCATGCAACTGGCCGGGGTGCTGAGCTTCCTGCTCTGTACCCTGTCGATGTTCGCGCTCTTTCTCTCCCTGGAGATGCTCGGCATGGTGCTGTTCGGCATCAGCTTGCTGAGCCTCTCGGTCTCGCTGATCTACTCCCTGTGGGAGGTCACCATCTCGACCAATGCCCTGAACGTGCAGCTGCAGGACATCGAGGCGCTCAAGCAGTCCCGCGCCTCGCGGGAATGACCTCGACGCGATGGCGATGGGCGCTTAGACTTGGCGGCCCCACAACAGGAGATCAACGTGATTCCCCAGCACCTGCTGCTCTTGTGTCGTCCCGGTTTCGAGCATGATCTGGCCGCCGAGGTCAGCGACAAGGCCGCCACCCTGGGGTGGGGCGGCGAGGCCGCCTTCGTTGCCAATGGTGGCGTGGTCGATTTTCGCGTCGCCGGCGAGGCGCCGGTCAATGGGTTGCATCGTGACCTGCCCCTGGCCGGCCTGGTCTTCGCCCGCCAGTCCTTGGTGGCGTTGCCGCCTTTGGTGGGACTCTCGCGGGAGGATCGTCTATCGCCGATTCTCGAACAGGTCCAGGCCAGTGTCTGGAGCTTCGAGTCGATCTGGCATGAGACGCCGGACACCAACGACGGCAAGGCCTTGGTGGGGCTTAGCAAGGCGCTGGATCGTCCCCTGACGTCGCTGCTCAGAAAGCGCGGCGCCCTGCGGCGCAAGGCCGGCGGGCGGCGCCTGCACCTGTTATGGACGGCGGGGGATGCGGTGCAACTGGGGATCAGCTTTCCCGGCAACCGCAGCGAGCACCCTGGCGGTATCGTGCGGTTGCGTTTCCCCAAGGCGGCGCCGAGCCGCTCGACCCTCAAGCTGGAAGAGGCCTGGCACTGTTTCGTGCCCCGGGAAGAGTGGCCGGCGCGGCTCCATGAGGGCATGCAGGCGGCGGATCTCGGCGCCGCCCCCGGCGGCTGGACCTATCAGCTGGTGGCCCGCGGCATGCATGTCTATGCCATCGATAACGGCCCCATGGACAAGGCGTTGATGGCCAGCGGCCAGGTGGAGCACCTGCGTGAGGATGGCTTCGTCTGGGAGCCGCCGGGGCGGCTGGACTGGCTGGTCTGCGATATCGTCGACAAGCCGGCCCGCGTCATGGCGATGATCGAGCGCTGGCTGGTGCGGCGCTGGTGTCGCGAGGCGGTGTTCAATCTCAAGCTGCCGATGAAACGGCGCTGGCAGGAGGTGGCACGCTGCCTGGCGCATCTCGAGGCGAGCCTCGGCGAGGCCGGGGTAAGGGCCGAGCTGCGTTGCCGTCACCTCTACCATGACCGGGAAGAGGTGACGGTACATGTCCAGTTGCTGGACTGAGTGCGTGGCCGCGGAGAGCCGCCCTCAGTAATGCTCGTAGATGCGAATATGCTCGTCTTCGGTGAGCAGCGGCAGGATATGCTGCATCACGCGCTCACGTTCGGTGCTGTTCTGCCAGTCGCGCCAGGCGCTCAGATCGCGCCACTGGGTGATCAGCAGGCGGTGCTCCGGGTGGCGGCGTTCGCGTAGGCTCTCACCGGCGATGAAGCCGCGGGCATTGATGACGGCGCGCATGGCTTCCCTGGCCGCGGCATCGTATTCTTCTTCGAGCCCCGGCATGATCCGGCGCTCGATGATGATCTTGATCATGTGACTGCTCCCTAGCCGGCTGGCCGAGCCGGCGACGACGTTCGAGGATACTCATGGCCGATACTGCCAACGACCTGCCCAAGGCGGATGCGCATCTGGACACCAGCGGGCTCTACTGCCCCGAGCCGATCATGTTGATGCACAATCGGGTTCGCGACATGCAACCCGGGGAGGTACTGGCGGTGACCGCGACCGATCCCGCCACCACTCGGGATATCCCCAAGTTTTGTAGCTTCCTGGGCCACGAGCTGATCCACCAGTCCGAGCAGGACGATACCTACACCTATCTTATCCGCCTGGGTTGAGGCTGCGCCATGGGGCGGCGTAAACGCCGCCTCACGGTTACTTGGCTACCATCAATGCCAGCGCCTCGAGGGTCGCCGGATCCTCCTCCTTGATGCGATTGGCGATCACCCGCTGGAAGAAATAGACCACCCGGTGACGGCTATGTCCCGGATAGAGACAGTCATCGCCCATCAGCACTGGGGTGGCGGTGACGCGGTTCTCGTCCACCAGTAGGGCCTCCACCTCGCCGTTGCTGTAGAGCCGCCAGCCGAACACTTGCTTGAGCTGCCAGGGGTTGTCGTCGTCATCCATGCACAGGGCGTGGGTGCCCTGGTTGTCGGGGAGCTGCTGGATCAGGGTGGTCTCGCCGGTTTCTTCATAGTCGAAATAGGCGGCGGCATGCTCGAGCTCGAAGACCTTGTGTTCCGGGGGACTGTGGAAGATCTCCTCGGTCTCCGGGTCGCGATAGCCGACGAAGTGGCCATGCTCGGGGTCGTCGAGGGCATGGCAGGGCGTCAGGGCCTCCATCCAGGGCACCAGGCCCACGATTTCGCCATCCTCGCGCAGGCCCCAGGCCAGCAAGGGCATGCCGTAGAGGGTGTCGGGGTCCGAGGCCAGGCGATAGAGCATCTCCAGGCCGTCGAGCTCGGGGCACAGGCGTAGCAATCGGCGCTTGGCCAGTTGCCGTTGTCGCATGGTCTCCAGGTCGATGACCTGGGCGGAGCGGGGGGACAGTGGGATACCCATGATTACCCTCCTTGCACGGCGTGGTCACGGCATCGGGTCGACTAGCGGGTCGCCCGCGAAGCGCCTCGGTTCACTATTAGCACAGTCGCCAGTGGAAAGTTAAGCCCCTTGATCCAGTCCACAGGCCTCGCGGAGCCGTGCCCAGAGCGCCCGATGGTGGGCAAGGGCCGCCTGGAACTCGGCCCAGGGGGTGGCGGGCGCCTCCAGGGAGAACCAGCGTCGGTGATAGTCGCGGATCGGGGCGCGGGCCACCTCATGGGCGTCATAGAGCCGTCCTAGGGCGCCGAACCAGGCCTCGGCCTGGGTCGCCAGGGTGGCGAGAAAGGGCCGAACGCGAGCGGTGAGCTGCTCCTCGTCGACCCGCCGCAGGGTTTCGCGACGCTCGCAGGCGGCGCCCTGGCGCAATCGGGTGGCGAGCAGGGCATTGGTTTCGGCCAGGCGTTGGTTAGCGAGCATCAGGGTGCGCAGCAGCCGCGCACTGAGCGGGCTCTCCTGCAGCGTCTGGAGATGGCCCTCCAGGATGGCGGTATCGAGCCGCCAATCGGGATTGAACTGGTTGCGGGTCGCGGTCTCTAGGTAGTCGAGGGCGGCCAGGTAAGGGGCCAGGTCATCGACGCCCCGCGGTGTCAGGGGGCGGCTGGCACGGGAGAAGTTGCCCACCCATTCGCTGGAGCCGAGCAGGGCATTCCAGCTGACCCGGGCCAGTTGCTCGCCCTTGATGGCGGCGAGGCGTTCGAGGCGTGCCCGGTCGGGTTCGTCGAGGGCCTCGGCCACCTCGCTGTCCCGGCAGGCGGCCAGTCGGCGCCACAGTTCCAGTTCGTAATGCCAGCGCTGGCTGGGTGGGGCAACGCGGCCCAGGGCGCTATTGCGCTGCGCCACCAGAGTGGTGATATGGCAGCGCCGTAGGGCATGCACGGCGAGGAGGCCCTCGCGTGTCTCGGGGATCTCGAAGAGACGCTCGTCCGGGGCGGGGAAGGCCGGAATATTGTCCGGAGAGGCCGGCGATGGGGGCGCCGTGGCCAGCGCCTCGGCCAGCCGGCGCTGGTAATCCACCAGTAGGGCGTCGCTGGCACCCTGACGGTCGCAGCCGGCC
The DNA here is from genome assembly GCF_007989625.1 of Bisbaumannia pacifica. Classification (GTDB taxonomy): domain Bacteria; phylum Pseudomonadota; class Gammaproteobacteria; order Pseudomonadales; family Halomonadaceae; genus Bisbaumannia; species Bisbaumannia pacifica. Next base: position 7,430 of record NZ_BJUK01000017.1, read on the forward strand.
AACAGCAGGCCGGCCAGCAGGGTGACGAGTCTAGTCGCTTTGTGCCACATGGCGTCGTCCCTCGCTGACGGCCCGGCTGATCGCCTGAAGACGCCAGCCCAGCAGCAGGGCCGCCACACTCAGGCCGGCCACCAGGCCGATCCAGTAGCCGTGCACCCCCAGAGGTGCGACCCACTGGCCGAGGCCCCGGGTGCCCAGCCAGTGGCCGCCGGCTAGCCCCACCAGCCAATAGGAGATCAGGGTGATCACCATGATGATGCGGGTGTCCTTGTAGCCGCGCAGGGCGCCGGCCATGGTCACCTGCAGCGAGTCCGAAACCTGATAGAGCATGGCCAGTACCACCAGCGAGAGGGCCAGGCGCTGTACCTCGACATTGTGAGTGTAAAGGGCGATCACCGGTTCCGCGCCGAACCAGATGATCAGGTTGTTGAACAGCGCGATCCCCAGGCACACGGCGATGCCGTTCCAGGCCACGAAGCGTGCCCCCCGCAGGTTGCCGGTCCCCAGGGTATTGCCGACCCGCACCGTCAGTGCCATGCCCAGCGACAGGGGCAGCATAAAGAGTATCGAGGTGAAGTTGAGGGCCACCTGGTGAGCCGCCACCGTGACCTCGCCGAAGCTGGCCACGAAGAGGGCGATCAGGGTAAAGAGGGTCACCTCGACGAAGATCGCCACGCCGATGGGCAGCCCCACCACCAGCAGCTGGCGGATCAGGTGCCAGCTCGGCGGGGTGGGGGTGCGCCAGAGCTCGATCGCGCCGAGGGTCTGGCTGCGCCGAGTGTAACGGCACATGGCTAGCCCCATGGTCCACATGGAGAGCGCCGTGGCGATGCCGCAGCCCCAGGCGCCGAGTGCCGGTAGTTGCTGGATCGGTGCCGGCAGCCAGTCGCCGAACAGCCCGGTGAGGCCGGCCCCGCCGTAGATCAGCACGAAATTGCTGGGGATATTGACCCCCAGGCCCACCAGGCTGATGGTCAGGGAGGGGCGGGTATGGTTCATGCCGTCGGAGAAGGCGCGCAGGGCCTGGAAGAGCGCCACCCCGGGCATGCCGAAGGCCACCGCCGAGAGGTAGCTCGCCGAGAGTTCCGCTACCCCCTCGGGAACCCCCATCAGGCGGAAGATCGGCATCACCGTGAACCACAGCAGCAGCGCGGCGATCAGCCCCAGGGCGAGCGCCACCCACAGGGCCTGATGCACATTGGGACGAATGCGCGCCTGGCGCCCGCCCCCCAGCAACTGGGCGACGATGGGGGTGAGCCCCATCAGGGTGCCGGTCATGAACAGCATCAACGGCATCCACAGACTCGACCCCACCGACACCGCGGCCAGGTCGGTGGCGCTCTGGCGCCCGGTCATCATCACGTCGGTGACCCCCATGCCGGCCTGGGCCAGCTGGGCGCCGCAGATCGGCAGGGCGAGACGCATCAATAGCGAAGTCTCCCGCCGGCTGGTGGCCAGCAGGGATGAGGCATGAGGTGCCAAGGGCGTACTCCTTTCAGCGAGGCGTCTGCTGGGACGCCTGTCCATTCGGGCAAGGCCCCTAGTCTAGCAATAGCCGAGGATATTCGTCGCCGCCTCCGATCCCTATAATGGGGCCCATTTGCCAGCCGAGGAGAGACCGTGGAGCACCGCCTCGACGACGTGATCGCCCTGTTCGATGGGCTCTTCGCCGACACCTATGCGACCCGCTTGGTGCGCGGCGGCGACGAGCCCCTCTATCGCCCCGCGGATGCGGACTGTCCGTACCACCGGGTGATCTTCGCCCGGGGCTTCTATGCCAGCGCCCTGCACGAGATCAGCCACTGGTGCATCGCCGGGGCCAGGCGGCGCCAGCAGGAGGACTACGGCTATTGGTACCTGCCCGATGGCCGCGATGCCGAGCAGCAGCGCGCCTTCGAGGCGGTGGAGGTGGCGCCCCAGGCGCTGGAGTCGCTGTTCGCCGCGGCGGCCGGCCGCGACTTCCATGTCAGCGTCGACAACCTGGGGGAGGTGGCGGTGGATCGCGAGGCCTTTCAGGCGCGGGTGGCGGCGCGGGCCGCACGCTATCTCGAGGAGGGGCTGCCGCGTCGCGCCGCGGCCTTCCGGGAGGCCCTGACGGCCTATTATCGCCAGGGCCAGTCACTCGGGGCGGCGATCGCCCGTGGGCGAGCGATGCTGGCTCCCGCGGCGCTACCCGCCTAGCGGCGGGGTGCCGCGGTTTTGCAGCGCCACCGCCTTGTCGGTCCCTCAGTCCTCCTCACACAGGCGCTGATGCAGGGCCAGCATCACCTGCACCTCCTGGTCGGCGCGCAGTGGCTCCAGGCCCAGCTCGCCGAACAGCTCATTGCGCAGGCGAAACCACTCGCCGCTGGGCAGGTCGGGGTAGAGCGACTCCGCCGGGGCCAGCTCCACGAAGGGGTCGAGGCCGAAGGCATCGAAGAGCCGGGCCAGGGCCGATTCGTCGTCGCTGACCCCGGCGGTCAGCAGGGTCTCGCTGAAGTGGTCATTCTCCAGCTCGCGGATCACGTCGAGGGGGCTGACGCCGAGTCCCTCCAGCTCCTCCAGGCTGTAATCTCCCAGGGCGACGAGTTCGTCATGCAGCCAGCTGTCGTCGGGCTGGATCAGGGTGTGCTTGACCTGCCCATCGGGCAGGCTCCAGGCGATGGCCAGGGGCAGGCCGCCTTCCTCTCCGGTCTCGACGGCGATAAAGCCAGGAAAATCGGCCATCTTCAGGATTCCTCTTCGGGCTGGGGCAGGGCAAAGAAGGCGCGGGCCGTGGCGCTGGTGGCCTCGGCCAGGGCTCTTGGCGTCTCGCCGCGCCAGTGGGCGATTTCGTCCAGGATAAAGGGTAGCAGCGCCGGTTCGTGGCGCCGGCCCTTGAGCTTGGCGGGCAGGTTGCGCGGCAGCAGGTAAGGGCAGTCGGTCTCCAGCATCAGGCGGCTGGCGGGGATGTCTCGCACCAGCTCGCGCAGGTGGTGGCCGCGCCGCTCGTCGCAGATCCAGCCGGTCAGGCCGATATGCAGGTCGAGGTCCAGGTAGCCGTGCAGGGTGGCCCGCTCGCCGGTGAAACAGTGCACCACCGCCTGGGGGATATCGTCCCGCCAGTGGGTCAGCATCTCGGTCATGCGCCGCCCGGCATCCCGCTCGTGGATAAACAGCGGCAGGCGGCCCTCGGCGGCTTGTTGCAGCTGCGCCTCGAAGGCGCGCTCCTGTTCGGCGGGGGTGGAGAAGTTGCGGTTGAAGTCGAGGCCACACTCGCCCACCGCCACCACCTCGGGCTGAGCATGGAGTGCCGCCATGGCGGCCGCCAGCTCGCCATTCCAGCGGCTGGCATCGTGAGGGTGGACCCCCGCGGTGGCATAGCAGCCGGGGATCTCGCGAGCCAGGGCCACCGCCTGCTCGGCATGCTCCCGGTCGGTGCCGGTGAGGATCAGGGTGGTGACATTGGCCGCCCGGGCACGCGCAATCACCGCCTCCCGGTCGCGGGCGAAGCTCTCATGGGTCAGGTTGGCGCCAATGTCCACCAGCGGCGTCGGCGCGCGCCGGCGCAGCGCCTCGGGCAGAACGTCATCGAAGTCGGCCAAGGCCAGAGTCTCCTTGCTGAGCGGGCGCCTAGTGTAACCAAGCCCACCCGACCTCGGCCATGCGTTACACTAGCGCCTTTGCCGATTCGATGAGGATTGCGTGTGACCCTGTTACGTCTGGAACAGCTGCAGCTCGCCTATGGCCCCCAGGTGTTGCTCGACGGCGCCGAGCTGGTGCTGGAGAAGGGCGAGCGCCTGGCCCTGGTGGGCCGCAACGGCACCGGTAAGTCGACCCTGCTTAGGCTGGTCTCCGGGGAGATCCTCCCCGACGGCGGCACCCTCTGGCGGGCGCCGGGCCTCAAGGTGGGGGTGCTGGCCCAGGACCTGCCGGTGGCCTCCGGGGAGACCATCTTCGACGTGGTGGCCCAGGGCCTGCCCGAGGCCGGTAGCCTGCTCGCCGAGTATCACCACCTGGTGCAGCAGGACGACCCGGACATGAAGCGCATGGCGACCCTGCAGACCCAACTGGAGGCCATCGATGGCTGGTCCTTCAACCAGCGTATCGATGTGATCCTCACCCGCCTGGGCCTGCCGGCGGACGACCCGATGACCTCGCTTTCCGGGGGCTGGCGGCGCCGCGTGGCCCTGGCCCGGGCCCTAGTGGCCGACCCCGACCTGCTGCTGCTCGACGAGCCCACCAACCACCTGGACCTGGACACCATCGCCTGGCTGGAGGAGCAACTGCTGGCCTTCAATGGCGCCGTGCTCTTTATCACCCACGACCGCGCCTTCCTGTCGCGGCTGGCCACCGGCATCCTCGAGCTCGACCGCGGGCGCCTTGGCCGTTACCCCGGGGACTATGCCAAGTATCAGGCCCAGAAGGCCCATGAGCTGGAGGTGGAGGCCAAGGAGAACGCCGAGTTCGACAAGAAGCTGGCCCAGGAAGAGGCGTGGATTCGTCAGGGCATCAAGGCCCGGCGGACCCGTAACGAGGGGCGGGTCCGGGCGCTGGAGCAGATGCGTCGCGAGCGCGGCCAGCGCCGCGAGCGCCAGGGCACCGCCAACCTCTCGGTGGACAGCGGCGAGCGCACCGGCAAGCGGGTGGTGGAGCTGGTCAATGTCACCCAGCGCTTCGGCGACGAGACGGTGATCCATGACCTCTCCCTGGAGATCCAGCGCGGCGATCGCATCGGCTTTATCGGTCGCAACGGCGCCGGCAAGACCACCCTGCTGAAGATCCTGCTCGGCGAGCTTGCGCCCAGCGAGGGGCAGGTGCGCCTTGGCACCAACCTCAAGGTGGCCTACTTCGATCAGTTGCGTGCCGGCCTGGAGATGGACAAGAGCGTCTACGACAACGTGGCCCAGGGCAGCGACCGGGTCACGGTGGGGGGCAAGGATCGCCATGTGATCAGCTACCTCCAGGACTTCCTGTTCACCCCGGACCGGGCTCGCCAGCCGGTCAAGGTGCTCTCCGGCGGCGAGTCCAATCGCCTGCTGCTGGCCAAGCTGTTTACCCAGCCGGCCAATGTGCTGGTGCTGGACGAGCCCACCAACGACCTGGACGTGGAGACCCTGGAGCTGCTCGAGGAGCTGCTGCTCGATTTCGACGGGACCCTGCTGCTGGTCTCCCACGACCGAACCTTTATGGACAACGTGGTGACCGGGGTGTTGGCCTTCGAGGGCGACGGCCGGGTACGCGAGTACGTGGGCGGCTATAGCGACTGGGTGCGCCAGGGTGGCAAGCTGCCGCCGGCGCCCTGGGAGGGGGCGGCGCGTCAGCGGGCCGAGCCGGTGGCCGATAGCGTCGAGGCGGCGGCGCCCCAGAAGGCGGCCAAGCCCGCCGCCAAGAAGCCCGCCAAGCTTTCCTACAAGCTGCAGCGGGAACTCGACGGCCTGCCGGCGCGTATCGAGCAATTGGAAGCCGAGGTGGCCGAGTTCGAGGCCAAGGTGGGCGATCCCGACTTCTACCAGCAGGAGGCCACCCGGGTCACCGCGACCCTGGAGGCGATGGGCGCCAAGCAGGCGGAACTGGACGAGGCCATGGAGCGGTGGATGGAGTTGGAGGCGCTCGCCGCCGGGGAATCACAATAAAGACGAGGAAGTGCTGATTGGCGTCGCGAGCGAAGAGAGGCTGGTCGCCGCCGGAGCGCAGGAACCGGAGTGTAGCTCGCTACATGAGGATTCCGAGCACCGCCGGCGGCCAGGATATCGAGCGCAGCAGTCAATCAGTGCTTCCGTTACTCGTCGCTCTCTTCCCCCTTCTTACCAACCCGCACCGCCAGCACATCGCAGCGGGCGCCGTGCAACACCCCGGTAGAGGTAGAACCCAGCAGCAGGGCGAAGCCGTGGCGTCCATGGGAGCCCACCACGATCAGGTCCACGTCATGCTCCTCGGCGAAGCGGTGGATCTCGGTATCGGGCATGCCCACCACCACGTGCTGGTTCTCCTTGGGCACCTGGTGGGGGTCGGCGATTTCCGCCAGGCGCTGCTTGGCATGCTCGTCGAGCTGGTCCTGGATGCTGGTGAGATCCATGGGGATATCGCCGCCATAGGCGAAGCCCAGCGGCTCCAGGGTGTGCATGATGGAGAGCTTGGCCTGGTTGCGCTCGGCGATGGGCAGGGCGCGCTCCAGGACCTTGTGCGAATCCTTGGTCAGATCGACGGCGACCAGGATATGACGATATTCGTTGCTCATGGGATTCCTCGCGGGCAACAGGGGCTGATACCCCTACTCTAGGCGCTGTAGCGCATCGGGAACAACGACTTATATCAACGTTTCGTGACATTCAGTGAGGCAGTCGATGACCTGGCTAATCATTCTCTTGGCGCTGGCGCTGGTGGTATCGCCGGTGATGTGGCTCAAGCCCAGTCCCCGCCAGAAGCGGGTGGCCGGCCTGCGCAATGCCGTGATCAAGGCGGGGGTGGAGGTGAAGCTGGAGGTGCCGCCGCTGCATGATACCGACAAGGCGATGCCCGCCTATCGCTGGCGCTACCCCCAGGAGCGTCCCGGCCCGACCTTCGTGCTGGTGCGCGACAGCGAGTCGGGGGAGTCGCTCAAGCCCTGTCACGCCGGCTGGCGCTGGCGCACCGAGCCGTTGCGGCCCTTGCCGGAGGCGGCTAGGGAGCGCCTCTTCGCCCTGTTGGAGCGGTTACCCCAGGACGCCCTGGTGCTGGAGTCCAACGAGCATACCCTAACCCTCTGGTGGTACGAGTCCCAGACCGCCGAACGCTTCCTGAGCTACCGGGAGGATTTCCTCTTCCTGCGCGACCAACTGGCGGGACGCCCGGATCGCCCCCGGCCCACGCCCCGGGCGTGATGCCTTAGCCATACACGACGAAGGCGGCACCCCAGGGGTGCCGCCTTCGTATCTGTGGCCATCGGCCGGGTCAGGCGTCGCCGTCGCGTCCCTGCAACCGCAGGCCATTCTCCTCGATGCGCGCCAGCAGGCCATCGAGCTGAGAAACCTCGTCGTCGCTGAGGCCCGCCAGCATCTCCTGGCGCGCCTCGGCCACCACCGCATCGATCTGCTGCAGCAGGGGCGTGGCCGCCTCGGTGAGGTAGATACGCTTGGTGCGGCGATCCTGGTCGCAGGGGCAACGCTCCACCAGGCCCTGCTCGGCGAGCTGATCCAGGGTGCGCACCAGCGAGGGGGCCTCCACGCCGATGGCCCGGGCCAGGTCGCACTGGGGCTGGCCATCACCGAGACGCCACAGATGATAGAGGGTGACCCAGCGGGTCTGGGTCAGGCCCAGGGGCGCCAGGCGCTGGTCGAGGATGGCCCGCCACAGGCGCGGCAGGCGAGAGAGTCGGAAACCGATATTCTGGTGCATGAGACGTCGTGTTTGCAGGCTAATAGTTGCATTGTCCGGAGGCATCGCCCCCTTTGCAAGCCTCGGCCACCGCTATCGGCGCCCGCCAGCGTGGAAAGTGCGTTGTCGGGGCTAGTCGCGGGCCCCGCCCGGCAGCATGCGCCGCCATTCCAGCCCGGGAATGTCCGTGGTCAGCCGGATCTCGTCATCGGCTCGCTCGCCACCCGTCTCGTCCACCCTGAAGCGCAGGCTGCCCAGGCGCTGACCGGAGCCGGTGACGATATCGATGCGCCAGTCGCCGTCGGAGGACTCGGGAAAATTGAGCTTATGACTCCAGGCCCGATAGCCCGCCTCGCGACCGCCACGCACCGTCAGGGGGATGCGGTCGAGCAGTTCGCCCCGGTGGCGCCATTCGTGGTAGATGGTCTCCTCCAGGCCGCGGGGCGCGCGAATCGCCGTATAGGCGTAGAGGCCGGTGCGGGCCAGGGCCCCGGGGGTCAGGTCGAGCTCGCCCACCGGGGTGCGACTGTCGCGATCCAGCGCCGGGGTCAGGGCGCTGTCGGTCAGCCAGAGGTGGGCGGTGGGCACCCAGGCACGCCCCGACCAGGCGACGCCGGCCAGCACCAGCGCTACCCCGAGCAGGGCCAGCCAACTGCGCCAGCCCTTGGGTTGCAGCAGATGGGTGAGGCTCGGCAGGGCGAAGACCACCATGGCCAGCAGGGCATAGCCCAGGCTCTCGGCGGTGGTCAGGGAGAGCAGCAGCGGCAGAGTCACCAACACCACCACGAAGACGCACTGGGCGTGGAAGGCGAAATAGAGCCAGCGCAGGCGTCCGGCTAGCCGATAATAGAGGGGGTCGATGATCGACAGCAGCCCCAGGCCGATCAGCAGCAGGGTGAACAGCGCCTGGCCACTAGTCCAAACGGTAGTGACCAACAGGAAGGGCAGGCAGAAGAATAGCGTCTCCTGATGGATCAACTGGGCGATGAAGGCGGTGACGCCCCGGGGCAGGGTCGGGTAGCCGCGGCGAGCCAGCCAGCGGCCGATCAGCCCCTCGCCGAGCAGCAGACCCCAGGCCAGCAGCATGCCCAGGGCCAGTACCCCGCCCAGCCACTGCTGGCGATCCACCAGGAAAAAGCTCAGCACCCCGGCGCCGAAGGCGATGGGCGGCCAGACCCAGAGGTAGGGCCGCAGCCGGATCAGCAAGGCTTCGATACCGGCTTGCAGCCGCCGCAGGCGTGGATGAGTGCCGAGGGCTGGGGAGACGGGGAGTTCGGGCATCACGGGCCTCGTGGCAATAACGCTCGGCGCAGGCTAGCAGGGTCGGCCGGGGTTAGGGAGTCGCCGCCGGGCGACAGCCGGTGCAATGATGGCGTAGTCAGTATCGACCATCTGCCGAGAGAGGGGGGCTTGACGTGACGCCCGAGCTGACCCAAGCTAATGCAAAATCAAACGGTCGTATGAATGCGTACCGTCTTCCGGCATCCAACCCTGTGTGGAGATACGTGGATGATTTATCAAGGCAATGCCATCACGGTGGCGAAGAACGGCGAGGGGATCGCCCGACTCACCTTCGACCTCAAGGACGAGTCCGTCAATAAGCTCTCCGCTGCCGTGATCGAGGAGCTGGGCGAGGCCGTCAAGGCCCTGCAGGGCGAGAGCGACCTCCAGGGGCTGGTGATCGATAGCGCCAAGGAGGTGTTTATCGTCGGCGCCGATATCACCGAGTTCCACGGCGTCTTCGAGAAGGATGAGGCCTTCCTGGTGGAGATGAACCAGCGGGTCCATGCCATCTTCAATGCCATCGAGGATCTTCCCTTTCCCACCGTCACCGCCATCAACGGCATCGCCCTCGGCGGCGGCTGCGAGGTGGCCCTGACCACCGATTACCGGGTGATGGCCGACTCCGCCAGGCTGGGCCTGCCCGAGACCAAGCTGGGCATCCTGCCGGGCTGGGGCGGCTGCGTGCGCCTGCCGCGGCTGATCGGCGCCGACAATGCCATCGAGTGGATCGCCGGCGGCACCGAGAACAAGGCCGCGGCGGCCCTGAAGATGGGGGCCGTGGACGCGGTGGTGCCGGGGGATCAACTCGAGGATGCGGCCCTGGACCTGCTGACGCGTGCCGCCCGCGGTGAGCTGGACTACCGGGCCCGCCGCGCCGAGAAGACCTCGCCGCTCAAGCTCGGGCCCATCGAGCAGATGATGGCCTTCGAGACCGCCAAGGGCTATGTGGCCGGCAAGGCCGGGCCCCACTACCCGGCGCCGGTGGAGTCGATCAAGGTGATCCAGAAGGGCGCCGGGGAGTCCCGGGAGCGGGCCCAGGCCATCGAGGCCAAGGCCTTCGCCAAGCTGGCCAAGACCGACGTCTGCTTCAACCTGGTGGGCCTCTTCCTCAACGATCAGTTGGTCAAGAAGAAGGCCGGCAAGTACGCGCAGCAGGTCGCGCCGATCCGCCAGGCCGCGGTGCTGGGCGCCGGCATCATGGGCGGCGGCATCGCCTACCAGAGCGCCTCCAAGGGCACCCCCATCCTGATGAAGGACATCAAGGAGGAGGCGCTGGAGCTGGGCCTCAAGGAGGCCCGCAAGCTGTTCGCCAAGCAGGCGGAGCGCGGCAAGCTGACCACCGAGCAGATGGCCGAGAAGCTCAGCCATATTCGCCCGACCCTCTCCTACGGCGATTTCGGCCACATCGACCTGGTGGTCGAGGCGGTGGTCGAGAACCCCAAGGTCAAGGAGGCGGTACTCACCGAGCTGGAGGACCAGGTGGACGAGGCGACCATCCTCACCTCCAACACCTCGACCATCTCCATCGATCGCCTGGCCCAGAACCTCAAGCGTCCCGAGAATTTCTGCGGCATGCACTTCTTCAACCCGGTGCACCGCATGCCCCTGGTCGAGGTGATCCGCGGCGAGAAGACCTCGGGTACCGCCGTGGCGGCCACCGTGGCCTATGCCCGGGCCATGGGCAAGACCCCCATCGTGGTCAACGACTGCCCGGGTTTCCTGGTCAACCGGGTGCTCTTCCCCTACTTCGGTGGCTTCAGCCTGCTGATGAAGCAGGGCGCCGACTTCCAGCGCGTCGACAAGCTGATGGAGAAGTTCGGCTGGCCCATGGGCCCCGCCTACCTGCTCGACGTGGTGGGCATGGACACCGCCGTACACGCCGGCGAGGTGATGGCCGAGGGCTTCCCGGAGCGCATGGGTAGCCTGGGCGGTGGCGCTAAGGGGGAGAGCCAGAGCGCCATCCAGCTGATGTTCGAGAATGACCGCCTGGGCCAGAAGAACGCCAAGGGCTTCTACGCCTACGAGGAGGACAAGAAGGGCAAGCCGAAGAAGGTGGTGGACGAAGCCGCCATCGCCCTGGTCAAGGAAGTGGCCAAGGAGCACCGTGAGCTCTCCGACGAGGAGATCATCGCCCGCATGATGGTGCCGCTGTGCCTGGAGACGGTGCGCTGCCTGGAGGACGGCATCGTCGGCAGTGCGGCGGAAGCCGATATGGCGCTGATCTACGGCATCGGCTTCCCGCCGTTCCGCGGCGGCGCCCTGCGCTACATCGACGCCCTGGGCGTGGCCGAGTTCGTGGCCCAGGCCGAGCGCCTGGCCGAGGAACTGGGGCCCCTCTACGCCCCCACCGAGACCCTGCGTCGGATGGCCGCCGACGGCAGCCGTTTCTACGCCTGATCCACCACCGAAAGGAGAATGAAGATGAGCTTGAATCCGAGAGATGTCGTGGTGGTGGATGGCGTGCGTACCGCCATGGCCAAGGCCAAGAACGGCGCCTTCCGCCACGTGCGCGCCGAGAACCTCTCCGCCGCCGTCATGGAGGCGCTGCTGACGCGCTCCCCGGGCCTCGACCCCGCCGAGATCGACGACGTCATCTGGGGCTGCGTCAACCAGACCCTGGAGCAGGGCTACAACATCGCCCGTAACGCCGCCATCCTGACCGGCATCCCGCGCAGCGTGCCGGGGCAGACCGTCAACCGCCTGTGTGGCTCCTCGATGAGCGCCCTGCATATCGCCGCCGCCAATATCCGCGCCGGCATGGGCGACGTCTACCTGGTGGGCGGCGTCGAGCATATGGAGCACGTCTCCATGATGCATGGCGTCGACGTCAACCCGGCGGTCAGCAAGCACGCCGCCAAGGCCGCCATGATGATGGGCCTGACCGCCGAGCTGCTGGGCAAGATGCATGGCATCGGCCGCGAGGAGCAGGACGCCTTCGGCGTGCGCTCCCACCAGCGCGCCCAGGCCGCCGCCGAGGCGGGCCGCTTCGACAACGAGATCATCGGCGTCGAGGGCCACGACGAGCGGGGCTTCAAGATCCTGGTCGAACGCGACGAGGTGATCCGCGCCGATGCCAGCCTGGAGAAGATGGCCGCGCTCAAGCCGGTCTTCGACCCGCGTGGCGGCACCGTCACCGCCGGCACCTCCTCGGCGCTCTCCGTGGGCGCCTCCGGCATGGCGGTGATGAGCTACGAGCGCGCCCAGGCCCTGGGCCTGGAACCCATCGCCCGGGTGCTCTCCACCGGGGTGGCCGGCTGCGATGCCTCCATCATGGGCTATGGCCCGGTGCCCGCCTCCAAGCAGGCGCTCAAGGCCGCCGGCCTGACCATCGACGACATCCAGACCGTGGAGCTCAACGAGGCCTTCGCCGCCCAGGGCTTGCCGGTACTCAAGGACCTGGGCCTGCGCGACGCCATGGACGACAAGGTCAACCTCAACGGCGGCGCCATCGCCCTCGGCCACCCCCTGGGCTGCTCCGGCACGCGCATCTGCACCACCCTGCTCAACGTGATGCAGCAGCAGGACACCACCCTGGGCCTGGCGACCATGTGCATCGGCATGGGCCAGGGCGTGGCCACGGTGTTCGAACGCCTGAAGTAAGCCTCACCTCGCCAGCGAATCCTGGTTCCGCAACGCCGCCCCCGTGTCGCCACGGGGGCGGCGTTGTGCGTTACTAGGTGGCTCGCCCCCGGCGTCGCAAGTCGGCACGCTCACACTGTCCCAGGCTGCGACACCGGGACCGGAGGTGGCCTATCACTGCCTCCCTGAGAGAGAGTCTATTTTCTTGATATAACAATAAAAAATCGGCGATGGCCCGGAACTTCCATAGCTCCTGATATGGCGGGCCCTGGCCCCCAGTGCCTGACAATAACAACGAGGAGAGATTGCCTTGAGAACGCTGTCCCCCCTGCGAGGCCTCTGTCTGGTGGCCATCGCCTCGACCCCGCTGATGGCCGGCGCCGACCCCGGCGAGCAGGCCATCGATCGCTACTGTTCCGGTTGCCACCAGGCGGGTGGCGACGACAATGGCTGGAGCCGCATCAGTGCCCAGCGCAAGACCCCGGAAGGCTGGGACATGACCGTCGCGCGGATGCAGACCATGCACGGCCTGGAGCTGCCCCTGGAGGCGCGCCGCGATATCGTCAAGTTTCTCGCCGATACCCGGGGCCTGGCCCCCGAGGAGAGCGCCCCCCAGCGTGCGTTGATCGAACGCCGCCTCAACCGCATCGAGTCCTTCGACCACCCCAGCTACCAGGAGATGTGTGCTCGCTGCCATACCGGTGGCCGCGCCCAGCTGCAGCGCCGTCCCCTGGAGGAGTGGGAACGCCTGGTGCACTTCCATGTGGGCCAGTTCCAGACCATCGAGTACCAGGCCATGGCCCGGGACCGCGACTGGTTCGAGCTCGCCCTGGACGAGATCGCCCCCTGGCTGGCCGAGACCCAGGGCCTGGAGAGTGCGGCCTGGGACGCCTGGCAGGCGCAGGACGCCGTGGAGCCGGCGGGGGACTGGCAGCTCTGGGGCCACTGGCCCGGCGAGGGCGACTTCTATGCCGATGTCACCATCACCGCCGCCGAGGGCGAGGACGCCTATGCCCTGACCCTGGACGGCGCCTTTATCGATGGCCGGGAGCTCGACGGCGAGGGGCAGGCCATCGTCTATACCGGCTACGAATGGCGCGCCAACCTCAGCCTCAATGGCCGCGACTTCAGGCAGGTGCTGGACCTCTCCGACGCGCGCCCCGCCGGGCGCATCTTCGACGATCACGACGACGCCTTCGGCATGCGGGTCGAGATGGCGCCCCGTGAGGCCGCCACGCCTGGCCTGACGGCCAGCCTGCCGGCATCCCTCAAGGCCGGCACGCGAAGCCGCCTGGTGCTGCTCGGCCAGGGCCTCGCCGACGGCGAGATCGACCTGGGCGAGGGCGTCAGTGTGCGCGAGGTGATCGAGCGCCGCGACCACCGCCTGGTGCTCGACGTGGAGGCGGCCGCCGACCTGACGCCTGGCTGGCTGCCGCTGGCCGTGGGCGACGTCGGCGCCGATACCCTGCTGGCCGGCTATCAGGCCGTGGATCGTCTCGAGGTCAGCCCGGCGCTCGGCGTGGCGCGGGTCGGCAACCAGGCCACCCCGCCGGTCAGCGGCGTGTTCAGCGCCCTGGGCTACCTGGGCGAGGGCGAGGCCGCCATTCCCCTGGGCCGGGTGCCGGTGCGCTGGAGCGTCGCCCCCTGGGACGAGATCGCCGAGCACGACGAGGACGCCAAGTACGCCGGGGTGATGGACGCCGCCACCGGCATCTTCACCCCCGCCGGCGCCGGTCCCAATCCCATGCGCCGCTTCAATGCCAATAGCGTGGGCAACCTGCGGGTCACCGCCAGCGTCGAGGGACAGGAAGCCGTCCAGGACGAGGCGCAACTGATCGTCACCGTGCAACGCTGGAACAACCCGCCGCTGCGCTAACACCAGGACCAGGAGATCATCATGGGAATCTTGCAAGCGATACCCCAGAACCTGCATCGGGTGGAGGTGGAAGGCCAGCCGCTGTGGTTTCATATCCCCACCACCAGCCTGTTCGCCCCGGACGCCCTGAGCGAGGAGCTGCTGGCGCTGGCCGGGCGCGGGGAGGGGCTCGATAGTCGGGCCCTGCCGGCGCGACTGACCCGGCGCGCCGACGGCGATGACATCGAGGCGCGCCTGGCCCAGCTCAAGGCGCTGAAGCTGATCACCGACGGCGCGGTGCAGGCCTACAACCCCAGCGTCGAGGTGGAGCAGTTCCCGCTCTCCACCGTGGTGCTCAACGTCAACACCGGCTGCAACCTGAGCTGTAGCTACTGCTACAAGGAAGACCTGGACAACCCCCGGGACGGCAAGAAGATGGACCTGGCCACCGCCCAGGCCTCCATCGAGATGATGCTGCGCGAGGCGCCGCAACGCGACCGCTACAATATCGTCTTCTTCGGCGGCGAGCCGCTCAGCAATATGCCGCTGATCCGCGAGGTGGTGGCCTGGGCCGAGCAACGCATCCACGGCCTCGGCAAGGCGGTGGACTTCACCCTGACCACCAACGCCACCCTGCTCAACGAGGAGAAGATCGCCTTCTTCGATGCTCACCGCTTTGGCCTGACGGTGAGCATGGACGGGCCCAAGGCGATCCATGACAAGAACCGCATCGCCGTCAACGGCCAGGGCACCTACGACCTGGTGGCCAAGCGCATCAAGCCGCTGCTGGCCGGTTACCGCTCGCGGCCGGTGGGGGCCCGGGTCACCCTGACCCGGGGCATCACCGACGTGATCGGCATCCACGATCACCTGGTCAACGAGCTAGGCTTCGCCGAGGCGGGCTTCGCCCCGGTCACCTCCGGCGACATGGCCGCCTACAACCTCACCGGCGAGGAGCTCAAGACGGTCTTCGACGGCATGGTCGAGCTCGGCGAGCGCGCCGTGGCCGCCGCCATCGAGGGCCGCGATATCGGCTTCGGCAACTTCAACCAGTTGCTCACCGACCTCTGGGAAGGGCGCAGCAAGGCGGTGCCCTGCGGCGCCGGCCTGGGGCTGGTGTCGGTGGATCATCAAGGCGACGTGCATCTCTGCCACCGCTTCACCGGTTCGGAGATGCCCACCTTCGGCAACGTCGATGCGGGACTCGACCACGCCGGCCTCAAGCAGTTTATCGAGGCCAGGAGCGATCGTTCCGAGCGCGGCTGCAGCGACTGCCGGATCCGCAATCTCTGCTCCGGCGGCTGCTATCACGAGAGCTATGCCCGCTACGGCGACCCCATGACCCCCACCTACCACTACTGCGACCTGATGCGCGACTGGGTCGATTTCGGCATCCAGGCCTACGCGCGCATCCTGCGTCATAACCCGGAGTTTCTCGACGGTCCCCTGGCCGGGAGGCAGAGCGCATGAACCATCACAGCGATAACAACAAGAGCATGACCCAGCTGGGGCTGGCGCCCCTCAACCGCAAGGCGCGCGAGATGGAGCGGGCGGCGACTCCGGAGGCCCTGGAGGAGGTCCAGGCCATGCAGACCATCGCCGGCTGTACCTCCAGCTTCGACCCGGGCTGGGAGGTCGACCCCTTCGGCGGCGTGGCTTCCCTGTGCCAGCCCATGGAGGCGGACCTCTACGGCTGCGCCGATCCCTGCTGGTGGCCGGCCCAGGTGCCGGACACCATGAACACCTACCCCGACTGGGGGCAGGGGGCCGATCGCGCCGAAGACGACTGGCGCAAGCTCGACAGCGTCTATCCGGGAGGCGAGCAGTGATGGAGAGCCCTGTGATGAAGCGACTCAACCTGACCCTGGCGGGCCTGCTGGCCCTCGCCGCCCAGCCCCTGCTGGTCGATACCGCCGAGGCCGAGGCGGCCGGCGCCGACGAGGTGCGCGAGTACCTGGTGACCATGGCCCGCCCCAACCAACTGCATGTGATCGATCCCGAGGCCCGGGAGATCGTGCGCAGTTGCGACGTGGAGGGCGACTTCGGCTCCGGCACCCTGCAGCTCTCCCCGGACGAGCGCACCGCCTATGTGCTGCATAACCGCTGGGAAGACGTGGTGGGCATCGATCTGACCAACTGCGAGGAGGTGTTCCGCGCTCGCCAGTCCACGGGGGACGTGCGCGCCAAGGCGCTCGCGTCGCTGGCGGTCAGCCCCGACGGCAGCCGCCTCTATACCGTGCAGGATCGGGTGCGCCTGCACCGCGATCGCTACGAGGTGCTGGCGCCGCAGTTGGCGGTCTATGACACCGCGGCGGGACTCGATGCCGAGCCCATCGCCACCTTCCCGGCGCCGCGCCAGGTGACCACCATGGCCGCCGCCGAGGACGGCGCCCTGTATCTCGCCGGGGCGGATATCTATCGGGTCGACCCCGAGACCGGCGACACCGAGGTCGCCATCGCCAACCGCCACTGGGAGCGTCCCGGTTTCAGCCCCCCGGACTCCCTGGCCATGTGGTCCACCGGCGAGGTGGCGGGCGAGTTCCTGCGTCCCTATACGGTGGCGGCGGACCCCGGCGAGGCGAACGAGGCCTGGCACTGGGGCATCAGCCGGGTCGACCTGGCCAGCGGCGAGACCGAGAACAAGGAGATCGCCCCCTTCGAGTTCATCATCTTCTCGATGGTCTCCGATCCCCGCGATCGCGACACCTTCTACGGCGTCTATACCCAGCTCAGCAAGCTGGACGCCGAGACCCGGGAGATCGTCGAGGTGATCGATCTCGACCACACCTACTACGTCATCAATACCTCCTACGACGGCTCGCGGATCTATCTGGGCGGCGCCTCCAGCGATATCGCCATCTATGATGACGACTTCAATGACCTGGGGCGCATCGAGCTGCCCGGCGATATGAGTACGGCGACGTTGAAGGTCGCCCGCTTCTAGGCACTGCCTGAAACGGTCTGCGCTCGCCGACGTTTCAGACAGCACCTTGCGCGATTGCGTGGTCCGTTTGGCCGGGACTCCATGGAGTCGCCGGCCCTTTTTGCCGGAGACCTGCCCATGCCCGAGCCTGATCTCGCCCCTCCCGACCGTGCCCCGGGAAGCCTGCCCTGGGGCTGGCTCTATCGGCCACTCAAGGCGCGGCGCCTGGCCCTGGCGCGGCTGCTGGCGCTGAGCCTGGTGGCGACCCTGCTGGCGCTGCTGCCGCCGCTGCTCACCCAGCGGCTGATCGACCAGGGCCTGATGCGTGGCGACTTCACCACCGTGATCGCCTACGTTGCGGCTCTGGTGGCGGTGGGGCTCGCCGCCCTGGGCCTACAGGGGCTGACGCGGTTGCAGCATGTGGCGCTCTCCGCCCGGCTGCTGCTGTCGCTGCGTCGCTCCCTGCTGCGCCATCTGCTGCGCCTCGCCCCGGGGCGCTGGCAGGCCCGCGGCCGGGGCGACCTGATGAGCCGCCTCGATGGCGACCTGTCGATCCTCCAGGGCTTCGCCCTGGATGGCCTGCTCGGCGGGCTCTCCAACCTGCTGGGGCTGGTCGGGGCCCTGGCCATGATCGGCCTGTTCAGCCCCCTGCTGATGCTCCTGGTGGCGGTGCTGGTGCCCATCCAGTGGCTGTGGCTGCGCGCCTGGCGCCCGGCCCTGACCCGCCGCCAGCAGGCGCTCAGAGAGCAGAGCGGGGACATCTCTGGCTTCTGGCAGGACACCCTGGCCCATGGGCCCTGGTTCCAGGGTCAGGCGCTCGAGGCCTCGCGGCTCAACCGCCTCCAGGGGCTCGGCCACGAGCAACTGCGGCGCCTGTTGGCGGTGCGTTGGGTGGGCTTCCTCAGCGATATGGGGCCCCAGTTGATCCTCGCCCTGGCCCGGGCCGGGGTACTGCTGCTGGGCGGCTACCTGGTGATCCAGGGACGCCTGCAGCTCGGCGAGCTGGTGGCCCTGCTGGCTTATCTGGGCATGGTGATGGCGCCCATCGGCGGGCTGCTGGGGCTCTATGGTGGCTGGCAGCGGGCCCGGGTCAGCGCCTCGCGCCTCGCCGAACTCTTCGATGAGCCCGCCATGCGCGATCCCTACCGGGGCGAGCGCCCCTCGGGCCCCGGCGAGCTGCGCCTCGAGGGGCTGCGCTTTCGCCATCCCGGCCAGGCCGACGGGCTGCTGGAGGGTATCGACCTCGTACTCCCGCCGGGCCACAAGGTGCTGATCGACGGCCCCTCCGGCGCCGGCAAGAGCAGCCTGATCCGCCTGCTGCTGGGCCTGGAGGCCCCCGAGGCGGGGGAGATCCGCGTCGACGGCGTGCCGCTCGAGACGCTCGCCCGCCGCCATTGGCTCAAGCGAGTGGCCTGGGTGGAGCAGCACCCCAGCCTGCTGCGCGGCAGCCTGGCCGAGACCCTGCGTGCCCTGGCCCCGGAGGCCAAGGAGTCCGAGCTGATCGAGGCGCTGGCGCGAGTGGGACTCGCGGAGTGGTTCGATGCCTTGCCCCAGGGCCTGGCCACCGAGCTGGGCGATCTGGGCGGCAAGGTCTCCGGCGGCCAGCGGGCGCGCCTGGCCCTGGCCCGGGCGCTGCTCAAGCGGCCGCGCCTGGTGCTGCTCGACGAGCCCACCGCGGCGCTGGATCCCGATGCTGCCCGGGCCTTCGATGGCCTGCTCGACGAGGTGCTGGGCGATACCACCCGGCTGATCATCAGCCACCAGGGGGGCCACTTCGGCAACCTGGACGCCCGCTATCGCCTCGAGAGTGGGCGGCTGGTCGCGAAGGAGGCGGCGCCATGCCCGTGATGCCAAGGTGGCCTCCGACCCTGGGGCTAATCGATAGCGGCGTACCGCCCGGCGTCGCCCCCCGACCCCGGCTGGCACGTTTCCATTCGCCGGTGGGCGCCGACCCCGAGGATCGGCTGGGCCATGGCCGCGCCATCCTCGCCACCCTGAGGCACTATCTGCCGCTCCCGCCGCGGGAGATCGCCCTCTATAAGCTCTTCGAGGATCGCCTGACCGCCGATGCCGCCGCCCTGGCGGCGGCCTTCGAGTGGCACGCCGAGGCGCCGCCGGCCTGGCTGCTGTGCAGCCTGGGCCTGCCCCGGGCCGATGCCCGACTGGGGGCGGCGGTGGCGCGCTTGCGGCAAGCCGGCACCCGCATCGTGGCGTCGAGCCCGCGCTTCGGAGCGCCGGTCTATCCGGCGGCCTGGCCCGGGGTGATCGCGGTCAGCGGTGCCGCTGGCCTGCTGCCGGGCCCGCCGCGGAAGAGCCGCGACGGACGCTGGTACGCCTGCGTCTGGGCGACCCGAGGGGGGCCGGAGGAGGGGGGCGCCTGGCAGCCCTGGCAGATGGGGCCGCCGCCGCCGGGCACGCCGCCGCCCCTGGGCGGGGCCAGCTTCGCCGCGGCCCATGCCCTGGGCTACTGGCTGGCGGAATCGGTGGCGCTTGGGTCAGCCTCTTCCGGCGAGGAGCGCCGGGGGCTGCCTGAGCGAAGCGTCATTATCAGGGACGAGAATGCCGAGCGCCCAGGGAAGGGTTCATAGCGTCTTCGCGAGGGTTGCCCCGGGATCGCTCTCGCCAATGCCCCGATTGGCCTGTGGCAGCGTCGGCCAGTCGGGGTGATCGGCCCACCAGTGGGCGAGCGCCGGGGCGGCGGGGCCGGCTTCGGCCAGCAGCGCCGCCGCCCGGGCAGGATCTTCGGCCTGCATGGCGCTGACCAGGGGCGCCAGGGGGATGCCCGCCACCGCCTGGATGCCCAGGGGCTGGTCCGGCGTCACGACCAGCTCCCGCTCGGCCAGGCGCGGGCCGACGATGGCCAGTCCCCGCGCTACGCGGACATGCTCCCAGGGTTCCGGCAGATGCAGCGGTCGATGGTCGGGCCAGTGGCAGCGCGCCGCCCAGTAGGAGGGCGGCTCGGCCGACATCGCGGCGTGATAGGCGGCCTGGCGATAGAAGTCGCGGCCGGCCCGGGCGAAGCGCCAGTACTGGGCATCCTGGCGGCGCTGATGGAAACGCTCCAGGGGGGCGATGGGCTGGCCTTCGAGCAGGCTATTCACCACCGGGGCTAGGCCATGGGCCGAGGAGAGGGCATTGAAGATGCCCTGGCCGGAGAGGGGATCGATGGCCATGGCGGCATCTCCCAGGCGCCACACTCGCCCCTCCCGCACGCGGGTGCGCCCCACCAGGCTGGGGCGCTGGTAGTGATGCTGGATGGGACCCTCGCCCCAAAGCTCGGCCAGCTCGGGCCGGGCGGCCAGCCAGGCGTCGGGATTCTGCCGTGCCTGGCGCAGCGTGGCCTCCGGCAGGGCCAGCTGCAGGTACTGCTGGCCGCCGAGCCGCGACCACCAGGCCCAGCCGCCGCCGGGCAGCGACAGGGCGGCGCTGGCTGGCGTCGAGCCTGGTGTCAAATTCGGGGCCTCGCCGCGCAGGATCCAGGCCGGGGTCGACCAGGGGGCGGCATCGCGGAATTGGTGCCGCGCCGCCGCCCGGCCCCGGGCCTCCACCGCCCAGGGGGCGGTCAGGACGCGGCCATCCGCCAGGCTCAGCCGGGCCCGGTCGCCATCACTCGCCAGGGCCCGGATGCGTGCCTCGATCACCGGGATACCGGCCCCGCGCAGGTCCGCCAGCAGGGCGGCATCGAAGGCCGGGCGCGGCAACAGCCACTCGGCATTGGGCGCCCGCGCCTCACCGCCCCAGGAGACCCGCCGCGGCAGCGGGCCCACCGCGCAGGCGGCGGCACGCTGCAGCCCCAGGCCGGTCAGGGCCTGGAGGCTACGCCGGGAAATGCCCTCGATGGCCCGGTAGTCCCGGGCGCGACCCACCAGGGTGACCCGTCGGCCGGCGCGATGCAGCAGCATGGCCAGGGCGGCCCCGGCGGGGCCGCCGCCGGCGATCAGCACCTCGTCGGCCGCCTTGTCATGCATCAGAAGAAGACCCCCACCAGTAGCTGGGCATAGAAAGCCGTGTCATCGTCGCCGAGCTGGATGCCGCCCTCGGCCGCGCTCCTGTCGGGAGCGTACCAGCCCAGCAGTGGCGAGACATAGAGCCAGTCGCTGGGCAGCCACTCCGCGTAGAGATTGAGCTCGCGCCCGCCCATATCGGGCCGGTCGGCGGTATCCAGGCTCTCGAAGTCGTAGGCCAGCAGCCCCAGGTGCAGGCTGTCGCTCACCGAGCCGGTGAGGCCCAGCCGCCACGCCTCGGCGTTGCTATTGAAGGGGCCGGCGTAGTTGCCCGCCACCTCGCCCTGGAACCAGGTGCCGTAGCCGCGGGTAAAGCCGTAGAAGAGCGCGTCCCAGTCCTCGGAGAAGCGACTGTAGCGCAGCGACAGGGTCGGCCGGCCGGGCAGTTCGGCGAAGGTCCAGGCCGGCTCCAGGGCCCAGGCGGTCTCGCGGGTGTCCTTGCGTTGATGGGCGAGCTCGCCGCGCAGGGTCAGGGCCTCGTCGAGCAGCCGCTGCTCGACGCGCAGGTCGTAGACGTCCATGCCATCGCGCTCGGCCAGGAAGGCATCGGCCTCGGTCTCGTCGACTCCCAGGCCGCGCAGGTAGCTGGCCTCCACCAGGCCATGGGCATGCTCGCGGGTCAGGGTGAAGGCCGCCATCTCGGTGCTGGCCTGGGCCGGGTTGTCCGATTCGAACCAGGCCAGCTGGCCTCGCCAGCCGTCGCGGCCCAGTGCCACCACGGCGGTGCGGTCGAAGGCCTTGCGCCCGGCCAGGTAGTAGGCGCCGCCGCGGTCGAGTTCCTCGCCCAGGGCATCGCCCAGGCTCAGTGCATCGCCGGCCACCAGGAAGCCCTCGCCCAGGGTGATCGGCTGGCGGCCGGCGGAGACGTCGATAGACCAGGACGAGCCGCCCAGGGCCTCACCGCGGTAGCCGATCACGGCGTCCTCCAGGTCCAGCTCGCGCTCGTGGCCGGAGGTGAAGCCGGCGGCATCGCCGTCGCCCCAGGTGGCGGTGCCCACGGTGCTGACCCGACCATAGACGCCGCCTTCCTTGGGGGTGAGCTCGGCGCCCAGGGTGACCACGCCCTCCTGCCAGCGGTAGCGGCCCGGCTCGGCGGCGCCGGTGGCATAGCCCCGGTCGCTATGGAAGGCGCCCAGCAGCGCCTGGAGGTCGATATCCACGGTGGAATGGCCGAGATCGGCCATCTCATAGGCCTGGGTGGGCAGGGCGGCGGCCAGCAGCAGACCGCCCAGCGTCATCGGCAGACGCCGGATGCTCTTATTGTTATGCATGGGGGATTCCTCGGGGGTGGAAGGGCCCCGACCGAAGCCGGGGCCGAGTCAAATCAGACGATCATCACGACCGACTTCTGCTCCGTGTAATGCTCGATCAGGGAGTCGCTGAGCTCGCGGCCGATGCCCGACTGCTTGAAGCCGCCGAAGGGCATGCTGGCGTCCAGCAGGTTATGGCCGTTGACCCAGACGCTGCCGGCCTCGATCTCCGGCACCAGGCGATTGACCGCGGCGAGGTCGTTGGACCAGAGGCTGGCGGCCAGGCCATAGGGGGAGTCGTTGGCCAGCTCGATCAGCTCGTCGAGTTCGCGGAAGGCCTGCACCACCACCACCGGGCCGAAGATCTCCTCCTGCACGCAGCGGCTCTGCTGGGCCAGGCCGGTGATCACCGTGGGCTCGACGAAGTAACCGCTGTCGCTACCCTTGCCGCCGCCGGTGACGATGGTGCCGCCGTCGCTGCGGGCCTGGTCGATGTACTCCAGGACCCGGTGCTGCTGCTTGGCGGAGACCAGTGGCCCCAGGGTGGTGGTGGGCTCCCAGCCCGGTGCCAGGGTCAGGCCCCGGGCCTGGTCGGCGAGCCTGGCGACGAAGGCGTCATGAATCGACGCGTGGACATAGATCCGCGAGCCGGCGGTGCACACCTGGCCCTGGTTGAAGAAGATCGCCTGGGCGGCGCCGGCGGCGGCGGCCTCGATATCGGCGTCGGCCAGCACCATCACCGGCGACTTGCCGCCCAGCTCCAGGGTGGTGCGGGTCATGTTCTCCATGGCGGCGTGGCCGATCAGCTTGCCCACCGGGGTCGAGCCGGTGAAGGCCACCTTGTTGATGCCCGGATGGCCGGCCAGTGCCGCCCCGGCGGTGTGCCCCAGGCCGGTGACCACATTGAGGGTGCCGGCGGGCAGGCCCACCTGCTCGGCCAGCTCCGCCAGCAGCAGGGCGGTGAGCGGGGTGTCCTCGGCGGGCTTGAGCACGATGCTGCAGCCGGCGGCCAGCGCCGGGGCGACCTTCCATACCGCCATCAGCAGCGGGAAGTTCCAGGGGATAATGGCCCCCACTACGCCGATGGGTTCGCGGCGGGTATAGGCGACGATCTGCTTGTCGTCGGGCACGAAGGGCATCGAGGGGGTCATGCTGCGCCCCTCGATCTTGGTGGCCCAGCCGGCGGTGTAGCGGATAAAGTCGATGGCCAGGGCCACGTCCATATGCCGCGAGAAGGTCACCGGCTTGCCGTTGTCCAGGGTCTCGAGCAGGGCGAAGTCGTCGGCGCGGGCCTCCAGGGCGTCGGCGAGATCCAGCAGCAGTTTTTCGCGTTGGGACGGGCGCGACCGGCGCCAGCTGCGAAAGGCCTCCCGGGCGGCGTTCACCGCGGCATCGATATCGGCGGCGTCCCCCGCCGGGACCCGGCTGATCACCTCGGCGGTGGCCGGGTTGTAGACGTCCAGGGTCTGGCCGCCGGCGGCGGGGCGCCACCGGCCGCCGATAAAGAGGGCGTGACTCTTGTCGAGCCAGGACTGAATGGCGGCGGAGGGCTGCGTCATGGTTGTGCTCCTGTGGGGCTGATTTATGATTGTTGGCAGGCCATTGCAGGCGCCAAGGGTGCCTAGCACTCGAATAGCAAGTCCCATGCCAGCCTTGGGATAAAAAATAATCACAATGAAAACAGTGGGTTGAATGATCGCCTCGGAGGCGATCCCCGGGTGTCGCGTCGCCGGACAGGACGGCTGTCGCATCCTGGGACACCGCGACCCACCGGGAGAGACCTATGCCGACCAAGGCCGCCCTGCGGACCTCCGATGTGATGCGCCAGGCCCATGCCCGGCTGCGCCGCGGCCAGTTGCCGGTGGACCTGCTCGACGCCACCATCGGCCGCTCCTGGCAGCGCTGCCTGGAGCACGGCCTGACCCCCGGTAGTCGCCCCGAGCTGCCCCGGCTGAGTGGCGGCGAGCTGCGCGACCGACGCGATGCACATCGTCGCCTGATCGAGCTGGCCGATCCCCTGGTCAGGCGGGTCGCCGACGACCTGCGCGGCTGCCAGCTGTTGCTGGCGGGGCCCGATGCCACCGTGCTCAAGAGCTACGGCAGGCGCTTCGTGATCAACGACCGCTTCTGCATCGCCCCGGGCATCAATCTCGACGAGCGCTGGTTCGGTACCAATGCCCCGGCCCTGGCGGTGATCGAGCGCGCTCCGGTGCTGGTCAAGTCCAGCGAGCATCTGCTGTTTCCCGACAACCCGGTCTCCTGCGTGGCGGCGCCGCTGTTCGATGTGGGCGGCGACTGCCTGGGACTGATCGATCTCACCTTCGCCGCCGACCACCCGCGCCCGGAGATCTTCCTGCGCCGGGTGCAGCAGCTCACCGGGGCCCTGGAGCAGCAGCTGTTCCGGGCCCACTACCAGCAGCGCTGGGTGCTCCAGGTGCATGCCTCCCTGGCCGAGCTGGACGGCGTGGCCTGTGGCCTGGTGGCGATCAATGACGCCGGCCTGATCCTGGCGGTGGATCCCCAGGCCGCCCAGTGGCTGGGGCGCGAGGCCGCGACCCTGATCGGCCAGTCGATCGAGGCGCTGCTGGGGAGTGCCTGGGGCGAGATGCGTCGTCAGTGCGAGGGGCGCTCGGCGCTGCTGGGGCTGGACCTGGCCGGTGGCCAGCTGGTGGGGCGTCTCAATCCCCCGGAAGCCTGGCAGCCGGCGACCCTGGAGGGCGAGGCGAGGGAAGGCACCTCGGTATCGGTCGCGACGAAGCCTCGTTCGGCCCCGGAACAGCCACTGGAGGCCCTGGTGGTGGCTTGGCCCGAGGCCCTGGCTCGGGAGGCGCGGCGGGCGTCGCGGGCCCTGGCGGCGGGCTTACCCGTGCTGCTGCAGGGCGAGACCGGCACCGGCAAGGAGCAACTGGCCCGGGCGCTGCATGCCGGCCTCGGCGGCGTTCACGGCAAGGCTGGCCCCTTCGTCGCGCTCAACTGCGCGGCCCTGCCCGAGAGCCTGATCGAGGCGGAGTTGTTCGGTTACGGCGAGGGCGCCTTCACCGGCGCCCGCAAGGGTGGCTACGGCGGGCGCCTGGTGCAGGCCAACGGCGGCACCCTGCTGCTCGACGAGATCGGCGACATGCCATTGGCCCTGCAGGCGCGGCTGCTGCGAGTGCTCCAAGAGCGGGTGGTGACGCCGCTGGGCGATCACCGTGAGGTGCCCATCGACTGCCGGGTGATCGCCGCCAGCCACCGGGACCTGGAGGCCCGGGTCGCGGCAGGCGACTTCCGCGAGGACCTCTTCTACCGCCTGGCCGGGGTGGTGGTGGAACTGCCGGCGCTCAGCCAGCAGCACCAGCTGGCGGAGACCATTCGCCGGCGCTGGGCGGCGCTATGTCGCCGCCATCGCCGCGAGCTGGCCCTCGACGAGGCGCTCTGCGAGCGCCTGGCCGCCTACGACTGGCCGGGCAACTGGCGGGAGCTGGAGCACTGCCTGGAGGTGGCCCTGGTGGGGGCCGAGCCGGAGCTGGGTTGCCTGACCCTGGAGGTGCTCTCGCCGCGCTGGCAGCGCAAGCTGGCGGGCCCCGCATCGGCCGAGCGAGTGGCCGCGACGCCGGCGAGCGACGCGGGCGGTGACCAGGCCCTGCGGGACCTCGAGCAGGCGCATATGCGGCGTACCCTCGAGGCCCACGACGGCAACGTCACCGCCGCCGCCCGGGCCCTGGGGGTCAGTCGCTCGACCCTCTATCGGCGCCTGGGGGCCGAGCCCTGACGGATCAGTCGGCGTCGGCCGTGGCCTCTTCTGGCGCCTCCAGCCAGCCCCGTTCCCGGTAATAGCGGAGCGCCCCCTCATGGAGGGGAGCGCTCAGGCCGTCATGGATCATGCCTTGCGGCGTCAGGGTGCCGAAGGCGGGGTGGAAGGCCTTGAAGCGGGTCAGGTTGTCGAAGAGGTCGGCGACCAGGCGATAGACGCGTTCCGGGTCGGCGGAGGCCGAGGTGACCAGGGTCGCGCGGACGCCGAAGGTGCGTACCGCCGGCTGGTCACTGCCATAGAGGCCGCCGGCGATCCAGGCCGGCGAAAAGAAGGGGTAATCGGCGATCAGTCGCTCTACCGCCTCGCCCTGGACATCCACCAGGGCCGCGTTACACAGGCGAATCGCCTGGGCCACCGAGGCGTTGGGGTGGCCCACCGTATAGACCATAGCGTCGATATTGCCGTGACACAGCTCCAGGGACTGCTGCTCCGCCGGTAGGTCGTTGATCAGCCGGAAATCGCCGTTGTGCCAGGCCTGCATGGCCATCAGCCGCTGCATGGTGCCGCGCTGGCCCGAGCCGGGGTTGCCGATATTCACCGCCCGGCCCGGCAGGTCGTCGAGACCATGGATACCGGCGTCGCGGCGCACCACCAGGGTGAAGGGCTCGCTATGCAGCGAGAAGAGCGAGCGCAGCGCCGGGTCGGGGCCCGCCGCCTGGAAGGCCGCCTGGCCATGCACGGCATAGTAGTGGAGGTCCGACTGTGCGAAGGCGAACTCCAGCTCGCCGCGGCGAATCGCCTCCAGGTTGGCCTGGGAGCCGGCGCTGGCCTCGGCCCGGCAGGGCTGGGTGGAGAGCCGGCACAGGGCGCGGCCGGCGAGGTGGTAGACCCCGGCGGGACTGGCGGTACCCACCACCAGGGCGGTGTCCTGGGCACGGGATTCGGCGTGAAACAGCAGACTGCCTAAGGCGAGGCCCAGGCAGGAGACTAGGGTTCTCATGACTCACTCCTTGCCGGTGAGTCGGCCAGGCGCTGCTTCGGCAGGGCGTCGACGCGGTGCGATGCCCGGGGGTCCTGGTCGGCAACCAGTAACGCATCAAGTTTTTTTGGTTATGTGATGGTCAGGCAGTCGCCTGGCATCGGGTGTCCTGACTCAATTATGGCGGCTGGCACCGGGGCCGCCAGGAAAAGCGTCAGAGCACCCCGGCCTCCAGCCCGGCGGCCAGAGTGAGGCCCAGCTCCTCCACTTGGTCGACGAAGGCCTCCTGCCAGTCGCCGCGCAGGACCAGAGGTTCCTGCGCCCAGCGCCAGCGCAGCCCGGTGACGATGCCCTCCACCGCCCGCCGGGTGCCGGTGCCGTCGTGGCCGGCGCGCACATAGAGGGCGCAGGGCAGGCCCTGGGTCGCCTCCAGCACCGGGTAGTAGCTGCGATCGAAGAAGTCCTTCAGGGCCCCGCTCATATAGCCCAGGTTCTCGGTGGTGCCGAGCAGGATGGCGTCGCAGCCGCGGATATCCTCGGGCCCCGCCTCCAGTGGCGCCTTGACCACCACCTCTACGCCTTCGATGTCCGGGTGGCGGGCGCCGCGCTCGGCGGCCTCGCGCAGCCTGAGGGTATTGGGGGAGGGCGCATGGGCGACGATCAGCAGGCGCTTGACCATGGGGACTCCTCGCTGGGATCAGTAGGTAAGGGCGCCCTCGACGCGGTCGCGGCCCAGTTGCTTGGCCTGATAGAGGGCCTGGTCGGCGCGCTGAATCAGGGCGTCGGGGCTCTCGCCGGGGCGGTAGCGGGCGAAGCCCGCCGAACAGGTCTGACCATAGGGGACGCGCTGGCGCAGCCGCTCCAGCACCGCCAGGCAGGCCTCGTCATCGGTATCGGGCAGCACCACCACGAACTCCTCGCCGCCGAAGCGGACCAGCAGGTCGCTGGGGCGCAGCGCCGCCTGCCAGGCCTCGACCAGGGTCCGTAGCAGGGCATCGCCTCCCGCGCGTCCCTGGCACTCATTGAACCGCCTGAAGTGATCCAGGTCGAGCAGCGCCAGGCTCAGGGGCGTGGCGTGGCGAGTCGCGAGGGCCATCTCCCGGGTCAGGAACTCCTCCAGGCGGCGTCGATTGGCGGCCCCGGTCAGCGGGTCGCGGCGCGCCAGCCGCGTCAGCGCCCGCGTCTGATGCCGAGCCCGCTCACGCAGCCCATAGAGGCGCAGCATCACCAGCAGTACCACCAGCAGGGCGACCAGGGCGGCCAGACGCAGCGGTTGAACTTCCTCCCGGGCGGCGAGGATCAGGATGAGGCTCGGCGGCACGCTGGCCGCCAGGGCCAGCAGGCCGAGGCGGCCGCGGGAGAGGGCATCGCGGGCCGGCGGTGGCGCCTCGGCCGCCAGGGGGTGCCAGGCGGCGACGAGCAAGAGGGCATGGGCCAGCAGTCGCAGGGGGGCGGTGAGCTCGGGCAAGAGGTCCGCCAGGGGATAGAGCAGCAGCGCCGGCAGCAGCAGGTGGCGGGCCAGGGATGGTCCGGGGCCGGAGAACGCCAGGCGCAGGGCCAGCAGCCATATCAGCCAGGCGCTGGCCGACCGGGCGAGTGCCCAGCCGGCGTCCCCACTAGCCGTCGGCAGGAGCCAGGCCAGCAGGGCCAGGACGAGACTGAGGAGCAGCGCATCGATCCAGGCCCCAGGGCCGCCGCCATAAGCCAGCCACCAGGCCGCCACGGCGAGGGGGAGGTAGCTGGCGAGGGTGATGGCCTCGGCCGCCCAGGCGGCTTGGCCCGCCGAGGCCAGCCAGGTGCCGATGGCCTGGCCGAGGGTCGCCAGGACCGTGGCGATGGCCAGCAGGGCCCAGGCCAGGCGATGCGCCAGGCGCTGCCGCGATACCACGGCCAGGGTCAGGGCGAGGGCGGCGAAGGCGCCGCCGGCCACCGGCAGGGCAGTGGCCCAGGCGCCAGGGGGCAGGAGGGCCTGGGCGATGGCCAGCGTCAGCACCAGCAGGCCGGGCCAGGCGCTGTGCAGTGGCGGAACGAGGCGCTGTACGGGCCTGGCCGGGTGGTCTCTCACCGCTCTTTCCCTTCAGGTAGGCGGGCACAATGCTCAAAGCGTAGTCGAGCCACTCGGCCATGAGTCGAAAGGGATGGACGCTCGTCCAACGGCGCCAGGCGTCTTGCCTTGCCGGCATGGCGGCCGTTGGTGTCGTGGTGCCTGCCGGGAAAGGCTCGCATCGCGATCGGTGGCAAGGGATACTGTGACCCAGTGATGATAGAGTGCCGTCAGGTTATTGACCGTTGGCGCTATGCCGATGGGAGAGGGCGAGGCACTATCGCCTCGAATCGATATGGACAGAGAATCTTTGGGCGCGTGACGCAGATGATGATGAAGAGTCCCGCCAATAATGGCTCCTTTATTCGGTTACGCCAGGAAGGCCGTACCGAACAGGTGATACGCCGCATGATGGAGGCCATCGACCTCGGCCTCTATGTAGAAGGGCAACAGTTACCCAGCGAAACCGAGCTCGCCATGCAGTTCGGGGTGGCCACGGTGACCCTGCGCGAGGCACTGGGCTACCTGCGTCAGGTCGGGGTGATCGAGACCCGTCGCGGACGCAATGGCGGCAGCTTCGTGTGTGCCACCGAGGAGCTGTCCGCCGAGCTGATGCTGGAGCGCCTCGACGAGTGGAGCCTGATCGAGCTGCGCGACCTGGGCGATGAGCATCGGGCCATTTCCGGCATGGCCGCGCGTCTCGCCGCCGAGCGTGCCACCCCCGATAGCTACCGTCATATGGCCTTCCATATCGAGGCCCTGGGCGAGGCCGGCAATCGCCGCGAGCGGCGTCGCGCCGATGCCCGCTTCCATATGGAAATCGCCGCCCACTCCCAGTCCGTGCGCCTGACCCATGCCGAGATCCGCCTGCAGTCGCAGTTGGGCGAGCTGCTCTGGCTGCCCGGCAAGGAGCCCCCCGAGGTGGCGACCATCCAGCGGGAACACCAGGCCATCCTGGACGCCATCCGGCAGGGGGAGGCGGCATCGGCCGGACGCCTCGCCGAGGCGCATATCCAGGCGGGCATTCGCCGCCTGATCAGCATGAAGATGGCGCTAATGGAGACGCGATCGGGGGGCGATGATGAGCACTGAGCCGATGGCCGAGCGCCGCCAGGCGTGTCTGTGGCGTATCGAGGCCGCCCTCGATGGGGTCTTCGACGATATCGAACGCATCGCCGCCGAGCTCGAGCGGCTCTGGGAGGGCCAGGTGGGCCTGGGCAAGGCCCCGGCGTCCGCCGACCTCAAGTCGCTACGTACCCTGGCCGATGACCGGCTGACCCGGGACAATCGCTGGGTGCTGGGCACCGGTGTGGTGCTGGAGCCTGGGGTGCTGGCGGATTGCGATATGTTCTGCGAATGGCGCCACCTGGTGGGGGAGGGCAAGCCGGCCCAGCTCGATCTCAACTTCAACCGCAGCAGCGACAGCTACTACAACTACCGGGACATGCCCTGGTTCACCCAGCCGCGGGAGACCAGCCAGCGCGTGGTAGAGGGGCCCTATATCGACCTCTACGGCCAGGACGCCTATATCCTCACCTTCGCCCGACCGCTGCAATGCCGCGGCGACTTCCTGGGCATCGCCGGGGCCGACGTGCACCTGGGGCGCTTCGAGCGCATCCTCGTGCCCGGCCTGCTGCAGCTGGAGCACGACGCCCTGCTGGTCAACGCCTCGGGGCGGGTGATCGCCTCCAATACCCCTGGCTGGTTATCCGGCGAGCGGTTTCGCATGCCGGATAAGGGCTCGCCGCCGGGGTGCCGGGTGACTCCCCTGGCCGGCCAGCACGCCCATTGGCAACTGGTGGAGTCCCTCGATTCGGCACTGGTCCGGGACGACGGCTAAGCCCGGCGGGCCGGGGCACTGCTACTCATCGGTGTTCCCGGTCTTCTCATTTTCGCCGCCCCAGCTGTTACCTCCAGTAGCAAAACGATGCCGCCTCGGGCCTCGCCCTCCCATTGGGAGAGGGCGGGGCCCGGTTGCCTCATGGGCGTGCATCGACCTACCGCCTCGCCCCAAGTTGGTGAGAAAACAAGGCGCTACGCCTGGGCGCCTCGAGGGAGGAGTACGCTCTCTGCATAAAAAATATAAAAACATATGTTATATGGCATAGGCCTTGCAGCCCATTTCGTGACGGCCTCCCCGTGATGCGAGGGGGGATGACCCAAGCCGCTGGATCCATCGTTACGCCAATAACAACCACGAGGATATGACATGAAACTACTGCGCGACTCCCTGCCGGAGAGCTGGTCACTGGTCTTCTCGGCCTTCGCCGCCGCCTACGGCGTCGGCCTGCTGGCGCTGCTGGCCCTGCCATTCCTGATCAGCGCCATCATCACCGACCTGGGGCTGAACGAGGCCCAGGCCGGCTACCTGATGTCCGCCGAGTTCCTGCTGACCATGGTGGCCTCGCTGATCATCGCGCCCCTGATGGGGCAGGCGCCGCGGCGCACCCTGGCCCTGGTGGGGGCCCTGGTCGCCATCCTGGCCAACCTCGGCTCAGCCATGGCGACCGAGGTGACCACCCTGGCCATCCTGCGCTGCGTGGCCGGCGCCGGGGCCGGCCTGGCGCTGGCCTGCGGCAACGCCTGCGTCTCCAGCGCCCGGGACCCCGACACCATCGCCGGCTACATGAACGTGCTCTTCGTGGCGCTGATGATCGTGGTGATGCTGGTGTTCGCTCGCACCATGGCCAGCAGCGGCCTCTCGGGGCTCTATTTCTCCCTGGCGGCGACCCAGGCGGTGATGCTGCTCTTTATGCTCAAGATGCCCCAGCGGGCCGCCATCACCCAGGCCATGAAGCAGGCGGCGCTGCCCAACAGCAAGATGCTCTCGGCGGCGGCGGTGTGCATGATGCTGGCCACCTTCCTCTTCTCCATGCGTGACACCATGGGCTGGGCCTTCGTCGAGCAGGTGGGCATCCGCGTCGGCTATGACGGCGAGAGCCTGGGCCTGCTGTTCTCCCTGCAGGCCTTCGTCGGCCTGGCGGGGCCGCTGCTGGTGGCGTTGATCGGCAGCCGCTTCGGGCTTAGCAAGCCGGTGATCATCGGTATCCTGCTGTGTGGTGGCTCCAGCCTGGGTTATGTGCTGGGCGAGGCCTCCATCGTCATGTACACCACCGGCGTGATGATGATCGCCTTCACCTACTTCTACACCCTGGCCTACCTCACCTCCCTGGCCGCCTCCCTGGATCGCGAGGGGCGTGTGGTGGCCGCCTGCGGCAGCTTCCTGACCCTGGGCATCGCCATCGGCCCCGCCGTCTCCGGCACCCTGATCGCCATCGGTGGCTATGCGCTGACCGGTTGGGCCATCGCCATCACCGTGGGCCTGACCCTGCTGGCGGTCTCGGTGCCCCTGGCCAAGGCCCGCCAGCGCCGCCAGGCGGAGCAGCTGGCCGCCGAGAGCGCCGTCACCGCTTCCTGAGCCATTACGACTCGCCGTGGGGCCGTGATGGCCCCCGGCGAGTCGCACGGAAACAGTCCCGTAAGACACGCCATCTACGACGAACGATTGATGGGATTCCAGCAAAAACCCTTTGAAACATATAAAACCATATCTTATATTTTTTACATGGCATCGCCCCAGGCAGCAGCACGATAACCACAGTCACTCTTGCCCGGATGCCAGGACGATAACCGATAACAAGAGGTGCCTATGTCCACCATGATCGAAGAGCCCACCGACCAGGCTCCCTACCTGGATGTGGCCGACCCGGGATTCTCGATTCGCTCCCAGGTCGTCGAGCAGGCGCGGGAGCAGAGCTGGTATGCCCGCACCCCCTATGGTATCGCCGTGTTGCGCTATGACGAGGTCAATACGCTGGTCCGCGACCGCCGCCTGCGCCAGGGAAGCTACGCCTGGCCGGCCCATAACAACGCCCATGGCAGCTTCTCCGACTGGTGGATGCGCATGCTGCTGAGCAAGGAGGGCGCCGATCATTCCCGGCTGCGGCGCCTGGCCAATCCGGCCTTCGCGCCCAAGCTGGTCAAGAAGATGACCCCGGATTTCCAGCGGATCGCCGACGAGCTGATCGACGACTTCATCGATGCCGGCGAGTGCGATTTCGTCGCGGCATTTTCCGAGCCCTATGCCACCCAGGTGATCTGCTTACTGCTGGGCCTGCCGCGCAGCGAGTGGAGGAACCTGGCGGAATTAGCCTCGGAAATGGGCCTGGCATTGGGGGTCACCTTCAAGCGCGACGAGGCCCGTATCAACGCCGCCACCGACAAGCTCTTCGCCTACGCCAAGGCGGTGGTGGAGAACATCAAGCGGGAGGGGCTGGGGGATGACTTCCTGAGCAGCCTGGTGCGCGCCAACCAGGACGACGACCAGGCGCTCAGCGATCAGGAACTCTACGACATGATCGTGTTGGCGATCTTCGGCGGCATCGATACCACCCGTAACCAGATCGCCCTGGCCCTGGACACCTTTATCCAGCATCCGGCGCAGTGGAAGCTGCTCGGCGAGCAGCCCGAACTGGCCCGGGCCGCGGTGGAGGAGGTGATGCGGGTGCGTCCCACCGTCACCTGGGTAACCCGGGAGGCCCTGGAGGACTTCACCTTCCAGGGCCTGGAGATCACCCAGGGCACCACGGTGCACCTGTTCAGCCAGTCGGCGGGCACCGACCCTCGCGCCTTCGACGACCCCGGTTTCGATATCACCGCCAAGCGCTGCCCGCACTTCGGCTTCGGCGCCGGCGCCCACCACTGCATCGGCCACTTCATCGCCCGGGGCGACATGACCGTGGCCCTGGCCAAGCTGGCCCAACGGCTGCTCGATCCCGAGTATGCCGGTACCCCCGAGTGGCTGCCGGACAGCGGCAACACCGGCCCGGTCAGGCTGCCGATTCGCTTCCGGGCGGGGAGGGCGGCATGACGGCCCCGAGCATCGCCATCGTCGGCGCCGGCCCCTCCGGCTGCTACCTGGCCCAGGCCCTGCGCAAGCAGTGGGCCGAGGCGCGGATCGATATCTTCGACCGCCTGCCGGTGCCCTTCGGCTTGGTGCGCTACGGGGTGGCCCCGGATCATCCCGGCACCAAGGCGGTGACCCGCCAGTTCGAACGGCTCTTCGAGCGCGATGGTATCGGCTTCCACGGCAACCTGACGTTGGGCCGTGACTTCACCCTGGACGAGCTGCGCGAGGCCTATGACGTGGTGGCCCTGGCCACCGGCCTGGCCGCCGATCGCCGCCTGGGCATCCCCGGCGACGACCTGCCCGGGGTCTATGGCGCCGGCGCCCTGACTCGCCGCCTCAACGATCATCCGGACGAGCAGGGGATGCGTCCCGACCTGGGCCGGCGAGCGGTGATCATCGGCCAGGGCAACGTGGGCATCGACGTGCTGCGCCTACTGAGCAAGCCCGAGGCCGCCTTCGAGGGTTCCGAGCTGTCGCCGGAGGCACTGGCCGCCTGCCGGGCCACGCCGCTGGCACGGCTCGATATCGTCGGCCGCTCTTCCGCCGCCGAGGCCAAGTGTGACGCCGCCATGCTCCGTGAGCTGGGGCGCCTGGCGGGGCTCTCCTTTCACTTCCACGCGACGCTGCCGGCTCCTGAGAGCGTCGAAGACCAGGCCGTGAGCCTGCGCCTAGCCGCCTTCCACGAGCTGGCCGAGCGTCATACCGAGAGCCATACCGAGAGCAATGGCTGCCAGATCCATTTCCACTTCGGCTGGACCCCGGAGGCGGTGCTCGGCGAGGCCCGGGTCGAGGCGGTGCGCTTTCATGGCGGCGAGAGCGGCCGGGAGACCCTGGAGCTTGCCGCCGACAGCCTGATTACCGCCATCGGCTTCGCCCAGCACGACCCCGACCTGCCCGGCGCCCCCGACGCGCCCCGGCCCGATGATCAAGGGCGCCTGGCCCCGGGCCTCTACTGCACCGGCTGGCTGCGGCGCGGTCCCCGCGGAACCATTCCCGAGAACCGCCAGGATGCCCGCGCCGTGGCCGCCACCATCGCCGCCGACCTTGTCGCCGACCGGGCCGAGCGTCCACTCGGGCGGCCCGGTGCCGCGGCCCTGCCCGCGGCGGCGATCGCCCGGGCCACCGACTTCGCTGGCTGGAAACGCATCCAGGCGGTGGAAGCCGCCGAGGCGCCGGCCGGCCGACTCTGCCGGCGCATTCCCGATCTGGCGAGGCTGCTCGAGATCGCCCAAGCGACCCCCGTGGGAGGACCCTGAGATGACGATACATGTGATTTACGGCACCGAGACCGGCAACGCAGAAATGGTCGCCGACGACCTGGTGGAGGCCCTGGAGGGGGACGCCACCGTCACGGCCCGGGACCTGGCCGATTTCGACCCGGCCGAGGTGGCCGAGCGGGACTTCGTGATCCTGGTCAGCTCCACCTATGGCGAGGGCGAACTGCCCAACTCGGCCCAGCCCTTCTTCGCCAGGCTGGAGGCCCAGGCCCCCGACCTCAGCGGCCTGACCTTCGCCACCTTCGGCCTGGGCGACAGCTTCTACGAGACCTTCAACCACGGCAGTCGGACCCTCGCCGACAAGCTGCGCGAGCTGGGCGCCATCGAGCTGGGCGAGCGCGGCGTGCATGACGCCTCCAGCGGCGAGCTGCCCGGTGAGGTGGCGGTGGAATGGTTGAAGGGCCTGCTCGGCGCCCACGGTGCGCGGATCATGGCCGGCGAGGCCACCGCGGAGGCCGCCTCATGAGTGCCCTGCGCCTGTGCATCCTCGAGAACGGCCTGGTGCCGGAGCCGCTCGATGAGCGCTTCGCCGGCTACCCGGCGATGATCGAGGCCTGGCTGGGCCCGGCGCTCCCGGAGGCGAGCTTCGAGGCGGTTTCGCCGGTCTCCGGGGAGGCGCTGCCGGACCCCGCCGCCTTCGATGGCTACCTGCTGACCGGCTCCAAGCACAGCGTCTACGAGGGCGCCGACTGGATGCGCGCCGAGATCGACTTCCTGCGCCGCGCCCGGGACCTGGGCCGGCCGATCTTCGGCATCTGCTTCGGCCACCAGCTGATGGCCGACGCTTTCGGCGGCCGCACCGCCAAGGCCGGGGCAGGCTGGGGCCTGGGGGGGCAGGACTATCGTCGCGACGAGGGCGCCGAGGCTGAGCGAGGCGCCGGCCGGGTGCTGGCCTTCCACCAGGATCAGGTCGTGGAGCTGCCGCCCCAGGCCCGGGTGCTGGCCGGCAGCGACCACTGTCCCCACGGCGTGCTGAGTTACGCCTTCCCGGCGCTATCGGTGCAGTACCACCCCGAGTTCACCCCGGCCTACGTGGAGGCGCTGCTGGATCGCTACGGCGGCCACCTCTTCGACCAGGCCGAGGCCCAGGCGGCCCGGGCCAGCCTGTCGCAGACCGATCTGGCCAACGCCGAGGTCGCCGCCTGGGTGGCGCGCTTCTTCCGGGAGGCCGGCGTCAGCGCCTCTCCCGCCACCGGGCGGGCCACCCCTAGCCCCATCGACCCCTAGCACGAATCGACCGAGCACTGCGCGTTTTCCCCTGGCTTCGCCAGGCACAACAACCACAACAGAACCGCCTTCGCCTCCTCAGGGAGCGTTTGGCAAAGGAGAATGACATGACGTCTCTGACAAGCACCGCCCAAGCCACGTCGGCCCTCGATACCGCCCTCCAGGCGGCCCCCACCACGGCCCTCGATCGTCATCGCGAGACCAACAACAGCGCCGCGGTGACGCAGGAACTGAGCGCGCGCATCCGCGACTCCGGGGTCGAGTACCTCTACTACCAGGTAGTGACCCTCACCGGGCGGGTGGTGGCCAAGGTGGTGCCGGCCAAGCACCTGCTGCGCAACCTGGACAAGGGCATCCAGTTCCACCGTACCGCCATCTCCGATTTGCAGTGCAACCGCGCCGGCGAGCTGCTGGGCGGCGGCGCCCAGGCCGCCGAGTTCACCGGCATGCCGGACGCCGACAGCTTCCAGGTGCTGCCCTGGGACCGCTCCATCGGCTCCTTCTTCTGCCGCCTCTACGAACCGGAGCACCGCACCGAGAACGGCGGCAGCATCCTCGCCACCGACCCCCGCGGCCTGCTGCTGGACACCCACCGCCGCTTCGTCGACGAGACCGGCCTGACCCTGCGCACCGGCCTGGAGCCGGAGATGTCCTGGCTGGGCGAGAAGCTCGACGTCAAGGTGCGCCCCGGGGCCAGCCCCGCCTACCACCTGGGCAACCTGGAGCTGATGCGGCCCATCTTCAAGCGGGTCATGGAGTACGCCGGCGCCATGGGCCTGGACATGATCGAGGGCGACTACGAGGACCCGGGCCAGCTCGAGCTCAACTGGATGTTCGACGACTGCCACCTGACCGCCGACCGCATGATGACCTATCGCCTGATCTGCCGTCAGGTGGCCCAGGAGTTCGGGGTCAAGGCCAGCTTTATGCCCAAGCCCACCACCGGCAGCATGGGCAACGGCTGTCACCACAACTTCAGCCTGTGGCGCGGCGACGAGAACGTCCTCGCCGAGCCGGGCCGCCGCGAGCTGCACCTCACCGAGACCGGCCAACATGCCCTTGGCGGGCTCCTGGCCCACGCCCCCGGCGCCATGATGATCATGGCCTCCACCGTCAACTCCTATAAGCGCTACTGGGACACCGGGCTGTTCGCCCCCAACTGCATCAACTGGGGCATGGACAACAAGACCTGCACCGTGAGGCTCTCCGCCAACGGTCGCCTGGAGTTCAAGGTGCCGGACGCCAGCGTCAACCCCTACCTCTCCCATGTGATGCTGCTGGCCGCCATGCGCGACGGCCTGAAGAACGAGCTGGATCCGGGCGCCCCGGACAACAGCGACAGCATTCCGGGGGCGGCCGGCGAGATTCGCTACCTGCCGCGCACCCTGGGCGACGCCATCGCCGCCTTCGACCAGGACGCCGTGATCCAGGGCGCCATGCCGGCGGAGATGGCCAGCCTCTACCGCGACCTCAAGGCGGACGAGTGGGCGCGCTACTGCGCCGCCGTGACCGACTGGGAAAAATCCATGTACGAGGACTACCTGCCGTGAACCAGACCGCGACCGATCTCAAGCTCAAGGTCATCTGTGCCGACCTGCCTGCGCCGCCGCTGTTCTGGCGCGACGACCAGGGCCAGCGTCACGGCTACGAGGCCGACGTGGCACGGCTGCTGGGCAGCAAGCTGGCCGGGGATACCGCCTTCGTCTACCGCCAGTGGGCCGACTTCTACCCCGCCCTGGAGGCGGGGGAGGGGGACATCCTGCTCTGCGGGCAGGGCATCTCCGAGTACCGCCAGACCCTGGCCGACTTCACCGCCCCCTATGCGGTCTTCGACGAGTCGGTGATGGTGCGGCGCGGCTCGTCCATCCGCCGCGCCGAGGACCTGGCGGGGCGCCGGGTCGGGGCCATCGACAAGAGCCTCAACATGGCCTTGGCCGAGACCTTCGAGGGCGCCATCCGGGTGCCCTTCTCGGGGGAGTCCGAGGACGTGATGGGGGACATGGTGGCGGCCCTGCGCCGCGGCGAGATCGACGCCTTCGTCGATGACGACGTGGCCCTGGTGCCCCTGGCCGAGGAGCAGGACCTGGCCATCGCCTTTACCGTGGCCAGCCGCAACGCCTGGGGCATCGCCGTGAAGAAGGGCGAGCCCGAGCGCCTGGCCCGGGTCGAGGCAGCCCTGGCCGAGGTCAAGGCCAACGGTGAGCTCCGGGCCCTGTGGGAGCGCTGGATGCCGACCCTCGACTACCCCTTCTGAACCGCCACGGGGAGCGCCGACCCGGCGCTCCTTCCTCTATTCACGACACCCTGGTGACGCCATGAAACCGAGACGCGCCCTCGCGGTGCTGCACTCGCCCAGCGACGTGCCGGGCACCCTGCCCGAGGTGCTCGCCGAACACGGCATCGCACTACAGACGCACCTAGTGAGCGACCCCCTGCCGCCCCCGGAGACGCTGGAGATGGTGGTGGTGATGGGCAGCCCCGAATCCGCCTACGACCCGCGCCTGCCGTGGCTTGCGGCCGAACTGCGCTGGCTGAAAACGGTCATCGACGCCGGCGTGCCGACCCTGGGCATCTGCTTCGGCAGCCAGCTGCTGGCCCGGGCCCTGGGCGGTACCGCTCTGGCCGCCGGGGAGGCCGAGATCGGCTGGACGCCGCTGCGTGACCGCCATCCCGACTGGCACCACCCCGGCCCCTGGCTCAACTTCCACTTCGATACCTTCCGCCTGCCCGATCATGTCACCCTGCTGGCCGATACCGCCCTGGCCCCCCAGGCCTTTCGCCACGGTTCGGCCTGGGGTGTGCAGTTCCACCCCGAGATCACGGTGGCGATGTTCGATACCTGGCTTAGCGACTGGCAAAAGAGCGAGGAGGGGCGGCGCTTTCTCGCCGAGGCCGGCGACCTGCCACGGCGCCTGCGCGACGAGATCGCCCGGCGTCAGCCCGATAACACCGCCAACTTTCGCCGCCTGATGGGCGATTTCCTGGCCGCCATCGCGGCGCCGGAAAAGGAGATAAGCTGAGATGACCACCATCGACGGCCAATGACCGGCGGAATCGGGCCGAGGGCCTGGCGATCGTCGGCGAGGCTGATATCGCGGGGCCGATACGCCGTCTCGTTCCGGCGAGACCCGTGAGAAGATCCGCCCCGAGGCTGGCCGCCTGCTGGCGCGGGTGGCGAGTCAATCGGCAAGCGAACGGGGTTGCTGCAAGGCGCCCTCAGACCCCATAAGTTGAGGGTTCGCGGCATACGCAACAGGTTGGCGTTGCCGGGACAATCACTCAAGGAGATAAGTCACATGGGTAAGTATGCGGTCATCAATCCGGCAACCGGTGAGACCATCAAGGAATACCCCACCGCGACCGATGCCGGGATCCAGGACGCCATTGCCGCCGCGCAGAAGGCGTACACGGAGTGGTCGCGCAAGACCACCCTTGCCGAACGCGCGGCCCTGGCTCAGAAGGCAGCGGATCTCTTCCGTGAGCGTAAGGAAACGCTCGGCGCCATCATCAATCGCGAGATGGGCAAGCCACTCGTCCAGTCGATCGGTGAGGCCGAGTTCTCCGGCGATATCACGGAGGTGTTCGCCAAGAACGCCGAGGAGTGGCTCGCCGACGAAGTGCTCGATGTCGAGGACGGTCTGCGTACCTTTATCCGCCACCAGGGGCTCGGGGTCATCCTCGGCATCATGCCGTGGAACTACCCGTACTATCAGGTGGCACGCTTCGCCTCACCCAACCTGATTCTCGGCAACACCATCGTGCTGAAGCACGCCGAGAGTTGTCCGGAGTCAGCACTGGCCATCGAGCAGATCTACCGCGACGCGGGGTTCCCCGAGGGCGCCTATGTGAACGTGTTCGCCTCGCACGAGCAGGTTTCGACGATCATCGCGGATGATCGCATTCAGGGCGTCTCTCTGACCGGATCAGAGCGCGCTGGCGCGATCGTCGCCGAGCAGGCCGGCAAGTATCTCAAGAAGTGCGTGCTCGAGCTCGGCGGGTCCGATGTGTTCCTGGTCCTGGAGACGGATAACATCGACCACGCCGTGAAGCACGCCGTCGCTGGCCGCATGGAGAACACCGGCCAGGCCTGTAACGGTTCGAAGCGAATCGTCGTCATGGACAAGTACTTCGACGAGTTCACCGAGAAGTTCAAGGCGGCCATCGCCGGCCTGTCGTACGAAAACGGCGACTTCGGTCCGCTCTCCTCCGCGGGGGCGACCCGAGGGCTCTCTGCACAGGTGCAGGGGGCACTCGCTCAGGGGGCCAAGCTGCTCGTCGGTGACAACGACCCGAAAGGCAACGTTTACACCCCCTCGATCCTCGCCGAAATCACCCCAGCAATGGACGTGTACAGCCAGGAGCTCTTCGGTCCGGTCGCGCAGATCTACAAGGTCTCGAGCGACGAAGAGGCGATCGAGCTCGCCAATGCCTCGCCCTATGGCCTTGGATCGATCGTCATCTGCGACGATCTCGAACGCGCCGAGAAAGTTGGCAACCAGCTGGATGTCGGCATGGTCTTCATCGGCGCGTCGGGCCTGGAGGGGGCAGACATCCCCTTCGGCGGCGTCAAGAAGTCGGGCTACGGCCGCGAACTCGGCAAGGGCGGCATGATGGAGTTCGCGAACAAGAAGCTATTCCGCTTCGCTGGCTAATTACCGCACAGCCCGAGGTGACAACGATTCTGTCCGACGGCAACGACAAGCCGCTCCCCGCCCTTGGCAAGTCCACCGCGCTCAAGGCGACCCGGAGCTAAGCCACTTGCTTCATGGGATTGGGCCATGCCTCACAGGGGCATGGTCCCTTTTTTTGGAGATCGTCCCACCAACCCTGTGGGTAGTGGCCCAGCCACCGAGTCCCATGGGCGACGCCACCGCTTACCCGCCCGGCGTCGAAGCCTATCGGCTGTGCACGGGGTCCCGCCATGACTAAGATGGAGAGTCGATGATGCCGCGATGGGCGCTGTTGGCCGAGGGCCGGCCGGCGAAGCCGCGATCCGCCTTGAGTCGAGAGTGTCGAGGACGCGCCCAGCGGCATGTTCACAAGGCGCAGCAAAGGAGGTTGCGATGCCAGGGAAATATCCGGATAAAATTCGTGAACTACCGCTTTTCGATGGGCGGTTCGATGCTTACAAGCTCGCTGCCGAAGGCGCGGACGTCCTCTTTGCGTCCTACCCGTCTGGAACCCGTATCCCCCCGCACTCACATGCCACGGACAATCATGGCGTGATTATCCGTGGGGAGCTGCTCCTGACCATCGAGGGACGCGTCGAGCGTTACGGCGTCGGAGACTGGTATCACGTCCCGGCGGGGGTGGTGCATGCGGCCGAGTTCAAGGAAGAGACGGATGAGATCGAGTTCTGGTTTGAGTGATCCAGTTGATTGAGCCGGTCACGGGGCACCTGATGAATGATGAGCTCTCCGGAATCGAAGGCGGGGTGAACTGAAATATCCAATGGGGTGGTGACGTCATGAAAGAAGATGGAAAAATCAATTATGTCGAGATCCCCACCCGTGACATTGAGAGGGCAAAGGCGTTCTTCTCCTCTGTGTTCGGGTGGTCATTCGTCGATTATGGACCGGAGTACTCGGCCATCGAGAATGCCGGACTGGATGGTGGGTTTTTCCAGTCCGACAAGGCGGTATCTACCGAGCGGGGCAGCGTGTTGGTGGTCATCTACAGTACCAACCTCGAGGCGACGGTCGATAAGGTCGAGCTGGCGGGCGGGACGGTGGTTCAGGAGATCTTCGACTTCCCGGGGGGCCGGCGATTTCACTTTACCGACCCCAGTGGCAACGAATATGCCGTCTGGTCCGAGCAATAACCGTTCGCATGGATCCATCACCACCGATGTCGTAGTGGAAGGCTAGTGCACCCACTCGCGGTGTGCTCGTGATGACTAAGGAGAGTCATGAATCGCATCAGGCGTAGTCATGAGGTGGACGTGATCAGGATGGCCGCACTGATCGGTATCTGCGTGGTCAATGTGCCCTTTATGGCCTTACCCATAGAGTCCGCCTTCGTCGCCCCGCAGGGGGCCGATGAGAGAACGGCGGCATTCGTCGTCGAATGCTTCTTTCAGCTGAAGTTCTTTCTCCTTTTCTCGTTTGTCTTCGGCTGGGGGATGGCCATCCAATCGACGTCGGCCCGCTCGAAAGGGCAGTCTTTCGCGAGGCGCTACTTTCGAAGGATGCTGGGGTTGGCCATCCTGGGCATGGCTCATGCCACCCTGGTATTCAGCGGCGATATCCTGGTGTTGTATGCGGTGCTGGGGTCACTGCTGTGGTGGATCAAGGATCATCCGCCACGCACCTTGCTCAGGGTGGCCGCCTGGATGCTGCCATTGAGCATGCTATGCCTCACCGTGCTTGCCGTGGTCGTGGAGATGATGATGGCCGCCGACGGCGCTTCGTTTGCCGCGATGGGCAGCGCCAGTCTCGGCGGCGGATTTTTCGAGGCGACCCAGGCGCGAGCCATGGAGTGGCCCGCC
Organism: Bisbaumannia pacifica; assembly: GCF_007989625.1. Classification (GTDB taxonomy): domain Bacteria; phylum Pseudomonadota; class Gammaproteobacteria; order Pseudomonadales; family Halomonadaceae; genus Bisbaumannia; species Bisbaumannia pacifica. Next base: position 50,295 of record NZ_BJUK01000017.1, read on the forward strand.
ACCTTCGCGTTTCTGCTGCTCCTGCAGGGGCCCTTGGCCTTCGGGGCCTTCGCCGCCGGACTGGCCGCGGCCAAGGCGGACTTCTTTGTCGAAGGCAGTCGAGGGTTTGCACTGCTCGAGAGCCGCTTGCCGCTGCTGGTCGGTATCGCCTTGCCCTTGAATGTGCTCTATGCCGCCGTCATCGGTGGCCTCCTGCCGGAATCCTATGAAGTCATCTCCCTGTTGGGGATGGTGTTAGTGGCCATAGGCGCGCCGGCGCTTTCGTCGATCTACCTGTACCTGCTGGTGCGCCTTTCCCGGGCCATCGAGCTTCCCCGGCTCCTGGTGCTTGCCGGGCAGAATTCGCTCTCCTCCTATGTCGCTCAAGGGGTGATCGCGGGTGGCGTATTCGGGGCCTATGGCCTGGGGTGGTTTGATTCGATCGGCCAGGTCGGTTTGATTCCGCTCTCGCTGGTGATCGCGCTCGTCGCCATGCTCTCGGTGGGGGCCTTCGCCGCGATAACGGGGCGAGGGCCACTGGAGCCCGTCTTGCGCAGAATAAGCGGAAATGCCTGACACAATAGCGCGGCATGGATCCTGGCGGGGAAGCCTGCCGGGCGTGCGGTGATTTATTCACTGGCCGGCCGGTGATCCCCGTGTCGACGATCCAGGGGGTTGCGGCTGGCGAGGCGCGCGAACCCGAAGGACGCCAGTACCGAAGCATGCGATCCGCGCGCGTGTTCCACGTCGGACAGGCTGGCGAGGATCGCTTCACGAAAGCCGGTTCGCGGGTAGGCGCCGTGGATATGGGCGATGGCGGTATCCGGTAGCAGGTGATGGCCGGCACCGATGACATCGAGGTGGGCGCCGCGTTGCAGGCAAGCGGCTTCCGGCTCGTGGTGAGCCAGGGAGAGGTAGGGGTTGAGGTGGTAGCTGATGGCCTCGTATACCGCGCGTTGACGTTCCGGGGGCCACTGCCGTTCCGCCACGACTTGCCTGGCGGTGCGTGCCCCGACGATGGCGAAGCCGCAGCAGGCCGTCTGCTGGTGGAATCCGGGCGTCAGGCCCAGGTCGTGAAGCAGGCTGGCCACGTAGAGGGTTTCGGCGTCGATGCCTAGGCCGTGGAACTGGGCCCAGAGCTGGCCGAAGAAGTAGGTGCGTAGGCAGTGCAGGCGCAGTGGCTCGTCGTAATGTTGCGACGCCAGCTCGTCGGCCAGGCGGGTGACGGCCGACTCCGGGACGGGGATGCGTTCCGGGTCGATGCGCAGGCGCTGTCGCCGATAACCGCCCAGGTGCCGTGCCAGGCGTGACAGGGTCTCGCCCAGCTGCGCCCGTAGGATGCCGCCGAGCATCTGCATGCGCTCCGTCGGCGACAGGATGCCATCGCTGCGTTCTCCCCACTCCATCGATCCCAGTTTGGCCATCGGGCTCTCCTGCGTAGTTGGCGATTCGGGTCGGCCCCAGTGTCGCCCGGCGTCGTCATGGTAGGGAGTGGCGAGTCCGCCATATAATATGGCGATCTCGCCACTCCCGGGGGTAGTCCGCAGATGCGCGTCGCGATCCTGGTCTTCGACCGTTGCCTGAGCATGGAAGCCTGCACGATCAGTGACCTGCTGCTGATGGCGAATCGCGTCGCGCTGGCCGGCTCGAGCCATGCCGAGGCGCCGTTCCGGGTCGAGATGGTGAGCGTGGGGCGTCGGCGGATCACCGCTGCCGGAGGCGTCGAGTTGAAGGCATCGCCAGCGACGCCTGAGATCGATCTGCTGATCGTGCCCGGCGTGGATTTTGCGCGGCTCGAGGTGAGGCAGGGCGATATCGCCGTTTTCGACCAGGAGATCCGCTTTATTCGTCGCTGCTTTGCCGCCGGGGTCCCGGTGGCCTCCGTCTGCGCCGGGGCCTTCCTGCTTGCCGAGGCGGGCTTGCTGCATGGACGCCGCGCCACGACCGCCTGGCTCTTTGCCCCCCAGCTCGCCCGCTTGTACCCCGATGTGCGGGTAGACTCGGAAGCCCTGATGGTCGAGGACGGCGGTGTCACCACCGTGGGGGCCTTCAGTGCCGCGGCCGACCTGGCCGTGCACCTGGTGCGCCGGCGGGGTGGCGCGCCCCTGGCTCAGCGCGTCGCCGGCCTGGCCCTGCTCGCACCCTCGCGGGAGAGTCAGGCACCCTACGTGGAGGCGCCGCCTGTCCGAGAGCGCGAGGTGCGCTTCTCGGCGCGGGTCGAGCAGTGGCTGATCCATCGCTACGACGAGCCCTACGACCTCCCGCGCCTGGCCGCTGCCTTTCACTGCAGCACGCGAACGCTGTTGCGCCGCTTCAACCGCGAAGTCGGCACCACGCCGCTGGCCTGCCTACAGCGCCATCGTGTGGAGGTGGCCAAGGGCCTGCTGCGCTCCTCCTCGCTGACCGTGGCGGAGATCACCGAGCGGGTGGGCTATCGGGACGTGGCCACCTTCTGCGCGCTATTCGGCCGCCTGGTCCGACTCTCGCCCGCCGCGTATCGTCGGCAGTTCGCCGGTGACGGGCCTGGAGACACTCGGGGGCGGTAAATACGCCAGCCAGGCCACATCCGCCTGGCCATGGACGATCTGACACTGGAAAACGACTCGGCCCACAAGGAGGGCAATATGCAAGGAAGCTGTCTATGCGGTGGGGTGCGCTACGCCATCGAGGCGCTGAGCACGGCCCCGCAGATCTGCCACTGCCGGACCTGTCGCAAGGCCCATGCTGCCCCCGCCGTGGTCACGGCGGGAGTGGCCCGCTCGGCGTTTCGCTGGCTCCAGGGCGAGGCGCTACTCAACCGCTACGAATCCAGCCCCGGTAAGTGGCGCCATTTCTGCTCGCGCTGCGGCTGCCACCTGATCGCCGAGCGGGAAGGTCAGGCGCACTTCGTCCTGCGCCTGGCCACCCTGGACGAAGACCCCAGCGTGATGCCCGAGGCGCATATCTGGACCGGTCACGACCAGCCCTGGCTGAGCGGCGAGGGCCTGCCACGCCATCCCCAGTGGCCGCCCGGCCGTTAAGCACCGAGGACAGCCATCAAGACCTGGCCCCGGCTTGGTGGGAACTCGGCTTTGCCGAGCGATCGGCGCCGAAAGGCGCCCAGTTGCCGTGCCAAATTCACAAGAGCCTTATTTCCCCAGCCACCGTGCCCCATAGACGAAGTTACCGCTTACCCGTGTGAAAGGCGTCCAATTACGGCTATGCACGACCATCCCGCCATGGCTAAGATGGAAAGCAATATTCGATTAGTGGATGGGGCGGGGAGGTAGCATGGTGGCAGCGAGCTGGCTGGTAAAGCCACCAAATGAGGCGGCGGCTATCGACCCAAAGCGGCTATGATGTCATAGGCAGTAAGCACGTTCACCAGTTTTATGCAGCATGAGCGGAGGTTTGTGTTACATGCATTTAATTCATTGATATTTCATATGTTGTGATTTTTCACTAGAAGGGGGGCGCGTGATTACCGAGATTCACATGGATTCAGTTGCGAGCTTCAAGAAACCTGCATCTCTCGTGACAGACAAGAAGATCAACTTGGTCTACGGCCTGAACGGTGTTGGAAAGTCAACAATCTCAAACTTTCTCTATGCCCCAGAAGACGCGCGCTTCGCTCAATGCCGGAAGGTGCCTGATCAAACAGACCCCGTATTGGTCTACAACCAAAGATTCATTCAAGACAATTTCTTTGTTGCCAATAGTCTCAAGGGGATTTTTAGTCTATCAAAAGAGAATAAGGATGCTGAGGAAAAGATTGCCAAGGAGACCAAGCGCTGTGGCGATCTAGCGAAATCATTAGAAGAAAAGCAGGCTGCCAGGGAGCAGGTCACCCAAATGTTCGCGACACAAAAGCAACAGGCCGTAGATGAGATTTGGAAGATTAAAGCTCAATACTCTGGCGGCGATCGAGTGCTTGAGTATTGTCTTGATGGTCTAAAAGGCCAAAAAGAAAAGCTCTTTTCCCATCTCCTAACGATTCCAAAGCCAAGCAGCGAGCCGAAAAGGGATGTTAAGGCGCTTCGGGAAGAAGTGGACGTCCTTAAGGGGGATGTGGCTCAGTTTCAGCAACAGGTTCCGAACCTTGCATTCATAGCTGGTGAAATCGAATCAGACGCCATTTTTGGCAGGACAATCCTTGGTAACTCGGACAGTGAAGTGGCCACACTGATAGAGGAGCTTGGAAATTCGGACTGGGTAAAGCAGGGACTTGGCTTCCTCTCGAAGGAAATTCAGGAAAGCGGTGAGGCATGCCCTTTTTGCCAAGAGAGGACGATTACATCGAAATTTGTTAAGGGCATGCAGGGATACTTCGACGACACGTATCAAAGGCAGATGGAACAGCTGGAAACTTTAAAATCAAGATATGTTTCCGCAGTTGGGAAGTTGCCAGATGTAAAAATCTATACGGAACATCCGCTCTCACGTGAACACGTCGCGCCCCTATCTATCAAATATCAGGCGGTTACTGACATCCTGCACACCAATCTAGGAAAGATTGAGGAAAAGATAAAAAACCCCAAAGTGCTCGAAACCCTCGAAGACTCCAGCGGTTTTATTGCAGACTTCAATTGTGAGGTCGATGCGATAAATGGGGCTGTTGACGACTATAATCAGCGCCTAAAGAATCGTGAGGCTGTGCTCGATGCTATCAAGGGCGAGTTCTGGGGGCTTATGCGGTGGAAATATGATCAGACCATGACTCGGTATGAGGTCGATCACGAGAGTGCGAGACAGAAATTGAAAGAAGTAGATGAGGAAATTGAAAAGATCGAAGCCGATATTGCCGAAGCTAAGAGGGAGGTTACGAGGGCTCAAAAGGAAACAGTGAATACGGATGAAGCAGTGGACGCGATTAATGCCGGCTTGGTGGACATCGGCATTGATGGCTTCAAGATTTCTAAGCACGCAGAGGGGCTATATCGAGTCGTTCGCTCCGGGGAGTCGGAACACGCTTTTCATACGCTGAGCGAAGGCGAGAAAATGATGATCAGTTTCTTATACTTCTGTGAGCTATGCAAGGGGAAGTCTAGCCCAGAGGATACACATGCACAGCGCATAGCTGTTATAGATGACCCAATATCAAGCCTTTCTCATGTATTTGTTTTTAATGTGGGGCAGCTCATACGGTCTGTATTCTTTAAGAATGATCGTTTTATTCAAGTGTTCGTGCTGACGCATAGTTTATATTTCTTTTATGAGCTTACCGATCCCAATCACGGCCGTAGAAAGGAGACTCAGAAACTCTTCCGAGTCTCTAAGTCTGCGGCCAATAGCAGTGTTCAGGAAATGAAATACGAAGAGGTTCAGAATGACTACCAGGCATATTGGTCGGTAGTCAATGACTCGGCGCAGCCGCCGGCGCTCATTGCCAACTGCATGCGCAATATTGTTGAATACTTTTTTAACTTTGTTAGAAAGAAAGACTTAAACAATGTATTTCTCATGCCAGAGCTACGGGATGCCAAATTTCAAGCATTCTGCCGCTACATCAATCGTGAATCGCATTCGCTAGGGCAGAATGTCATCGACATGAAGGAGTTTAATTACGACACCTTCAAAGAAGGCTTGAGATTAGTCTTCGAAAAAACCGGGTATTCCGATCACTATAAAGAGATGGCCAAGGTGTAGGGCCCCACTGGAGCGCAGCCACGATGAAGGGCGCACACAATAACCGCTTCGAGTCCGACGACTTTCCCTTCTGCTGCTCTCCAAGGCAAGCTGTGGCTCAAGCGGGACGTTATATGAGGGCAGCCTGAATGACCGCTCTTGGCCAAAAGCAGCCTCAACTGAAGGGCTGATGGAGAAACCATTCCATGAAAATCATCCTTCTCGGTAACGCCGGGTCAGGGAAAAGTACCCTCGCCAAGCGGCTGCTCGACAGGCAGCCGGCGGCTCGGTTGTCGCTGGATCGGGTGGCGTTTCGAGAGGGGATGGAGCGGCGGCCGCTGGCGGAGAGCGTGGCGGAGGTATGGCGCTTTATCGATGCCCATGGGCACTGGATTATCGAGGGGTGCTACGCGGATATTATCGAGCCGATCCTGCCGGCCTGTGAGGAGCTGATCTTCCTCAATCCCGGCGTCGAGGCCTGTGTGGCCCACTGTCGGTCGCGGCCCTGGGAACCGGAGAAGTTCGCGACCCGCGAGGCGCAGGATGCCCACCTGGAAGCCCTGATTGCCTGGGTCTGCGCCTATGAAACTCGTGATGATGAGTATGGATTGCGCCGTCATCGGGCGTTGTTCGATGGCTTTCCGGGCAGGAAAATGGAGCTTGATGATCCGAGTCAGTATACCTCGATGCTGGGGATGGACTGGCAATAGTATCCAAGTACCGGCAGGGACTCGCTCGGCAAGGCGAAATTTTCGGTCATCGCAGATCAGCGTGAAGTCACGACATGGCTGATCCCGGCTCACTATTGCCCTTTCTTAACCTTCATCAAACATACAAGTTTGGCTATGCCGAACGATTGGCGCCACCAGGCGCCTTGGTGCTTGCCAGGATCGTCCTTCGGACGATATCGCGCAGAATCTGCGCTCCCACCATGGTATTCACGCCCGAGTGCGAAGAACCAAATTCCCACGACCGTCGGCTGGCTCCTTCGCCTATCCGATAAAAAGCAAAACGCCCGCGCTGCCATTGGCAGGTGGGCGTTTTGCTGTGTGTCCGGCCGGGTTACTTGCCCAGGGCTTCCAGCAGCAGCTTGGCCACCGGTTCGGAGGAGGGCGGGTTCTGGCCGGTGATCAGTTGGCCGTCGCGGCGGGTGTAGGGGACGAAGTCGTCGGCCTTGGAGTAGCGGCCGCCGCCGGCGATCAGGGCGTCTTCGACTAGGTGGGGTACCACCTCGGTGAGGCCCACGGCGGCTTCCTCGCCATTGGTGAAGCCGGTGACCTGACGGCCCTGGATGATCGGCCGGCCATCGGCGTCGCGGGCGTGGATCAGCACGATGGGGGCGTGGCAGACCGCGGCCACCGGTTTCTGCTGGGTCCAGAAGGCCTCGATCAGGCGGATGGAGTCGGCATCGTCCACCAGGTCCCAGAGCGGGCCATGGCCGCCGGGGTAGAAGACGGCGTCGAAGTCGTCGGCGTTGACTTCGGCGAGGCGGTGGGTGTTGGCCAGTTGCTGCTTGGCCTGCTCGTCCCGCTGGAAGCGGCGGGTCGCCTCGGTCTGGCTCTCCTCGGCGTCGCTCTTGGGGTCCAGCGGCGGCTGGCCGCCCTTGGGCGAGGCCAGTACCACCTCGGCGCCGGCGTCCAGGCAGGCGTAGTAGGGCGCCGCCAGCTCCTCGAGCCAGAAGCCGGTGGGTTCGCCGGTGTCGCCGAGGCGGTCGTGGGAGGTCAGCACCATCAGAATGCGTGCGCTCATGGCAATCTCCTTGGCCAGTGCGGTGAATGGGATGGTCACCATCCTAGCCGGGGGGCTAGTATTCGAGAATTGATGATTCTCGATAGGAGATATTCACTCGATGAATATCGCAGGCAAGGACCTCAACCTGCTGCTGCTCTTCCACGTGCTCTATCAGGAGCGCAGCGTCTCGGCGGCGGCCGGACGCATGGCGCTGAGCCAGCCGGCCCTGAGTCACAAGCTGGCCAAGCTGCGTCACGCCTTCGGCGACGAGCTCTTCGTGCGCGCGCCCCGGGGCCTGACGCCGACGCCTCGGGCCCACGAGCTGGCGCCCCGGGTGCAGCAACTGGTGGCGGGCATCGAGGGCTTCTTCGACTTCTGCGAGGGCAGCGACTACCTGGCCCGGGCCGACCGGGTGCACCTCTACACCACCGACTATATCGAGCAGCTGCTGTTGCCGCGGCTGCTGCCGGTGGTGCGCCGCGAGGCGCCGCAGTTGCAACTGGTCACCCATAACACCCGGGGCCGGCTGCCGCGGGCGGAGCTGGAGACCGGCGAGTGCGATATCGCCATCGCCGGCTTCTATGGCGACCTGCCGCGTAGCTACCATCAGCAACGCATCCACCGGGAAGGCTTCGTGGTGCTGGCCGCCCGGGATCATCCCCAGATCGGCGAGCGCCTGACCCTGGAGGGCTACCTGGCCAGCGACCACCTGGTCACCACCCTGACCGGTGACCTGGATGGCCATGTGGACAAGCAACTGCGCGCCCTGGGGCGCCGCCGCCGGGTGGTGGCGGGGCTGTCGAGCTTTACCGTGCCGCCGCTGCTGGTGGCCCAGAGCGACCTGCTGCTGACCTGCCTGGAGAGCGTGGCCACCCAGGCGGTGGAGCGCTTCCCGGGGCTGGCGATTCACCCCTGCCCGCTGGAACTGGACGGCGTATCGGTGATCCAGACCTGGCACCAGCGCACCCACGAGGACCGCCTGCGCCGCTGGCTGCGCGGCCGGATCAAGGCGCTGCTGGAGCGACCGGCCGATCCCGAGGCAAGGCAGACCTAAAGCCGCCTTAAGCCCTGCCGATAGTTCCAGGGCCCTAGAATCGACAAGGACGCCCCGTGCCTTCCCATCACAGCCTGCTGCATCTGGCCTCCCTGCTGCGCCAGCGCCATGCCCGGCCGCCGGGCTTCAACCTCTTCACCACCCTGCGCGGCGGCAACGACGAGGTGCGCCTACATTCGCGCTTCCTCGCCGCCCTGTTGAATCCTCGGGCCCATGGCCTGGGGGCGGCGCCGCTTAACGAGCTGCTCGAGCGCTGCGCGATCCGCGACTTCGCCTGGGAGGGTGTGCGGGTGGAGTGCGAGCGCTGGAACATCGATATCCTGGTGACCAATGCCCGGCGCCAGGCGCTGCTGATCGAGAACAAGGTCCACGCCGACGACCAGCCGGAGCAGTTGGTGCGCTACCACCGGCGCCTGCGCGAGGCGGGCTACCGGGAGATTCACGTGCGCTACCTGACCCTGGAGGGGCGCGACCCCCGGGAGGACAGCCTGGGCGAGCTGCGCGACCTGGAGGAGGGCAGCTACGCCGCCCTGGGCTACTACGCCGACCTGGTGCCTTGGCTGGAGGCCTGCCTGGGGCGCGCCGCCCTCGACCCGCCGCTGCGCGAGAGCCTCGCCCAGTATCGGCAACTGATCCTGCAACTGACCGGACACGACATGGATAACGCGCACCTGGAGACCCTGGCCGAGACCCTGCTGCAGGGCGACAACCTGCTCGGCGCCCACGACATTCGCCTGGCCTACGACGAGGCGCTGGCCCGCCTCCAGGCCCGGCTCTGGCGGGCCCTGAAGGCGCGTATCGCGACCCAGTACCAGGACATGGCCAAGCATATTAGCAGTGACTCCTGGAGCGAGGCGTCGCTGGACGGCCTGTGCCGGGACCATGTGCAGCGCCGCCAGAACAGCAAGGGCTATGGCCTCTATTACTGGATTCCCGGGTATGAGAAGACGATCTGCGCCGGTTTCGAGATCGAGTATGCCATCTACCTGGGGATCTACTGCGAGGAGCAGAACGAGCCCGAGCGCTATCGCGTCCTCTGCCAGCGTCTGGACGCGGTGGGCCATGGCGGCAGCCGCAATGCCTACTGGCCCAGCTTCGCCTTCCACCCCGAGGCGCTGAACCTCAGGACGCCCAGTGCCGAGCAACTGGCGCAGCTCTCCGACCCGGACCGCTTCGCCGACCTGGTGGCGACCATGAGCGACGAACTGGCGCGGCTCTGGGAGGTCTGCCGTAGTAATTGAGTGGTAGTTAAGTAGTCGTTGAGTCGGCAGCGAGGCCAGCATGAGTGCATTGCCCCCTTTGAGGGTCTACTACGACGGCGTCTGTCCCGGTTGTCGCCGGGACCGGGCCCGCTATGAGCGATGGGCCGGCGAGACCGGCCGCGACGTGCACTGGTGCGACGTCACCGAGCACCGGCAGACGCTGCGCGCCAAGGGCATCGATCCCCAGGCGGCGCTGCTGTCGCTGCATGTGGAGGAGGAGGGCGGTGCCATCCGCGAGGGCATCGATGCCTATGTCCTGCTGATGCGCCGGGTACCGCGGCTCAGGCCCCTGGCCTGGCTGATCGGCTTGCCGGGGCTCAAGCCCGTGCTGCGCCTTTGCTATGACCGCTGGGTGCGGCGCCGCCTGGCCCGGGAGGGACGCCTGCCCTGAGTCGCCCCGCGCCGTTGGTATTCCACGTTGGGGCTGCCTATAGTGGGGCGCACCCGCCCGATACGGTCATTATCAGAGGAGCCGGAGGCTCGATGTCCCGCAAGTTACCCGCGTCCCAGGCAGTCGAGCCTGAGGGCGTCACGGCCAGTGCCGAGGATCTGTTGAGCATCCTCGATAGCCTGGACGCGGCGGTCTATGCCAGCGATATGCAGACCCACGAGCTGCTCTTCCTCAACGCCTATGGGCGCCAAACGTGGGGAGCGCCCCGGGGGCGAAAATGCTGGGAAGTGTTACAGGAAGGGCAGAGCGGGCCTTGCGACTTCTGCACCAATGATCGGCTGCTCGACGCCCAGGGCCGCCCGGGCGCCCCGGTGGTCTGGGAGTTTCAGAATACCCAGAACGGTCGCTGGTACCAGTGTCGCGATCAGGCCATCGCCTGGCATGACGGCCGCCTGGTGCGCGTCGAGATCGCCACCGATATCACCGAGCGTAAGGCCCTGGAGGACGCCCTCAAGGCCTCCCACCGCCACGCCGAGTGGCTGGCCTATCGGGACGAGCTGACCCAGCTGCTCAATCGCCGTGCCTTCTTCGCCGCCTGCCAGGAGCGATTGGCGACCCTGGATCCAGAGGCGCCCTTCGCCCTGCTGTTGATCGACCTGGATCGCTTCAAGCTGGTCAACGACACCCATGGGCACGCAGCCGGAGACCGAGTGCTGCGGGAAGTGGCCAAGCGCTTCCAGGCTCGGCTGCGCGACGGCGATATTCTCTGCCGCTTCGGCGGCGAGGAGTTCGCCCTGGCGCTGCCGGGCACCTCCCAGGCCGCCGCCAGCGAGTTGGCAGAGCGCCTGCGCCGGGCCCTTTCGGCACAGCCCATGAACTACGGCGAAGCGAGCTTTCGGGTCACCGCCAGTTTCGGCGTGGTGGCCGCAGCGAGTGGCGAGGCCGACCTCGGCATGCTGCTTCAGCGGGCCGATCAGGCCATGTATCGCGCCAAGCGCGAGGGGCGGGATCGGGTCTGCGATTCCCCTTAGCCTTCCCCTTGCAGGGTGGCGATCAGCCGCCGGGGCCCGCCGTGGTCGCGGTGCTCGCCGAGCCACAGGCCCTGCCAGGTGCCCAGGGCCAGGCGGCCGTCGCGCACCGCCAGGGTCAGTTGGGTACCCAGGAGGCTGGCGATCACATGCGCCGGCATATCGTCGGGGCCCTCCAGCACATGCCGGAAGTAGGGCAGGTCGCCGGGCACCAGGCGGCGCAGGAAGGCGTCCAGGTCGTGACGCACGTCCGGGTCGGCGTTCTCGTTCAGCGTCAGCGATGCTGAGGTGTGTTGCAGCTGCAGGTGCAGCAGGCCTACCCGACAGCGAGCCAGCTCGGGAAGCGCCGCCTCCACCCGTTCGGTGATCAGGTGAAAGCCCCGCGCCACGCCGGGCAGCCGTATCTCCTGCTGGTGCCACATCTTGCGAGTCTCCGCGTAACAAGGGGAGGGTAAGGCTAGCATCCGCCCTTGTCGCCGGCATAGCAGGGCGGCGAGGCGGGGCCGTCGCGGTCGGCGGCGTCTTCGGCGGCCAGGGCGTCGAGCAGGGCCTCGCGCAGCACCGGCAGGTGGGAGGCCTCCAGGTCGCGGGCCGCGGAGAGCAGGGTCAGGCGCCCGCGGCGGGCATGGCGCAGCAGCGGCACCAGCACCTCGGGGGCGTCGTCGAGCTCCCAGCAGTAGCGGCGCACGAACACCGCGCGGCTGATCTCCTGCTGGTGCCAAGCGCGACGCAGGGCGGGGGAGGGCGAGGCATCCCGGTACCAGTCGCTGAGGCACAGGCTCTCGCGGCGCTTGCCCCGGGGCCAGAGGCGATCCACCAGGATGCGGGCGCCGTCCTCGGCCTCGACCTCGCCGTAGATGCGCTTGAGGCGAATATCGTAGGTCATCTCGAGTCTCTTCCTTGCACGCAGTGGCCGGGTCCCCAGCTTAGGCCGGGTGGGCGTCCCGCTCCAGTCCAGAAGCGTTTACCGCTCGATTTGCGCCGACGAGCGTTGGCACCGGCGTTGTCGGTCGGCCCGTCGTGTCTCGTGGCTTCGGCTAGGCTCTCAGCAAGGGGTTACGGAGCAGCCAGCATGGACAAGCCGCAGCGCAGGTCCCAGGAGAGTGACGAGGGGCTCATGCCCCTGGCCCTCAAGCGGGTGGGCATCGACACCTACCGCGAGAACGTCGCCTACCTGCATCGGGAGTGCGACCTCTACCGGGCCGAGGGCTTCCAGGCCCTGGCCAAGGTGGAGGTGGGGGCCAACGGGCGACGTATCCTGGCCAGCCTCAATGTGGTGGATGACGAGGCCATCGTCGGCCACGATCAGTTGGGCCTCTCCGAGGAAGCCTTCGCCAGCCTGGGCATGCCGGAGGGACAGCCGGTGTGCGTCTCCCAGGCGGAACCGCCGGGGTCGATTCCCGCCCTGCACCGCAAGATCAACGGCGAGCGGCTGACCCGCAGGGATTTTCGCGCCATCGTCCAGGACGTGGCCGAGCGGCGTTACTCGAAGATCGAGCTGACCGCCTTCGTGGTGGCCTGCGACCTGGGTGAGATGGATCGCGAGGAGGTCTTCTACCTCAGCGACGCCATGGCTCGGGTGGGGCGCCAGCTCGACTGGCACGAACATCCGGTGGTCGACAAGCACTGCATCGGCGGCATTCCCGGCAATCGCACCTCCATGCTGGTGGTGCCCATCGTCGCCGCCCACGGCAGCCTCTGCCCCAAGACCTCCTCCCGGGCCATCACCTCGCCCTCGGGGACCGCCGATACCATGGAGGTGCTGGCACGGGTCGACCTGCCCTTCGCCGAGCTCAACGAGCTGGTTCGCACCCACCGCGGTTGCCTGGCCTGGGGCGGCAGCAGCGACCTGTCGCCGGCGGACGATGTGCTGATCACCGTGGAACGCCCCCTGTCGTTGGATTCGCCGGGGCAGATGGTGGCCTCGATCCTCTCCAAGAAGGTCTCCGCCGGCTCCACCCACCTGCTGCTGGACATCCCCGTGGGACCCCAGGCCAAGGTGCGCTCCATGCCCGAGGCACGGCGGCTGCGCAAGCTCTTCGAGTTTGTGGCCGGGCGCATGGGCCTGACCCTGGAGGTGGTGATCACCGACGGGCGCCAGCCCATCGGGCGCGGTATCGGCCCGGTGCTGGAGGCCCGGGACGTGATGCATGTGCTGATGCAGCATCCCGAGTCGCCCCAGGACCTGCGCCAGAAGTCGCTGCAGCTGGCCGGGCGCATGCTGGAGTTCGACCCGGACGTGCGCGGCGGCGATGGCTATGGCATCGCCCGGGATATCCTCGAGTCGGGGCGCGCCCTGGAGAAGATGCGCGCCATTATCCGCGCCCAGGGAGAGACCCCCTTCGACCCCGAGGCCCCGCCCCTGGCGCCGCTCAGCTTCGAGGTGATGGCGCCCCAGGACGGGGTGGTCATCGCCATCGATAACCGCCGCCTGGCGCGCGTCGCCCGACTCGCCGGCGCCCCCAAGGCCAAGGGCGCCGGGGTCGACCTGCTGGCCTGCATCGGCGATACGGTGACGGCGGGCCAGCCCCTGTATCGGGTCTATGCGTCGTACCGCAACGAGCGCAACGCCGCCCACCAGTGCTGTGATTGCGACAACGGCTTCACCCTGGGCGAGGCCGCGGCCATCGCCCCACTCAATGTGGAGGGACGATGAGCGCGACCCAACTCCCGACCCTGCTCCATTTCGACGACGAGGCGACCCCGGCGCGGCGTCTGGCCGCGACGCTCGGCCTGCCGGCGCTGGCCATCGAGGCCCATCGCTTCCCGGACGAGGAGCTGCGCCTGCGGCTGCCCTTCGCCGATGCGTGCCCCGAGACCCTGGTGCTCTACCGCAGCCTCGACCGCCCCAACGACAAGCTGGTGGAACTGCTGCTGGTGGCCCGCCACGCGCGGCGCCAGGGCACCCGGCGGCTGATCCTGGTGGCGCCCTACCTCGCCTATATGCGCCAGGACATCGCCTTCCATCCCGGCGAGGTGGTCAGCCAGACCCTGGTGGGAGCCTTCCTCGCCGAGCTGGTCGATGCCCTGATCACCGTGGACCCGCACCTGCATCGCATCGAACGCCTCGACCAGGCGGTGCCGCTGGACGATGCCATCGCCCTGTCGGCGGCGCCGGCGCTGGGCGAGCTGGCCGCCGCGCGGCGCCCCGGGGCCCTGCTGCTGGGGCCCGACGAGGAGGCCGAGCAGTGGGTGGCCCGGGCCGCGGCGGCCAGCGGCCTCGACCATGGGGTCTGCCGCAAGCGGCGCCACGGCGATACCCGGGTAAGCATCGCGCTGCCCGAGCTGGCGCTGGCCGGGCGCAGCGTGGTGTTGATGGATGACGTGGCCAGCTCCGGCCATACCCTGGCTCGGGCCATTGAGGCGCTGTGCGCGGCCGGTGTGGCCTCGGTGGACGTGGCGGTGACCCATGCGCTGTTCGCCGGCGAGGCCCTGGCGGTGATCGAGGCCGCCGGTGTCGACGCGCTCTGGAGCAGCGACGCCATCGCCCATCCCAGCAATGCGGTTCCCCTCGCGCCGCTATTGGCCGAGGCGCTCGAGCCGCTGATCCGCTAACCGTCGCCGAGGAGGCCGCATGGAGAAGAACCTGGCGGTATTGATCGATGCCGACAACGCCCAGCCGAGCATCGTCGAGGGGCTGCTCTCGGAGATCGCCAAGTACGGCACCGCCAGCGTCAAGCGGGCCTACGGCGACTGGACCGGCCCCGAGCTCAAGGGCTGGAAGGAGACCCTGCTGCACTACTCCATCCAGCCGGTGCAGCAGTTCGGCTATACCCGCGGCAAGAACGCCACCGACAGCGCCCTGATCATCGATGCCATGGATCTGCTCTACACCGAGCGCTTCTCGGGCTTCTGCCTGGTCTCCAGCGACAGCGACTTCACCCGTTTGGCGGCGCGTATCCGCGAGTCGGGGCTGACCGTGTTCGGCTTCGGCGAGAAGAAGACCCCGATGCCTTTCGTGGCCGCCTGCGACAAGTTCATCTACGTGGAGGTGCTGCGCAGCGACGATGAGGAGGGCGAGGAGGGCAGCCGCCGCTCCGCCAAGGAGCTGAAGTCCGATACCCGGTTGGTCAGCCTGCTGCGCAAGGCGGTGGAGGCCTCCTCCGACGACAGCGGCTGGGCCTCCCTGGGGGCGGTGGGCAGCAATATCGTCAAGCAGTTTCCCGACTTCGACGCCCGCAACTACGGCTACAAGAAGCTCGGCGAACTGGTCAGCGCCACCGAACTCTTCGAGGTGGCCCAGCGCGGTGATGGCAAGGCGATCTATGTGCGCGACAAACGCCGCAAGTAGCGCCGTAATCAGTCGGGCCGCCCCGGAGAGTGCCGACCTCGGCGCGCCGAGGCGTGCCCGTTCTTCTGTGCGGGGGGGCTGATGGAGGCCTTCGTCGGCATGGGGGTGGCGCTCTTCTCGGGGCTGCTGATCGGCCTGGAGCGGGGCTGGAAACAGAGCGGCCTGCCGGAGTCGAGCCGCGCCATGGGCCTGCGTACCTTCGCCCTGATCGGCCTCGGCGGCGGCGTCAGTGGCCTGCTGGGCGAGGCCTGGGGCGCGGCGCTGCCTGCCGCCATCGGCCTGGGTCTGACCCTGCTGCTGACGGTGGTCTACTGGCGCTCGCGTCTCGAGCAGCGCGATGCCGGCTGCACCACCGAGGTCGCCGGCCTGCTGACCTTCGTGCTGGGGGCCGCGGCGGCGGCGGGCTATCCCGCCCAGGCGGCGGCCGGCGCCGTGGTGGCGGCCCTGCTGCTGCAGCTCAAGGCCTACCTGCATGACCTGCTGACCCGCATCAGCGCCGCCGAGCTGCGCGGCACCCTGATGCTGTTGCTGATCTCGGTGGCGGTGCTGCCGCTGCTGCCGGATCGCGGCTTCGGCCCCTTCGCCGCCCTCAATCCCTACCTGATCTGGTGGATGGTGGTGCTGGTGGCGGCCATCCAGTTCGCCGGCTATGTGCTGGTGCGCCTGCTGGGCAGCCGCTACGGTATCCTGCTGACCGGCCTGGTGGCGGGGCTGATGGCCTCCACGCCGCTGGCGCTGGCCTTCGCGCGGCTGGGGCGCCGACAACCCGAGCTGGCGCCGACCCTGGTGTGCGCCATCCTTGCCGCCTCCTCGATGATGTTTCCCCGCGCCCTGGCGGTAGCGAGCCTGATCGCCCCGGGAATCCTGCCGACCCTGGCCGTGCCCCTGCTGGGCATGACGGGGCTGGGCTTCGGCCTGGCGGCGGGGCTCTGGTGGTGGACACAGCGCCGTGATGGGGCGGACCCGGCGGCGCCGTCGCCGCCGGTGAGCAACCCCTTCGAGCTCTGGCCGGCGGTGCGCTTCGGCGCCCTCCTGGCGGGGATCTTCCTGGCCGTGGCCGCGGCCCGCCACTGGCTCGGCGACAGCGGCCTCTATGGGCTGGCACTGATCTCGGGACTGACCGATGTGGACCCGGTGACTCTCTCCTTCGCCCGCCTGGCCGCCGACGAGCAGTCCTGGTCGCTGGCCAGTCGTGGTATCGTCCTGGCCGCCCTGGCCAATACCCTGTTCAAGAGCGGGCTGGTCGCCGTCCTCGGCGGCGCCCGCATGGGCGGCTGGATGCTGGTCAGCGTGACGCCGGCACTGCTGTTCGGCGTCGCCTGGCTGGTATGGTAGGCCCCTCCAACCAAGGAGCGACGATGAGCAAGGACTCCCCCCACGCGGCGTTTTCCGCGGCCGAACGCCACGGCCTCTACCGCGCCATCTTCGAACGCCGCGACGTGCGTTCGCAGTTTCTGCCCGAGCCGATCCCCGCCGAGGTGTTGGCGCGGCTGTTGCAGGCCGCCCACCACGCCCCCTCGGTGGGATTCATGCAGCCCTGGGACTTCCTGGTGATCGAGAACCGCGAGCTGCGCGCGCGCATCCAGGCCGGCTACGCCCGGGAGAACGCCCGGGCCGCCGAGAACTACCGGGGCGAGCGGGCCGAGCGCTATCGCCGCCTCAAGCTGGAGGGCATCCTCGATAGCCCCGTCAACCTCTGCATTACCTGCGACCGCCGCCGCGGCGGCCCCCATGTGCTGGGGCGCAACTCCATGCCGGAGATGGACCGCTTCAGCACCTGTCTGGCGGTACAGAACCTGTGGCTGGCGGCCCGCGCCGAGGGGGTCGGAGTGGGCTGGGTGAGCATCCTCGACCCGGTCGAGCTGGCCGAGTTGCTGGGCCTGCCCGAGGGCGTCGAGCCGGTGGCCTACCTCTGCCTGGGCTATGTCAGCGAGTTTCTCGACGAGCCGGAGCTGGCCGCCGAGGGTTGGCGGCAGCGTCTGCCCCTGACCGAGCTGGTGCATGGCGACGGCTGGGGCCGGCCCCTGGAAGCGGAAGCGTTGGCGCTGGCCCTGGAGGGCCTCGAACCGCGATAATCCCGCCCCGGAGGGACGAACCAGGTATTTGGCGAGCGACCCATGGCACTGAGCGAATTCGAGATCAAGCGGGCCGAGAAGGTCCTCCAGGGCTTCCTGGAGAGACACCGTCCACCCGCGTCTATCCGCCCCCGACTGGACCTCGGTGGGCGAGTCAGCGGGCAGAGCGTGGAGATCTTCTCGATTCGGCCCCGCTATGACGACCCGTCGATACGCATGGAGACCCCGGCGGCCAAGGCCACCTACGTGAAGAGCCGCGGCCTGTGGAAGGTCTACTGGATGCGCGCCGACCTCAAGTGGCATGCCTACCGGCCCCGGCCCGAGGTGAAGCGCCTGGAGGCCTTCCTCGAGCTGGTGGGCGAGGATCCCGATGGCTGCTTCTTCGGCTAGGGGAACTCGAGGCACCGCCGGTGGCCTTATCATCCGCCCCGCATCAGGCGGGGCGCACTCGATCGGCAAGGAGCAAGACGATGGTGAAGGATAGGCGTGTAGTGGGGGCTTCCCTGCTGGCCCTGGGACTGGCCGGCTGTGGCGGCGAGGCCGAGGCGCCCCTAGCGGCGGCCGGCGACCATGCCGCCCTGATGGGGGAGTGGCGGGTGGTGGGGCATGAGGCGCCCGGTATCAGCGCCCTGAGCGAGGCGCAGGCCGAGGCCTGGCTGGGGGCGCGGCTGCGCATCAATGAGGCCTGGATGGCCCTGGGGGAAACCTTCTGCGAGGGGATGAGCCATGAGGCCGAGTCGCGACCGGTCGATGAACTGCTGGCGGGCTATCGCCTCGGCGACGAGTCGCTGCCGCCCCTGGATGGCCGCGAGGTGGTCGTCGAGCATCGGCTCGGCTGCGACGATCGGCCCTGGTCGACCCTGGGGGGCACCCTGCTGTGGCTCGACGAGACACGCCTGCTGGCGCCCTGGGAGGGGGTGTTCTTCGTGCTGGAGCGGGACGATGGCTTCCGTGCCTATGGCAACGAGCCGTTCTGGAACCTGGCCATCGACGAGACGGGCCTGCGCTTCGCCGATCCGTTCGGCGGCTTCGATGTGCGCACGCCGCTCCCCGAGGCCGAGTCCCTGGAGCCGGGTGGCCGGGCCTATCATGCCCAGACCGAGGCCCATGCGCTGCGGGTGGAGATCCTTCCCGAGACCTGTCGCGACAGCATGGCAGGCGCTCCCTTCGAGACCAGGGTTACGGTGACCCTGGATGGCGAGCGCTTCGAGGGGTGTGGCGGCGCCGTGCCGACGTTCTAGGCGGTCAGGGAAGACAAAGCGGCAGGCTATCGCGCAGGGTGCGTGGGGTGATGCCCAGGTCGGCGAAGCCGCCCACGCCGTCGGTGACGAGGTTGTCCTCGGCCATCAATAGCACCTGATCGCGGGTCAGGGGGGGATTGGGCAGCACCGAGAGCAGCCCGGCCAGGGCCCGCCAGGTCCAGAAGGGCAGGGGCAGCAGGGGGCGCTGAGTGTGGCATTGCGCCTGGACGCGGGCGAGGATCTCTCGGTAGCTGAGCACGTCCGGGCCGCCCAGCTCGAAGAGCCGTCGCGGTGGGGCGGCCGTATCCACCAGGAGCGCCACGGCGCGGGCCACGTCCGCCACATGCACCGGCTGCAGGCGGGTCTCGCCGGCGCCGAACAGCGGAATCGTCGGCAGCCGGGTCAGTCGCGCCAGCCCATGGAGGAAGGCATCATCGGCGCCGAACATCACGCTGGGGCGCAGGATGATCGCCTTGGGCAGGTGTTCCAGTACCGCCGCCTCGCCCCGGGCACGGGCGCGCACATAGGCCGACGGCGAATCGCGGCGGGCGCCGATGCCGGAGAGCTGCACCAGGCGGGTGATGCCCGCCTCCCGGGCCAGCCGGGCCAGGCGAGCGGCGCCCTCCACATGGATCGTCTCGAAGCTGGCGCCGCGGCGCTCCACATAGCCACTCACCGCATTGATCACCGCCGAGGCGCCGACCAGCGCCTCGGCCACCGCCGCCTCGTCGCGAATATCCGCCGGGCAGAGGGTGATGGGGTCCTGGGGCTCCGCCCAGTTGGGGCGCCGCGGATGGCGCGCCGCCAGGCGCACCCCCTGGCCCGCCTCCACCAGCTCGCGGACCAGCCGACGTCCCAGGAAACCGGTGCCGCCGAAGACCAGGATCTCGCCGTCGGATCTTGTCATGGGCGGCTTATCCCATCAGGTCGAAGAGGCGTTCCAGTGCCAATAGCAACTGGCGTCGCGGCTGGGCCCCCTCCAGCACCCCGGCGTGTTCGCCGTCCAGCATAAAGCGCAGGCCGGGCACCCCGGAGATGCCCAGTACCTGGGCCTGATGCTGATCGTCGCGCACCGCCTGAGCGAAACGCCCTTCGTGAAGCGCTCGGGCCAGGTCGTGGCCATCCAGCCCCAGGGCCTCGGCCTGGGTCATCAGGGCGTCGATATCGCCCAGGTCGAGGCTCTCCTCGAAGAACCCCCGAAACAGCGCCCGGCGCAGCCGTTCCGCCTGGGCCGGGGAGTGCGTCTCGGCCCAGGCATGGGCCTCGTGGGCCAGCCGCGAGCGGGGCTGGATATGCGGCAGGCGCAAGGTCATATCGCGTTCCTTGGCCATGGGCAGCACCGAACGCTGCCAGACGTCATGCAGGTAGTCGGCGTCGGGGGCGAGGGGCGGCTGGGGCTCCGGGCGCAGTTCGAAGGCGCGCCAGCGAATGCCGAGCGTCTCGCCGAAGCGGGCCCGGATGGCCTCGAGCTCGGGAAGCTCCAGGTAGCAGAAGGGGCAGACGAAGTCGCTGAAGACTTCCAGGACGATACGCGGTTGGGTCATGATGGCGCTCTCGCGGAATTACGTTGCCCCTAGGGTAACCGCTAGGCTGGCCAACGCCACCCGATCCCCTGACTGGAGCCACCATGATCGCTACCACCCCGGAGCCGCCCTATTACGCCGTGATCTTCACCTCGCTGCGCAGCGAGGAGGAGGCCGGCTATGCCGAGATGGCCGAACGCATGCTGGAACTGGCCACCGAACAGCCAGGCTTTCTGGGGGTGGAGTCGGCTCGGGAGGGGCTGGGGATCACCGTCTCCTACTGGCGCGACCCGGAGGCGATTCGCGCCTGGAAGGCCAATATGGAGCATCGGGAGGCCCAGCGGCTGGGCCACCGGCAGTGGTATCGTCACTTTCGGGTGCGGGTGGCCCGAGTCGAGCGGGAGTATGGCATCTAAGCCGCGCGTCCGCGCGGCTTACGCATAGGTATTGATCTGGGTGCCCAGGTGACCCTGGCTGGCCAGCTGGGGCTCGGCGGAGGCGGATTCCATCAGGGCGGTGACCTGCTGTTGCTGGATGGTCAGGGACTCCTTGAAGATCTGCATCTGCGCCTGCTGGGCGACCTGGGCCTGCTGCATCACCAGCGCCTGGCTGACGGTGTTATTGATGGCCGAATCCATATCAGCGCTCCTTGATTTAGCGAGTGGCGCTTTCACGCTACCAGGCCGGGCGCCACGATGCCAGGCCTGGATGGCCGGTGGCAACTGGTGTCACCGCGGCTGGCGGTGTAGGCTTGCCGGCTTTCCGTGTCGACCCGAGGACTCCGAGATGAGCGATCTGCCCAACTGCCCCACCTGCGGCTCCGAGTACACCTATGACGATGGTATCCAGCTGGTCTGCCCCGAGTGTGGCCACGAGTGGGCCCGGGATGCGGCCCCGGAGCCGGTGGAAGACGAGCTGGTGGCCCTGGACGCCAACGGCAATCGTCTGGCCGATGGGGATAGCGTGACGGTGATCAAGGACCTCAAGGTCAAGGGGTCTTCTTCGGTGATCAAGGTGGGTACCAAGGTCAAGAGCGTGCGATTGATCGAGGGCGACTCCGAGGGCGGCCATAACCTCGACTGCAAGGTGGAGGGTATCGGTCCGCTGAAGCTCACCTCCAAGTTCGTCAAGAAGGCCTGAGCCGGCGTGACGCCGCCGAGGCCCAGGGCCTCGGCGGCGCGATGGTTAGAGTCGCTCCAAGGCGTCCTCCGCGTGGACCTGCCAGGGGCCGGGCAGGGCGCTGGCGCGCTCGAGGGCATCCCGTGCCTGCGCCGGCGCCTCGAGGGCGACCAGGGTCAGCCCCAGGTTGAGCCAGGCCACCGCCAGTGATGGATCGGCCTCGGTGGCGCGCCGAAAGGCCTCCGCGGCGCCGTTGGGGTCGCCGCCGCCGTGGCGGGCATTGCCCAGGGCAAACCAGCCCATGGCGTGCTGTGGCCAGCGCCGCGTCACGGCCTCCCAGGCGGGCAGGGCGGCCAGCGTGCCCCTGGCCTGCTCGAAGTCGGCGATCGCCTGCAGGGCGGGCTCCACGCCCAGGCTCGCCGGCAGCTCTCCCGGAGGCAGGGCCACGACCGCCCAGCGTTCGCTGCGTGCCCAGGTGGCATCGAAGCGCCGGAAGTCTTCGCGGCGAGCCGCCTGAGTGCCGCTATGCACGATCATCGCTTCGGCATCCAAGTCATAGCCGATGGCCACCGCGTAATGCCACAGCGGCCAGGCCGGCAGCGACAGGTTCTGCATCACCAGCACCGGATGCCCCGCGGCCAGCTCCTCGAGCAGGGCCTCGAAGCGCCCCTCCAGCACGAAAGGCACGCGGCCGTGGCGGCGCAGGGTGGCCAGCATCTCCGGCTGCACGCTGCCCTCCCGATGGGGCAGGAAGACCTGGGGAATCAACTCGTCCACCGTGGCCTCGACGCCGTCGGCATTGAGCAGCATGGCCAGCGACGCCGGCCCGCACTGGTAGTCCCGCTGGGCATGGAAGGGGATACCCTCCAGTTGCACCCGCGGGGGAATCCCCATGGCCTCGGGGCTGGCCAGGCGCGGCGCGCTGGCGCAACCGGCCAGGAGCGACAGGCCGAGCATTAACAGCACAACGCCCGCAGAGCGGGCGTTGAGGCGTGAGCGTGGGGCGAAGGCTTGGCCCCGTCGCTTAGCGAGTAAAGGGAAACGCATTGGTCAGGCCCAGGATATCGGTGACCAGCAGGATCACGAAGACCGCGAACAGCACGCCCACCACGCTGGCGCCGGCGGGCAGCTGTTCCAGCTGATCGGCCATCTGGCGCACTTCGGCGTCGGAGAGGGCAGCCACCCGAGCTTCCACCTCGGCGGGATCGACGCCCTGGGCGACCAATTGATCCTGGACGTCCTGGCGGGAGAGCACTTCCTGGATACGCTCGCGGTCGGCACTTACCCGATCCTGGGCCAGCGCCTCCTGGGTGGAGATCAGGCCGCTGGCGGGAGCCGGGGCGGCGGCCACCGGCAGGCTGCCCAGCACCAGGCAGGCGATCAGCAGCGGGCTGAGGACGCGTGAAATTGTCTTCATCATTAGAGGATTCCTTACTCTGAGATTGGTGTCCGGCTTTTATTTCCTACGGCACTCAGGCGGGTACCGTCACGCGATGCTCTCCCAGTATAGGGCCAGACCCCTATGATTTTCATGCCTTTTTCGTGCCATGGCGGGGAGGGCGAGGAGGGGTTATCGATCTATTCGCAATGCTTTCTTCACCTTGATGGTGCGATTTGTCAGAATCTGCGCCTTTCTGGTGCAGAAATGGACGACCATGAAGACCTACTTCGGCAAGATGCGTGGCGAACCGGCCCGGCGTGCCCGGGCCGACTGGCAGGACGCCCTCTGGTCCTGGGCCGGGGCCTTTTCCGGCATGGGGGCCATCGCCTGGCTGAGCGCTCATTGGCTCACCGATCAGCTGTTGATCCTCGGTTCCTTCGGCGCCACCTCGGTGCTGATCTACGCCGCCCCCCAGAGCCCCTTCGCCCAGCCCCGTAACGTTCTCCTGGGCAGCGTGTTGTCGGCCTGCGTGGGGGTGGGCTGTGCCCAGTGGCTGGGCACCACGGCCCTGGCCGTCGCCCTGGCCGTCTCCCTGGCGATCCTGATCATGCAACTGACCCACACCGTGCATCCTCCCGGCGCCGCCGCCGGCTTGATCGCCGTGGTCGGTGGCCCCGAGGTCCAGGCCCTCGGCTGGTGGTACCCGCTGGTGCCGGTGGCGGTGGGCTGCGCGGTGATGCTGGTGGTAGCCATCCTGGTCAACAACCTGGCCCGACATCGTCGCTATCCGGTGCATTGGCATTGAGCTTTCAGGGGAAGCCAGGCGCTAATCTATGACATTCTAGGTAAGATGGAGATAACCGCTGCAGACAGGCAAATGAGTAGGGCACGACATGCCGGAGATTAAGCCTTCTTACACTCGCATCAAGGACTATCTGCTCGAAGAGATCGAGCGCGGGGCTTTCGCTCCGGGGGATCGTATTCCTGCGGAGAATGCGTTGGCCAAGAGTTTCGGCGTGAGCCGTATGACCGCCAACAAGGCGATCCGGGATCTGGTCAACAAAGGGCTATTGATGCGGAGAACCGGATCCGGCACCTATGTGGTGGAGCGCAAGGCGGAGTCCTCGCTGTTTGAGATCAAGAATATCGCTGATGAGATCGCCGCCCGAGGGGGGAAGCACAGCAGCGAAGTGATCCGCTTGGAGGAGGTCAGCGCACCTGAGGAGGTGGCTATTTTTCTCGGGGTGCGGACTGGCTCTACTGTCTTTTATTCCGAGATCGTGCACCGAGAGGATGGGGTCAAGATCCAACTGGAGCGGCGTCATGTGAATCCCAAGCTGGCCCCCGACTATCTTCAGCAAGACTTCGAGACGCAAACACCGAATGCGATTCTCGTGGCCCGCTACCCGGTCACTGACGTAGAGCATTCGGTTGAGGCGGTTCTTCCCAGCCCGCATGAAGCCGCATTGCTGGATATCGCCGAAGGCGAGGCCTGTCTGAAAGTGATTCGGCGCAGTTGGTCCGGCGAGCTGTTGATCAGCTATACACAGTTATTGCATCCAGGTTCTCGTTACAGGCTGAATGCTAGGGTGAATGTAAGCCACCTCTAGGTTGTCTTTAATGAAGTGCTTGAAGGCCACCTATCGGGTGGTCTTCAGCATTATTGGGTTTCGGGTCCCGTGTGATTAACCACCCGTTTGGTAAATACCATCACACCTCAAAATAACTCGGGCTGCTTGGCCTGCCACCCCTTCATCGCCGTGACCGATGATTGATGATGCAGCGCTTTCTACGGGATATGGTGATTGTACCGCCAGCAGTATTGCTTAAGCGTCTGCTCCCTTCGCCTGAGGTATCGCGCCGCGTCACCATTACGTCGCTAATACGACCGTTGAAGCGCTCCACCATGCCATTCATTTGCAGCCTTCCCGGCTTGATCAGGCGGTGCTCGGTGCCGTGGGCCAGGCACTCCTGATCGAAGGGGGGGCGTCCGTTAGGCCTGCACTCACCTGTCCGCGTGAAGCGATAAGTGCGCGACTTGTCGTTATCTGTCAGCACTATCCGGATCTTGAAGGGCGCCTTCTTCCCCACCTGTTGACTATGCGGATTATGCCCGCGCTCTTCGGCAGGGTAAGCACCTGGTGGGTAGAGCTGCATCGCTAGTGGTCGGCGAGAAAAGGGCATCAGAAATCTCTCCATCACCCAATGATCCCAGCGCAGAGCGAACAATACCATCCCCCCTCAGGCAGGATGGTGGCACGCCGTTACCCATCCCAACGGTGAAAGAGCCCGAGGCCGTCAGTTTCGCAAGCTATCCATGTGATGCCTCATTGGTGCGCTCATTTTAGCCAAATGTGTATATACACATGACTCGCTTTCTCGCCTGTCCCCACCTCACGCCTATTAGACATTGGTCTTGTTTTTATAAGGTGTCACACCAAAAACTCCTTTTGTAACAATGTATTGTGAATTACTCTGATTTTTTTCTTCTTTCGTCACTTGACTCGCCACGGCTTGATGGCCGATATGTGTATATACATATTTGGCGCCATCAGGGCGCCTCCTCCCAACCACAACATCGAGGACGCCTCATGACTCAGTACCAGTCCATTGACCACGACCCCCGTCACGACCCGTCCCGCCAGATTGGCGCCCCCACCGGCACCGAACTCAGCTGCAAGAGCTGGCTCACCGAGGCGCCGCTGCGCATGCTGATGAACAACCTCCACCCGGACGTC
>NZ_BJUK01000018.1 GCF_007989625.1 Bisbaumannia pacifica
TCAGTCGTGGCTGACCCGGCAGGTGAGCGGCGCTCGGTGCCCCGTCCGCCAGGTGGCCGCCTCGCCCTTGCCGCGGAATTCATGGGTCTCGGAGGCGTACCACATGCCGGAGGCGGGGCGGCGGTCGGTCAGCACCAGCGTTTCGCCGTCGCGAGTCAGGCGCGCCCCCTTGCCCATAAAGGCGATGGTGAAGTCGCTGCCGTCGTCGCAGCGATAGTGGGCGCTCGGCGGCGACTTACCGTCGGCGGGCTGGAGGGGCAGGGCACAGCCGCTGAACAGCGGCAGGACCGCGAGACAGCTTAACCAGCGAATCATGGGCATCGCTCCTTGATGGGAAGGGCCCCAGTATAGGCCATCACGGGGGTGTCCTTGGAGGGCGCAGGTAGGCCAGCCAGTAGACCCCGGCCACCAGCAGGGTGCCGCCCACCAGGTTGCCCAGGGTGACCCAGCCAAGATTGGCCAGGGCCGCGCCCAGGGGTACCGCCGCGGGATCCAGCAACCGGCCCATGGGCAGGAAGAAGCCATTGGCGATGGAGTGCTCGAAGCCGAGGGCCACGAAGGCGCTGATCGGCAGCACGATGGCCAGCAGCTTGTCGGTGACGCTATGGCCGCCCATGGCCAGCCAGACCGCCAGGCAGACCAGCACATTGCACAGCACGCCCCGGGCGAAGGCTTCCAGGGGGCTCAGCCCGACCTTGGCGGTGGCGATGGCGACCAGGGTCTCGCCCAGCCGGCCCTCGGCGAGGCTGGCGCTGTCGGCGAGCCAGGCCAGCGCCACGGTGCCTAGGCAGCCCAGCAGATTGCCCAGGTAGACCAGCCCCCAGTGGCGCAGCAGGCGGCGGGTGGTGATCAGGCGGCTGGCCCAGGCCATGGCCAGCAGGTTGTTGCCGGTAAAGAGCTCGGCGCCGGCGATGACCACCAGGGCCAGGCCCAGGCAGAAGGCCAGGCCGCCGAGCCAGCGGGTCGGACCGAAGCCCAGTTCGGAACCGGTGACCACCACCGCGAAGAAGAGGGCGCCCAGGGAGATAAAGGCCCCGGCCAGCACCCCCAGCACCAGCAGGGTGGGGGCATCGGCCTGGGCCTTGGTGACTCCCAGCGCCTGCACCCGGCGAGCGATCTGCTGCGGCTGATAGGCGTCGTGCTCGGGGCTGGGGGGCGTTGGCATGGGGGCTCCGCTGGCGGGACGCTTTCCCCCACTATAGTGGAGCGCCCCTCAGGCGGCCTGGGCGCGTAGCCAGGCGATCTCCTCGGGCCAGATCGCCGGTTCGATGGTCTCGAGGATCAGCGGGATCTCGTCGATGCGTGGGTCGCGCATGATGGTGGTGAAGGCCTCCAGGCCGATATGGCCCTGGCCCAGGCTGTGGTGACGGTCGACGCGGCTGGCGAAGGCGCTCTTGGCGTCGTTGAGGTGCATGCCGCGCAGGTACTGAAAGCCCACCACCGCCTCGAACTCATCGAGGGTGGCGGTACAGGTCGCGGCGCTCCGCAGGTCGTAGCCGGCGGCGAAGGCGTGGCAGGTGTCCAGGCAGACCCCGACCCGCGATTTGTCCTCCACCTGGGCGATGATCTCCGCCAGGTGCTCGAAGCGCCAGCCCAGGTTGGTGCCCTGGCCCGCGGTATTCTCGATCACCGCGGTGACGCCCCGGGTATGACTCAGGGCCTCGTTGATGGACTCGGCGATGCGGCTCAGGCACTCCGCCTCGCTGATCTTCTTGAGGTGGCTGCCGGGGTGGAAGTTGAGCAGGCTCAGGCCGAGCTGCTCGCAGCGCCGGAACTCGTCGACAAAGGCCTCCCGCGACTTGCGTAGCCCCTCCGGGTCTGGGTGGCCCAGGTTGATCAGGTAGCTGTCGTGGGGAAGGATCTGCTTGGGCGCGAAGCCATGCTCGCGGCAGGCGCGCCGGAAGGCGGCAATGGTCGCTTCCTCCAGGGGCTTGGCCCGCCACTGGCGCTGGTTCTTGGTGAAGAGGGCGAAGGCATCGGCGCCGATCTCCACGGCGCGGGCCACCGCCCGTTCGACGCCGCCGGCGGCACTGACATGGGCGCCAAGGTATTTCATGGTCGAGTCGCTCGTCTGCTCGGTGGAGGGGTATCCTACCCCCTCGCCGCCGCCCGGGGAATTCTCGCTCGTCCCCGGGTTCCAAGGCCCGGGTCGCAGGAGGCAAGGCATGAGCGCAGAGACACTGTTGGGGCAGGAGCCGTGGATTCGTCTGGCCAGTTTCCTCGCCGTGCTGATGGTCATGGCGGCTTGGGAGTTGTGGGCCCCGCGGCGGGCCCCGAGCGTGGGCAAGGCGTGGCGCTGGCTTAACAATGTCGGGGTAGTGGCCCTGGATTCCCTGCTGGTGCGGCTGCTGTTCCCCGCCGGGGCGGTGGCCCTGGGTGCCTGGGTCGAGGACCAGGGCTGGGGGCTGCTGGGCTGGCTTGGGCTGCCCTTCTGGGTCACGCTGCTGGTGGCGGTGGTAGTGCTGGACGGGGTGATCTGGGCCCAGCATTGGGCCTTTCACAAGGTGCCCCTGTTATGGCGGCTGCATCGCATGCACCATGCCGATCCGGACATCGACGTGACCACCGGGCTGCGCTTCCATCCCCTGGAGATCCTGCTGTCGATGGGCATCAAGGTGCTGGCGATCCTGGCGCTGGGGGCCCCCGCGGTGGCGGTGCTGCTCTTCGAGGTGCTGCTCAATGCCACCTCGCTGTTCAATCACGGCAATGTGCGCCTGCCGCCCCGGCTCGATCGCCGGCTGCGCCTGGTGGTGGTGACCCCGGACATGCACCGGGTCCACCACTCCTGGCATCGCGACGAGACCGACAGCAATTTCGGTTTCAACCTGCCCTGGTGGGACCGCCTCTTCGGCACCTACCGTGCCCAGCCCCGGGACGGCCATCAGGGCATGACCATCGGCCTGCACGCCTTCCGCGACCCGCGCTGGCTGCGCCTGGATCGCATGCTGCTGCAGCCCTGGAGTCGCGAGGCCGATGACCCCGCCGCGGATCAACCGACGCCCGATTAGTTCTCGCCCCAAACGGCCTGGCCGTGACGACGCGCCCTGATGGCGACATGGGCGAAGCCAGCCGCGACATGGCATCATGGCGGGCGTTGCGGAGGGCCGGGGCGCGGTGTCCTGTCGGCACTGCCTCCTGGTCGGTGTCGCCGCGCTAGCCCGATGGGATCGGGGCCTGGCTTGACTGTCTTGACCGATTGGTCAAGTCTTGGGTGGTCGCTTACTTCGGGAGAGAAACGATGCGTCTCAAACGCTTGCTGTTGTTGGTCATGCTGATCCTGCCACCCGTCTCGGCCTTGGGCTCGGCGGGTCCGATCGTGGCGGCGGCCTCCTCCCTGCAGTTCGCCCTGACCGAGGCCGCCGAGCGCTTCGGTGCCGAGACCGGTCAGCCGCTGCGCCTGAACTTCGGCGCCTCCGGTAACCTGCAGCGACAGATCGCCCAGGGCGCCCCTTTCGAGCTCTTCCTCTCGGCGGATGAGGCCAAGGTCCTGGCCCTGCATGCGGAAGGCCTGACCGAGGATCGCGGCGTGGTCTATGCCCGCGGTCGCCTGGCCTGGCTGCAGCGCCCGGGACGCGGCGATCTGCCTGGCCCGGAGGACCCCCTGGCCGGGGTGCGCCAGGCCATCGACGCCCATCGGGGCGGCCAGGGCCGGGCGCGACTGGCCCTGGCCAATCCGCAACACGCCCCCTATGGGGTGGCGGCCCGTGAGGCCCTCGAGCGGGCTGGCCTGTGGGCGCCCAGCGAGCCGCTACGCATCTTCGGCGAAAACGTCTCCCAGGCCGCCCAGTTCGCCCTCGCCGCCGAGGCCCGGGGCGGCCTGGTGGCCTACTCCCTGGTCCTGGCGCCGGCACTGGCGGAGCGCGGTGAGCATGTGCTGATCCCCGAGGCCTGGCATGCGCCCCTGAACCAGCGCATGGCCCTGGTCCAGGGCGCCGGGGATACGGCCCGGGCCTTCTATGCCTGGCTGCAGGGCGCCGAGGCCCGGGCGATTCTCGCCGCGCATGGCTTCGCCGCGCCGCCGGGTGAGGGCCGCTGATGGAGTGGACGGCGCTCGGCGTATCCCTACGACTGGCCCTGGCCACCTGCCTGCTGCTGTTGCCCCTGGGGCTCTGGCTGGGGCGTGCCCTGGCCACCCGGCGTTTCCGCGGCAAGGCGCTGTGTGAGGCCCTGGTGGCCCTGCCCCTGGTGATGCCGCCCACGGTGCTGGGCTTCTACCTGCTGTTGGCCTTTGGCGCCGAGGCGCCTTTCGGTGCCTTCTGGCAGCGCCTGACCGGGAGCGGCCTCAACTTCACCTTCGGCGGCATCCTGCTGGCCTCCCTGGTGGTCAACCTGCCCTTCGCGGTGCAGCCCATCCAGCGTGCCTTCGAGGGGGTGCCGACCCACCTTCGCGAGGCGGCCTGGTGCAGCGGCCTGTCGCCCTGGCAGACCCTATGGCGCATCGAGTTGCCGCTGGTCTGGCCCGGGGTGATCTCGGCCCTGGCCCTGACCTTCGCCCATACCCTGGGAGAGTTCGGGGTGATCCTGATGGTCGGGGGCGCCATCGATGGTGAGACCCGCACCCTGGCCATCGCCATCTACGATCGGGTGCAGGCCTTCGATGAGTCCGGGGCGGCGGTGATGTCGGCCATGCTGCTGGCGGTCTCCTTCGTCACCATCGGCGTGGTCTATGGACTGGCCCGGCGTCGAGGAGGGACCTATGAGTGAGGCCATGGCGGAGTCCGGGCTATTGGTGCGCCTGGAGCAGGCCGCGCCGATCCCCCTGGCGGTGGATCTGCACTGTGCGCCCGGGGAACTGCTCGCCCTGGTGGGGCCCTCCGGCAGTGGCAAGACCACCCTGCTGCGGGCCCTCGCCGGCCTCTACCGTCCGGCGGGGGGGCGTATCCGCTGTGCCGGCGAGACCTGGCTGGATACCGAGGCCGGGGTCTGCCTGAGTCCCCAGCGGCGGCGCATCGGCCTGGTCTTTCAGGACTATGCGCTCTTTCCTCACCTCAGCGCCCTGCAAAACGTGATGCTGGCCATGGGCCATCGCGGCGCCGGCGAGCGCGAGGCCCTGGCCCGGGAGTGGCTGGCGCGGGTACGCCTGGCGGGACTGGAGAATCGCTACCCGGCGCAGCTCTCCGGGGGCCAGAAGCAGCGAGTCGCGGTGGCCCGGGCCCTGGCCCGGGAGCCCCGGGCGCTGCTGCTCGACGAGCCCTTCTCGGCGGTGGATCAGGTCACCCGCCGACGCCTGCAGCGGGAGCTGGCCCTGCTGCGGGAGTCCATCGAGATCCCCATCGTGCTGGTCACCCACGACCTGGACGAGGCCGCGGCCCTGGCCGACCGCCTCTGCGTGCTGCACAACGGTCGTAGCCTGCAGAGTGCGCCGCCGGAGCGGCTCTTTCGCCGGCCGGCCTCGCCGGAGGTGGCGCGATTGCTCGACAAGCACAATGTCTTCGAGGGCGAGATACGCGAGGCCGCGGGTGATGCCTGGCTGCAGTGGGGGCCATGGCGGCTGCGCCTGGCCACGCCGCCGGCGGTGCGCGGTCCCGTTCACTGGTATATTCCTCCCTCGGATGTGCTGCTGCACCGTCGTGACCGTCCCTCCCGGGGCGAGCGGGAGAATCCGGTGGAGGGCAGCGTCAGCGAGATGGTGGTACTGGGGGGAATCACCCTGATCACCCTGAGCTTCCCGCATACCCGCGACAGCCTGCGCTTCGAGATCGCCACCCATGCGGCGCGGCGCAACGGCCTGGCCCGGGGCGAGGCGGTGACGGTGTCGTTACTGGCGGCGGGCCTGCATCCGATGCCGCGGAAATCACAAGGAGAGAGCGATGACGACCAACCGTCGTGAGGTAATCAAGGGGCTGGCGCTGCTGCCGGCACTGGGCCTGGTGCCGACCCTGGGGGGACGAGTCGCCCGGGCCGAGGAGGCCGGTCGGGCGCGGGTCACCCTGGCCATTCATACCGGGGACGGCCCGCGGCGGCTCGAGGTGGAGCTGGCCGAGACCCCGGCCGAGCGGCGCCGGGGCCTGATGGGGCGCGACCACCTGGACGCCGAGGCCGGCATGCTGTTTCTCTACGACGGCCTGCAGTCCCCGGAGAGCGGTTTCTGGATGTATCGCACGGGCATTCCCCTGGATATCGCCTTTATCGATGCCGCCGGGCGTATCGCCGCCATTCACAGCATGAGCCCCTGCGACGGCGAGGACCCCAGCCAGTGCCGTGCCTACCCGGCCGGGGTGACCTACCGGGCGGCCCTGGAAGTCAATGCCGGCTACTTCGCCGCCCGGGGCGTCGGCATCGGCGACTGCGTCAGCTGGCCCGGGGCCGCCGCCAGTTGTGCCGCCGAGGGGTAATCGGCCCGGCGCCGTTGGGCACGGGCCTTGGCGCTCTTTTTGTTACTGCCGAACTTGAGGGCGATCAGGGCGATCAGGGCGCTAGGCGTTAGTCCGCCGCTGGCGGCGGGTCGTTGCCTTCTTCTTGCCGCTGCCGAATTTCACGACGATCAGGGCGATACCGGCGATGACCAGGCCGCCGCCGGCCAGCTTATGGATCCCCAGGCTATCGTCCAGCAGCCAGGCCCCCAGGAAGACCGCCATGACCGGCACCAGCAGGGTCAGTGGCACTACCCGATTGACCGGGTGGCGGCGCAGCAGTCCGTACCAGACGCCGTAGGCGACGATGGATGACATCACTGCGGTATAGAAGACCGCGCCCCAGCCCGCCCAGCCGGCCCCGCGCAGGGCCTCCAGGTGATCGCTCTCGAAGAGCCAGGAGCCCAGCGCCACCTGGGGAATGGCGAAGAGCGCCACCCAGCCGGCCAGGGCCAGGGGCGGGATCGTGGGTCCCTGCTTGATCAGCAGCTGGGAGATGGCCCAGCCGAGGGCGCTGAGCAGCAGGATGGCCAGCGGCAGCGGCGAGGGCAGGGTGGGGCCGCCGGCCAGTACCACGATGCCGGCGAAGGAGAGCGCCAGCCCCGCCAGGCGTCGCGGCCCCAGGCGCTCCTTGAGAAAGATCACGGCGAGCAGGGTGGCGAAGGGGGTGCCCATCTGCACCAGCAGGGCGCCGGTCCCCGCTTCGGCCTGACCCAGGCCGATAAACAGCAGGGCAAAGTGCAGGCTGCCGAAGGTCATCGACAGCAGGGCCAGGAAGGGCAGCTGGTGTCGCGCCACCGGATGGAAGGGCACCAGTAGTGCGGCCACCAGCATAAAGCGCAAGGTGGTCAGCAGCAGTGGCGGCAGGTCGTCGACCCCCAGCTTGATAACGATGATATTCAGGGCCCAGATGACGATGACCGCCAGGCCCAGCAGTAAGTCGCGAAGGGGCACGCCGTTTTCTCGATAGTGAGTGAGCGAATCACTCTAGCATAGCGGTGCCCTGGCGTCGGGGGCAGGAAACGCCACGGCGGCACCCGCCGTAGGGGGGGGCCGCCGATCGGACAGTATCGAGGGTGCGAGCCTTAGAACGTCCAGCGAACCATCAGCTGCGGGAGGGACTCGTCGGTGCCGTCGAGGCCGAACTTGTTCTCCCAGTACTGGTACTCGAGGCCGATACCGAAGTTGGGGGTGGCGTGCCAGACCAGCTGCGGCTGGGTCAGCAGCTGGGACTCCAGGTCGCCCTCCTCGGTGATGTAGTCCATGAAGCCTTCGAAGGTGAAGTCGGCGGAGCCGATGGTGAAGGGCGCGTTCCACACCAGGGTGTACTGCTCGGAGCTGCCGCGTGCGGCCGCGCTCTCGTCATTGCGGTACATGGCATGCAGCTTGACGAAGCTGAAGCCGGGCACGTCGAAGTCGAAGCTCAGGCCGGCCAGGTGGGTGGTCTTGCGGGTCGAGGAGTTGCGATCCAGGTCGAGCTGGCCGATGGCATAGACATCGGTCAGCGGGCCGGCGGAGAGGTCGAGGCCGGTCAGCGAACCGAGGTTGCCGCGCAGGCTCCACTCGGCGTGGGCGCTGCCACGATCCTGCTCGTCCTGGGTGCCCTGATCCAGGTTGGTGAAGTCGACGAAGAAGAAGCTGTCGCCATGGGTCCAGCCGGTGGCATTGGCGACGGTGAGGATGGCGTGCTCCTCGGTGTCGATGGTAAAGCCGGCGCCGGCCTGGGCCTCGTAGTCCCAGCCATAGAGCGCCTCTACCTTGGTGGTGCTGTAGAGGGCGGCGGAGGCGGCCTGGCTTATCAGCAGCGTCGAAGCGGCGGCGGCGAGGGCGAGTTTCTTGTGATTATGCATCAGTCAGCTCCAGTCTTGGTGTTATTCCGGGAGCCGGACCCGAGGCGGGGGCTCCCGATCTTGTATACGGTAGCTAGTCGAAAAGTGACAACGACGTGGCGAAAATGTGAACGACACGAAGTGTATACACTTATAGGGAAGCACCGCCGTCACCTCAAGGCATGGGGCGCCATAGCCCATATCAGGGTTCTTGATAGCGCGGCCGCTCGAGAGGACTGGGCGTGATAGACGATCGCCGCCCCGAAGGGAGGGGCGGCGCAGGGAAGTGCGACAGGGGGGATCAGGGCGACGGCATCGGCTTATCGAGGAGGCGTTGGTGAAGCTCGGCCGTGGCGGCGTCGAAGAGCACGAAGCGGACCAGGCCAAGATGCGCGCACTGATGTCCGCGCTCCGTTACCGTGGTCAGGGCGATGCGGGCGGCCTCGGCCATGGGGTAGCCGAAGGCACCGGTGGAGAGGGCGGGGAAGGCCAGGGAGCTCAGCCCCTGGGCCTCGGCCAGCGCCATGGCGTTGCGATAGGCATCGGCGAGCAGCTCGTCGGAGGGTTCATCGACGCCATAGACCGGCCCCAGGCAGTGAATGACATAGCGGTTGGGCAGGGCGAAGGCCGGAGTGATCACCGCCTGGCCCGGACGGATGGGGGCCAGGGGGCGACAGGCCGCCTCCAGCTCGGGGCCGGCGGCACGATGCAGGGCCCCGGCCACGCCACCGCCGGGGCGTAGCTGGGCATTGGCGGCATTGACCACCGCGTCGATATCGGGTTGCCGGGTAATATCGCCCTGACGACACTCGATCTTCAGCATGGACACCTCGATCACGCGGACCACTCGATACAGTGTGGTGTGCCCCCTCTCGCCGGCGCAAGGTGGCTGTTCAGGCGGCAAGGCTTTTGGTCTAATCATGAGCCGGTTAACGACTTCGGAGACGTTGGATGCTCTTTCCGCCCCGTTATGCCCCCCTGGTCTTCTCGGTATTGATGTCGATCTATATGAGTGTCCTGATGACCTGTCTGATCACCGCCATCAATACCGGTTTCGACGAGGGGTTCCTGGAACGCTGGTGGCGCGCCCTCTATATCGCCTGGCCCATCGCTTTCACGCTGATCCTGATCGGGGCGCCGCGACTGCAGCGTTTCGCCGCCTGGCTGATTCGACACCCATCGCGATGAACGAAATGTGGCGAAAGTGCCGCCTTGTCGTGACATTTGTTGCAAAATGATGCGGAAATTTGCAAGCCTCGGCGCAAGTCTGTATCAATAGCCCTCCCCCGTGACGCCATGGCCTGTCTGCCTCCCTTGTATGAGGCGAGACGGCCGCCCCGCGCCTTCGTCGAGGCGGCCCGGCCGTGACAGACAAAGAGGAGAAGGCATGAACCAGCGTGTGAACATCGAACTCGGCAGTCCCGAGGCCGAGGCCTTCGAGGCCCGCCAGTTCAAGGTCTATACCCATCGCCAGCTGGACAAGATCGCGGCGATCCAGGCGCTGCCCGAGGCACTGCGCTTCGATATGAAAGTGGTCAGCCAGGTGCTGCCGTTCCGGGTCAACGAGTACGTGATCGACGAGTTGATCGACTGGGACGCGGTGCCCGAGGACCCGGTCTTCCAGCTCACCTTTCCCCAGCGCGGCATGCTGCGCCCCGAGCACTTCGACGAGGTCGCCGCCCTGATGCGCCGCGACGCTTCCGCCGCCGAGCTCAAGCCGGTGGTGGAGCGCATCCGCGGCGAGCTCAATCCCCACCCGGCGGGGCAGATGGACCTCAACCTGCCGCTGCTCGACGGCGAGCCGCTGCCCGGCATGCAGCACAAGTACCGCGAGACGGTGCTCTTCTTCCCCAGCCAGGGCCAGGTGTGCCACAGCTACTGCACCTTCTGCTTCCGCTGGGCGCAGTTCGTCGGCGACAAGGACCTGAAGTTCGCCTCCAGTGAGGCCGACTCCCTGCACCGCTACCTGGCCGAGCACACCGAGGTCACCGACCTGCTGATGACCGGCGGCGACCCCATGGTGATGAAGGCCAAGCACCTGCGGATGTACCTGGAGGGGCTGATGGCGCCGGAGCTGGACCATGTCCAGGATATCCGCATCGGCTCCAAGAGCCTGACCTTCTGGCCGTATCGCTTCGTCACCGATCCGGACGCCGAGGATATCCTCGAGCTGTTCCGCGAGCTGACGGCGGCCGGCAAGCACGTGGCCTTTATGGCGCACTTCAACCACTGGAAGGAGATGGACACCCCCATCTGCCGCGAGGCGATCCGCCGCATCCGTGCCACCGGGGCCGAGATCCGCACCCAGGCGCCGCTGCTCAAGCATATCAACGACGATGCCGACCAATGGGCACGCATGTGGACCACCCAGGTGCGCCTGGGGATGATTCCCTACTACATGTTCGTCGAGCGCGACACCGGCGCCCGCCACTACTTCGAGGTGCCACTGGTGCGGGCCTGGGAGATCTATCGCGAGGCGATGAAGCAGGTGCCCGGCCTGGCGCGCACCGCCCGCGGCCCGTCGATGTCCGCCGACCCGGGCAAGGTGGAGATCCAGGGGGTGACGGAGATCCAGGGCGAGAAGGTCTTCGTGTTGCGCTTTATCCAGGGCCGCGATGGTGACTGGGTGCAG
The DNA here is from genome assembly GCF_007989625.1 of Bisbaumannia pacifica. GTDB lineage: Bacteria > Pseudomonadota > Gammaproteobacteria > Pseudomonadales > Halomonadaceae > Bisbaumannia > Bisbaumannia pacifica. Next base: position 10,815 of record NZ_BJUK01000018.1, read on the forward strand.
CGTCCCTTCTTCGCCAAGTACGACGAGGCCGCCACCTGGCTCAACCACCTGGAACCGGCGCTGGGGGAGAGCGAGTTCTTCTATGAGGGGGAATTTGCGGCCATGAAGGATAAGAAGCAGGCGCTGATTACCAAGGCCTAGGCCCGACAACCTGGATATCCGGTCCGGGAGACGCCGTCGCCGAGCCATCGGTGGCGGCGTTCGTGTTTAGGAGAGAAAAGCCGGGCCAATTAATTGACATAATGGTGATTATATTTAACGCTTGGGAGTTTCGCCATTGGCCGTCTTTATCTCCCCCCAATAACGAGGAATTTCCTGTGATCATCGAATACTGTGCGGCGCCTCGCCCAGAGGAGCGGGAGGCTATCCTGCGCCCCCTGGTCGAGTTCAATCGCCACGCCGCGCCGCCGTCCCGCTCCGAGCCCTTCGCCTTCTTCCTGAAGAATGAACGGGGCGAAACCCTCGGCGGCCTGTGGGGCGATATCTTCCATGAGTGGCTTTATGTCGACCTGCTCTACGTGCCCGAGACGCTGCGTGGGGGCGGGCAGGGGGCCGAGCTGATGCGGCGCGCCGAGGCCCTGGCCCGGGAGAAGGGCTGTGCCGGCGTGTGGCTCTATACCTTCGGGTTTCAGGCGCCCGACTTCTACCGCCGGCTCGGCTATGAGTGCTTCGGCGAATTGCCGGTACCCGGTGAGCATCGCACCCGCTATTTTCTCAAGAAACCCTTCGCCTAGTGGCTTTCCCCCTATTTGGCTCGCTTATTGCTGGCACCTCCCGCGGGTCGATTCGGCGGGAGGCCTCGAGGTTGGCATCATGGCTCTCGCGCTTCAAACGTGCGTTAAACGTTTGACTCAGTGTAAAATTAGGCTTTAGTAAAGAGAGCTTTTGGCCGGCGTGGCGCTTCTTCGCGGGAGCGACGTTGAACCGGGGTAAGGCCAGAGGGCTGCACCTCCGCCGAGGCTGAACTATCTTCATGCTGAACCCCGAAGCGAGTGCGAGGCTCGGGCACCAGTGCTCGGGCACGCCCCAGGGGACCAACCATGCCAAGAGGTGTCTAGATGAAACGTCATGTCTTCTCCGCCGCCGCCGTTTCCGGAATGTTGCTGGGCGCGGCCGCCTTTTCCGCACCGGCGGTGGCTCAGGATCGCTTTATCACCATCGGCACCGGGGGCCAGACCGGGGTCTATTATGTGGTCGGGCAGTCGGTCTGCCGGATGGTCAATCGCGGTAGCGACGAGCACAATATCCGCTGTAATGCCCCCTCCACCGGTGGCTCCGTGGCCAACGTCAACGGCATGAAGAGCGGCGAGCTGGATATGGGCGTGGTGCAGTCCGACGTCCAGTATCGTGCCTACCATGGCGAGGCCAATTTCGAGGATGACGGTGCCTGGGAAGGGATGCGTGCCGTCTTCACCATGCACGGCGAGCCCCTCACCGTGGTGGCCCGGGCCGACTCCGGCATCGAGCATATCTCCGACTTCCCCGGCCATCGGGTCAATATCGGTAACCCGGGCTCCGGCCAGCGCAACACCATGAACGTGGTGATGGACGCCATGGGCTGGGATACCGATGTCTTCTCCCTGGCCTCCGAGCTGGACGCCGCCGAGCAGGCCGCGGCGCTGTCCGACAACAATATCGATGCCATGGTCTATGTGGTGGGCCATCCGAATGGCTCCATCCAGGAGGCTACCACCACCGTGGACGCTCGCCTGGTGCCGGTGACCGGTCCCGAGATCGATGGCCTGATCGAGGAGTTCCCCTACTACACCCGAGCGGTGATTCCCGGGGGCATGTATCGCGGCAACGATGAGGACGTGGAGACCTTCGGCGTCGCCGCCACCTTCGTCACGCATGAAGATGTCGACGCGGATATCGTCTATGAGACCGTCAAGGCGGTGTTCGAGAACTTCGATCGCTTCACCCGTCTGCACCCGGCCTTCGAGAACCTCGATGAGGCCAGCATGATCTCCGAAGGCCTCACCGCGCCGCTGCATGAAGGCGCCGAGCGCTACTACCGCGAGCGCGGCTGGATCGAGTGATCCAGCAACGGTAACGGAGGAGGGTTCGCCCTTCCGCTCCTTGGATGCGCGACTCCCCCCCGGAGTCGCGCATCCTGGTTTTCGGCTCCGCATTTTCAGGGAACGACTCGATACCATGGCCAAATTCTTGACTCGGTGGCTCGATCAAACAGGCAGGAATCGCTTATGACTAACGATACGCAGAGACCTCAGGGCTCGGAGGTCGATCTGGAGGAGATGGTCGCCTCCAGCGACTCCGGGGCGCGCAAGCCGCTGGGGGTGCCCGGCAAGCTGCTGGTGAGCATCGCCGCCGTCTGGTCGCTGTTCCAGCTGTGGATTGCCTCGCCGCTGCCCTACCTGGCCGGCGTCGGGGTCTTCAATGCCACCGAGGCACGCTCCATCCACCTGGCCTTTGCGCTCTTCCTGGCCTTTATGGCCTACCCGGCGCTGAAGCGCTCGCCCCGCGAGCGGATTCCCCTGCAGGACTGGCTGTTTGCCGGGGTGGCCGCCTTCTGCGGCGCCTATATGTTCCTCTTCTATGCCGACCTGGCCGAGCGCCCCGGGGCGCCCATCACCCAGGACGTGGTAGTAGGCGTGGTCGGCATTCTGCTGCTGCTGGAGGCGACCCGTCGGGCCCTGGGGCCACCGCTGATGATCGTGGCCCTGGTATTCATCGTCTATTCGCTGTTCGGCCCCCATATGCCCGGCATCCTCGCCCACCGCGGGGTCAGTGTCGATGGCCTGATCAATCACCAGTGGCTGACGACCCAGGGGGTCTTCGGCATCGCTTTGGGGGTCTCCACCAGCTTCGTCTTCCTCTTCGTGCTGTTCGGTGCCCTGCTCGACAAGGCCGGGGCCGGTAACTACTTCATCAAGGTGGCCTTCTCGCTGCTGGGCCACTACCGCGGCGGCCCCGCCAAGGCGGCGGTGGTGGCCTCGGGCATGACCGGGCTGATCTCCGGCTCCTCCATCGCTAATACCGTGACCACCGGCACCTTCACCATCCCGATGATGAAGCGGGTCGGCTTCTCCGCCAACAAGGCCGGGGCGGTGGAGGTCTCCTCCTCGGTGAATGGCCAGATCATGCCGCCGGTGATGGGGGCCGCGGCCTTCCTGATGGTGGAGTATGTGGGCATCTCCTATGTGGAGGTGATCAAGCACGCCTTCCTGCCGGCGCTGATCTCCTATATCGCCCTGATCTATATCGTCCACCTGGAGGCCCTCAAGGCCGGCATGTCGGGGCTGCCCTCCAGCAACCCGGCGCGCCCCTTCCTCAACAAGATGATCGGCTTCCTCACCGGCCTGCTGGCGCTGATGGCGCTCTCCTTCGGCGTCTACTACGGCCTGGGCTGGCTCAAGCCGCTGCTCGGCGCCGCCACCCCCTGGGTGGTGGCGGTGGTGCTGGCGGTGGTCTACGTGGCACTGCTCAAGGTCGGCGCCAACTATCCGGAGTTGGAGCTGGACGACCCCAATTCCGAGGTGATCAAGCTGCCGCAGACGCGGCCCACGGTGATGGTCGGGCTGCACTTTATCCTGCCGGTGATCGTGCTGGTCTGGTGTCTGATGGTGGAGCGCCTGTCGCCCGGGCTCTCGGCCTTCTGGGCCACGGTCTTCATGATCGCCATCATGATCACCCAGCGCCCGATCACCGCGCTCTTCCGCGGGCGCAGTCGCCTGGCCGAGGACATCAAGGAGGGCTTCCTCGATCTCTGGGATGGCCTGGTCACCGGGGCCCGCAACATGATCGGCATCGGTATCGCCACCGCCACCGCCGGCATCATCGTCGGCGCCGTCTCCCAGACCGGCGTCGGCCTGGTGCTGGCGGACGTGGTGGAGGTGCTCTCCATGGGCAACCTGATGCTGATCCTGCTGCTCACCGCGGTGCTCAGCCTGATCCTCGGCATGGGGCTGCCCACCACCGCCAACTATATCGTGGTGTCGTCGCTGATGGCCCCGGTGATCGTGCTGCTGGGGCAGCAGAACGGCCTGATCGTGCCGCTGATCGCCGTGCACCTCTTCGTCTTCTACTTCGGCATCATGGCGGACGTGACGCCGCCGGTGGGGCTGGCCTCCTTCGCCGCCGCGGCGGTCTCCGGGGGCGATCCCATTCGCACCGGCTTCCAGGCCTTCTACTACAGCCTGCGCACCGCGGCGCTGCCCTTCCTGTTCATCTTCAATACCGACCTGCTGCTGATCGAGGTGGGGCTCTGGCAGGGCCTGCTGATCTTCGTGGTGGCGACCATCGCCATGCTGATCTTCGCCGCCGGGTCCCAGGGCTTTATGGTCGCCCGCAACCGCTGGTACGAGTCGCTGCTGCTGCTGTTGATCGCCTTTACCCTGTTCCGTCCCGGCTTCTGGATGGATCGTATCCATGATCCCTACCAGTCGGTGCCGCCGGCAGAGTTCGCCCAGGCGTTGGGCATGGTGGACGAGGGCAGCAACCTGCGGGTGGAGATCCTCGACGAGGATGAGTTCGGTGACCAGTTAACTCGCTACCTGCTGGTGCCGGTGCCGGATGGCGAGAACGGTACCGCGCGCATGGAGGCCCTGGGCCTGAGCCTGCGCAGCGAGGAGGACGGGAGTACCTTCGTGGACAACGTGGCCTTCGGCAGCCAGGCGGAACAGATCGGCTTCGAGGCACTCTTCTTCGACCAGCAGATCCTCTCGGTGATGGCGCCGGTGGATCGCTGGCCCAAGGAGCTGATGTGGATTCCGGCCTTCCTGGTGTTCGGCCTGATCGTCGTCATGCAGCGTCGCCGCCGCGACGCCACGGCCGCCCCGGCGGCCAGCTAAGGGGGAATGACCCATGTACAAGAAGATCCTGCTGCCGGTGGACCTCAACGAGGAGGCCTCCTGGAAGAAGGCCCTGCCCACGGCGGTGACCCTGTGTCGCAGCTTCGGCGCCTCCCTGCATGTGGTGACGGTGATGCCCGACTTCCGCATGCCGATGGTGGGGGCCTACTTTCCCGAGGACTTCACCGAGAAGGCCCACCACTCCCTGGGCGAGGCCCAGAAGCAGTTCATCAAGGATCGGGTGCCCGAGGATATCGAGGTGCACCGGACCATCGTCGAGGGCTCGCCCTGGGAGGCGATCATCAAGGCCGCCAAGAAGCTCGAGGTGGACCTGATCGTGATGGCCTCCCATAACAAGCGCAAGTTCGTCGACTATGTGCTGGGCCCCAACGCGGAGCATGTGGTGCATCACAGCAAGATCTCGGTGATGATCGTGCGCTGAGGCGCCGCCGCGGGGTTCGACGACGCCCACCCCTGCGGTGGGCGTCGTCGTTGGTATCCGTTGGCATCCGTTGGCATAGAAACCGCGTACCTCCTGTAAGGTCGAAGGTCCGGCCACGACTCAAGGAGAGCCCCGCCGCTATCACCGAGGAGCCGCCATGCATGCGACCCTGCCACGCCTGATCGCCACCGATTTCCCGCCGCTGAGGCGCGCGCGCCTCACGACCCTGCAGGCCAACCTCACCTACCGCTGCAACCAGTCCTGTCTGCACTGCCATGTGGCGGCGAGCCCCCGACGCCAGGAGGCGATGGCGTGGCCGACCATGGCATTGATGCTGGAGTTCATCCGTCGCCAGGGCATCGCCACCCTGGACCTGACCGGCGGGGCGCCGGAGCTCAATCCGTATTTTCGTCGCCTGGTGCGCGAGGCTCGGGCCCTCGGCGTCACGGTGATCGATCGCTGCAACCTGACCATCCTCGAGGAGCCGGGGCAGGAGAGCCTGGCCGACTTCCTGGCCGCGCAGGCGGTCGAGGTGGTGGCCTCGCTACCTTGCTACAGTGCTGGCAACGTCGATGCCCAGCGCGGCGATGGCGTCTTCGAGGCCAGCATCGCGGGGCTCCGGCGGCTCAATGCCCTGGGCTATGGTGCCCCGGACGGCGACCTGGTGCTGAATCTGGTCTACAACCCCCAGGGGCCCAGCCTGCCGCCGCCCCAGGCGCCGCTGGAGGCGGCCTACCACCGCGAACTGTGGGAGCACTTCGGTATTCGCTTCAACCGGCTCTTCACCCTGGCCAATATGCCCATCCAGCGCTTCGGCAGCACCCTGATCTCCAGGGGGCAGTTCGATGACTACCTGGCGCTACTCAAGGCCAGTTACAACGCCGCTACCCGGGAAGGGCTGATGTGCCGCTCGACCCTGTCGGTGGACTACCAGGGCCGGGTGCACGATTGCGATTTCAACCAGCAACTGCGCATGCCCCTGGGCGATAGCCCGCGGCAGGTACACCTGCGCGAGCTGCTGGAGCATGACCTGGAGGGGGCTCCTATCCGTATCGCCGACCACTGCTATGGCTGTACCGCCGGCCAGGGCAGCAGCTGCGGCGGGGCCCTGACATGATCCAGCTGTTCGCCAAGGCGCCCCTCCCGGGTCAGGCCAAGACCCGCTTGATCCCGGCCCTGGGCGCCGCGGGGGCGGCGTCCCTGCATCGCCGCCTGGTCTGGCGGGCCCTGGCGACGACCAGCGAGGCCTCGCGGCGCCTGGGCCTCGGCCCGGTACGCCTGTGGACGGCGCTGGATCACCACCACCCCTTCTTCGCCGAGTGTCGGCGAGCCTTCGATATCGAGCTAGCGCCCCAGCCGGAGGGAGACCTGGGGAGGCGCATGGCGGCGGCCTTCGCCGAGCCCGCCTGTCCCGCTCCACGGCTACTGCTGGGCAGCGACTGTCCCGCCGTGACGCCGGAGTTGGTGATGCGTTGCTGGACGGCCCTGGCCGAGCGGGACGCCGTCTTCCTGCCCGCCGAGGATGGTGGCTATGGGCTGATCGGCCTGTGGCGACGCGATGCGGCCCTGTTCGCCGATATGCCCTGGGGCGGTGACGCGGTGATGGTCGCCACCCGTCAGGCGCTGACCGGCCTCGGCTGGCGCTGGAGCGAGCCGGCGACGGTCTGGGATCTGGATCGCCCCGCGGAGCTGCCGCGCCTCGAGGCGCTGTGGGCTCGGGAAGGCTCCGCGCACCGGCCGTTGAAGATGGGCGAAGCACGCCCCGAGGCCCTTGACTACAGTTAGCAATGTAGAGGCATCCAGCCTTGTCTCCTCCACGACCTGGGTGTCGCGGCGCCTGACCCAGGCTCTGTTTTCCGTTCGCGGGATAAGGGGTTGTTCCATGAATGCAGCAGCATCCAAGAATCAAAAACCCACCGATGCCGTGGTAAAGATCTCCATCAGTCCGGTGGGCATGGACCGGCCCAAGGCCTGGTTGGCCGCCGGCTTCCAGGATTTTCGCCAGGCCACGGCGGTCAGCCTGGCCTATGGCCTGTTCTGGGTCGGCCTGAGCATCGCCGTGACCGCGGGGGCCTTTACCCTGGGCTATTGGCACTGGCTGTTGCCGCTGGTGGCGGGCTTCATGTTCCTCGGGCCCCTGGTGGCGGTGGGCTCCTACGGCATCAGCCGCGCCCTGGAGGCGGGTCGAGCGCCGACCCTCGGCGATGCCTTCGGCGCCTGGACCGCTCATACCGGCCAGCTGGCGATGATGGGCGTGATGATGATGATCTTCTTCCTCGCCTGGATCCGCCTGGCCACCCTGCTTTTCGCGCTCTTCTTCGGTTTTGAGGTGCCCAGCCCTGGTGCCCTCTATTCGGCGCTGCTGACCACCCCCGAGGGGCTCGGCATGCTCGCCGTGGGTACTGCCATCGGCGCCGTCCTGGCCTTTGGGGCCTTTACCATCAGCGTGGTGGCGATTCCCACCCTGATGGATCAGGACCTCACCTTTATGGAGGGCATCGAGGCCAGTATCCGGTCGGTGGCACGCAATTTCCGGCCCATGCTGCTGTGGGCGGTCATGCTCACCGGTTGCGTGCTGGTAGGGGTGATGACCTTCTATATCGGCCTGGCGCTGATCCTGCCGGTACTGGGGCATGCTAGCTGGCACGCCTACGAGGACCTGGTGCGCATCGAGCACCCCGGGCAGGCCGAATAGGGCTAGCGCGTGGAAGGGGAGCGGGGGGCCTCGGCCCCCTTTTTTCATAATGGCCCCGGCAGGGTGTCGGTGATATATGAGACTGCGTTAATATGGTTGCTCGGTCCGATGGGCATCGCCCAAGGGAGAACTGCTGCGTGGCGCGAGACCTGATAGCCTGGCCCGACGGCATAGGGAGTCCGAGTGCCGTCTCAACCGGTGGTCCTCCCTGGGACAGGGAGCGGCGCCCTAGCGAAACATGAGTCCATGAGAAAGCTTGCCATTGCCTGGCGTTCGCTGTTGTGCGCCTGCCTGTTCTTGCCCACCCTGGCCGCGGCCCATGAGCTGCGTGATCCCGAGGGGCCGGTGCTGCTGATCGTCTCGGGGGACATTACTCATACCAATCGGGGCAACGAAGCCCACTTCGATCGGCGCATGCTCGAGGCCCTGCCCTGGCGTAGCATCGAGACCACGACGCCCTGGACCGATGGGGTCAGCCGCTATCGTGGCCCCCTGGCTCGAGCCCTGCTGGAGGCCGTGGGGGCCCGCGGCGATAGCCTCGAGGTCACCGCCCTCAATAACTTCATGGCCGAAATTCCCGTCAGTGACTTCCGGCGTCATGATGTCATCCTGGCCATGGAGCGGGACGGCGACCCGATGCGCATTCGCGACTATGGGCCGCTCTTCGTGCTCTACCCCTTCGACCAGCATCCCGAGCTGCGCAACGAGACGATCCGTTTTCGTTCGGTGTGGCAGGTTCACCAGGTGACGGTGCGCTAGTCCGCCAGGCAGGGAGGCCTCCACCGATGCTGCGCTATCCGGTTCGCTTCAAGCTGGGGGTCTTCGCCACCCTGGCCTTCTTCTCGGCGGCGGTGATCGTCACCGGCTTGGTGTTGTGGCGCCAGGAGAGCCTGGCCCAGAGCGTGGGCGTCGATACCACCTGGGCCGCCTACAAGCTCGATCGAGAGACGGTGCAGTTACGCAACGAGCTGGCCCAGGATGCCGACATGGAGACCCTGCGCCTGCGCCTGGAGCTGCTCTACAGTCGCCTCAACGTGCTGCGCCGCGGCGAACTGGGGGCGCTGCTGGAGTCGATCCCCGCCGCCCGCCAGATGTTGCCGACCCTGGAGACCCAGATCGAGGCCCTGGATCAGCGCTTCTACGCCGCCGCCGCACTCGATGATGGCCTGCGCCAGCGTCTCGATGAGCAACTGGTCGCCCTGGGCCACAATACCGAGCGGCTAGTGGTGATCATCAACGGCTATCTGGCGGATAACGCCCACCAGGAGCGGCGTAATCTCCAGGGGCTCTACAGCCTGCTGCTGGCGATGATCCTGCTGCTTAGCCTGGCCGGGGGCCTGGTGGCGCTCTTCCTGTTTCGCGAGGCCCGCGCCCATGCCCGGGCCCGGGACTCCCTGGAGCGGCTCAGCCGGGAGCTGGAAGTCTCCGCCAGCCAGGCCCGGGCCGCCAGCCAGGCCAAGTCGGAGTTCCTGGCCACCGTCAGTCACGAGATCCGCACCCCCCTCAACGGGGTGATCGGCATGAGCGACCTGCTGCTGGGACGCCCCCTGGACGCCGCGGCGCATCGCTACGCCACCACCATTCACGACAGTGCGGGGCTGCTGCTCAACCTGATCAATGACATCCTCGACTTCTCCAAGATCGAAGCGGGGCGCTTGGAGTTGGAGCGAGTGCCCTTCGACCCGCGGGAGGTGATCCAGAATGCCCTGACCCTCTTCGCCCCTCGGGCCCGCTCCCGGGGCCTGGCCCTGGGCTGTGACCTGGCGCCCGAGTTGCCGCGTCGCCTGCTGGGGGACCCCGGTCGCCTGCGTCAGGTCCTGCTCAACTTGCTCTCCAACGCCATCAAGTTCACCGAGCGCGGCGAGGTGCGGCTGAAGGGGCAGTGGCGGGACGGCTCGCGGCTGCGATTGGAGGTGATCGATACCGGTTGCGGCATCCCCGAGGCCGCCCAGTCCCGCCTCTTCGAACCCTTCCGGCAGGGCGACCCCTCCACCGCCCGGCGTTTCGGTGGTACCGGCCTGGGGCTGGCGATCAGCCGTCGCCTGGCGGAGGCGATGGGCGGCGAGATCGGCTTCGCGAGCCGTCCGGGGGAGGGCAGCCGCTTCTGGATCGAGGTCCCCCTGGCGGCGGTGTCCGCGCTGCCGGCCACGCCAGTGCCGGACACCAGCGAGGGCACAAGGAGCGAGCCACGCTATGAGGCCAACCTGCTGGTGGTGGAGGACAACCCGGTCAATCAGCAGGTGGCGCGGGCCATGCTGGAGTCCCTGGGCTGCCGCGTGGTGCTGGCAGAAGGCGGCCATGAGGCGCTGAGCCGGGTCGAGGAGCAGGACTTCGCGCTGATCTTTATGGATCTCCAGATGCCCGACATGGATGGGCTGGAGGCCACGCGCCGACTGCGTGCTCGGGGCGGCTGGCTGGCCGAGGTGCCGATCGTCGCCATGACCGCCGGGGGGATGGATGACGAACGCCAGCGCTGCCTGGCCGCCGGCATGAGCGACTACCTGACCAAGCCCTTCTATCGCAACGAGCTGGTGGCCCTGCTTTCCCATCACCTGGGGGGCGCCGAGGCGCCGACGCCGGCCCTCGCCGCGGCGCCGCCGACCCAGGACCTGGAGGCCGCCACCCTGGAGGAGCTACGCGAGAGTCTCGGCACTCCCGGGGTGCGCTCCCTGGTCAGCCTCTATGGCCGTCAGCTCCCCGACCGCCTGGCCACCCTGGCGCGCCGAGTCAGGGCCGGGGAAGCCCGCGAGACCATGCAGCTGGCGCACCTGCTCAAGGGCGAGTCGGCCAGCGTCGGGGCCTGTCGACTGGCCTGGCTGGCCGGCGAGCTGGAGCGCGAGGCCCGGGACGCCAACGAGGCGGCCATGGGGGAGGCCATGACCGCCCTGGAGGCGGCGCGGGCCCCGTTGCAGGCGGCCCTTCAGGCATGGCTGGAGGCGCTGCCGGAAGCGGATGCCTGACCTGACTAGGCTGGTCTCGGCGGTGAAGGCGGCACTCCAGAGGCATGGCTGGAGGCGCTGCCGGAAGCGGATGCCTGACCTGACTAGGCTGGTCTCGGCGGTGAAGGTGTCGCGGCCTGGGCCGGTGGCCCAGGGGCGGGGGAGCTGAGTGGCCGCTTAGGCCCAGCGTGGATCGGCGGTAAAGGCCAGGGTAAACCAGCGCTTCTCAGCGGGAATGCTCAGGCCGGCGTCGATTTCCCGGCGAATCTCGTCTAGCGCCGCCACCCCGGCCTCGGCGGCGAAGTTGGGGCGGGTGACGATATGGATCTCGATCACCGAGACGCGCCCGGTCTTGGCCACATGGCTATGGTAGGCGAGCAGGCCATCGCGGCGCATCACCTCTTCCATCACGCCTCGCACCTCCCGATCCAGGGCGCTGGGCGCCACCATCAGCACTTCCTTCATGGCGCGGCGCACGATGCCGATGGGCACCGGCAGGAAGGCCAGGGTCAGGCACGCCAGCAGCAGGGAGTCGATATAGGGGATCCAGGACGCGGCGGCACTTCCCTCCAGTAGCAGGGCGATCACGAAGGCCAGCAGTAGGGCGGCGGTGATCAGCCCGGCCATCAGCCAGCCCTGGGCGTCGATGCGCAGGAACTCCGAGCCCACCCGGCGATTGACCCGGCGCTGGTAGGCGGCCATGGCGAAGCAGACCACGGCCACCACCAGCGCATAGACGATGGCCAGGTCGAAGGCCAGCACCCGGCCCCCCTCCATCAGGCCGCGCAGGGCATTGAGGAAGGCGTAGAAGCACAGCAGGGTGAGGATGGCACCGTTGAGGGCCGCCACCAGCGGCTCCAGGTGCCAGTAGCCGTGCTGGAAGCGCGGGCTGGATTCGCGCATCAGCAGTCGCGATACCCATAGCGAGAGCAGCGACATGCCGGCATCGATGGTCGAAAAGACGCCGTCGAAGAGGATCGATTGCGAGCCGGAGAGCAGCCCGAAGAGCACTCCCAGGCTGGCCACCGAGAGGGTCATGACGATGGAGAGCTTGAGAGTACGTTGCTCGAGGGTTGGTTGCATTTTTTCACCGACGACTCGGCCTCGGATAGCGACTTCTCGTTATCCGAGGCAAAGTTTCCCGATAGTTGGGGAGATTAGAAAAACAAGTGTTGAATATCTTATATCAGGCGGTCGGAGGCGGCCAGGGGCAGGCGACGATGCAGGCGGCGCTCCACCAGCACCTGCCCGGGGGCATAGTGGCCGCGGGCCGCGTCCAGGGCCCGGGACAGGGTCATCTCGGCGATGCGGTCGTGATCCTGGGGCAGTGCATTGACCGGCAGCGGCAGGAAGTCCAGTAGGCGATCGTCGCCGAAGGTGGCCAGGCGCAGCGAGGGGGGCAGGCCCCCCTCCTCCAGCAGCGCGTCCAGGACCCCGTCCAGCAGGGTGAAGGAGGCGGTGATCAGGGCGTCCGGCAGCCCCGGGCCGGCCAGCAGTTCGCGCATCAGCGCCGCGCCCTGATCCCGGTCATAGCGGGAGGCGCAGGCGATCTCGCTACGATAGTCCCCCTCGGCCACCGCCGCACGGAAGCCGGCGCGGCGCGCCCGGGTGATGGAGAGCTCGGCCACCGCATCGAACCACACCACCCGCTCGACCCTGGGGCCCAGTACCGAGGCGCTCAACTGACGCGCGGCCTCGCGGTTATTGCTGACCACGCTGACGAAGCGTGACGGGTCTAGGGCCCGGTCGACGGCGATCACCGGCAGGCCGGCGGCCATCAGCTCGGCATAGAGGGGGTCCTCCTCGGGCAGGCAGCTGGCGGTGATCAGCGCCTCGCAGCGCTGGGCGCGCAGCGCCCGGGCCAGTTCCCGCTCGCTGTCCGGGTCGTCGTCGGAGCCTGCGATCAGCAGCTGATAGCCCTGGGCCCGGGCGCCCCGCTCCAGGCGCTTGGCCAGGCGCGCATAGCTGGCGTTCTCCAGGTCGGGGATGATCAGCCCCAGGGTATGGCTGGCACCACGGCGCAGGGCCGCGGCCTGGGCGTCGATGCGGTAGTGGTGCTTCTCCACCACCGCCATGACCTTGTCCACGGTCTCCTGGCTGATGCGTCGCGCCCGGGCCTGGCCATTGATGACATAGCTGGCGGTGGTACGGGATACCCCCGCCAGACGGGCGATTTCGGCGAGTGTCATGGGGCTCTCCTTGCGGCTGACACGATTCTACGTCATGGCGAGGCGACCCGCCCCCTGCGAAAGTCGAATAACAAGCCGCTTGATTATTAAGGTGACACGATCCAGCCTTATATCAAACCATAGGTGACACGATTCATCTAAGCTAACTCACTCGATTTGTCACGAGCCTGGCCACCGGCTGGGCCGGCTAGACTCGACTCAGGGCGGTAGGCGCGCCCACCACAGGAGGCACCCTATGCTCACGTTACGCCAGGAGGACATCCTGCTGGGCTGCGAGGCCAGCGACTGGCAGGCGGCCCTCGACCATGCCGCCGAGGCGCTGCAGGCGGCGGGCCTGGTCGAGGCCGACTATCGCCAGGGCCTGCACGCCCGGGAGGCGCAGTCTTCCACCTACCTGGGCAATGCCATCGCCATTCCCCACGGCACCCCCGAGAGCCGCCGCCACGTCAAGCAGACCGGCGTGCGGGTGCTGCAGTTTCCCCGCGGCCTCGACTGGCACGACGGCCAGCGGGTGCATGTGCTGGTGACCATCGCCGCCCAGAGTGACGAGCACCTGGATATCCTGCGTCAGCTGACCCATGTGCTGGACCGCGACGGCGTCGGCGAACGCCTGGCCGCCGCGGACTCCCCGGCTCAGGTGGCCGCCTTGCTCTCCAAGACGGTGGTGGAGGCGCGCCTGGATGCCGAGACCCTGTGCCTGGGCTTCCCGGCCCACTCCGCCGAGGAGCTGGCGCTGGCCGCCGCGGCTAGGCTGCGCCAGGCCGGCTGCGTGGCCCCGGGCTTCGTCGCGGCCATCGCCGAGCAGCCGCCGCTGTCTCTGGGCCAGGGGCTGTGGCTGGCCCATAGCCATCGCGAGGTCGCCACCCCGGCCCTGGCCCTGGCCACCCCCGCCGAGGCCGGCGCCGTCAACGGGGTCTTCTGCCTGGCCGCCCAGGGCGATGCCCACCGCGGCCTGCTGGAGCGGCTCCATGCCCTGCTGGAAACGGGGCAGGGCGGCGAGCTCGTCGGCGCCTCGCTCCAGACCGTGCTGGCGCGTCTGGCCGGCGAGGGCGCCGGGGCCGAGACCCTGACCGTGCGGGTCCTCAATGCCCACGGCCTGCACGCGCGCCCCGCCAAGCAGCTGATCCAGGTGGCCCGGGCCCAGGGCCTGACGATCAAGGTGCGCCTGGCCGAGGGCGGCGAGGCGGTGGCCGCCACCAGCCTCACCAAGGTGATCGGCCTGGGGGCCCGCCGCGGCCAGCGGCTGGTCTTCTTCGCCGAGGGCGAGGGGGCCGGGGAGGCCCTGGTCGCCATCGACCGGGCGGTGCGTGACGGCCTCGGCGAGCGGGTCACCCCCTTCGACGAGGGTCGCGATGCCATCGCCGCCGAAGCGCCGGCCCCGGTCCTGGAGCCGCTGGCGGCGGATCGTCCCCATCCGGCGGTAGCCGCCTCCCCAGGGCTAGCCATCGCGCCGCTGTTCGTGATGCGCACCCCGCGCTTCGACTACCCGGCCCGGGCCGCGGACGCCGCCGAGCAGGAGCGGCGCCTGGGGGCGGCGATCCGCGAGGGCGCCGAGCAGCTCGAGGCCCTGGTGACCCAGGCCCGGGGTGGCGAGGTGGCGGAGATCCTCTCCATGCACGAGGAGATGTTGGAGGACCCGGAGCTCTATCAGGCCGCCCTGGAGGGCATCCGCGACGGCGCCTCCGCCGAGGCCGCCTGGTGGGAAGCGATCGAGACCGCCGCCCGGGCCCAGGAGGCCCTGGCCGACCGCCTGCTGGCCGAGCGTGCCGCCGATCTGCGTGACGTGGGGCGCCGGGTATTGGGCATCCTCTGTGAGGTGGCACTGCCCGAGCCGCCGGCACACCCCTATATCCTGGTGGCCGACGACCTGGGCCCCTCCGACGTGGCGCGCCTGGATACCGCCCGGGTGCGTGGCCTGCTGACCGCCCGCGGCGGCGCCACCGCCCATAGCGCCATCCTCGCCCGGGCGCTGGGCATCCCCGCCGTGGTGGGGGCCGGGGAGCGGGTGCTGACCCTGGAGAATGGCGACGAGCTGATCCTCGACGGCGAGCGGGGCCAGGTGATCCCGCGTCCCTCCCAGGAGCGCCGCGATCGCGCCGAGCTGCGCCTCAAGGAGGCCCAGGCCCGCGAGAAGGCGGCCTGGGCGGCCCGCTTCGAGCCCGCCGCCACCGCCGACGGTCACCGGGTCGAGGTGGCCGCCAACCTGGGCAACACCGCCCATGCCGCCGATGCCGTGGAGCGTGGCGCCGAGGGGGTGGGCCTGCTGCGCACCGAATTCATCTTCATGGCCCATGCCCAGGCGCCGGACCTGGAGGCCCAGATCGCCGAGTACCGGGAGGCCCTGGACGCCCTCGATGGTCGCCCCCTGGTGGCCCGCACCCTGGACGTGGGTGGCGACAAGCCGCTGGCCTACTGGCCGGTGCCCCAGGAGGACAACCCCTTCCTGGGCCTGCGCGGCATCCGCCTGGCGCTGACTCGTCCCGAGGTGCTGGAGACCCAGCTCCGGGCGCTGCTGATGGCCGGTGTCGGCCGACCGCTGCGTATCATGCTGCCGATGGTCAAGGACGTCGCCGAGTTCCGCACCGTGCGTGCCCTCTTCGATCGCCTGCTGGAGGCGCTGCCCGAGGCCGAGCGGGCCACCGACGTCCAGTTGGGGGTGATGATCGAGGTGCCCTCGGCGGCGCTGCTGGCGCCGAGCCTGGCCGCCGAGGTGGACTTCTTCTCGGTGGGCACCAACGACCTGACCCAGTACACCCTGGCCATCGACCGTGGCCATCCGGAGCTCTCCGCCCAGGCCGACGGCCTGCACCCGGCGGTGCTGCGGCTGATCGAGATGACCGTGAGCGCCGCCCATGCTCAAGGCAAGTGGGTCGGGGTGTGCGGCGAGCTGGCCTCGGATGCCGCCGCCGTGCCGGTGCTGGTGGGCCTGGGCGTCGACGAGCTCTCGGTGAGCGCCCGCCAGGTACCGCTGGTCAAGGCGCGGCTGCGCGAGTTCGATCTCGACGAGGCCCGCGCCCGGGCCGAGCTGGCCCTAGCCCAGGCCACCGCCGAGGCGGTGCGCGACGCCCTGGAGGCGCGCTGAGATGGCCAAGATCCTGACCCTGACCCTGAATCCCGCCCTGGACCTGTCGCTGCGCCTCGAGCGCCTAGTCCCCGGCGAGGTCAACCGCACCCGAGAGACCCATCTCGAGGCCGCCGGCAAGGGCGTCAACGTCGCCCGGGTGCTGGTGGGCCTCGGCCATGAGGTCGCCGTGGCGGGCTTCCTCGGCGCCGACAACGACGGCCCCTTTCTGCGCGCCTTCCAGGCCCTGGGGGTGGAGGACGCCTGCTTGCGTCGTCCCGGCGAGACCCGCATCAACGCCAAGCTGGCCGAGGCGGATGGCCGGGTCACCGATATCAATGGCCCGGGACTTTCCCTCACCGCCGGCGACCTGGCGGACCTGGAAGCGGAGCTGGCGGCGCGCCTGAGCGATCCCGCGCGGCGCCCCGACGCCCTGGTGATCGCCGGCAGCCTGCCACCGGGCCTGGCCCCGGCGGACCTGGCCGGGCTGATCACCCGCCTCAAGACTCATGGCCTGCCGCTCTGGGTGGACACCAGCGGTGAGGCGCTCGATGCTGCCATCGCCGCCGGCCCCGCCGCGGTCAAGCCCAACGAGGAGGAACTGGCCGCCTGGGCCGGCGAGTCCCTCGACTCGCCGGCGGCCCGGCGGCGTGCCGGCCTGCGCCTGCACGCCGCCGGCGTCGACGAGGCGGTGATCTCTGCCGGCGCCGAGGGCGTGCTCTGGGTGGGCCGGCGCGGCGCCTGGCAGGCGCTCCCCCCCGCCGTGGACGTGGCCAGCACCGTGGGCGCCGGCGACACCCTGGTCGCCGCCATGCTGCATGGGGTGCTGGCCGACTGGCCCGCCGAGCGCACCCTACGCCTGGCCACGGCCCTCTCCGCCGAGGCGGTCCGCCATCTCGGGGTGGGGAATCCCCAGGCCCCTGACCTCCATCAACTCCAACAACAGACCCGCGTGCGTCGTCTCAACGACGTGGACGCGGGGGGAGCCCTCGCATGAACGTCGTCCTCGTGACCGCCTGCCCCAGCGGCATGGCCACCACCTTCCTCGCCGCCCGCCGCCTGGAGCAGGCCGCCGGCCGGCTCGGCTGGCAGGCCCGGGTGGAGATGCATAGCCAGCTCGAACCCGTCACCCCCCTGACGGAGGAGCAGATCGCCGCCGCCGATCTGGTGGTGGTGGCCGCGGAGCGGGTACCGGAGCCGGCACGCTTCGCCGGCAAGCGCCTCTTCCAGGCCCCGCTGGCCGAGGCCCTGGCCGACCCCGCGGCCTTCCTGGCACGGGCCGAGCGGGACGCCAGCGACTTCACCGCCCCGGCCGCCGAGGCCCCGGCGGCTTCCGCCGGCGCCACGCGCATCGTGGCGGTGACCGCCTGTCCCACCGGGGTGGCGCATACCTTTATGGCGGCGGAGGCCCTGAGTGAGGCGGGCAAGGCGCTGGGCCACGAGATCCGCGTCGAGACCCAGGGCTCGGTGGGCGCCCAGGACCAGCTCACCGAGGCGGAGATCGCCGCCGCCGAGGTGGTGATCCTGGCCTGCGATATCGAGGTGGATCCCACCCGCTTCGCCGGCAAGCGGGTCTACCGCACCTCCACCGGTAACGCCTTGAAGAAGGCCCAGGCCACCATTATGGCGGCGCTGGAGCACGCCGAGGTGGAGAGCGCCGGCGGCGCCACATCCTCGGGCACGGGCGAGGCGAAGAAGGGCATCAAGGAGAAGGGCGTCTACAAGCACCTGCTCACCGGGGTCTCCTTTATGCTGCCCATGGTGGTGGCCGGGGGCCTGCTGATCGCGCTTTCCTTCGTGTTCGGCATCGAGGCCTTCCAGGAGGAGGGGACGCTGGCCGCGGCGCTGATGCAGATCGGCGGCGGCACCGCCTTCGCGCTGATGATCCCGGTGCTGGCCGGCTATATCGCCTACTCCATCGCCGACCGCCCCGGCATCGCCCCCGGCATGATCGGCGGCATGCTGGCGGCCAATATCGGCGCCGGCTTTATCGGCGGCATCCTCGCCGGCTTCCTGGCCGGCTATGTGGCGCTGGCCGTGGCGCGCCACGTCAAGCTGCCCCCGAGCGTCGAGTCCCTCAAGCCGATCCTGATCATCCCCCTGGTGGCCAGCCTGGTCACCGGCCTGACGATGATCTATATCGTCGGCGAGCCGGTGGCGGCCGTGCTCTCCGCCCTGACCACCTTCCTCGAGGGCATGGGGTCCACCAACGCCGTGCTGCTGGGCATCCTGCTCGGCTCGATGATGTGTTTCGACCTGGGCGGTCCGGTCAACAAGGCCGCCTACACCTTCGGCGTCGGCCTGCTGGCCTCCGAGACCTATGGTCCCATGGCGGCGATCATGGCCGCCGGCATGGTACCGGCCATCGGCATGGGCATCGCCAGCTTCGTGGCCCGTAACAAGTTCTCCGAGCCGGAGCGGGAGGCGGGCAAGGCCTCCTTCGTGCTGGGCTTCTGCTTTATCAGCGAGGGCGCCATCCCCTTCGCCGCCAAGGACCCGCTGCGGGTGATTCCTGCCTGCATGCTGGGGGGCGCGGTGACCGGGGCCCTCTCCATGCTGGTGGGCGCCAAGCTGATGGCTCCCCACGGCGGCATCTTCGTGCTGCTGATTCCCAACGCCATCACCCCGGCGCTGCTCTACCTGGGCGCCATCGTGATCGGCTCGCTGATCACCGGCCTGGGCTATGCCATGATCAAGCGCGGCGCCGCCCCGGTGGCGGTGGCCGCCTGAGCGACCCGCGCGGCGCGCAAGCCAAGGGCATGGCCATGATGGCCATGCCCTTTTTGTTAGGTTCTTCGCACTCTGGCGTGAATGCCATGCTGGAAGATTCTATGCTGCCCCCCAAACCGCCACCGTGGTTGCTGTGGGAGCTCGGATTCTTCCGAGCGATTGGCGCCGCCAGGCGCCCTGGGGGGTCTGACCCATCACTCGGCATAGCCGAGTTCCCACAACAGCAAGCCGGAGATCTGCCATGTCGTGGTTTTACGCTAAGTCTGAGCAGAATCTCTTTTTGGGAGGGCTTATCGTTGGAGAATGGCCGAGGGGCGTGTCCCCAGCGCTCCTTAGCCATTCCCTCTCTGCGCGGTGGTAGAGACGCGCCGAGAAATGGTGTACTTTTTGCATCCCCCATGCAGGGGGCCTTACCCGGCCCCGACTGCCGAGGCGACCCTACCCGGGGCGCCGTGTGGATCGAGGAGATACACGATGTCACCCGTCACCCTGATGGTGGCCCGCCGCGTGGCCCGCGGCCGCTACCCCGACTTTATGGCCTGGCTCGACGAGGGCCGCGAGCTCGCCGCCGACTTCCGTGGTTACCTGGGCTCCGGTGTGCTGGCGCCGCCCCCCGGCGACGACGAGTACCAGATCATCTTCCGCTTCAGCGATGCCGAGACCCTCGACGCCTGGGAGCACTCCGCCTCCCGGCGCGCCTGGCTCGAACGCGGCGAGGGCCTCTACCTGGCGCCCCACGCGCACCGCGCCACCGGCCTCGATAGCTGGTTCCGCGAGGCCGGCGGCCAGACTCCGCCGCGCTGGAAGCAGGCGGTGGCCATCTGGCTGGCCTTCTTCCCGGTCTCCCTGGGCCATCAATGGCTATTTGGCGAGGCCTTGGCGAGCCTGCCCCTGGTGCTCAAGGTGTTGGCCACCACCCTGATGCTGACTCCGGTGATGGTGTTCCTGTTCATCCCTTTGGTGACCCGCTGGCTGGCGCCCTGGCTCACTGCCCGCCCCGGCCGCACCAACAGAGGGCGCCTGGCACGCTTCTGGCACCAGCTTAGGGCCTGATTCCTAGCAAGTGGCGGCTTATCCCGGCGTTTCTCGGGCTGCTAGACTGGCCGCAGATCGAGAAGGATGCCCTGCCATGCGCGATACCGTCGCCCCGCCTTTGTGCCAGGCCGATAGCCGGGCCCGAGACCCCGAGACCGCCGCCGCCGAGCTGGCGGCGGCGCTGCGCCATCCCCACCTGGGCCTGGTGCTGTTCTTCTGCAGCGCCGAGTATCCCCTGGCGGCGCTGGGCGAGGCCTTGACCGCCGCCTTCGGCGAGGTGCCCGTCGCCGGCTGCACCACTGCCGGGGAGATCACCACCGAGGGTTATGGCCGGGGACGAGTGGTCGCCATCGGCTTCGATGCTCGTCACTTCGCGGTCTCCCTGGGCCTGGTCACCGACCTGGAGGCCTTCGACCTGGTCCAGGCCCAGCGCCTCTGCGACGACCTGCTGGCCGACTGCCGGCGGCACGCCCTGGCGCCCATCGCCGAGCAGACCTTCGTGATGACCCTGCTGGACGGCCTTTCCAGCCGCGAGGAGCAGGTCCTGGCGACCCTGGACGCGGCCCTGGGCAGCATCCCCAGCTTCGGGGGCTCGGCGGGGGACGACAATCACCTGGCCCATACCCATGTGTTCTGCGAGGGGCGCTTCCATGGCGAGGCGGCGGTGGTGGTGGCCGTCAATACCCGGCTGCCCTTCGAGGTCTTCAGCACCCACCACCTGCGCCCGCGGGTCGAGAAGCTGGTGGTCACCCGCGCCGACCGGGAGCGACGCCGGGTGTTGGAGCTCAACGGCGTCCCCGCCGTCGAGGCCTATGCCCGGCTGGTGGGACTGGCCCCCGAGGCCCTGGACGCCGGGGTCTTCGCTCGCCATCCCCTGGCGGTACGCATCGGCGAGGATTACTTCGTGCGCTCCATTCAGCGAGTCAATGCGGATGGCAGCCTGAGCTTCTACTGTGCGGTGGAGACTGGCATCGTGCTGACCGCCATGACCCCGGCGCCGATCCTCGAGGACCTGGCCACCACCCTGGATGCCCTGGCCAGTCGTTTGGGCCCGCCGAGCCTGATCATCGGTTGCGACTGCTTCCTGCGGCGCCTGGAGATCGAGGCCCTGGGACAGCAGCAGGCGGCTTCCCGGCTGCTGCGGGAGCGTCGGGTGATCGGCTTCAATACCTATGGGGAGCAGCACCATGGTCGACATATCAACCAGACCTTCACCGGCGTCGCCCTTGGATCTGCCAGGGGTTGAGCCGGGCCAGAGCCAGGCGGCGCTGGCCGAGGAGAACGCCCGCCTGCGGCGCATCTGTGCCGCCCTGATCGAGCGGGTGGAGTCCAGCGCCCAACCGGGCACCGCCCCCTATGCCGCCTTCGAGCATACGGTGGTGCTGGCCGAACAGGTGCGCGAGCGCACCGAGACCCTGCGCCACACCCTGGAGGCGCTGCGCGAGGCCAAGGCGGAGGCCGAGGCGGCCAACCTCTCCAAGAGCAAGTTCCTGGCCGCGGTCAGCCACGACCTGCTGCAGCCCCTCAATGCGGCACGCCTGTTCAGCAGTGCCCTGGAGTCCCAGGACCTGGGCGAGGAGCCGCGGCGCCTGGTGCGGCATATCGGGCGTTCCCTGCAGGACGTGGAGACGCTGCTGGGCACCCTGGTGGATATCTCGCGGCTGGATGCCGGGGTGCTGACGCCCGATCGCGGCAGCTTCGCGGTCGGAGAGCTGCTCGATGTGCTGGCCGAGGAGCATCGCCAGCTGGCCGCCGCCGAAGGGCTCGACTTCCACTATGTGCCGAGCCGGGCGGTCATCGACTCCGACCTGACCCTGCTGGCCCGGGTGGTGCGCAACCTGCTCGGCAATGCCATCCGCTATACGACGTCGGGGCGGGTGTTGCTGGGCTGCCGGCGTCGCGCCGAGGGGCTCGAGATCTGGGTGGTCGACAGCGGCAGCGGCATCGCCGAGGACCAGCAGCGGACGATCTTCGAGGAGTTTCGCCGCGGCCCCGCCGAGCGGGGCCGGCTCGACCGCGGCCTGGGCCTGGGGCTGGCCATCGTCGAGCGCATCGCCGGCCTGCTCGATCATCCCCTGGGGCTGGTCTCGCGGCCCGGGCGGGGCTCCCGGTTCTCGATCCGGATCCCCTATGGGCGGGCCTATCCGGCGCCGCCGCCGGAGGTCGGGGCGGAGGCGCCGCTGAGGGGGCTGACCGCCTGGGTGATCGATAACGACCCGGAGATCTGCATTGGCATGCGGGCCCTGCTCGAAGGCTGGGGGTGCGACGCCGTGACCGCGACCGGAGTCGACGACCTGGAGCGCGGCGAGAGGGCGGACCTGTTGATCGTCGATTATCACCTGGGCGAGACGGATGGCCTGGCGGTGGCGGCGCGATTGCGCCGGGAGTGGCCCGAGCTGCCGGTGATCCTGATCACCGCCTATCACGATGCCGAGCTCAAGGCGGCGGCACGGGCCCGGGGCTACGGCTATCTGCTCAAGCCGGTCAAGCCGCTGCGCCTCAAGATGGCCATGCTCGGCCTGCGGCGGCGCTGAGTCAGCCGCGCCGCCGAGTCAGTCGCGCCGCTGCCAGTCGCTGGCCAGCAGGATCGCTTGGACCCGGCTGCTGACCCTGAGCTTGCGCAGGATCGCCGAGACATGGGTCTTGACGGTGGTCTCGGCGATGGCCAGGCGGTAGGCGATCATCTTGTTGGACTCCCCCCGCACCATATGCGCCAGCACCTCGCGCTGCTTGTCGGTCAGCCCCGTCAGGGGACTCTCCCCGAGGGGAGCAGGCGACGGGGCGGGGGCGGGCGGGGCGCGCATGATGGTCGGCGGCAGATAGACCTGGCCGTCGAGCACCTGGCGCAGGGCGTCGATCAGCGTCTCCCGGGGCGTCGACTTGGGGATATAGCCCACGGCGCCCAGCTCCAGGGCCTCGAGCACGGTGGCCCGCTGCTGTTCGGCGGAGACGATCACCACCGCCAGCTCCGGCGCCGCCTCGCGCAGCCGGGCCAGGCCGCTCAGGCCGTCGGCGTCCGGCAGTCCCAGGTCGAGTAGCACCAGGTCCAGGGCCTCATGGGTCGCGGCCAGCCGCAGTGCCTCGGTGAGACTGGCCGCCTCGAGGACCTCGCTGGCCTCGAGGCCGGCGGCGATCACGCCGCTAATCGCTTCGCGAAACAGGGGATGGTCGTCGGCCACCAGCAACCTATGCATGGACGCTCCTCGTTGTCGATAGTCGCCTCCTCCCAAAGGAGGAGGCCTCCTCCTGCCATGGCATGATGCCCCGACTGTCGCCGTTGGCCAACACTGGGAGGTGTCCGATTCGACAACGATAATTTCAGGAGATACGCCATGATCTACGCCAATCCCGGTCAGCCCGGCGCGGTGGTCGGCTTCGAGTCCCGTTATGGCAACTATATCGGCGGCGAGTTCGTGCCACCGGTGAAGGGCCAGTACTTCGACAACGTCAGCCCGGTCAATGGCCAGGTGTTCTGCGAGATCCCGCGCTCGGGTGCCGAGGATATTGAGCTGGCCCTGGACGCCGCCCACCGGGCTGCCCCGGCCTGGGGCAAGACCGCCGCTGCCGAGCGCAGCAATCTCCTGCTGAAGATCGCCGATCGCATCGAGCAGAACCTCGAGGCCCTGGCCGTGGCCGAGACCTGGGACAACGGCAAGGCGGTGCGCGAGACCCTCAACGCCGACCTGCCGCTGGCCATCGACCACTTCCGTTACTTCGCCGGCTGCCTGCGCGCCCAGGAGGGCACCGCCGCCGATATCGACGCCAATACCGTGGCCTACCACTTCCACGAGCCGCTGGGCGTGGTGGGGCAGATCATCCCCTGGAACTTCCCGCTGCTGATGGCCACCTGGAAGCTGGCCCCGGCGCTGGCCGCCGGCAACTGCGTGGTGATGAAACCCGCCGAGCAGACCCCGGCCTCGATCCTCAAGCTGATGGAAGTGATCGGTGACCTGCTGCCGCCGGGGGTGGTCAATATCGTCAACGGCTACGGTGCCGAGGCCGGCCAGGCGCTGGCCACCAGCAAGCGCATCGCCAAGATCGCCTTTACCGGCTCCACCCCGGTGGGCGCGCATATCCTCAAGTGCGCCGCCGACAACATCATCCCCTCCACCGTGGAGCTGGGCGGCAAGTCGCCGAACATCTACTTCGCCGACATCATGAACGCCGAGCCGGCATTCATCGACAAGGCCGCCGAGGGGCTGGTGCTGGCCTTCTTCAATCAGGGCGAGGTGTGTACCTGCCCGTCCCGGGCGCTGATCCAGGAGTCCATGTACGACGCTTTCATGGCCCGGGTCATGGACAAGGTCAGCCAGATCAAGCGCGGCAACCCCCTGGACACCGAGGTGCAGGTGGGCGCTCAGGCCTCCCAGGAGCAGTTCGACAAGATCCTGTCCTATATGGAGATCGCCAGGGAGGAGGGCGCCGAGTTCCTCACCGGTGGCGACAAGGAGAGCCTCGAGGCGGGCATCGACCAGGGCTACTACATCCAGCCGACCCTGGTGAAGGGCCATAACAAGATGCGCGTCTTCCAGGAGGAGATCTTCGGCCCGGTGGTGGCGGTGACCACCTTCAAGGACGAGGCCGAGGCGCTGGCCATCGCCAACGACACCGAGTTCGGCCTGGGCGCCGGGGTCTGGAGCCGCGATATCAACGTCGCCTTCCGCATGGGGCGCGGCATCCAGGCCGGTCGCGTCTGGACCAACTGCTACCACCAGTATCCGGCGCATGCCGCCTTCGGCGGCTACAAGAAGTCTGGCGTCGGCCGCGAGACCCACAAGGTGGCCCTCGAGCACTACCAGCAGACCAAGAACCTGCTGGTCAGCTACGACATCAACCCGCTGGGTTTCTTCTGATCCCTTCGGGGAGCGACAGCCGCGGGGGCGCCATGGCGCCCCCGCCGTCGTTAGGGGGTCTCCGCCTCCTGCAGCAGCAGCCCTAGCTGGGCACCCAGCCGCAGGTCCTCCTCGACGCCGAAGTGGCGATAGCGTAGTCGCCCCCGGGCATCGAAGAGCAGGGTGCTGGGGGTGCCCTCCAGGCCATAGGCTCGCATGGTGCGAGGCAGGGGGGCGCCGGCGGGGCCGGGGGCGTCGATGCCCACCGGAAAGTCGTAGCGATGCTCGGCGAGAAACACCGCCAGGGCCTCGGGCCCCATCACCGCGTGATGCTCGAAGACGGTATGCAGACCCACCACCGTCAGCGGCGTGCCGGCCAGCAGCCGCGCCACCCGCTGGGTCTGGGGCAGGCCATGCAGCACGCAGCCGGGGCACAGCATCTGGAAGGCGTGGAGCAGGACCACCCGCCCCCTGAGCCCGGCGAGGGTCAGGGGGCGCTCGCTATTCAGCCATCGTGAGACCTGCCACTCGGGAGACGGCGTCATGGGGCTATCCTCCTGGGTTTCTTATGAGGATAGCTCCGGGCTGGATGGCTCCGAGCTGGATAGCTCCGGGAAGCAATCAGGCGCCGGGGGAGAGGCCGACGATCCGTCCCGGGGCGGCATCCAGGGCCTCGCTTAGCACGGCATAGTCGATGGCGACCTGCGCCTCGGCCTTGAGCGCTTCCAGCGTAGCCAGGGCCTCGAGGCGGTGGCTCAGGGCCCGCTCCTCCACCTCGGGGGTGGCGAAGGACTGGGCGTAGAGGGTGCCGTCCTGCCAGGCGGCCTTGAAGGGCTGGTCGATCAGGTTGACCGGGGTATCCACCGGCACCGAGCGGAACAGCGCCTCCACGTCTTCCGGGAACATGCGGATGCAGCCGCGGCTGGCACGCATGCCGATGCCGTCGGGGCGGTTGGTGCCATGAATCAGGTAGCCGGGAATCTCCAGCAGGATGGCGTGGCGTCCCAGGGGGTTGTCCGGCCCCGGCGGCACCACGGCGGGAGCCTCCTCGCCCCGGGCGGCGGCTTCCTGGCGCACCGATTCGGGAGGGTACCAGGCCGGGTCTTCCAGCTTCATGGTGGTGCGTGTGGTGCCGAGCGGGGTATCGAAGCCCTCGCGGCCGATGCCGATGGGGTAGGTCTCGACCCGTGGCGTCTCGCCGTCGCCCACCTCGGGATAATAGTAGAGTCGCAGCTCGGCGATATTGATGACGATGCCCTCCCGGGGCGCGTCCGGCAGCAGGTGCTGGGCGGGGATCACCACCTCGGTGCCCTCGCCGGGCAGCCACAGGCTGACCTCCGGGTTGGCGTTGCGGATCTCCTCGTAGCCCACGGCATGCTCCCGGGCGATATCCAGCAGGGTCTGCTCGTGGCTCGCCGCGACCGTATAGGGCGCGCCGACCAGGCTGCCGTGCTCCGGCAGCGGGTAGTGGCCCCGGGGCCAGTCGTCGTCGGCCAGGGCGGCGCCGGGCAGGGCCAGCAGCAGCAGGGCCAGGAGGGAGGACCAGGGGCGTTGCCGGCGAGCGGTATCCAACATCATCACGTACCTCGGCTAGGGGAAGCGCCATCATACCCGCTGAGGGGGCGGGGGGACCATACGACGACGGCGGCCCCGAAGGGCCGCCGTCGTTCTGCTGGCATGGCGCGTGGTGGTTAGCTCAGCTCGCCGATGGAGCCGGGCATGGCATGCACCTTGGCGCTATCGGCGCGGGACAGGGCCAGGAACTCCAGGTGACGCTCATACTCCGCCAGGACGTCGCCGATCACCTGGCCGCGGGTATAGCCATTGAGGTCCTGCCCCAGGCCGCCCTCGGCCAGGTAGACGTCCAGGCGCAGGTAGTAGTCATCATCCGCCGGCAGGAAGCTCGGTGCCCGCAGGCGATGAGGACGCACCTGGTAGACGAAGCTCTGGGCCTCCTCGAAGTCCACCTGCAGGGTGAGTCGCGGCAGGGGCTCGTCCTCGAGGCGCTCCTCGCTGACGCTGGCGCTCTGACCGCGGCCCTCCAGTTCCTCGGCGAACTGGGTCAAAGCCGGGCGAATGGCGTGTTCGATGGTGGCGGCGGCGCCGGCCCGGGTGGAGGTGTCCAGGGCGCGGTCGAGACGCTCGCGCCAGTCGCCGCCGGGGGCGGTGCCGGCGATGCGGCGCCGCGCCTCGGCCTTGTCGCCCTCCATGCGCAGGGCCCGGTAGAGGCCCGCCATGATGGCGAAGATCACCACCGAGAAGGGCAGCGCCGTGACCACCACGGCGCTCTGCAGGGCCGCCAGGCCGCCGGCCATCAGCAGGGCCACGGTGACCAGGCCGATCACCGCCGACCAGAAGATGCGCAGGCGCACCGGGGCGTCGTGGTTGACGTCGGAGAGGATGGAGGTGAAGTTGGCCAGCACCAGGGCCCCGGAGTCCGCCGAGGTGACGAAGAAGACGATGCCCAGGATGGTCACCACGGCGGCGGTCAGGCCCACCCAGGGGTAGGACTCCAGCAGGGTGTACATGGTGGTCTGGGGGGTGTTGAGGGCCTGTTCGCCCAGTTCCACGGCGCCCTGAGCCACCAGCTCGATGCCGCTGTTACCGAACACCGACATCCACACCATCATAAAGGCCAGCGGGATGCCCAGGGCCCCGGCGACGAACTCGCGAATGGTGCGCCCGCGGGAGATGCGCGCCAGGAAGAGGCCGACGAAGGGCGTCCAGGCGATCCACCAGCCCCAGAAGAAGATGGTCCACCACATCTTCCACTGGTTGGCGCCCTCGCCGGTGAAGGCGTAGGTGTCGAAGCTCTTGGCCACGAAGCCGGCGAAGTAGTCGCCGGCGTTGTTCACCAGCTTGTCGAGCAGTTGCAGGGTGTGGCCCTGGAAGAGCACGAACAGCAGCAGGGCCAGCGCCAGCAGCATATTGAACTCGGAGAGGCGACGGATGCCCTTCTCCACGCCGCTGACCACCGAGATGGTGGCCATGATCACCACCAGGACGATCAGGATTACCTGCACCGAGAGGCTCTCCGGCACGTCGAACATGTAGTTGAGGCCGTAGTTGAGCTGCATCACCCCGATGCCCAGGCTGGTGGCGATGCCGAACACCGTGGAGATCACCGCGGTGATATCCACCGCATGACCGATGGGGCCATGGATGCGCTTGCCCAGCAGCGGGTAGAGGGCGCTGCGGATCGCCAGCGGCAGGCGATGGCGATAGCTGAAGTAGGCCAGGGCCATGCCCATCAGCACATAGAGGCCCCAGCCGGAGAGGCCCCAGTGCATAAAGGTCTGCACCACGGCGGCGCGCATCGCCTCCTGGCTCTCCGGAGTCAGGTCCGGCGGCGCCAGGTAGTGGGCCACCGGCTCGGCGACGCTGAAGAACAGCAGGTCGATGCCGATACCGGCGGCGAACAGCATCGCCGACCAGGAGAGCAGCGAGAATTCCGGCCGGGCATGGTCGGGGCCAAGGCGGATGCTGCCGAAGCGCGAGCAGCCGATCAGAATCACGAAGACCAGGTAGGCCACCACCGCCAGCATGTAGTACCAGCCGAAGGTCTGGTTGACCCAGGCCAGGGCGGCATCGAAGAAGGCGCCGGCCTGGTCGGTGAAGGTCATGGTCAGGACGAGGAAGACCAGGATACCGGCCACCGAGCCGTGGAAGACGGCGGGGTTTAGCCGGTCGCGTCGCGGGTTGTCTTGGTTCATGGGGGACTCCCTAGTTATTGATATTGTGTCTCGCACCGAGGAGGCCGGGTGCTGGGGTTGGGATCGTCGTTATTTTGATTGAACGCACAATTAAAATAGCGGTGATCTCATCGCCCTGCCTGCTTATGGGCCGGCCAAGGTCGCAACGGGATACGAGACACGCGATAAGCGTCGCGTCGGGGCAAGTGGGGAGCCGATGGGCTTCCCCGGCACGGTCGGCGAGGCGACCGGCAATCGCTAATGCATAATGGATTTTTATTGATTGCCCGTTCAAATAAAATACGCGCTTCTCGACGGATCTTCAACCCGGGGGGTGGAGAGGGCGGGAGAGGGCGTGAAACGACGACGCCCGGCAGGGGCCGGGCGTCGTGGGGGGAGGGAAGCGCGGGTTAGGCGTCGTGGTGGCGGTGACCGCGATCCTTGCCGTGACGCTCACCACGCTCGGGGCGCATGGCCTCCTGGAGCTCGGCGAGCTGGGCCTCGTCGAGGATCTCGGCGAGGGCGGCGTGGTGCGACGCGCGCAGCTCGCGCAGCGCGTCGCGACGGGTCTCCCGGTCGCCGAACTCGCGCTCGCGGAGCTCGGCCAGGTCGCCGGCGATGGTGGCGCGGGTGGCCGTCAGGGCCTCACGCTGTTCCTCGGAGAGCTCCCAGCCGTCGATCAGGGCATCCAGGCGCGCCTGCATGGCGGCACGGCGCTGCTCGCGCTGCTCCTGACGAGCCTCGGCGAGGGCCTGGCGCTGCTCGTCACTCAGCAGCGCCTCCAACTCGGCGCGGTGCTCGGCGTGCAGCTCGCGCAGCGCCGCCTGGTGCGCGCGGCGGGCCTCGTCGATGGCGGCACGGGTCTCGGCATCCAGGTCGAGGCGCTCGAGCAGTGCCTCGTGGTGGGGGCCGGCGTCATGGTGCCCCCCGGGGTGGCCGCCGCGCTGGCCATCGGCCAGGGCCGTCAGCGACAGGGGGGCGATGGCCAGGGTCAGCAGGGCGGGCATCAGCAGCTTGCGGGTGATCGGCATCGAACGTCTCCTTTGCGGTGTGTCGATGCCTTCAGTGTCGTCGCCGCTTGTGCAGGGAGGGTGCAAGCTTCGGGGAAGCGCGGATATTATTTCATCGCTTGCCGATATGCGGCTCATTCCTCGGGCTGGTATTTATAGCCGACCCCATAGACCGAGCGGATGATCTCGCGCTCCGGCCAGACCTCGGCGATCTTCTTGCGCAGCTTCTTGATATGACTGTCCACGGTGCGCTCTGAGACCACCCGGTGATCCCGGTACATATGATCCATCAACTGATCCCGGGAGAAGATGCGCCCCGGGGCCTGCATCATCACCCTGAGCAGTTGGAATTCCACCGCGGTCAGCTCCAGGTCATGGCCGTCGGCCAGGGCCCGCCAGCCCTCGTCATCGAGGCTCAGGCCGTTCTCCACCACGGGGGCATCCTGGGCGCGGCTGCGGCGCAGCACCGCCTTGATCCGCGCCACCACCTCCCGGGGGCTGAAGGGCTTGCAGATATAGTCGTCCGCGCCCAGCTCCAGGCCCAGCAGGCGGTCCACCTCCTCGACCCGGGCGGTGAGCATGATCACCGGCAGTGCCGGCCAGCGGGCGCGGATCTCCCGGCACAGGGTCAGGCCGTCGGTACCGGGCAGCATCAGGTCGAGCAGTACCAGGCTCGGGGTCTGCTCGCCGAGCCAGGGAATCACCGTATCGCCATGGGCGAGGTGGTGCCAGGCGAAGCCGTTGCCCGCCAGGTAGTCGCCCACCAGTTGGGCGATCTTGGGCTCGTCTTCCACCACCAGGATGGTGTCATCGGGGGGCATGGCGTGGTCTCCGTTAGCGGGTGTCTTCCAGCAGGCGCGGGAACTCGAGGGTCCAGCATAACCCGCCCAGCGGTGAGGGGGAGGCGTGCATGCGCCCGCCATGGGTGGTGACCAGCGCCTTGGCGATGGCCAGTCCCAGGCCGCTGCCGCCGCTGGCGCGGTTGCGGGAGCCCTCGACCCGGTAGAGGCGCTCGGTGAGCCGCGGCAGGGCCGCCGCGGGCACCTCGGGGGCGCTGTCTTCCCAGGTCACCCGCACCCGCTCGGCGTCGTGGCTCAGGGTCACCCTCAGGTGCCCCGGGGCCTCGGTGTAGGCGCAGCTATTGTCGAGCAGGTTATTCCACAGCTGGCGCAGGCGCTGCATATCGCCGCGTATCGGTGCCGGGCCCTGGATATGGGTTTCCAGGGTCAGGCCGCGGTCCTCCAGCCAGCCCCGGGCCTCCTCCAGCCGGGTGGCCAGGGCCTCGCTCAGGTCGAGGGGCGCCAGGGAGGCCTCCAGGGCGCCGGCATCGCTCTGCGCCAGCAGGCGCAGGTCGGCCACCAGGCGCTCCAACTGGGCCACCTCCTGGGCGAGGGAGTGCAGGCTGGTCTCGTTGAGGGGACGGATACCGTCCTGCATCGCCTCGATCTCGCCATGCAGCACCGCCAGGGGGGTGCGCAGCTCATGGGCGATATCCGCGACCCAGCGACTGCGGGCCTGGCGATTGGCCTCCAGGGTCGCCGCCAGCACATTGAAGTCGTGGGCCAGGCGCGACAGCTCGTCGTGGCCGCGCTCGGTCAGGCGCATGCTGTAGTCACCCTCGGTGAGGCGCCGGGTGGCCAGGGCCATGCCGCCGGTGCGTCGCCCCAGCCACCAGGAGAGGCCGCCGGCCAGCAGCAGCGAGGCCACCACCAGGGAGGCGACGATGATGCTCAGGTTGCGCTGCTGGCGCTCCAGGAAGACCCGGTCCATGCGCGCCATCAGCGATTCGGGACGCCGATAGCCCAGGGAGCCGACCTTCTCGCCGTCACTCTCGATGGGCAGCCAGACCAGCTCCGGGGCCTCCTCCTCGTCGTGGCGGCGCTCCAGGCCGATCACCGGCAGCCCCTGGGCATCGTTGAGCACGAAGTCCCGCGCATTGCCGAGCGGCGGCTCCAGGCCCCGGGGGTCCTCGCGACCGGCCAATAGCTGCTGGCGCACCAGGCGATACCAGGCGCGGTGGGTCTCGCGCAGCCACTGCCAGTCGCCGCGTCGGCGCCACTCCTCGCCCAGGGCCTCGGCGAGCTGGCGGGCGCGGTTGGCCTGGGTGGTCTCCAGGTAGTCGATAAAGCCCTGGTCGAGGCTGCGCGAAACGCCCACGAAGAGCAGCGCCGAGGTGGCCACGTTGACCACCAGGATCACGGCGAAGAGCTTGAAGCCGAGGCGCGATAGCAGGTAGCGGGGCAGCCGCATCTTGATCTCTCCACACGAGAGCGGGAAACACCCCAGTCTGGCTCGCCGGGGTGCAGGCTTTGGTCAGCCATTATGCAGGGAATGTGCAAGCCCTTCAGGGACAGCTGTCGCCGAGCCAGAGATCGGTGGTGAGGGTATGCGAGCGGGGCTCGATCAGGCCGAGGATCATACGCGCCGCCATGCGCCCCTTCTCGACGCTGTCCTGACGCACCGTGGTCAGCCGCGGGGCCCGGTACTGGCCCTCGGCGATGCCGTCGAAGCCGGTCAGGCGCAGGTCCTCGGGGACGCGCAGGCCACGCCGCTCGGCCAGGGTCAGGGCGGTCAGGGCGATGCGGTCGGACATACACAGCAGCAGGTCGGGACGCTCGTCCTCGGGCAGGTCGAGGAGCGCCTCGAGCACCGGGGCGCATACCTCGAAGGTGTTCTCCTCGACGTTCCACATGGGCACGCCGGCGGGATCATGCCCCGCCTCGGCCAGGGCCCGATAGAAGCCGGAGAGCCGCGAGCGGGTGATGGTCTGGTCGGCGCTGAGCAGCCGCCGGTCGGCGCCGATGGGGCCGTTGCAGGGCTCGGCGGTAAGGCGCAGGTTGATGATGGCGGGGCGGCGTGCCCTGCGGCTCAGGGCGTGGCGGGCGATGGCGTAGCAGGCCGGCTCGTCGTCCACATGAATCGAGGGGCGGCCCTCCACATCGAAGTCCACCGCCACCAGCGGCGACTGGGGCGGCAGGGGCTCCAGCAGGTCCTGGCTGGGCATCAGGCCATAGACGATATACCCATCCGCCATGCTGGCGGCGCCGGGCAGTTCGCTGCGCATCTGCCGGGCGGAGAGCAGCAGCAGGGTATGGCCGTGGGCATCGAGGACCTCGGCGATGCCGGAGAGCAGCTCGCTGGCTACCGCATCGTTGATGCTGTAGGTCAGGCTCTCGGCGAGCACCACCGCGATGATCCGCGAGCGCCCGGTGCGCAGGCTGCGGGCCTTGGCATCGGGGCCGCGATAGCCCAGGCGCTTGGCCTCGCCGAGGATGCGCTCGCGCAGGGCGGGAGAGAGCTGGTCCGGGCGATTGAAGGCGTTGGAGATGGTCGCGGTGGAGACACCGAGCTCCCGGGCCAGGTCCTTGAGGGTCATGCGACGGGGGGTAGACACGTGGGCTTCCTTCGCCATCTGGATCGATTCAGTTAGCTCGCTATCATAGGCGCAATCCCGGCCCTTGGCCACCGCGACCCCGGGTGGCGCCGCGTCGGCGAGGCGCCACCTCCAGCCTCAGGCCACCGCCCGGGCGGTGGCCACGCCCAGCGCCCGGTCGCCGGCGTCGAACAGGTGCACCTGCTCGGGGTCGGGCACGAGGGCCACCTTCTGGCCGACCCGCCAGGGGCTGGGCGCCTCGCTGCGGTGGATCAGCAGGGTCTCGCCGGCCTTGGGCTCCAGGTAGACATAGACCTCGTTGCCCAGGTACTCGACGTTGACGATCTCGAAGGCGTTGTCGCCGGCGGCCTCGGCCAGCCGCAGGTGCTCGGGGCGCACGCCCAGGGTCAGCGCCTCGCCGGCCACCTGCTGGGCGGTGTCCTGGGGCAGGGCCAGCTCACCGATACCCGCGGCACGCACCCGGCAGCCCGCGTCGTTTCCGGTCACCAGCGTCGCCGGCAGGAAGTTCATGGTCGGCGAGCCGATAAAGCCGGCCACGAAGCGGGTCGCCGGACGCTGGTAGAGCTCGTGGGGCGTGCCTACCTGCTCGACCCGGCCGGCGTTGAGCACCACGATCTTGTCGGCCAGGGTCATGGCCTCCACCTGGTCGTGGGTGACGTAGATCATGGTGGAGCCCAGGCGCTGATGGAGGCGGGCGATCTCGTTGCGCATCTGCACGCGCAGCGAGGCGTCGAGGTTGGAGAGCGGCTCGTCGAACAGCAATATGCGCGGTTCTCGGGCCATGGCGCGACCCATGGCCACGCGCTGACGCTGGCCGCCGGAGAGCGCCTTGGGCTTACGCTCGAGGAGTTCCTCGAGTTGCAGGATGCGGGCGGTGGCCATGACCCGCTCGTGGATCGTCTCCTTGGCGGTCTTGGCGAGCTTGAGGCCGAAGGCCATGTTCTCGTAGACGGTCATATGCGGATAGAGCGCATAGGACTGGAAGACCATGCCCACGCCGCGCTCGCGGGGCGGCAGGTCGTTGACCACCTGTCCAGCGATGGAGAGCTCGCCGTCGCTGATCGATTCCAACCCGGCGATCAGCCGCAGCAGGGTCGACTTGCCGCAGCCGGAGGGGCCGACGAAGACCACGAATTCGCCGTCGCCGATATCGAGGTCGACGTCCTTGATGATAGGGGTGTGGCCGAAGACCTTGTTGACCTTGTCGAGGGTGACGCTTGCCATGGGGTGTCTCCTTGCCGGCCCGGTAGCGGGAGGCCTCGTCCGGGCCGGCCTGTTGTTATGAGTGTGGCTCAGAGGGTGAACCAGGCGGCCTGGTAGGGGGGCAGGCGCAGGGTCTCGCCGTCCCGCTCGGCATGGAAACCGTGCCCCGCCAGCGCGTCGCCGACCGCCATCGGCAGCCGGGTCTCGCGGGCCTGGCCGGTCAGGTTGAAGACGCAGAGCAGCCGCTCGTCGCCCTTCTCGCGAACGAAGCCGAGCAGGTCCGCGCCGACGTCGACCAGACTCAGGTCGCCATCGACCAGCGCCGGGTGGGCGGTGCGGAAGGCCAGCAGGCGACGGGTGGCGTTGAGTACCGAGGCCGCGTCGTCCTGCTGGCGGGCGACGGCCAGCGGCAGCTGGCGGGCCTCCACCGGCAGCCAGGGCTCGACGCCCTCGGCGGTGAAGCCGCCATTCCCGCTAGGCTCCCAGGGCATGGGCGTGCGGCAGCCGTCGCGGCCCTTGAACTCCGGCCACAGCACCTTGCCGTAGGGGTCCTGGAGTCGCTCGAAGGGCACCTCGGCTTCCGGCAGGCCGAGCTCCTCCCCCTGGTAGAGACAGACGCTGCCGCGCAGCGAGAAGAGCAGGGCGAGGGTCACCTTGGGATAGGCGAGTGGGTCCTCGTCCGCGCCCCAGCGCGTGGCGCTTCTCACCACGTCGTGGTTGGAGAGCGCCCAGCACGGCCAGGCGTCGCCGGCCAGGCGCTGGAAGCGCTCGATCACCTCGCGGAGATAGGCCGCCGAGCGGGGCGCGTTGAGCAGGTCGAAGGTGTAGGCCATGTGCAGCTTGTCGCCGCCCGCGGTGTACTCGGCCATGCGTTCCAGCGGGTTGTCGTCGCCAATCTCGCCCACCGTGGTGGTGCCGGGGAAGTCGTCCATCAGGGCGCGCAGCTCGCGCAGGAAGTCGAGGTTCTCCGGGCGGCTCAGGTCATAGACGTGGCGCTGCCAGGTATAGGGGTTGGCGTCCGGGGCGCCGAGGGTCTTGGCCTCGCCGGCGGGCACCGGGGGGTTGTCGGTGAGCGCCGGGTCGTGGAAGTAGAAGTTGACGGTGTCCAGGCGGAAGCCGTCGACGCCGAGTTCCAGCCAGAAGCGCATATTGTCGAGCTGGGCGGCACGCACCTCGGGGTGGTGGAAGTTGAGGTCCGGCTGGCTGGTCAGGAAGTTGTGCAGGTAGTACTGGCGGCGCCGGGAGTCGAAGGTCCAGGCCGAGCCGCCGAAGATCGACAGCCAGTTGTTGGGCGGCGTGCCATCCGGCTTTGGGTCGGCCCAGACGTACCAGTCCGCCTTGGCATTGGTGCGGTCGGCGCGGCTCTCCTGGAACCAGGGGTGCGCCTCCGCGGTATGGCTGATCACCTGGTCGATCATCACCTTGAGGCCCAGTTCGTGGGCGCGGGCCAGCAGCGCCTTGAAGTCGTCCAGGGTGCCGAACATCGGGTCGACATCGCGGTAGTCGCTGACGTCGTAGCCGAAGTCGAGCATCGGCGAGGTGAAGAAGGGCGACAGCCAGATGCCGTCCACGCCGAGGCTCGCCACGTAGTCGAGCTTCTCGGTGATGCCCTCGAGGTCGCCGATGCCGTCGCCGTTGGCGTCCATAAAGCTGCGCGGATAGATCTGGTAGATGACGCCACCGCGCCACCAGGTCAGGTTGTCTTGCATCTTGGGATCCTTGAGAGACATAAAACAGTGCTAGCTGAGTGCTCTTATGAAAGACGGGGCTAACCTGGGCTCAGGCCTCGCGAAGACGCTGTAAACCCTTCCCTGGGCGCTCGACTTTTTCATCCTTGAAAAAGACGCTTCGCTCTGGCCTGCCCCCAGCGCCCCTTGGTCTTTCCACCTGGGGTGGCATCGCATGGGGTTAGCCCTTGACGGCGCCGGCGGTGAGGCCGGAGACGATGCGTTTCTGGAAGATCATCACCAGCACCACCAGGGGCACGGTGACGGTCACCGAGGCGGCCATGATCGGCCCCCAGGGCAGCTCGTGCTGGCTGCCACCGGAGATCAGGGCGATGGCCACCGGCACGGTGCGCTGGTCGTCGGAGAGGGTGAAGGTCAGGGCGAAGAGGAACTCGTTCCAGGCGGCGATAAAGGCCAGCAGTCCGGTGGTCGCCATGGCCGGCCACATCAGCGGCAGGAACACCCGGGTAATGGTCACCCAGGGGGTGGCGCCGTCCATGATCGCCGCCTCCTCGAGCTCCTGGGGCAACTGCTTCATAAAGGTGGTCAGCACCCAGACGGTGAAGGGCAGGGTGAAGATGGTGTAGCTGAGGATCAGGCCGGCCGGGTTGTTGTAGAGATTGAGCGCGCGGATCACCTCGAACAGGCCGGAGAGCACCGCCACCTGAGGGAACATCGACACCCCGAGGATCACCAGCATCACCGTGGTGCGGCCGCGGAAGCGTACCCGCCCCAGGGCATAGGAGGCGGTGATGCCCAGCAGCAGGGCGATGAAGACCACGCTGATCGATACCAAGAGGGAGTTGAAAATGGCGCGCACGAAGCTGCTCTGGCTGAAGATCGCCACATAGTTGGAGACGTCCAGCGAATCCACCCAGTAGCTCACGGTGAACAGCTCACCGGAGGGCTTCAGCGAGGTGATCACGGCGTAGTAGAAGGGGAAAACGGCGTAGAGCAGTACCACGGCCACCAGCACCCAGAAACCGAGGCGGGCGACGAGCTTGGTGAGTCGGCGTGAGGTCATGTCAGTCGCCTCCCAGTTGCAGGCGGTTGCGGCCCAGGTAGAGGTAGGCCACCGTGGCCAGGGCGATGATCAGGAACAGCAGGGTCGAGGCGGCGCTGCCGTAGCCCACGTCTTGGAACTCCACCAACTGCTGGCGGGCGTAGATCGACATGGTCATGGTGCTGGAGGCATTGGAGGTCAGCACGTAGATGACGTCGAACACGCGCAGGGCGTCGAGCAGGCGGAAGATCACCGCCACCATCAGCGCCGGAGTGATCAACGGCAGTGTCACCTTGAAGAACACTCTGACCGGATGGATGCCGTCGACTTCGGCCGCCTCATAGCAGTCCTTGGGCAGCATCTGCAGGGCGGCCAGGGCGAGCAGGGCGACGAAGGGGATGGTCTTCCAGACGTCGACCAGGATCACCGCCCACATGGAGTAGGTGGCGCTGGCGGTCCAGGCGATGGGGGCGTCGATGATGCCCAGCGTCATCAGCAGGTGGTTGATGATCCCGAACTGGTCGTTGAGCATCCAGGCCCACATCTTGGCCGAGACGATGGTGGGGATCGCCCAGGGGATCAGCACCGCGGCACGCACCAGCATGCGCCCCCGGAACTCGACGTTGAGGATCAGCGCGACGATAACGCCGAACACCACCTCCAGGGACACCGAGACCACGGCGAAGAACAGGGTATTCCACACCGAGCGCCACCACATGGGGTCGGTGAGCAGGCCGTACCAGGCACCGTCGTCGTAGACCAGGTAGTTCTCCAGGCCGATGAAGCTGGCGTCGCCCAGTGTCGAGAGGGTGCCGTCGGTGAGGCTG
This sequence comes from Bisbaumannia pacifica, assembly GCF_007989625.1. Lineage (GTDB taxonomy): Bacteria > Pseudomonadota > Gammaproteobacteria > Pseudomonadales > Halomonadaceae > Bisbaumannia > Bisbaumannia pacifica. The sequence goes on from NZ_BJUK01000018.1 coordinate 48,405, forward strand.
AAGTAGAAGGTGCGCAGCAGCGGCCAGCCGGCCACCAGGGCCAGGGCGACGAGCATGGGGGCGAGGAAGGTCCAGGCGGCGCGTACCCGCTGCCGGCGGACCTTGGTGCCGCGATAGGGGCGCGCCCTCGTGGGCGCGCTGGGAGTCGTGGTGGTCATGTCGGGCTCCTGGATCATTTCCAGCGACGCTCGAGGCGACGCAGCTGGCCTTCCAGTTGGGGCAGGGCGTCGGTGGCCGACATCTCGCCGGAGAGCACGCTATGGGTGGTGTCGAAGAAGGCGTTGGAGACGCGGCCGTAGCTCTCGCCGGTCGCCGCCGAGGGGCGTGCCACGGCGTTGGCGAAGGTATCGTAGAGGGTGCCGAAGAAGGGCACCGCCGCGAGCACCTCCTCGTCCGCGTAGAGGCGCTCGAGGGTCGGATTGTAGGAACCCTCGATGGCGCGGCGCTTCTGCTCGGCCTCGCCGGTCAGGAAGGCCACCAGGTCGGCGGCGAGCTCGGGGTTCTCGCTGTAGCGGGAGACCGCCAGGTTCCAGCCGCCTAGCGTCGCCGCGCTATTGCCCCCTTCGCCATGGGGCAGCTTGACCACGCCCACCCGGCCGCGGACCTCGCTCTCCTCGCCCTGGGCCAGCGACCAGGCGTAGGGCCAATTGCGCATGAACACGGCGTTGCCGGACTGGAACAGGCCGCGGGCCTCCTCCTCGGTGTAGTTGAGCACGCCCTCGGGGGTGATATCGCCGATCCAACTGGCGGCCAGGTCCAGGGCCGAGGCGGCGTCGGCGTTGTTGACGGTGAGGTTGCCCTCGGCATCGACGATGGTGCCGCCGCCGTGGCTGGCCACCCACTCCAGGGCGTTGCAGGTCAGGCCCTCGTAGGCGCGGCCCTGGAATACATAGCCCCAGATGCGGTCGCCGGCGGCCTGTTCGCCGGCCTGGATCTCGCGGGCGATCGCGGTGAGCTCCTCCCAGGTCTCGGGGGGCTCGAAGCCGTACTCCTCGAGGAGATCCTTGCGGTAGTAGAGCACCCCGGCATCGGTGAACCACGGCATGGCCACCAGGCGACCGTCGACGGTGTTGTTCTCGACGATGGCCGGGAAGTGGCCCGCGGCGGCGTCCTCGCCCAGCGTCTCGCCGAGGTCGAGCAGGTGGTTGGCCAGCAGGCCCGGCCACACCACATCGATTTGCAGCACGTCGATGTCGCTGGAGTTGGCGGAGAGGATCTGCTGGTAGAGCGACAGGCGCTCGGTGGAGGAGTTGGGGGTGGAGACGATATCGACGCTATGGCCGGTCTGCTCCTCCCACTGGTTGACGCCTTGCTCGCAGAGCTCGAGTTCGACGCCCACCGCACCGCAGGAGATGGTCAGGTCGGCCGCCAGGGCCTGGCCGCCGCCGGCCAGGGCCGCGGTGCCCAGGGCGATGGCGGTGATCAATGACTGCTTCGACATATGCTGGAGTCCTCGTCGGCGTGTCTTGTGGATTGTTATGGGGCGTGCGGGACGCTCGTCTTAAACGATTAAGCTCGTGGGCTCAGTAAAGACCATCGAACGCGGCCCCATCAACCTAGACTTTTGTCTAGGGAATGGTGCCGGCACACCATTTGGCGACGACTCCTAGACATTGGTCGTAATTTCTTCGAGCCGCGTTGAGCAAGAAAGCTTAAACGATTAAGTTTTGGCCGTGTCCTTGCCTGCCCGCGGGCCGGATCGTGCCGCAAAACTTAAACGATACAGTGGCAGGCGCTGAGATGATTCGGCGCTGAGATGATTCGGCGCTGAGGCGACTTGTGTGCTGAGACGACTCAGGCGCCGAGCGGAGCGGACAGGGGCCCCGGCGCCGGGGCGTGTCCCCGGTACGCCCAGAACCCAGACAGATAACAATAGGGGAAGCAACGAACATGAATGTCGCCACCTTCAAGGCTCCACTCGCCATCGCCATCGCCGCCGCCGGGGTCGCCCTGGCCGGAACCGCCGCCGCCCAGGACGCTGACCTGGAACGGCGCCTGGCCGAGCTGGAAGCGCGTATCGCCGCCGCCGAGCAGCGGGCCGAGGCCGCCGAACGGCGTGCCACGCTCGCCGAGGCCCAGGCCGAGGGCCGTCTTACCACCGAGGAGGTGGAGGAGCGCCTGGCCCGGGTCGAGCGCCAGGCCAGCGGGGAGGAGGGCTTCTCCTTCAATGTCTATGCCCGCTCCGGGCTACTGTTGGGCGAGGATCGCAAGAGCCTTCCCGGCGGGCCCTATGTGACGCCGGCGGGCTCCGTGGGGGGCGCCGTGGGTCGGCTAGGCAACGAGCCCGACACCTATGCCGAAGCGATCTTCAACTACCGCATGCGCTTCGATAATGGCGCCCGTGCTCACTACCGCACCATGCTGGCCGACGGTACCACCACCAGCAACGACTGGAACGGCGACTCCAACCTCAACGTGCGCCAGGTCTATGCCGAGTTCAGCGACCTGCCGAGCTTCACCGGCGCCTTCGAGAACGCCTCCATCTGGGCCGGCAAGCGCTTCGATCGCGACAACTTCGACATTCACTGGCTCGACAGCGACTTCGTCTTCCTGGCCGGTACCGGGGCGGGTATCTACGATGTCCAGCTGGCCGACAGCTGGCGCGCCAACTTCTCGCTCTACGGGCGCAGCTTCAGCGACTTCCCGGTCAGCCGCGAGAACCCCGGCCTGACCGACGACACCGATAGCCTGATCCTCACCGCCAATAACTATTTCGGTAACTGGCAGTGGATGGTCAACGGCATCTCGGCCGCCGACAACGACGAGCGGGTCTTGGAGGGAGAGGGCAATACGGCGGCCGACGGCGGCTTCCAGACCATGATCGCCTATCACGGCGACAGCTTCTTCGGCCTGGGGGAGGGCAACTTCAAGGTGGCGCTGCTGCATGGCCAGGGGCTGGGGGCCGAGGTCAAGGGGCTGGGCAGCAACGGTGGGCTGACCGAGGATGCCACTGCCACCCGGGTCGGTGTCTATGGCACCACCTACCTGAGCTCCAACTGGCGCATCGCCCCGGCGCTGCTGGCCGAGACCAGCGAGGATCGCCTCGCTTCCGGCGACCGCTACGAGTGGGCCACCCTCAACCTGCGCCTGGCCAACGAGATCACCGAGAACTTCGAGTTGCAGTACGAGGGCAGCTATCAGTACATGGATCTCGACCAGGGCGCGGGCGGCAACGCCGTCAGCGGCCACTGGGGCAAGCTGACCATCGCGCCCACCTTCAAGCCCCAGGTGGGTGGCTTCTGGCAGCGTCCGGAGATCCGGGCCTTCGCCTCCTACACCGACTGGAACGAGGAGTTGAACGAGTTCGGTGGCAGCTTCGGTGACGAGGGCTTCACCGGTGGCCAGTGGAGCTTTGGCGTGCAGACCGAGGTCTGGTTCTAGGCCGGGAGCCCGCCGGACTCACGGCTTACCGTTTCGAGCTTGCCCGCGTCCCCGGACGCGGGCTTTTCTCGTTCCGGGCGGAGGAGTTTCCGCCGATTATGGCTTGGCTACAGCGACAAGAAGAACAGGATCAGCGGTGGCGAGAGCAGGGAGAGGATAAAACCGCTGACCACGGCGATGGGCACGCAGGCCACGCCGCCATGCTGTTGGATCACCGGCAGGGTGAAGTCCATGGAGGTGGCGCCGCCATAGCCGATGGCCAGGGCCGCATGGCGGCGGATCAGCAGCGGAATCAGCAGGAAGGCCAGCAGCTCCCGGGCCAGGTCGTTGAAGAAGGCCACGCCGCCGAGCAAGGGGCCGAGCTGGTCGCCGATCAGGATGGCGGAGAGGGAGTACCAGCCGAAGCCGGCGGTCATGGCCAGGCCCTCGCTCCAACTCAGGCCCAGCAGGGGCGCGGCCAGCAGGCCCGCCAGCAGGGAGCTCGCCGCCAGGGTGGTGGCGATGGCCAGGCCGAAGCGGTTGAGGAGAATCTGTTTGAGCGGCATGCCGGAGTTCCTGAGCTGGCAGCCGATCAACGCCAGCAAGGCATAGAGCACCCACTCCGCCAGGGTCTCGGCGTGGAGAAACAGCGCCTCGCCTAGCCAGGCGCCGCCCACCAGGCCCGCCACCACGCCGAGGATCACCACGCCCACTAGGGCCAGGGAGCCGCCGAGGGCGGCCAGCTTGCTGGTGGGGGCGCCGGCCACCACCGTGGAGTTGCCGGCGCTCAGCCCCAGGCGGCGGGAGAGCCACCACAGGGCCGGCAGGTTGCATAGGGCGGTGACCGTGAAGAGCGCCAGGGCCTGGCCGCCCATCCGCGATAGCTGGCCGGCCAGGTCGTCCAGGCCCGCCAGGCCGACCCCCATCAGCAGCAGGATCACGTAGACCGAGGCATTGACGCCGCGGTTGATCCCGCTCAGCAGCCCGGCATGGTGTACCGGGACCAGGTAGCCCAGCAGCAGGGGCAGCAGCACGATCAGCAGGCCGGTGAGCATGGTATCTCCATCGCAGTGACATCCGTAAAAGGGGGCCTACTTTAGCGATGGGCGGAAATAAAGAGAAATGATTTCCCCTGATGCCTGATAAGCCAGGCTACTGCCCGGCTACTCCGTCAGGGTCAGGGCCTGGAGGGTCAAGCGGTTGGTCGGCTCGCCGTCGCGGCGATACTCCACGCCGAGCAGCAGGCCCGGCAGCTCGGGGTGGAAGGCGAAGACCAGGCGCCGCTCGGGCTTGTCGGGCTCCCAGGCCTCCAGGCGAGTCGCCTGGATCGACTCGCCGTCGGGCAGGCGTCGGGCGATGGGCGCCAGGGGGCGATAGTCGAGGCGCTCCTCGCGCCCCTTGTGATCGACGAAGCGGAGCCGGCAGGGCGGGGTCGCTCGACAGTCGCCGTTCGCGGCACGGCGGGAGAGTTCGAACAGCGCCGCCTGGCGGTCGGGCAACTCGCGCAGCTCGTCGTGGCCCAGGCGATAGCTGCCGCCGATGCCCAGCAGGCGGTAGCCGCTGCTGTAGGCGCTGGTGCTCGGGCCGCCATCGTCTAGGCGAAAGCGGCTGCGCTCATGGCCGGAGGCCAGGCGAATGGCGGCGCGCATCTCGCTCTCCCACCAGTCGCCATGACGGCTAAGCCGGTGGCTGACCCGGGCGTCGGGCCAGCCGCTGATCTCCAGCGCATAGTCGGCGACGAAGGGGCGAGGCCGCGGTGGCGTCTCCCGAGGGTCTGCCCGGGCCGAGTCGGGAGCCAGCAGGGCCAATACCAGCGAGGCGAGTAGCGCCGAGATAAGCCAGATGGCGGGACGATAGCGTGGCAGCAATAGCATGGTGACTCCTTATCCCGGCCGATGGGGGCCATGATGAGATACCCTCGGCGGCACGGGGTTCCCATGCCTCTCCCTCTTGCGCACGCTCGGCACGCTTTTAGCGTCAACCGACCTTGCGCCGCAGCCGCGCCAGGCCGGGGCTCAGGGTCACCGGGTAGTCGTCCTCCGGCCCCGCCCGGGGCTCGAGGCGTCGGAGGGGGCCGGGCAGGGCCGCCAGCGCCGCGGTGACCCGTTCCCGGGCGGAGTCGGCGAGGGTCATCAGGGCGTCGTCGATTCGCCCGTCCCTCACCAGGGGCACCAGCAGGGGCTCGCCCTCGATGCCCGTCTCGTCATGGCGGGCCAGGGTATCGCCGATCGGGCGGCCCTCGGCATCCCGGCGTCGATAGACCTGCTTGGGGCCGGGCAGGTTGATCTTGCCGGGGGAGTGCTTGACCCGCGGCCGGCCGGCATAGGCCACCAGCTTGTAGGAGAGGTCGATCACCGGGGCATCGGCGCTGACGCCCAGCTGGGTGCCGACGCCGAAGCCATCGATGGGCGCGCCCTCGGCCACCAAGTCGGCGATTTGCCACTCGTCCAGGCCGCTGCCGGCGATGATCTTCACATCTCCGTGGCCGGCCGCGTCGAGCCGCCGCCGGGCGCCCCGGGCCAGGGCCCCCAGGTCGCCGGAGTCGAGGCGGATGGCCGCCACCGAGAGCTCGGGCTCGGCCGCGAGCAGGGCGATTACCTGGTCGACCCCGGCCAGGGTGTCATGGGTGTCCACCAGCAGGGTGGTGTTCGGGTAGTGGCGGGCGAAGGCGGCGAAGGCCTCGGCCTCGGCGTCGTGGGCGAGGATATAGCTGTGCGCCATGGTGCCGCGCAGCGGCAGGTCGTGGCGCAGGCCGCCCAGCACATTGCTGGTGCCTTCCAGGCCGGCGCTGCGATAGGCGCGCACCCCGCGCACGGCGGCATCGATGCCGTGCATGCGGCGCAGGCCGAAGTCCACCACCGGGCGACCCCGGGCGGCGATCACCAGGCGCACCGCCTTGGAGGCCAGCAGCGTTTCCAACTGCACCAGGTTCATCAGCAGGCTCTCCAGCAACTGGGCCTCGGCGATGGGGGCGTCCACTTCCAGCAGGGGTTCGTCGGCGAATACCGGGGTGCCCTCCGGCAGGGTTCGGATCTCGCCGGAAAAGCGCCACTCCCCGAGCCAGTCGAGGAAGGCCGCCTCGAACAGGCCGGTGGCGGCCAGTTGGGCCAACTCGGCCTCGCCGAAACGCAGCCGGGGGATCAGGGCCGCCGCGTGTTGCTGACCGCAGGCCAGCATAAAGCGCCGGGTCGGCGGCAGGCGGCGAAAGAAGAGGCTGAAGGTGGCCCGCTCGGCCATCGCCTCCTTCCAGTAGGCCTGGGTCATGGTCAACTGGTAGAGGTCGGTGAGCAGGACCAGTTCGTCCTCCGAGACCGTCAGGGGCGTGCTCATTCGAGCACCTCGACGCCGGCCTGGCGCAGCTCATCGAGGCAGGCCTGGCGGCCCGTGGGCGCCACCGCCGCGCTGGCCTCTGCCAGTAGCAGGGTGGCGAAGCCCGCCGCTACGGCGTCCAGGGCGGTGGCGCGGACGCAGACATCCAGGGCCAGGCCGCAGACCACCACCCGGCGAATGCCATGACGCCGCAGGAAGCCGGCCAGGCCGGTGCCGTCGAAGGCGGAGTAGGCGTCGGCATCGAAGGCGCAGGCCTTGCTGACCCGCACCGTCTCCTCGGGCAGGGCCAGGTCGGGATGGAAGGCGGCGCCGACGGTGTCCTGGACGCAGTGGGGCGGCCAGGGGCCGCCCTGCTCCCGGAAGCTGACGTGCTCCACCGGATGCCAGTCACGGCTGGCCACCACCAGGGCGCCGGCCGCGGCGGCGAGGCTGATCTCGGCATTGATGGTCGGCACCAGGGCCCGGCCGCCGGCGACGGCCAGGGCGCCGCCCTCGCAGAAGTCGTTCTGCATATCCACTACCAGCAGGGCGCTGTCGGGGCCATAGGTCACGCGGGTCATGGGAAGCCTCCCGAGTCTCCGAGCGTGTACCTATCAGCCTACGCCGCGTCGGTGAGGCTGTGTAGGGGCTTTGGCGACGACTTGGGATGTGGGCGAAGCGAGGCAGCCTTGCTGGAATTGCTAAGGGGCGCTGGGGGTAGGCCGGAGCGGAGCGTCATTATCAGGGACGAGAATGCCGAGCGCCCATGGATGGGTTCACAGCGTCTCCGCGAAGTGCCTACCCCCAGGTTAGCCCCGGGCCTCGAGATCAGAAGGGGCCCAGGGGCAAAAGGGATATCAATAGCCGGCGTCGGGGTCGATCGTCGCCTGTGGCTTTCCCGCCTCGAAGGCCTCGAGGCTCTCGACGACCTGGTCCAGGGCCGCGCCCAGGGGGGTGGGGCCGGCCATATGCGGGGTCACCCAGACCCGCGGATGCGTCCAGAACGGGCTATCCGCGGGCAGCGGCTCCTTCGGGAAGGCATCGAGCAGGGCGCCGCGCAGCCGCCCCTCGGCGTCGCCGGGACCCAGGGCGTCGAGCAGCGCCGCCTCGTCGATCAGGCTGCCGCGGCCGGGATTGATCAGGCTGGCTCCCGCCGGCAGGCACGCCAGGGCCCGGGCATCGATCAGACGCTGGGTGGCCGGGGTATCCGGCAGCAGCAGCACCAGGCTCATCACCTGGCCCAGCAGGGCCTCGAGCCCCGCCTCGCCGTGGTGGCAAGCGATGCCCTCCAGCGACTTGGGCGTACGGCTCCAGCCATGCACCGGGAAGCCGTCGGCGGCGAGGGTCGCGGCCACCTTGGCGCCGATGGCCCCCAGCCCAAGCACCCCCACCGGCCAGTCGGCCTTGTCCACCATGGCGTGCTCGTGCCACTCGGCACGGGCCTGCTGGCGGCCGTAGCGGTCGAAGTCGCGCTGGAAGTGCAGCACGCCATAGCGCACGTAGTCGGCGATGGGGCCCGCCATGCCGGCATCGCGCAGCTTGACGATGGGCACCCCCGAGGGCAGGCCGGGGTTGTTGAGCAGCGCATCCACCCCGGCCCCCAGGTTGATGATGCCCTTGAGGCGGGCCTGTTCGCGCAGCAGGCCCGCGTCGGGCTTCCAGGCCACCAGGTAGTCGGCATCGCGGCGCTCGGCCTCGGGGGCGGCGCTGGTCACTACCTCTGCTCCGGACAGGCGCCGGGCCAGGGCCTGGCGCCACTGCTCGGCGTCGTCGCTATGGACCAGGACTCGCATCGGTTCTCCTCGTACCCGAATGATGGCCTTTATGATGGGGCCTGGCCCGGGGCGGGTAAAGCCCGGCCTCAGGCCGGTTCGGCACTGGCCTCCGGTCGCCGGGTCGACGCCGCGATGGTGGCGGGCGCGGCGATGGCGGGCGCGCCGGCCGGCGCCTCGGCGACGCGGAAGCGGGCCACCATGGCGGTCAGCGCCTCGGCCTGGCGCTTGAGGGTGATCGCCGCCTGGCTGGTCGACTGCACCATGCCGGCATTCTGCTGGGTGGTCGAATCGAGCTCCGCCACCGCGGTGCCGATCTGGGTCAGCCCATCGGCCTGTTCTCGGGTAGCCGCGCCGATGCGCGTCACCACCGCGCCGAGCCGCTCGATGCTGGTGGTAGTGTCGCTCATGCTCTGACCGCTCTGCAGAACCTGATCGGCGCAGGCCTCGAGTTGGCGTCGCGTGGTGTCGAGCAGCTTGCGGATCTCGCCGGCGGCGTCGGCGCTGCGGCTGGCCAGGGCGCGGACCTCGGAGGCGACCACGGCGAAGCCGCGACCCTTGTCGCCGGCCTGGGCGGCCTCCACGGAGGCGTTGAGGGCGAGGATATTGGTCTGGAAGGCGATGGTGTCGATGGTCTCGATGATGCTGTCCATCCGCGCCGCATCGGCGACCACCTCCTGAATCTGGGTCACGCTGCGGCTCACCGTCTCGTTGCTGACCCGGGTGCGTACCGTGGCCTCTTCCGCCAGGTCGTCGGCCTCGCGAGTGCTATCGGCGTTCTGGGCCACCGAGCTGGTGATCTCTTCCATGCTGGCGGCGCTCTGCTGCAGGGCGCTGGCTTGCTGTTCGGTGCGGGCGGCCAGGGCGTGGCTGCCATGGGCGATCTCGTCGGCGTTACCGTGCACCGACTCCCCGGCCTGGCGAATCGAGGCCACCAGGGAGGAGAGCGAGCGGGTCATGTGCTGGAGCGCGTTGAGCAGCCGGGCGGTCTCGTCGCGGCCATGCACTTGGATCGTCTGGTCGAGGTCGCCCTCGGCGACGCGCTCGGTGATCGCCAGCGCCTGGCCGAGGGGCGTGACGATGCTGCGGGTGATCAGCAGCGACAGCAGGGCGGCCGCGCCCAGGGCCAGGGCGGCGACGCTCAGCAGCCAGCGCAGGGCGGTGGCATGGCTGACGTCGATGGCCTGCCTGGCGGTGGCCATATGGGCCTCGGCCCGCTCGCCGATGGCGCCGGCCGTGTCGCTGAGGTGATAGACCGCGTCCTTGTGCTCGTCGAAGGCTTGGTTGACCGCCGCCGTGGTGGCGAACTCGCCGTCGCTCAGGCGTCGATAGATCGCCAGGAAGCCGGTGGCATATTCCTCGAGGGCCGCTTCGGCCTCGAGATAGAGCGCTTGGAGCTCATCGGATGGGGCCTGCTCGCGTGCCGTGCTCAGGGTCGCGGCGAGCCGTTCGCGGGCGTCCTGCCATCTGTCGCGATAGGAAGCGTGACGCTCGGCCTCGGCGAAGTTGATAAAGGCGTCCTTCTCGTAGCGCCGCAACTGTAGGGCGAGCAGCTGCACCCGGGAGGCGTCGAGGGCGATCGCGGCGTCGATTTCCAGGGTCTCCACGGCGGTCGATTTCACCTGCTGTAGCCCGCGGAAGCCGATGGTCGAGATGGCGAGGAGCAGCAGGGCCAGAAGGGAAAACGCCAGGGCGAGGCGCGCGCCGATAGTCAATCGCTGAAGCATTTATAAGCATCCTGTGGAATAACAGCCTGTGCCCACCCTATCGGCCGGGAATAAGCAGAACTTTAACGCCAATGCTTAATAAACGATCTGCATCATGGGAGGCGGGGTGTCCTCCAGCAGGGTCGCGAGTCGGGTCAGGCCATCGCGCAGTCGGTCGATATCCTGCTCCGCGCCCAGGCTCAGGCGCACCCGCCGCGGCGGCGGGGTCTGCTCCACCATAAAGGGCACCGCCGTGGTCAGGGAGAGTCCCTCCTGCTCGGCCTGTTGCTGCAGCTCCTCGGCGCGCCAGGCCTGGGGCAGGGAGAGCCACAGATGCAGGCTGCTGGGGCGCGACTGGAAGGGGTGGCCGGCGAAGATCTCGGCGGCCAGGCGCTGGCGCTCGGCGAGCATCTCGCGTTGCTCCAGGGCCAGGGTCTCCAGGGTGCCGTCGGCCAGCCACAGGTCGGCCAGCTCGAAGATCAGCGGCGTGGCCATCCAACTGGTGGCGCGTAGCCGCGGCAGGGTGTGATGCACCTGCTGGCGGGGCACGCTGAGGTAGCCGGCGCGCAGCCCCGGCAGGGTCACCTTGGTCAGGCTGGTGACATGAAAGCCCTGGCGGGGAAGGCGGGCGCACAGCGGCGTCAGGCCGGGGGGCTCGAGCAGGGCATGGACGTCGTCCTCGATCAGCCATACCTGGTGGCGTGCCAGCACCTCCGCCACGGCATCGCGACGTGCCTCGCTCATGGTCGCACCGGTAGGGTTGAGCTGGGTGGGGGTCAGGCAGACCGCCCGGGGGCGAAAGCGTCGGCAGGCGGCCTCCAGGGCCTCCGGCACCACGCCCTCCGCATCGATGGCGACGCCGCGGAGCTGGAAGCCCAGGGTACGGGAGAGGGCGATCAGACCATGGTCGGTGAGGGCCTCGGTCAGCACCAGGTCACCGTGCTGGACCACGGTGGCGATGGCCAGCATCAGGCCATGGGCGGCGCCGTTGCAGAGGATGCGCTCCTCGACGCCGCCGGGCACCTTGAGGCGTCCCAGTAACCAGTCATTGGCCCGCTCGCGCTGATGGGGCAGGCCGGCGATGGGGCGATTGGCGCCCAGCACATCGGGATGGGCACGCTCGGCCAGCTCCATCAAGGCCTCGCGAAAGCGCCGATGATGGAGGGGAGGGCAGACCGGGTGGGCGATGGAGAGGTCGATCAGCGGGTTCTCCAAGCGCGGCTCGGGGCTGCGCAGGTATTCCGACTCCCGGGCGTCGTCCAGGGCATTGACCCAGGTACCGCTGCCTACCCGGGCCTGGACCAGGCTCATCTTCTCGGCCTGGGCATAGGCCCGGGAGACCGTCTGCACGCTGACGCCCAGGGCCTCGGCCAGTTGACGATGGGGCGGCAGCCGGGTGCCTGGGGGCAGCTCGCCCTGACGGATCGCCTCGGCCAGGGCCTGGGCGATATCCAGGTACTTGGGGCCCTCGTTGCTGAGGTAGGGAGTCAGGTCAATTGTCATGATCCAATAAAGCCTTTGACGGGAAGCTTAGCGCCAATGCTAGTATCCACCCTAAGGTGATTGACCGGCAATTGTCATGCAAAATGTTATGAAAACTCATGACAATTATAACCGCCGGTTTGCGACAAGCAGCCACCCCTGCGGCTCGGCGGCCACAAACGGAGGGCCGGCCGGTTTCGGCGATCTTAGATGGATTTCACGACGCCATGATCGAGGTTTCACTGCCTTTTACCCGTGAGGAGTACGCCAACCGCCTGTGGAAGGTGCGTACCGAGATGGCCAATCGGGGGATCGATATGCTGCTGATCAGCGATCCCTCCAATATGGCCTGGCTGACCGGCTACGACGGCTGGTCCTTCTATGTGCACCAGTGCGTGCTGCTGGGCCTGGAGGGCGAGCCGGTCTGGTATGGCCGACGCATGGATGCCAACGGCGCCCTGCGTACCTGCTGGATGGACCCGGACAACATCACCTACTACCCGGATTACTACGTGCAGAATCCGGACATGCACCCCATGGATTACCTGGCCCAGTCGATTATCCCCGACCGCGGCTGGCATCAAGGGGTGATCGGCATGGAGATGGACAACTACTACTTCTCCGCCAAGGCTTACCAGAGCCTGCTGCGGGAGCTGCCCCATGCCCGTTTCATGGATGCCAACTCCCTGGTCAACTGGTGCCGGGCCATCAAGTCGTCCCGCGAGGTGGAGTACATGCGGGTGGCGGCGAAGATCGTCGAGGGCATGCATACGCGGATCCTCGAGGTGATCGAGCCGGGGCTGCCCAAGAGCAAGCTGGTCTCGGAGATCTATCGGGTCGGCATCGAGGGTTGGACCGACCCGGAAGGGCGGGTCTTCGGCGGCGACTACCCCGCCATCGTCCCCATGCTGCCCACCGGCAAGGACGCGGCGGCCCCCCACCTGACCTGGGACGATACCCCCTTCCGCCGCGGTGAGGGCACCTTCTTCGAGATCGCCGGCGTCTACAAGCGCTACCACGCCCCCATGTCGCGCACCGTCTTCCTGGGCAAGCCGCCCCAGGAGTTCATTCGCGCCGAGTCGGCGCTGCTGGAGGGCATCGAGAACGGCCTGGCGGTGGCCAAGCCCGGCAATCGCACCGCGGATATCGCCATGGCCCTGGGCGCGGCCATGGACAAGTACGGCTTCGACCGCGGTGGTGCCCGCTGCGGCTATCCCATCGGCATCAGCTATCCGCCGGACTGGGGCGAGCGCACCATGAGCCTGCGCCCCTCCGACGAGACCATCCTCGAGCCCGGCATGACCTTCCATTTCATGCCGGGGCTCTGGGAGGACGACTGGGGCTTGGAGATCACCGAGAGCATCCTGATCACCGAGACCGGTTGCGAGACCCTGGCTAACTTCCCGCGCCAGCTATTCGTCCGCTAGGCGCTAGATTCGCCCCGCGCTTGAAGAGAACAAGGAGTCCTAGACCATGACCAAGCGTCCCAGCCCCATCTCCGCCACCGTGGACTTCGCCGTGGACGGCGTCCAGCACGGTTACCTGAAGCTGCCGATCTCCAACGACGAGTCGGCCTGGGGGGCGGTGATGATTCCCGTCGCCGTGATCAAGAACGGCGAGGGCCCCACCGCCCTGCTCACCGGGGGCAACCACGGCGATGAGTACGAGGGCATCACCGCCCTGCTGAAGCTGGCCAGCGAGCTCGAGGCCGAGGATATCCGGGGCCGGGTGATCATCGTGCCCACCATGAACGCCCCGGCGGCGCAGGCCGGCAAGCGCACCTCGCCGCTGGATGGCGGCAACCTCAACCGCAGCTTCCCCGGCGACCCGGACGGCAGCGTCACCGAGCAGATCGCCGACTACTTCACCCGCGAGCTGGTGCCCCTGGCCGACGTGGTGCTCGACCTCCACTCCGGCGGTAGCACCCTGGATATCGTGCCCTTCGCCGCCTCCCACCACCTGGAGGACAAGGCGTTGCAGCGCCGCGCCCTGGAGGGCGCCATCGCCTTCGGCGCGCCCACCGCCATGCTGATGTTCGAGCTCGATGCCACCAAGCTCTTCGATACCGCGGTGGAGAGTCAGGGCAAGGTGTTCGTGGCCACCGAGCTGGGGGGCGGCGGCACCACCACCCCGGAGCGCCTGGCCATCACCGAGCGCGGCATCGAGAACTTCCTGATCCATTTCGGGCTGATGGAGGGCGAGGTGACGCCTCCCGCCGAGCCCCAGGTCTATGTGGATATGCCCGATGCCAGCTGCTATGTGCAGAGCGAGCACAGCGGCCTGCTGGAGCTCACCGTGGCGCTGGGCGAGCGGGTCGCCAAGGGCCAGTTGATCGCCCGGGTCTATGACCTGACCCGCACCGGCGCCACCCCCGTGGAATACCATGCCGGCCGCGATGGTATGCTGGTGGCACGTCGTTTCCCCGCACGGGTCAATATGGGGGACACCATCGCGGTGATCGCCGAGGTCGTCGACCGACTCGAGGCCTGACGAAAAGAACTCTGCCCATGAGCGGAAAAGGGGCGCTGGGGGCAGGGCAAAGCGAAGCGTCTTTTTCAGGGATGAAAAAGTCGAGCGCCCATGGATGGGTTCACAGCGTCTTCGCGTGACCTGCCCCCAGGTTAGCCCCGCTTCCCGCCGCCTGTGACGAGTGACCTGGCCCGCTGCTACTGAGGAGCCCAATGAAGCTTGACCGTTACGATCTGAAGATCCTCGAGATCCTGGCCAGGGATGGCCGCATCACCAAGTCGCGCCTGGCCGAGTGCATCAACCTCTCGGTCAGCCCCTGCTGGGAGCGGGTCAAGCGCCTCGAGAAGGCCGGCATCATCGAGGGCTATGGGGCGCGGATCAACGCCCGGGTGCTGGTCAAGCGCACCCCGGTCTGGGTCCAGGTGGAGCTCAAGGCCCATAACGCCGAGAGCTTCCAGCGCTTCGAGAAGGTGGTGCGCGACACCCCCGAGGTCACCGAGTGCGTGGCGGTGGGCGGCGGCGTCGACTACCTGCTCAAGGTAGAGGCGGATTCCATCGACGCCTACCAGCGGCTGATCGACGGCTGGCTCACCTCCGAGGTGGGCATCGAGCGCTACTTCACCTATATCGTCACCAAGCAGGTCAAGCAGGCGCCGCCGCCCCTGGACCTGGCGCCCCAATAGCCCCCGTCGGCGGGGCCAGAAAAACTTTCTGTGGCCCGCCGGGAGACAAAAAAAACCGCATGGTCCCGCGGCCCTATCGAAAAGTCTCCCCCGCCCTTAGCCCTTACCCTGAGCACATGGACGGCTTGATGCCGTCGACGTGATTCGACCACCGTGGCGGCCCGCCGCCACGTCGTCAGGGGAGGTGACCCATGAAACTCAACGATCCGCGCCTACTGCGCCAGCATGCCTACGTGAACGGCAAGTGGACCCATGGCGATGGCGGCCGCGAGGAGGCCGTGGTGGATCCCGCCACCGGCGAGACCCTGGGGCATATTCCCTGGCTGGAAGCCGAGCAGATCCGCGGCGCCGTGGACGCCGCCGAGGCCGCCTTCGTGCACTGGCGGGCGCTGCGCGCCGACGAGCGCTGCGAGCGCCTGTTGGCCTGGTACGACCTGATTCAGGCCAACCGCGAGGACCTGGCCATCATCATGACCCGGGAGCAGGGCAAGCCGCTGCCCGACGCCCGCGGCGAGGTGGAGTATGGCGCCAGCTTCGTGCGCTGGTTCGCCGAGGAGGGCAAGCGCACCTATGGCGAGACCATTCCCAGCCATATTCCCAATGCCGCCCTAGGCACCCTCAAGGAGCCGGTGGGGATCGCCGCCCTGATCACGCCCTGGAACTTCCCGCTGGCGATGATCACCCGCAAGGCCGCCGCGGCCCTGGCCGCCGGCTGCCCGGTGATCGTCAAGCCCGCCGGCGAGACGCCCTTCTCGGCGCTGGCCCTGGCCGAGCTCGCCGAGCGCGCCGGCATTCCCGCCGGCATCTTCAACGTGGTGCTGGGCGAGCCCGCCGAGGTGTCGGAGATCCTGTGTGCCGAGGCGCGGGTCAAGGCGCTGTCGTTCACCGGCTCCACCCGGGTCGGCCGCCTGTTGCTGGAACAGAGCGCTCCTACCGTCAAGCGGGTCTCCCTGGAGCTGGGCGGCAACGCGCCCTTTATCGTCGGCCCGGACATGGACCCCAGGGAGGCGGCCTTCGCCGCCGTGGCGGCCAAGTTCCAGACCGCGGGGCAGGACTGCCTGGCGGCCAACCGCATCCTGGTTCACGAGTCGATCCATGACGACTTCGTCGCCCACTTCGCCAGCCGCATGGCGGCCCTGACCCTGGGCAACGGCCTGGAGCCGGAGGTGGACCTGGGCCCGCTGATCCATGGCCAGGCGGTGGACAAGGCCTCGGCCATCGTCGACGACGCCCTCTCCCAGGGCGCCACCCTGGTGGCCGGCGACCAGTCGCAGGCCCCGGGCCCCAACTTCTTCGTGCCCACCCTGCTCACCGGGGTGACGCCGAAGATGAAGGTGTGGCGCGAGGAGAACTTCGCCCCGGTGGCCGGCGTCACCGCCTATGGCGATGACGACGAGGTGATCGAGCTGGCCAACGACACCGAGTATGGTCTGGCGGCCTATGTCTACACCCATGACATTCGCCGCATCTGGAAGCTGCTGCGGGCCCTGGAGTACGGCATGGTCAGCGTCAACTCGGTGAAGATGACCGGCCCCCCCGTGCCCTTCGGCGGCGTCAAGCAGTCCGGGCTGGGCCGCGAGGGCGGCAATACCGGGATCGACGAATACCTGGAGACCAAGTATTACTGCCTGGGTGCCCTGGGCTCCGTTTCTGGTAGCTAAGTCCTTTTTTCTGAATTCGATGAACATTCTCCCCGGCGGGACGCCGGGGAGCCTAGCCAAGAGAGAACAGCCATGAGCCTGCATCAGCAACTGATCGACCGCGACCGCAAGGTCACCTTCCACGCCTCCACCCACCTGCGCGACTTCGCCCATGGCGATGCGCCGGGCCGGGTGATCACCGGCGGTCAGGGCATCACCATTGTCGACAAGGACGGCCGCGAGTTTATCGACGGCTTCGCCGGGCTCTACTGCGTGAACATCGGCTATGGCCGCAGCGAGGTGGCGGAAGCCATCTACGAGCAGGCCATGAAGCTCTCCTACTACCACACCTATGTGGGGCACTCGAACGAGCCGCAGATCGAGCTCTCCGAGAAGATCCTCGAGCTGGCCGGCCCCGGCATGTCTAAGGTCTACTACGGCATGTCCGGCTCTGACGCCAACGAGACCCAGCTGAAGATCGTGCGTTACTACAACAACGTCCTGGGTCGCCCGCAGAAGAAGAAGGTGATCTCGCGGATGCGCGGCTACCACGGCTCGGGCATCGCCTCCGGCTCGCTGACCGGGCTCAAGGCCTTCCACGATCACTTCGACCTGCCCATCGAGACCATTCGCCACACCGAGGCGCCCTACTACTATCACCGGGCCGCCGAGCAGCAGGGCATGACCGAGCGGGAATTCTCCGTCTACTGCGCCCAGAAGCTCGAGGAGATGATCCTCGCCGAGGGGCCCGAGACCGTGGCCGCCTTTATCGGTGAGCCGGTGCTGGGCACCGGCGGCATCGTGCCGCCGCCGGAGGGCTACTGGAAAGCGATCCAGGCGGTGCTGACCAAGTACGACGTGCTGCTGATCGCCGATGAGGTGGTGTGCGGCTTCGGGCGCATCGGCACCGACTTCGGCAGCCACCACTACGGTATCAAGCCGGACCTGATCACCGTGGCCAAGGGCCTGACCAGCGCCTACCAGCCACTCTCCGGGGTGATCGTCGGCGACCGCGTCTGGCGGGTACTGGAGCAGGGCACCGGCGAGTTCGGCCCCATCGGCCACGGCTGGACCTACTCCGGCCACGCCTTGGGCTGCGCCGCGGGCCTCGCCAACCTGGCGATCATCGAGCGGGAGGGCCTGACCCAGAACGCCGCCGAGACCGGGGCCTACCTGCAGCGCCAGATGCAGGCCGCCTTCGGCGACCATCCCATCGTCGGCAACGTGCGCGGCGTGGGCCTGCTGGCGGCCCTGGAGTTCTCCGCCAACCCGGCCAAGCGCGAGCACTTCGACCCGGCCCTCAAGATCGGCCCGCGGATCGCCGCCGCGGCCATGGACGAGAACCTGATCGCCCGGGCCATGCCCCAGGGGGACATCCTCGGCTTCGCGCCGCCGCTGACCATCAGCCGCGCCGAGGTGGACGAGGTGGTGGCCCGCGCCAAGCGCGCCGTGGACAAGGTGGCCGACGAGCTGACCCGCAGCGGCGAACTCAAGGCCAGCTAAGCCGGGCAAGCAGACAGGCGTCGGGGGAGCTCCCCCCGGCGCCTTTTTTATGCCGCGCGATCTACCCTGTTCCTTAGTGAAGCGAAGGAGACTAGCCGCCGATGCGTGAGTGCGATGCGGAAGTGAGCCTGGCGATGATCTATGCCGCCCGCCGACGTTTGGCGGGCCGGGTGGTGCGCACGCCGCTGATTCGCTCCCGGGCGCTGTCGCGGCGCTTCGACGCCGAGGTCTATCTCAAGCTGGAGACCTGCCAGCCCACCGGCGCCTTCAAGCTGCGCGGCGCCACCAATATGCTCGGTGCCCTGATCGAGCGCCATGGCCGGGAGGCCCTGGCCCGGGGCGTGACCACCGCCTCCACCGGCAACCATGGGCGGGCGGTGGCCTATGCCGCCGCCGAGCTGGGGATTCCGGCGGTGATCTGCCTCTCGAGCCTGGTGCCCGACAACAAGGTCGCCGCCATTCGCGACCTGGGGGCCGAGGCGCGGCGCTGCGGCGCCAGCCAGGACGCGGCCTTCGAGGAGGTGGCGCGGCTGGTGGCGGAGGAGGGCATGACCCTGATTCCGCCCTTCGACGACCCGCGGATCGTCGCCGGCCAGGCGACCATCGGCCTGGAACTGATGGAAGACCAGCCGGCGCTCGATCGGGTGATCGTGGGGCTCTCCGGGGGCGGGCTGCTGGGCGGCATCGGCGCCGCCATCAAGGCGATTCGCCCCGCCACCCGGATTACCGGGGTCAGCCTCTCGGCGGGGGCGGCCATGTGGGAGAGCCTGCGGGCCGGCCATCCCGTCGCGGTGGAAGAGGTGACGAGCCTGGCGGACTCCCTGGGTGGCGGCATCGGCCTGGACAACCGCTGTACCTTCGCCCTGGTGCGGCGGGTCATGGACGACCATTATCAGGTCTCGGAGGCGGCCATCGCCGCAGCCATGGTCCGGCTGCTGGAAGAGGAGAAGCTGCTGGTGGAGGGCGCCGCGGCGGTAGGCCTGGCGGCCATTGAGGCCCATGGGCTGGAGATCCGCGGCCAGAAGGTGGCGCTGATCCTCTCCGGCAATGGGGTGTCGCTCGAGACCCTCGATCGCGCCCGGGCCCTGGCCAATTCGGTGGGCACTAGTTGCCATTGAGCCGCGGCTTTTCCGAGGACTAGCATCGCAAAGACGCGGTAAACCCATCCCTGGGCGCTCGACATTCTCGTCCCTGATAATGACGCTTTGCTCTTGCTCGCCCTCGGCGCCGCTTATCCTGGTGGCGGCCCTCGGCCGGCTGGTCACTCTGGCGACGGCTTTGTGTTTGGCAGAGGAGGAGTGTGATGCAGCTTTTCTATCGTGATGCGATTCGTCAGGCCGTGGGCCTGGACCTCGAGGCCCTGGCGGCGGTGGAGGCGGGCTTCGCCGCCCTGGGACGCGGCGAGGTGGTGCAGCCGCCGATCCTCTCCATGGCCATCGAGGAGGCCAACGGCGAGGTGGACGTCAAGACCGCCCATATCCGTGGTGCGCCGCGCTTCGCCATCAAGGTCAGCCCCGGCTTCTTCGATAACCCCAAACTGGGCCTGCCCAGCCTCAATGGCCTGATGCTGGTGTTCTCCGCCCGGACCGGCCTGGTGGAGGCGGTGCTCTTCGACGAGGGCTACCTGACCGCGGTGCGCACCGCCCTGGCCGGGGCCATCGCCGCCAAGTACCTGTCGCGCCCCGATAGCCGGCGGGTGGCGGTACTGGGGGCCGGCGAGCAGGCCGAGTTACAGGTCCAGGCGTTGCGCCTGGTGCGGGAGGTCGAGCGAGTCGACGTCTGGGCGCGGCGCCACGAGGCGGCCCAGGCCTACGCTCGGCGCCTCGAAGACCAGGGGCTCGAGGCCCGCGCCCACGACAGCGTGGCCGCGGCCTGCGCGTCGGCGGATATCGTGATCACCACCACGCCGTCGCGCCGTCCCATCCTGCATGCCGGCGAGCTCCCCGAGGGGGTGCATATCACCGCCATGGGCTCGGACAGCCCCGGCAAGCGGGAGCTGGACGAGTCGGTGTTGCACCTGGCTGGCGCCTTCGTCTGTGATACCCGGGCCCAGAGCGAGACCAATGGCGAGCTCCAGGCCCTGGCGGCCAGGGGCGAGCCGCCATCTAGCGTCTATGAACTGGGGCGGGTGATCGCCGAGGGCTGGCAATTGCGCAACTCGCCTCGGGATATCACCGTCTGCGATCTCACCGGCACCGGGGTGCAGGATACCGCCATCGCCAACTTCGCCCTCGAACGCCTGGCCCGGGTCGGCGACTAAGGCTCCCGCTCCCGGCTCGGTTGATAGGGCGTGACCCGCGCCCCTTGAGCGGAGCGCGGGGCTGTCCCATGCTGGATGACACCCTGATTGTCCTGGAGTCGAGTCCTATGCGTCGGGTTATCGCCTTCGATGTCTATGGCACCCTGATCGATCCCCATGGGGTGGTCGCCGAGCTGGAGGGCCTGCTTGGCGAGCGCGCCCAGGCCTTCTCCCAGCGCTGGCGGGACAAGCAGCTGGAGTACAGCTTTCGCCGCGGCCTGATGGGCGCCTACGTGGACTTCGCCCAGTGCACCCGGGAGGCCCTGGAATTCACCGACCGTGCCTTCGGCGGCCCCCTCAGCGAGCTGCAGCTGGATCGCCTGATGACCCATTACGGTCGCCTGCCCGCCTACCCCGAGGCGGCCGCCGCCCTGACGCGGCTGCGTGAGGCGGGCATCGTCTGCGTGGCCTTCTCCAATGGCGCTCGCGAGACGGTGGCGGCGCTGCTGGCCCAGGCCGGGCTCGCCGAGGCCTTCGACGACATCGTCAGCGTCGACGAGATCAAGCGCTTCAAGCCCGACCCCGCCGTCTACGCCCACCTGCGTTACCGCCTGGAGGCCCCGGCGGAGGCCACCTGGCTGGTCTCCAGCAACCCCTTCGACGTGATCGGCGCCCGCCATGCCGGCCTGCATGCGGTCTGGGTACGGCGCCTGGCGGAGGCCCCCTTCGATCCCTGGGGAGGCGAACCGGACCTGACGGTCACCGACCTGGAGAGCCTAG
>NZ_BJUK01000019.1 GCF_007989625.1 Bisbaumannia pacifica
CCCGCCGATTGGCGGGCCGCGTCGTATGGGCATCGTCCGTCAGCCGGCGATCAGCTATCGTCGTCACGGATCGAGGACGGATGGCGGCACAGCGGCTTGACGCTGATTTCCATATAGGGGAAGAGCGGCAGGTTGGAGATGATCTCCTGGAGCTCGGCGTTGTCCTCCACGTCGAAGATGCTGACGTTGGCGTAGCTGCCGGCCACCCGCCACAGATGACGCCACTTGCCACGGCGCTGCAGCTCCTGGGCATAGGCCTTCTCGGTGGCCTTGATCTCGGCGGCCCGCTCGGCGGGCATCTCGGGGGGCAGCTTGACGGTCATTTCCACCTGAAACAGCATGGCGCTCTCCTGATTAAGTGTGTGTTGCGAAAGGGTAATGGGTCGCCCACGGGCGCCTTACTGACGCGAATAGTGGGCCAGCTTGTCTTCGTCGAGGGTAACGCCGAGGCCGGGACCGGACGGCAGCTCGACCCCGAAGTCGTGGAAGTCGAGCGGCTCGGCGACGATATCGTCCTTGAGCAGCAGCGGGCCGAACATCTCGGTGCCCCAGGCCATCTCGCCCAGGGTGGCCCAGGCGTGCAGGGAGGCCGCGGTACCGATGGTGCCCTCCAGCAGGGTGCCGCCGTAGAGGCCGATACCGGCGGTCTGGGCCAGTCGGCCCAGCTCGATGGCCCCCAGGGGGCCGCCGGCCTTGGCGATCTTCAGGGCGAAGGCGCCACCGAAGCCGGCGCCGACCAGGTCGAGGCCATCCCGGGCGTCCTGTACCGCCTCGTCGGCCAGCATGGGCACCCGGAAACGATTGGCCAGGCGCACCAGGCCGGCATGCTCGCGGGCCGGGATGGGCTGCTCGATCAGCTCGATCCCCGCCTCCTGGAGGGCATGGATGCCGCGCACCGCGCTGGTCTCGTCCCAGGCCTGGTTGACGTCGACCCGCACGCTGGCACGCTCGCCCAACGCCGCCTTGATGGCCGCCACATGGGCCACGTCCTCGGCGACGCTACGGGCGCCGATCTTGAGCTTGAAATCGCAGTGGCGACGCTGCGCCAGGCGCAGCTCGGCCTCGTCGATGTCCTTCTGGGTATCGCCGCTGGCCAGGGTCCAGAGCACCGGCAGGTGGGTCTGACGGGCGCCGCCCAGCAGCTCGGCCACCGACAGCCCCAGGCGCTTGCCCTGGGCGTCCAGCAGGGCCGTCTCCAGCGCCGACTTGGCGATCATATTGCCCCGGGCATGGCGTGCCAGGCGCGCACGCAGGGCATTGATATTACTGGCCTCCTGGCCGATCAGCAGGGGCGCCAGGTAGGTGTCGATATTGCGCTTGATGCTCTCCGGACTCTCCGGCCCATAGGCCAGGCCGCCGATGGTGGTGCCCTCCCCCAGGCCCTCGATGCCATCGCTGTCGCGCAGGCGCACGATGACCAGGGTCTGGCAGGCCATGGTGGTCATGGAGAGCTGATGGGGGCGAATGGTCGGCAGATCGACCAATTGGGTGTCGATGGACTGGATAACGGCGGACATGACGGGGAGCACCTCAGGGAAGCAGTGAACCCCTCCAGTGTGATTGCCTTTCGGGCCTCGGACCAATATCGTTTGGAAACCCTGCCATACCTCAGGAGGTATGATGGAACTGCGTCACCTGCGTCTCTTCTGCCTGGTGGCCGAAGAGCTCAACCTCACCCGGGCGGCCCAGCGGCTGCACATGACCCAGCCGCCGCTGTCCCGGCAGATCAAGGCCCTGGAGGAGGAGCTGGGCAGCCAGCTGTTCCGGCGCGGCCCCCAGGGGCTGGCCCTGACCGCCACCGGCCAGGTCTTCTACGAGCATGCCCGGCAGATCCTCGACAAGGTGGAGACCAGCACCGCCACCATCCGCCGCATGGAGCGTAGCCAGCGACCGCTGTTCAGCATCGGCTTCGTGCCCTCGGTGTTCTATGGCCAGCTGCCCCTGCTGGCCAGGGAACTACGACAAAAGGATAAGGCGGAGCTGAGCCTGGTGGAGCTGACCACGGTACAGCAGATCCAGGCCCTCAAGGCGGGACGCATCGATATCGGCTTCGGCCGTCTGCGGGTGGACGACCCGGACGTGGAACAGCGGGTGCTGTTCGACGAGCCGCTGCTGGCGGCGCTGCCCACGGGCCACCCCCTGGAGGGCACCCGACCCAGCCTGGAGGAACTGGCCTGCTATCCCTTGATCCTCTTCCCGGCGCGCCCCCGCCCCAGCCTGGCGGACATGGTGCAGGGACTCTTCCACCGCCGCGGCCTCAAGACCCGGGTGGTGCAGGAGACCAACGAGCTGCAGACGGCGCTGGGGCTGGTGGCCTCCAACCTGGGCATCACCCTGGTGCCGGAGCAGGTGCGCAACGTGCAGCGTCAGGGCATCGGCTATGTGCCCCTGGCGGATGCCAGCCTGACCACCCCGGTGATCTGCAGCCGCCGTCGGGGCGAGGCGGACACCCCGCTGATGCGCGAGGTGGACGCCATCCTGGCGCGGGTGCAATAGACCGCCGGATAGTGAGGGAGTCGTCCCTTAGGTGCCCAGATAGGCCAGGGCGCCGCTGGCCAGGGCCGCCATCCCGGTCTTGAGGGTCGCCGCCTGCCCCGGGGCATAGTAGGGAGAATGGGGCATCTCCAGGTGGCGCATCTTCTCGGCCACGCCCTCCCCCGGAGTCTCCTGCCAGCGCGCCTCGGAGGTGGCGCCGATAAACCAGTAGACGCAGGGGATCGCCTCGCCGCCGAAGCCCCCCGCCTCGGCATCGCCGAAGTAGGGGAAGTCCTCGCTGCCGTTGAGCCGCGGCATGGGAAAGAGGCGATCCTCGCCGAAGTGGTCGGCGTGGGCCCGGCGCACCCGAGCCACCGCCTCCGGGTCGTTATGCAGGGCGATGGTCTCGGAGAGCCCCCGGAACTCCGGGGCCCGGGGGGCGCGCCCCGCCTCGCACTCGCAGCGCACGATGCGGCGGATCGACTCCAGCACCCGGGCATGCAGGGCGTTATCGAAGCCGCGCACATTGATCTCCAGCTCCGCCGTATGCGGGATGATATTGCCCTGGGTACCGGCGTGGAGCTTGCCCACGGTGACCACCACCGTCTCCTCCGGCGGCACCTCTCGGGCGACGATGCTCTGCAGCCGGGTCACCACATGGGCGGCGATCACCACCGGGTCGATGCTCTGGGCCGGCATGGAGCCGTGCCCGCCGGCGCCGTGGATGGTCACCCCCAGGGTGGTGGCGGCGGCCATGGCGCTGCCGGCGATATGCCCGACGGTGCCCTCCCGGGCCGGCATATTATGCTGGCCCAGCACCACATCGGGCCGGGCGAAGCGCGTATAGAGGCCATCCTCGAGCATCGCCCGGGCGCCGCCGAAGACCTCCTCGGCGGGCTGACAGACCAGCATCAGGGTGCCCCGCCAACGTTGGCGCAGGCCGGCCAGCACCGCCCCGGCGCCCACCAGGCAGCTGCTGTGCAGGTCGTGGCCGCAGGCGTGCATCACCGGCACCGTCCCGCCCTCCGTCTCCGCGGTGCTGGTGCTGGCGAAGTCGAGGCCGGTCTGCTCCGCGATGGGCAGGGCGTCCATATCGCCGCGCAGCATCACCGTGGGCCCCTCGCCATTGCGCAGCAGGGCCACCACCCCGGTGCCCCCCACCCCGCGGGTCACCTCGAAGCCCAGGCCCTCCAGGGCGTCGGCGAGGCGGGCGGCGGTCTCGTGTTCCTGGAAGGGCAGCTCCGGATGCTGATGAAGCTGACGGTAGAGGGCCTGGACCTCGGCGAAAGCCGCCTCTACCCGGGCATCGAGATCGCGCTTGAGGTCGTTAGACGTGGCTGACGTGATCATCATGGCCTCCATGGGGGTCAAGAGTGTTGGGTGCGAGAGAGGGCGGCGTCGCCGGCGCGGGTCGCCCCCTGCCAGACGGCCACCACCAGCACATTGAGCAGCATGGCCCAGACGCCGGCGTGCCAGCCCAGCGGCGAACTCCAGACGAAGTCCATCAGCAGATAGGCCAGGCTGCCGACCAGGGCACCGGCCATCACACTGGCGCGGCGCAGCCGCGGCATAAAGAGCGCGCCGATGACCATCGGGAAGAGCTGGACGATCAGTCCGTAGGCGCCGAGCAGCAGCAATACCAGAGAGGCGGGATTGGCCAGGGCGAACAGGTAGGCGATCAGCGACAACCCCAGCACGCTCCAGCGGGTGGCGCTGACCACGGTCTGCTCGCTAGCCCCTTTCATCAGGGTGGGGCCGGCCACGTCGCGCACCAGCACGATGGCTGCGGTATGCGCCAGGTTGGCGCCGGTAGACATGGCCGCGGCCAGGGCCCCCGAGAGCATCAGGCCGATCACCCAGGGCGAGAAGTCGGCCACCTCCATGACCATGCGCAGCAGCACGGTATCGGCACGCGCCAAAGGGGTGTCGGCGAAGACCAGGATGCCGGCGAAGCCGATAAACAGCAGCGGCACCAGCAGGTAAGCATAAAGCGGGTAGAAGACGCTGACCTTGCGCAGGGTCTTGCCGCTGTCGGCGGAGTAGAACTTCATGAACAGGTGCGGCCACATGGCGCCGCCGAAGGCACTGACCAGCACCGCGGTGCTGAAGTAGCCCCAGTCCATGCCGGTGGCCCCGGGCAGGGTCAGGTACTCCGGTGCCGCCTGCTGGATCTGGGCGAACATCTCGCCGACGCCGCCATAGAGGCGCTCGGAGATGGATAGCCCCAGAAACCAGGCGATGGCGATCATCATGATGCCCTGCACCAGGTTGGTCCAGCCGATGCCACTCAGGCCACTGCAGAACACGTAGGCGGCCACCACCAGGAAGGCCAACAGGGCGCCCAGCCAGAAGGGCACCAGGCCATCGGTGGCGGCCTGGAAGAGCAGGCCGGCGCCGGCGATCTGGATGGTCAGGTAGGGCACCAGGGCCAGCACGCCGATCACCCCGGCGAGGAATCCCAGCGGCTTGCTGCGGTAGTGATCGGCGATCATGTCGCCCTGGGTCAGGTAGCCCCGTTCGCGGCCCAGGGCCGCCACCCGCGGCCCCAGGGCCCAGATGGTGATCGGCACTAGCGACAGATAGGCGAGAATATAGAAGGCCGGCGCGCCGTGCTGATAGGCCCAGCCCGGGGCCCCCAGGAAGGCGAAGGCGGAGAAGATCTCGGCGCCGAGGATAAAGAACAAAATCACCACGCCCACGTGGCGGCCGCCGGCCACATAGCCCTCCAGGCTGGAATTCTGCTGGCCGCGGGCGCGCAGCCCCACCCAGAGCACGCCGGCGAGATAGGTCAGGGTGATGCCGACGATGATCAGCGAATCAATCATGGTGACGCCCTCCGTGACGAACCACGAAGGCCACCCACATGCCGGCGAAGAGCACCAGCATCCACAGGATGTACCAGAAGAACAGGAAGGGCAGGCCGAGCAGCATGGGCTCGATACGGTTGGCGATCAGCGCGCCTGGCCAGATCATCGCCAGGGTGCACAGTGTGAAGTGCAGCCCCACCAGCCAGTGATAGGTCTTGTTCATCGAGGGTCGTCCCGCTCGCCGTGGCGAGTCTTGTTATGGATTGTCCCTTGACTATGGCGCAGGCCGAGAGATAGAAAAAATATCTATATTGGATACCACCCATACCGATTGGATATGGGTTTCTCGAGAGGGCTCATGGAGTTTCGCCAATTGCACTACTTCGTCGCCGTGGTGGAGGCCGGCTCGGTCTCGGCGGCGAGCCGCCGCGTCCACGTGGCCCAGCCGGCGCTGACCCGGCAGATTCGCCTGCTGGAGGAGGATCTGGAGACGCGGCTCTTCGAACGCCATGCCCGCGGCATGCGACTGACGGTGGCGGGCCAGGCGCTCTTCGAGGAAGCCCAGGCGCTGCTCGATCGGCGCACCCGGCTCAGGGCGCGACTCACGGCCCTGGGCCAGGGGCTGGAGGGCAAGGTCAGCCTGGGGGTGACGGTGACCCACCTCTGGATGCCGGAGGTGGCGGGACTGCTGCGGCGCTATCGGGATCGCTATCCGCGGGTCGCCTTCGAGGTCTTCCCGCTGCTCTCGGGACCGCAGCTAGAACGCCTCGCGGAGGGCCGCCTGGATGCCGGCATCCTCTACCTGGACGATGGCGGCCGCCCAGGGTTGGAGGCCCGGCGGCTGGAGGAGGATCACCTGATCCTCGCGGTGCCGGAGGGCTCTTCCTGGGCCGACGCCCCACCGACACGCCTGAGCGATCTCGCCGAGGCGGACTTCATCTGGGGCTTCCGCAGCGCCTCGCCGGTCTACTACGACCGCATGCAGGCCCACTTCCAGCGCCTCGACTTTCATCCCCGAGTGGTGCAGTACGGCGCCGACAATATCGCCATCCTCAGCATGGTGGCCGCAGGGCTGGGCGTCGCCATCCTGCCCGCCGCCAGCCGCTGTCACCCCATGCCCGGCATCCGCTTCGTGGAGCTCGCCGAGCTAGGCGCCTGCGAGATGCCGCTGTGGTTTGTCTGGCGCGCCGACAACGACGCCCCGGCCCTGCGCAACCTGGTGGAACTGGTGGCTCAGCGCGACTGAATCATCGCCTCCAGATCCCGGGCCAGCGGGTCGAGCACCTCGGGCCAGCTCAGGTAGGGAGTGGTGCCGTTGCCGTTGACCAGCACCGAGAAGACGCCCCAGCGACCGCTGGCGGTGCGGAAGTAGCCGGCGGCGGCGCGCACCGCGAAGGGCTGATTGAGGGTCCCGGTCTTGAGCATCACATGGTGTTGGAAGGTGTCGCCGCCGCGTCGAATAAAGCGCATCACCCCGGTGGCCGGCGACTGCAGGCCGGCGACGAAGGCGGGAAAGAGCGCCGGCTGGCGGTACATGTGCTCGAGCAGCACATTGACCCCGGCGGCCGTGGTGCGGTTGGTGGTGGTCAGGCCGCTGCCGCTGTCCAGGGTCAAGGGCCCGTGGTTGGGCAGTGCCTCGGCGAAGCCGGCCAGGGCGGCGCCGGCCGCCGGCAGGTCCTGGCTGCCCTCGGCGAGCCCCAGGGTCAGCACATCGGCCATGTAGTTATTGGAATAGTGCATCACCCCCAGCAGCAGCTCCTGCAGGGAGCGCCCCTCCACCGCGCTCAGGGTAGCGACCTCGACCGGCGGGGGCTCCCGGGTCACCCGCGGCGCGCCCTCGACCGTGATGCCCGCCTGGACCAGCAGGGCGCCCAGGGTCTGGGCGGTCTGCCAGGCGGGGTCGGCGCTGGCCCGATGCACGTTGCGGGGCGCGGCATCGGCGGCGATGCGCCCGCGTAGGATCAGTTGCTCGCTGCCCGCCTCCCCGGCCCGCTCGACGCTGAACTCGGTGCCGCCACCGGCGGCCACGGTGTCGATGCGGTTATCCAGGGGCAGTAGGGGCTCGGCGGTATCGCAGCTCAGCGCCCGGGCCGGCTCGCCCACGGCCCCCGGGCGAATCGACAGGCACCAGCTGCCGTGATTGACCCCCGCCGCGGAGAGCTGCGCACTGTAGGCGTTGGCGGCGCGCCGGCGGGCCTGGCAGCGGTCGGTGGTGACGCACGCCACGGGGCCGAAGCGCCACTGGCTGACGAGGACATCGCCGTGGATCGCGGTGACGCCACGCTGACGCAGGCCCTGCACCAGCTTCCACAGGTCCTCGGCCACCAGGCCCGGGTCGCCGCTGCCCTCGAGGATCAGATCGCCGTCGAGCACGTCCTCTCGATCCACGCGGCCGGGCGTCACCAGGCGCGTCGTGAAGCGGTGCTGGGGCCCCCATTCACTCAGCGCCGCCGCCGCGAGGTAGGCCTTGGAGACCGAGGCCGGCGATAGCTGGCGACGCGGCTCGATCGCCCCGAGCGACTCGCCGGGGGCGGCGCCATCGCCCAGCAGGCGTGCCTCGGCGCCCACGGCGAAGCCGCGCTCCACCAGGCCGGCCAGATGGGTAAAACCGTCCGCCAGGGCCGGCAGGGGCAGCAGCAGGGCACAAAACAGCACGAGAGAACGCAACATGGCAAATTCCGGGA
Organism: Bisbaumannia pacifica; assembly: GCF_007989625.1. Classification (GTDB taxonomy): domain Bacteria; phylum Pseudomonadota; class Gammaproteobacteria; order Pseudomonadales; family Halomonadaceae; genus Bisbaumannia; species Bisbaumannia pacifica. The sequence goes on from NZ_BJUK01000019.1 coordinate 7,967, forward strand.
GGCTCGACGTAGGAAAGGGCTTAGTGGGGCGACATCTGCGAGAAGGCCTGGATCACCACCACCCCGGCGACGATCAGCAGGATCCCCAGGATGGCGGGCAGGTCGGGCTTCTGGCCGTAGACCAGCATGGCCACCAGGGTGACCAGGACGATGCCCAGGCCGGCCCAGAAGGCGTAGGCGATGCCCACCGGCAGGGTGCGCAGCACCAGGGTCAGCAGATAGAAGGCGGTGGCATAGCCACCCACCACGATCAGGCTCGGCCCCAGGCGGGTGAACTCCTGGGACGACTTGAGGGCGCTGGTGGCGGCCACTTCGGCGATGATCGCCAGGGCCAGGTAGAGGTAGGCCATGAGGGGACTCCTTGTCACGGCGATGCCCGAATCGGCGAGCCATTCTAGCCGGCTCGAGCGGCGGCGTCAGGGGCGGGGCATCAGGTCGGGAGCATGGGGCAGCCGGGCCACCAGCCGCCACAGGGCCTGGCCGCTCAGGTGGTACTTGCGCTCGAAGGGCGTCAGATACGTCTCTCCCTCGGGCCGGTAGGCCTCGACCTCGGCGGTGATGCCGGTGGCCTGGGTCAGGGCCAGGGCGAACTCCTCCACGTAGAGCCGCCAGTTGGAGCGCAACTCCAGGCGTCCCCCCAGCCCCAGCAAGGCCGGCAGCACCGGATGCCCCTGCCAGCGCAGCTTGAGGTGGGCCGCCTTGGGGTAGGGGTTGGGGTAGAGTAGGTAGTGGCGCTCGGGACGCCAGCCCGCGTCCAGGGCCAGGCGCCAGAAATCCACCAGGTCGGCGCGCACCAGCCGGGCATTGGCGGGGAGCTCGCCGTGCTCCCGGGTCAGCCGGCTCTCGCTGCGGTCGACGCCGATCAGCGCATGGTCGGGGAAGCGTCGCGCCAGCTCGCGGGTGGAGAGCCCCACGCCGCAGCCCGAGTCGAGGATCAGCGGCTTGTGCTGGTCGGCGAGCCAGGCCTGGGCCGCGACGAAGGCGGCCCGAGTGTGCTCGGCCACCGGCTTGCGCAGCGGGTGCGTCAGGGCCCGCGCCACCCGGCGTGCCAGGTCGTCGTGGGGACCCGTCTGATTGGAGAGGATCACGCGAGAGTTGGCATCCATGGGCTAGGGCTCGGCCGGGGCAAGAGTGAGCGCCTATTCTAGCAATGCGGGCCGATAAAAAAATGGCGCATCCGCAGGAAGGGACGCGCCAACACCAACTCGTATGACTCAAACAGCCGTTTCATGATAGCCCGAAGAAGGGTCGATTTCAAACATCTGTTTTAACCTTTTTCCGGTGCCGGCCCACGAGCCCCGCATGACGGGGGCGAAGCCGGGGTGCTATCATCCGGCTCCTACTCGAATATGACTCCACGATCAAACAGCACAACGAGGAATCCGGCTTGTCACACTTACCGGTGATCGTCGGCATGGGGGGCGTCAATGCCGCCGGCAGAACCTCGGGGCACCAGGCCTATCGCCGCTCCATCCTCGAGGCCCTGCCCGAATCCGCCCAAGCCGAGACGCTGCTCGGCCTGGCCGCCCTGATGCGCCTGGCCGGCGCCGCCGATGGCCAGTGGCACGACGCGGGCGACCAGCCCCTCGCCGCCACCGAGGTCGTCGAGCGGTACCGTCAGCGCATTCTCGACCACACCCTGATCCGGCGCATCGAGGATCCCCGCTTCGGCGCCGACGGCATTCCCGCCAATCGCCAGGCGCGTCTCGATATCGAGGCGCCGCTGGTGTTTCGGCTGCGCCGCCGTCAGCTTCCCGAGGCACTGCCGGAGACCTGGCAGGTGCGCGAGCTCGACCGTCGCCAGGTGGAGGTCACCGTCCCCGCCGGCCATCTCGATGTGCTGCTGCCGGAACGCCGCGCCGCCCAGGTACGGGCCGCCGGCCAGTTGCCCAGCGGCTTCGAGCCGGAGCGTCTCTACCGCAGCGTGCACCACCCCCGGGGCCTCTCCATGGCGGTGTTCGGCGCCTCCGACTGCCTGGGCGACAGCGGCCTGGCGTGGGAAGCCTTGCGCGACCGCCTCGACCCGGACGCCATCGCCGTCTATGCCGGCAACTCCATCGGCCAACTGGATGATGCCGGCTGGGGCGGCCTGCTGAAGAGCTTCGTCTCCGGCAATCGCGCCACCTCCAAGCAGATGCCCCTGGGTTACGGGCAGATGCCCGCCGACTTCCTCAATGCCTATGTGCTGGGCAGTGTGGGGCCCACCGGCGCCATCCAGGGCGCCTGCGCCAGCTTCCTCTACAACCTGCGCCTGGGGGTGGAGGACATCCGCAGCGGTCGCCGCCGGGTGGTGATGGTGGGCACCTCGGACGCCCCCATCACCCCGGAGATCATCGAGGGCTTCCGCGCCATGGGCGCCCTGGCCGACGACGACAGCCTCAAGGCCCTGGACGCCCTGGAGCTGCTCACCGACGAGGATTACCAACGCGCCTGCCGGCCCTTCGCCCGCAACTGCGGCTTCACCATCGCCGAGGCCAGCCAGTTCGTGCTGTTGATGGATGACGCCCTGGCCCTGGAGGTGGGCGCGCGGATCCTCGGCTCCGTGCCCGGGGTCTTCGCCAACGCCGACGGCTGGAAGCGCTCCATCTCGGCCCCCGGCATCGGCAACTACATCACCCTGGGCAAGGCCGCCGCCCTGGCCCGGGAGATCCTCGGCGAGGAGGGCCTGCGCCGGCGCACCTTCCTGCACGCCCATGGCACCAGCACGCCGAAGAACCGCATCACCGAGTCGCATGTCTTCGATCGTATCGCCGACGCCTACGGCATCGAGGCCTGGCCGGTGGTGGCGGTGAAGGCCTTCGTGGGCCACTCCCAGGGCAGCGCCGCCGGCGACCAGATCGCCAGCGCCCTGGGCAGCTTCGCCCGTGGCCTGCTGCCGGGCATCCCCACCCTGGACGCGGTGGCCGACGACGTGCACGCCGAGCGCCTGACTTTCTCGCGCACGCCCCTGGCCTTCGACGCCGACGCCAGCCTGATCAACGCCAAGGGCTTCGGCGGCAACAACGCCACCGGCCTGGTGCTCTCGCCGCGCGTCACCGAGCGGCTGCTGGAGCAACGCCACGGTGCCGCCGCCATGGCCGCCTGGCGCGCCAAGCGCGACGCCACCCAGGCCACCGCCGAGGCCTACTGGGCGCAGGCCGACCAGGGCCAGTTCCGGGTGCAATACCGCTTCGGCGAAGGGGTGCTGGAGGGGCCGGAGCTGGAGATCGACGACCAGGAGCTGCGTATCCCCGGCTATGCCCAGCCGGTCTCCCTGGCCGTGGACAACCCCTTCGGCCGCCTCGACGACTGACGGAAGGCACCGTCTCCGCCTCGACCGAGCCAAGTGCCGGGGACGGGGCGGCGCTCCCGGCGATGATATTGTCGCCGCGGGGCGCCTTCGCTACCCTGAGGCCCGCCCCCGATGATCGGCACAGGACACCGCCCATGAACACCGTGGTCTATCCCGGCACCTTCGACCCCATCACCAATGGCCATACCGACCTGATCGAGCGCGCCGCGCGCATGTTCGACCGGGTGATCGTGGCCATCGCCGCCAGTCCCGGCAAGCGCCCGACCCTCGACCTGGACACCCGGGTCGCCCTGGCCCGCGAGGTGGTCGCCGACCTCAATAACGTCGAGGTGATGGGCTTCTCGGGGCTACTCACCGAGTTTCTCGAGACCCAGCAGGCACGCATCATCCTGCGCGGCCTGCGCGCCGTCTCCGACTTCGAGTACGAGCTGCAGCTGGCCAATATGAATCGTGCCCAGGCGCCGGACGTGGAGAGCCTCTTCCTGACCCCGGAGGTGCAGAACTCCTATATCTCCTCGACCATCGTGCGGGAGATCGCCAACCTGGGCGGCGACGTCTCCAAGCTGGTCCACCCCAGGGTCGTCGAGGCCTTGAAAGCGCATTACAATACCTGAGTTAGCCGCTCGGAAAAGCGGCTCAGGCAATTCTCTGAGGTAGCCCCATGGCCTTGATGATCACCGACGAGTGCATCAACTGCGACGTCTGCGAACCCGAATGCCCCAATGGCGCCATCTCGCCGGGGGAGGAGATCTATGTGATCGACCCGGCGCTGTGCACCGAGTGCGTCGGCCACTTCGACGAGCCCCAGTGCCAGCAGGTCTGTCCGGTGGACTGCATCCCCCTGGATCCCCAACGCGAGGAGACCCGGGAGCAGCTGATGGAGAAGTATCAGCGCATCACCGCGGCCTGACGCCAGCCCGCCTCACGACGACGCCGGTGCCCTCGAGGGAGGACATCGGCGTCCGTTTTTGCGCCGAGCCGCTATAGCTCGTCGGCGCGGCGGCTGACGCTGCACCCCAGGCAGCGCCGGAAGGTGGCCTCCGCCGGGGTCTTGATCAGGGTCTCCGCCGCCGCCTCGACGTTCCCCCCCAGGGCGCTGAAGGGCAGCGAGACCAGGAAGAGCGCCGTGCCTCCCAGGGTCGCCGCGGCCAGTAGCGGGCGCCCGATCAGCGCATCCGCGATCATCGCGCCTCCGCTGGGTTGCGCCGCCAGGCGCTGCTCCATGACGCCCTCCCGGGCCCCCGCGGCGCCGCTGGCCAGCGCCAGGGCGACACCCAAGGCGATTACCCCTCGCTTGATTCCTCGCATCGCTATTCTCCCCTCGATGATGGTCCTGACGCGGCGCGATTTGTGCTGGCCCCATGCCGGGGCTATCCTGCCCGCCCGTCGTTACCTCTCAGGGAAGTCTAGTGCCCATCGCCCCACACCGCCGCATCTGGCTACTGGCCTGGCCGATCATCCTGTCAAATATCACCGTGCCCCTGCTGGGCCTGGTGGATACCGCCGTGGTGGGGCACCTGCCCGACTCCCGCTACCTGGCCGGGGTGACCCTGGGGGCCACCCTGTTCGGCTTTCTCTACTGGGGCTTCGGTTTCCTGCGCATGGGTACCACCGGCCTGACTGCCCAGGCCCTGGGGCGCGGCGACGATAGCCAGGTGCGTACCCTGCTGGGCCAATCCCTGGTGCTGGCGGTGGCCATCGGCGTGGCACTGATCCTCTTCTCGCGACCGCTGATCGAGCTGGGCCTGTGGCTGCTGGATGGCAGCGAGGCGGCCACCGGGCTGGCCCGGGAGTATGCCCGGATCCGCATCGTCTCGGCCCCGGCGGTGCTGGCCAACTACGCCATCCTGGGCTGGTTCCTGGGCCAGCAGAACTCCCGGGTCACGCTGATGATCCTGGTGCTGACCAACACCATCAATATTCTCCTCGACCTGTGGTTCGTGATCGGCCTGGGCATGACCAGCAAAGGCGTGGCCCTGGCCTCGGCCATCGCCGACTACAGCGCCCTGGCCTTCGGCCTGTGGCTGGTCGGGCGCCAGCTGCGCGGCCTGGGCGGGCGACTCGATCGCCAGGCGCTGCGGCGCCCCGCCGCCTATGGCGAGCTGATCCGGGTCAATGGTCACCTCTTCGTGCGCACCCTGGGGCTGCTCTTCGCCATGGCCTTCTTCACCGCCCAGGGCGCCAGCCAGGGCGATACCATCCTCGCCGCCAACGCGGTGCTGCTGCAGTTCATCATGCTGACCAGCTACGGCCTGGACGGCTTCGCCCATGCCGCCGAGGCCCTCACCGGGCGCGCCGTGGGGCGCGGGCGCTGGGACGAGTTCCGCGCCGCCGTGGCCGGCGCCACCCGCTTCTCGCTGGTGACCGCGGCCCTGGCCAGCCTGGCCTTCTGGCTGGGCGGCCCGACGCTGATCGCCCTGCTCACCGACCTGCCGGAGGTGCGCGCCAACGCCGCCCACTACCTGCCCTGGGTGATCCTGATGCCGCTGCTGGCGGTATGGAGCTACCTGCTCGATGGGGTCTTTATCGGCGCTACCGCCAGCCGCGAGATGCGCAACAGCATCTTCGTCGCCCTGGCCGCCTACCTACCCGCCTGGTGGTTGGCCCAGGGGCTCGGCAACCACGGCCTGTGGCTCGCCTTTACGCTCTTCACCCTGGTGCGCTCGGCGACCCTCGGTGCCTATTACCTGCATTACCGGCGCCACCGCTGGCGAGACGCGCCGGCCCGTCCCCAGGGCAGACCACGGTAGCCTTAGGTCGATAGCGTGCAATGGGATTTTTCGGCTATGTTGCGATAGTCCATATCACAATAAGCGAATATGCCATGCTCAAGTTCCTGTCACGGCCGGCGGTGAAGCTGGTCGAGCGCTACCTTCCCGATCCCTATGTCTTCGTCCTGCTGCTGACCCTGGTGGCCGCCGCCGCGGCCATCGCCGTGGAGCGCCAGACGCCGCTGGCGGTGATGCGCATGTGGGGCGACGGCTTCTGGAACCTGCTGACCTTCTCCATGCAGATGCTGCTGGTGCTGGTGACCGGGTTCATGCTGGCCAATACCCCGCCGGTGAAACGCCTGTTGCAACGCCTGGCGGCCAAGGCCGGCAATGCCGCGGGCGCCATCGTCCTGGTGACCCTGGTCTCGCTGGCCGCCAGCTGGATCAACTGGGGCTTCGGCCTGGTGGTCGGGGCGCTGTTCGCCAAGGAGCTGGCCCGCCAGATCCGCGTCGATTACCGGCTGCTGATCGCCAGCGCCTACTCCGGCTTCGTGGTCTGGCACGGCGGCCTGGCCGGCTCCATCCCCCTGACCATCGCCACCGAGGGGCACTTCACCGTCGACCGCATCGGCGTGGTGGGCACCTCCGAGACCATCTTCGCCTGGTTTAACCTGGCCATCGTGGCGGCGCTCTTCGTCGTCGTACCCCTGGTCAACCGACTGATGCTCCCCGACGACGAGGAGAGCGTCTATGTCGATCCGGCCCTGCTGAAGGAGCCCGATCAGGAGGGCATGACCCGTCACCGGCCGGCGGATCGCCTGGAGAACAGCCGCGGCCTGGCCTGGCTGGTGGGTATCCCCGGCCTGCTCTTCCTGGTCGATCACTTCCTGCTGCGCGGCGGCGGCCTCAACCTCAATATCGTCAACTTCCTGTTCCTGTTCCTGGCCATCGTTCTCCACCGCACCCCACGCAACCTGCTGATCAGCCTGCAAGAGGCGGTCAAGGGCGGCGCCGGCATCGTTATCCAGTTCCCCTTCTATGCCGGCATCATGGCGATCATGGTGCAGTCGGGGCTGGCCCAGAGCCTCTCCGAGGGCTTCGTGGCCTTCGCCAGCGCCCAGACCCTGCCCTTCTGGTCCTTCCTCAGCGCCGGACTGGTCAACCTCTTCGTGCCCTCCGGGGGCGGCCAGTGGGCGGTCCAGGCCCCGGTGATGCTGCCCGCCGCCGAGGCCTTGGGCGCGGATATCTCCCGGGTGGCCATGGCGGTGGCCTGGGGCGACGCCTGGACCAACCTGCTGCAGCCCTTCTGGGCGCTGCCGGTACTGGCCATCGCCGGCCTCAAGGCCAAGGACATCATGGGCTTCTGCCTGGTGCAGTTGCTGGTCACCGGGGTCATCATTAGCCTGCTGCTGACCTATCTATGATCTGCTGTGCCAGAAGTGGCGCCGACATGCCTATCGGCGCCACCCCTTATGCAGTCGCCGCGGGAAGCGGTTATCCTCATGGGCACGCTTATTGCCTCTGGAGCTTCCCGTGACCGACGATATGCCCCGCCAGCACGAGCTGGCCATGACCGTGCTGATGACCCCCGATATGGCCAATTTCAGCGGCAAGGTGCATGGTGGCGCCATTCTCAAGAAGCTCGACGAGGTGGCCTATGCCTGTGCCAGCCGCTACTCCGGCAGCTATGTGGTGACCCTCTCGGTGGACCAGGTGCTGTTCAAGCAGCCCATCCATGTGGGCGAGCTGGTGACCTTCCTGGCCTCGGTCAACCACGTGGGCCGCTCCTCCATGGAGGTCGGCGTCAAGGTGGTGGCGGAGAATATCCGCGACAAGGTGATCCGCCACACCAACAGCTGCTACCTGACCATGGTGGCGGTGGACGAGGCGGGCGCCCCGGTGGAGGTGCCGCCCCTCAACCTGGAAACCCCGATGCAGAAGCTACGCTTCGAGAAGGCGGCGCTGCGCAAGAAGCTGCGCAAGCAGGCCGAGGAGGAGGCGCGGCGCACCCACGAGAACCACTATGCGGAGCAGCACTACGGCGCCGAGACTCACTGAGCCCTGCCCTCCCGTGCCATCGAAAAGCGGCGCCCTCTAGGCGCCGCTTTTTTAGTTAGCCGCAGAAGAGGTCGGTGATCCGCCCCCCGTCGTCCAGGCGAATATTCAGCCGGTCGTGGAGGTACTCCAGGGTATAGGCCTGGCCGGGGCGCATCACTCGCACCTGGCGCGCCCCGCTGGTGGTGGCGAGCTCCTGATGCAATGCCTCGCCGTAGGCCCGACCCAGCCGTGACTGGACCCGCTCGGCACCGCAGGCATCCTCGCCACCGCCCTGGTGGCCGGCGTCGTCCTGGCCGACCTGGGGCGGACGAGGGGCCGGCTCGTTGGCCGGGGGCGGCGCTCCCATCGTACAGGCCGCCAGCGCCAGGGGCAGCAGCAGGGTCAGGGAAGACTTGAACATGGAGACTCCTTGTCGAATAGCACGATCGCATGAAAAAAGGGGCGAGCCCCAGCTCACCCCCTCAGACCCGGCAACAGGATAACGCCGACGGCGCTCCCTCAATAGGTGGAGCGCTCCAGGGCCTCACCGCCCTCCTGGATATCCTGCCCCGCACCACGCACGGTATTGCAGCCGCTCAGCAGGCCCAAGCTGAATACCGCCACCAGCATCAATGCCATCAGTCGTCGCATCGCGATTCCCTCCCGGTATGTTACCGACCCAATCTTACCTATCGTCCTTACTTTAGCAGCTTCCGAGACACGTCAAGCGAATAGCAGGCGCAGGATGATGGCGACGATCACCGTCAGGGTCAGCCATTTCACCCAGAGGGCGCCCCGGGGGCTCATATTGACCTTCACCGCGAGCCAGGCGCCCAGCATACTGCCCAGGGCCAGCAGCAGGCCGAAGCCCCAGCGCACCTGGCCGAAGGCGATAAAGATCCCCAGGGCCGGCAGGGTGTAGACCAGGATGATCAGCACCTTGAAGACGTTGACCTGGGCCAGGTCGATGCGCAGCAGGCGATAGAGCACGACGATAAAGAGGATCCCCACCCCCACCTGGATAAAGCCCCCGTAGAGGCCGATGGCGAACATCGCCAGGTAGACCACCGGCGTCAGCCGCTCCACGGTGAGCGGCCGGGTGTCGAGGCGCGGCTGGGGCAACAGCATCAGCAGCGCCGAGCCGGCCATCACCGCGATCAACACCGCCTCGAAGAGGGCATCGCTGACCCGCAGGGCCAGCCAGGCACCGAGCAGCGAGCCCACCACCGCCGGCACCGCCAGACGCAGGCTGAGGCCGATATGGGAGGCCCCGGCGCGCAGGAAGCTGGTCACCGCCGAGAGGCTCTGCAGCACGATGGAGACCCGGTTGGTGCCGTTGGCCACCTGGGGCGGCAACCCCAGAAACATCAACAGCGGGAGGGTCAGCATCGACCCACCCGCCGAGAGCACATTGATAAAGCCGGCCACGACCCCGATGCCAACCAGGGCCAGGCCTTCGAATAGCGTCATGCCAATGCCTGTCGCGACGCGCGTCCTGCGCGGGAACTCCAGGCCAGGATACCCAGGAAGAGCGCCAGGCCCAAGAGGTCGAGCACGAGCTCACCATGGGGCCAGAGCATCAGGGCACCGATGGGGAACATGGCCAGGCGCAGCCACCAGGACAGCTCGCTCTCCAGGTACCCCTCGAGGCCGGCGATAATGGCGTAGATGCCGAACAGCGCGAAGGCGAAGACGCTGAGCATCTCCAGCGGCGAGCCGGTGATCAGCGGCGACCAGACGAACAGCAACGGCACGATATACAGCCCCTTGGCGATCTTCCAGGCGGTGAAGCCGGTGCGCATCTGCGGCGTCTGGGCGATGGCCGCCGCGGCGAAGGCGGTGAGGCAGACCGGCGGCGTGACGTTGGAGTCCTGGGAGAGCCAGAAGATCACCATATGCGCCGCCACCAGCAGCATGGTCAGGGTATGCGGCGACAGGGCCTGCTCATAGAGCTGGCCGCGGAAGTCGTCCGGCACCAGGGCCAGCAGCTCCCGGGCCGCGGCGGCATCCATGGGCGCATTCAGGGCCTCCAGGTGCTCCGGGGCGGCGAGCATGAAGATCGCCCTGGCCTGCTCCGGCAGGTCGCCGGCCATGATCAGTTCCACCAACTGGCCGTGGGCCATCAGGTTATAAAGCGCCGGCGCCGAGAGGGTGCCGAGGACGATATAGGCGGCGGTCACCGGCAGGCCCATGCCCAGCACCAGGGAGGCGACGGCGATCAGCACGATGGTGATCAAGAGGCTGCCGCCGGCCCAGTCGGTGATCATCAGCGAGAAGGTATTGCCGATGCCGGTGGTGGAGACTACGTTGACGATCAGCCCCACGGTGAGCAGCAGGATCGCCGTGGTCACCATATTGCGGCTGCCTAGCGCCAGGGCCTCGAGGATCGCCCTGGGGGTCATCGGGGACGTCGACAGCCAGGAGGCCACCACCACCGAGAGGATGGCGATCCCCGCCGCATAGGTGGGGGTGAAGCCATAGATCAAGGAGGCCACCAGCACCACCAGGGGCAGCAGGAAATGCCAGCCGCCCTTGAGCACCTCGAGCAGGCGCGGCGCCTCTTCCACTTCCACCTCCTCGGTATGGCTGCGCTTGGCCTCGATGCGCACGAACATCGCCACCGAGAGGAAGTAGAGCAGCGCCGGCAGGGCCGCCACGCCGATAATGGTCAGGTAGGAGACCTGGGTATAGGAGGCCATGATAAAGGCCCCGGCGCCCATCACCGGCGGCATCAGCTGCCCGCCGGTGGAGGCCGCCGCCTCGACGCCGGCGGCGAAACGCGCCGGGAAGCCGGCCTTGCGCATCAGCGGGATGGTGATCACCCCGGTGGAGACGGTGTTGGCCACGCTGGACCCGGACACCGAGCCCATCAGGCCGGAGGAGAACACCGCCACGAAACCGGGCCCGCCGACGAAGCGCCCGGCGGCACAGCGGGCCAGCTCGATGATGAAGTCGCCGGCGCCGGAGCGTACCAGGAAGGCGCCGAAGAGGATAAACATAAACACATAGGACCAGGAGATGCGGGCGATGGAGCCCAGCATGCCCTCACCGCCCATGTAGCTGCGGTAGAGCACCGTCTCCCAGTTGAGACCGGGGAAACCGAAGACGCCGCTCACGTGGCGTCCCCACCAGGCCACATAGGTCAGCGCCACCAGGCACAGCACCGGGATAAACCAGCCGGTGGTGCGCCGGGCGAACTCCAGCACCAACGCCAGGGCGAGGATCGAGACCACCCAATCGGCGGTGGAGAAGCGCACCCCGCGGGCGTAGAGGGCGTCCTCGAAGCCGATCAGGTAGAAGGCGCAGCCGAGGGCGGCCAGGCCGAGCAGCACATCCACCGCCAGCACCAGCCGCTGACCGGTGGCGGAACGCGCCTTGAGCATGGGCACCGAGAGCGCACAGAGCAGGCCGAACATGCCGAAGTGCAGGGCGCTGGTCCACACCTCGGAGAGGGTACCCAGGGTATTGAAGTAGAGATGCGACAGGGAGACAACGATGGTCAGGGCGAAGAGCCCTCGACCGAGCCAGGAATGCGCGAGGCGCTCGGGGGCCTCGCCGACGTCTTCGTCGCGTACCTCGGGGGCAGGCGTAGTATTCATGAGCAGTCTCGTGGAGCAGGCGTGGATGGGAAGGCTGGAGCAGGTCTCGCTGAGGCCGCGGCGTGGTGACATCGGCGCAGTGGCAATCGCCGAGGGGCGCTGGGGGCAGGTCGAAGCGAAGCGTCTTTTTCAGGGACGAACAAGCCGAGCGCCCAGGGATGGGTCTACAGCGTCTTCGCGGAGTGCCTGCCCCCAGAACAGCCCCGGGCCTCGAGGTACCGAGGTCACGAGCCCGTGGTCTTCAGGAATGGTTTGATGCTCCGGTGGCGATAAGAGGGCTTCAGCCCTCCAGCAGATGCGCGGGGATCTCCAGCCCCTGCTCCTGGAAGTAACGGGCCGCCCCCGGATGCAGCGGCATGGGCAGGCCATCCAGGGCCTTCTCCAGGGCCATATCGCGGGTCGCCGGGTGGATATTGTTGAGGAACGGCAGGTTCTCGAACATCGCCTTGGTGATCTGGTAGACGTGCTCTTCCGGCACATCGGCATTCACCACCAGGATATTGGGCTGAGCGATGGTCTGGACCGGCGCGTCCTGCTCCGGGTAGGTGCCGGCGGCGATCTCGTAGGGACTCCACACCGGATAGGCACTATTGATGCGTGCCAACTGCTCGCCGGTGATATCGAGAATGGTGATATCGTCGCCCATATTGGCGAAGGCGCGGGTGACCGCGGAGGCGGGGACCCCGGCGGGGATATTCATGCCGTCGATATTGCCGTTCTGCATGGCATCGGCGCTGGGCCCATAGCCCAGGTAGGCCAGGTCCATCTGCTCCGGGTCGATCTCGAGACCGGCAAGAATCTGCCGACCGGACCCCTCGGTGCCGGAGTTGCGGGCGCCGATGGAGAAGCCGCGATCATAGAGGCGGGTCAGATCGTCGATGGTGCCCGTCTCGGTCAGCTCGCTGCGCATCACGAAGTGCTCGACGTTCTGCCATAGCATGGAGACCGAACGCACGTTCTCGTAGGCCTGGGGCACCGGGCCCTCGCCGGTCCAGGCCCAGGCCCCATAGAGGGCCTGGAGGATGCCGAACTGGGCCTGGTCGTCTTCCATCAGGCGCAGGTTCTCGGCGGAGCCGGCGGAGCTGATGGCGGAGACGGCGATATTATGGGTCGGCTCCAGCTTGACCCGTACCAGGGTCGAGAGGGCCACGCCCACCGGGTAGAAGGTCCCGCCGGTGGTGGCGGTGCCCATGATGTACTGACCGCCCTCGTCGCTGGCGCTGACGCCGGCGGCCCCCAGGCCCAGGGCGGCGGCGGTGGCGAGGCTAAGGGCGGACTTGAGGAACTGGCGCTTGTGCATGCTATCTCTCCTGTCGATGATGGCTTGTTATGGTTATGCCACTCGACTAGAGCGATATCCCTGCCAGCTTACCCAATAAGCTTTGGAATCAGCGCATTAGCAACGGGGTCGCGTCGACGACTGGTCAAGGCGCCCCGGTGATCGGCAAACTATTGCCGACCATGCACCCCGCCCCGGCCACTTCTTGCCACCCAGGAGCCTCCCATGAGCGACCTCACCCTCGACCCGCGGCTGGAAGCCGATACCCTCCCCGTCACCGAACTGGGCCTCTGCCAGGTCCGGTTGATGAACGATGCCCGCTTCCCCTGGCTGGTGCTGGTGCCGCGGCGCCCCGGGGTCACCGAGGTCTATCAGCTGTCGAGGGAGGACCAGGCGACGCTCTGGCGCGAGGCCACGGCCCTGGGCGAAGGGCTGATGAAGACCCTGGACGGCGACAAGCTCAACCTGGCCACCCTGGGCAATATGGTGCCCCAGTTGCACCTGCATGTGATCGTTCGCTTCGAGGAGGACGCCGCCTGGCCGGCCCCGGTATGGGGCCAGGGCCGGGCCGAGCCCTACGACGCCGATGGCCAGGCCCGGCGCCGCGACGAGATCCTGGCGATTATCGAGGGGCTCGACTTGGGGGAGGCGTAATCAAGCGGCGGCCTACTGGCCGCCGAAGGGAAGACGAGGCGCCCTCGGTTCGCCGTCCTGAACGGCCGGCGGCGCCCCCAGCAGCGGCGCCGAGGCGGGGTTCTTGACCCCGGTAACGAAGAGAGTGAGACCCAGCAAAGCGATGGCCAGGCCACCGCCCAGGGCGGCCCAGCCCAGCAGGGGGCCGGCGAGGGCGGCACGGGACTGACGGGCCAGGCACCGCCGCGCCCAGTCCCGGGCCAGGACGCTGGCCAGGGCCAGGGCCGAGACCGTCAGGGCCGTGCCCAGGGCCATCACCAGCACCGCCGCCACCCCGGCCCAGAAGAACCCCAGCAGCGATGCGGCCCCCAGCAAGAGGACGCCGCCGCTGCAGGGGCGCAGCCCGATGGCCACCACCGTGGCCAGGGCGGTGCGCCAGTCGCCGGCCTGCGCCGGGCTCAGGTGGTGGCTCCCGCCGCAACCGCAGTCGTGATCGTGATCGTGATCGTGATCGTGGTCGTGGTCGTGGTCGTGCGGATGGTCATGAGGGTGGGGCTGAAGAGGGCGCGCCTCGCCCGGCGACGAGGCGCGCCCGGCCCTGAGGCGGCGAAGGGCCCGCCCGCAGAGCCAGAGCCCCAGCAGGGTCACCATCAGGAAGCTGGCCTGCTCCACCCAGACCACCGAGCCCATGGCCTCTCGGGTCAGCCAACCCAGGCCGTGAATCAGCACGGTGACCAGGGCGATGGCCACCAGCGCCTGCAGCAGGGAGGCGGCGCAGGAGAGCGCCAGGGCGCGCTTGAGGGCACCGCCCTGAGTCAGCAGGTAGGTGCTGAGCACCGCCTTGCCGTGCCCGGGCCCGGCGGCATGGAAGACCCCGTAACCGAAGCTGATGCCCAGCAGCCCCGTCCAGGCCGCCGCCGAGGGCGTGCCGGAGAGCTCGGTGATCGCCAGGGTCAGGGCCCGGTGCAGGTCGCGCTGCCAGGCCACCAGTTGCAGGCCGAGGCCCTGGGCCCCGCCCTGCGCCAGCCATAGCACGCCGGCCAGCAGCAATACGCCCAAGGCGGCGACGCCCCAGCCCCGGGGAGAGCGCAGGAAACCGATTACCGCCGGCATAAGTGATCTCCGCGGCGCTCATGGACGACGCCGGTTAGATACGACATTGCACCTCTCCCGTCTCGGCGAAGTAGCGGCCCAGGCCCTCCGGGGCCTGATCGTCGGTGTCCAGGCGCGCCGCCTCGGCCACCTGGGCCGGATCCGGGTCGGCGGCCAGGACACGGGTCTCGCAGTCGTGATCGCCGCTCACCACCAGGGCCTGCTCCCGGGGGGCTCGCTCGTCCGCCTCGTGAACCACCTCGATATAGTAGGTGGGATCATAGACCCGGTAGCGCAGGGTCGCCTCGCCCAGGGGACGAGGCTCGTCCAGGGGCAGCAGGAAGATGAACTCGACCCGGCCACCCCGCTCCATCACCGTGTATTCGCTGACCTCGCCCAGGGCCAGGGCGTCCCCATCCAGGCTCAGCTCGGTAAAGTAGCCCTGGGGGGCCAGGGTGTCGCGAATCTCCAGGCCCAGTTGATCCAGGCGCGCCTCCATGGACTCGTCGCCCTCGGCGCGGCCCAGCTCCTCCAGCAGCACCAGGCTGTAGAAGGGGTCCATCCGCCAGCGCTGATGCAGCGCCTCGACCCGCCCCTGGTCATCGAGGATCACCCGCACGCTGAGGTCGATCCAGCCATGCGGGTGGGCCTGGGCGGCCGCGGGCAACAACACGGCGCCCAGCAGCAACAGGCCGCGCCGCATCAGGCGTCTCGGGCTGGACATAAGGGCCCCCCAGAAAAAGTGACAAGATAACATTATCCCCGCTCCTCCTGCGACAGGAAGGCCTCGCGGCGCAGGCCATGGCGCTGCATCTTCTGATTGAGGGTGCGCCGGGGCAGGTCCAGGGCCTCCATCACCGCCTGGATATTGCCCCCGTGGCGGCTCAGCGCCTCGCGCAGCAGGGTCGCCTCGAAGGCCTCCATCTGCGCGGCCAGGGAGGCCGTCTCGGCGGGCGCCGCCGATGCCGACGCCTCCCAGGGCAGCGCCAGGTCGAGGATATAGCGGGTGGCCATGTTACGCAGCTCGCGCAGGTTGCCCGGCCAGGCGTGACGACTCAAGGCGGCGAGCAGCGCCGCATCCGGCTCCTTCGGCGGACGCTGATGCACCTCCGCCGCCTGGCGACAGAAATGGTAGAAGAGCCGGGGGATATCCTCGCGGCGCTCGCGCAGGGGCGGCAGCGCGAGCTCGGCGATGGCCAGGCGATAATAGAGATCCTCGCGGAACCCGCCCCGGGCCGCCAGCGCCAGCAGCTCCTCCTTGGTGGCCGCCACCACCCGCAGGTCCACGCGGATCAGCGCATTGCTACCCAGGCGAGTGAGTTCCCCCTCCTGCAGGGCGCGCAACAGCTTGACCTGGGCCGCCAGCGGCAGGGATTCCACCTCGTCGAGGAAGAGGGTGCCGCCGCTGGCGTGCTCCAGGGTGCCGATGCGCCGCTCGATGGCCCCAGTAAAGGCGCCCTTCTCGTGGCCGAAGAGCTCCGACTCGATCAGTTCGGCGGCGATGGCACCACAGTTGAGGGCCACGAAGGGCCCCTCGGCGCCGCTCGCCTCGTGGAGGCAGCGGGCCACCACCTCCTTGCCGCTGCCGGTCTCCCCCAGCACCAGCACATTGGCCCGGGTCGGGGCCAGGTTGGCCAGTTGCCGGCGCAGCGCCACCATGGCCGGGGCCTCGCCCAGCAGCCGCGCGGCCAGGTCACCCTCGCGCAGCGCCTCGCGCAACCGCCGGTTCTCCTGAGCAAGCCGCCGGCGCTCCAGGGCCCGGCGCACGCAGGCCTCCAGGCGCTCCGGCGCGAAGGGCTTCTCGACGAAGTCCCAGGCGCCGGCGCGCATCGCCTCGACCGCCATGGGCACATCGCCATGACCGGTGATCAGCACCACCGGCGGCGGTTCCTCCAGGGCCTGGACGGCGTCGAGCAGCGCCAGGCCATTGAGGCCCGGCATCTTGACGTCGCTGACCAGCACGCCGCAGGGCTCCCCCGCCGCCAGGGCATCGAGGGCAGCCTGGCCACGCTCGAAGGTACGCACCGCGAGCTCGGAGAGCTCCAGCCATTGACTCAGGGACGCCCGGACGTCCGGATCGTCGTCCACCAACCAGATGGATAGCGACGCGGGGTCTCTCTCATTCATGCGCTTTCTCGTCTGTCGCCGGGGCGACGGCCCGGGGCAGCTCGACCCGGAACCAGGCCCCTCCCGTCGCGTTGTTGCCGGCCTGGAGACGGCCGTCCAGGTCCTGAACGATACCGAAGCTGATAAAGAGCCCCAAGCCCAGGCCGTCGCCCACCGCCTTGGTGGTAAAGAAGGGGTCGAAGAGCTTGTCGAGCAGCGCCTCGGGAATGCCCGGCCCATTATCGGCGATATGCACCACCCAGCACGAGGGTGCCGCCTCGATGTTCACCTCGAGTCGTGGCGCCTCGACGCCGCGCAGGGCATCCAGGGCATTGCGCAAGAGGTTGGTCAGCAGTTGCTCGAGGCGCACCTCGTCCCCCAGCACCCAGGCCGACTCGGCCTCGGGGCGTCTCACCACCGGGTCGATACCCTGCTTATCGAGACGCTCGGCCAGCAGCTCCAGCACGAAATCGAGGCACGCCGACAGGTCGACCGGCTCCCGGGTGCCGCCCTTGCGGGCATACAGCTTGAGCTGGCGGATCAGGGTGGCCAGGCGCTCGCAGAGCCCCTGGATGCGCCGAAAGTTCTCCTCCGCGGCCTCCGAACGCCCGCGCTGCATCAGCCGCTCGCCGTTGGCGGCATAGGTGCGAATCCCCGACAGGGGCTGGTTGAGCTCGTGGGCGATGCCCGCCGCCATGGTGCCCAGGGCCGCCAGCTTGCCGGCCTGCACCAGCTCCGCCTGGGCCTCGTGCAGGGCACGGGTGCGCTCCACCACCCGCGCCTCCAGCTGCTCGTTGGCCTCGCGATAGATCCGTGCCTCCCGCTCGCGCAGGCGCTGGCGTTTCTGCCGCTCGCGCAGCCAGAGCCCCAGCAGCAGCAGCGCCACCCACACCGCAGCGCCCCCCATCAGCGCATTGCGGGCGCTGACATAGAGGGGGCGCACCGGGGTCAGGTAGTGCATCCGCCAGCCCAAGGTCGCCAACGGCAAGGCACTGGCCAGGTAACGCTCGCCGAGCCCCTGGTCGCCGATGCGCAGGGTACCGTCGCCCAGGCGTTCGCCCAGGGGCTCCAGGGGCCGTCCCATGAATTGGCGCTGGGCGCGGATCTCCGCCCGGGCCCTCGGCGAGAGCTCGCCGAGCCGTCGATAGCGCCACTCGGGACGACTGGAGAGGATCACCACGCCATTGGCATCGATCAACAGGACCCGCTCGCCGGCCCGACGCCAGTCGGTCTGCAGCGCCTCCAGGGAGACCTTGACCACCAGCACCCCGGTGGGCGATGCCCGCTCCTGGCCCACCGCCGCAGCGATAAAGTAGCCCGGCCGCCCGGTGGTGCTGCCCACGGCGAAGAACTCCCCCCACCCCTCGGCCAGGGCATCGTGCACATAGGGGCGGAAGCGGTAGTCGTGGCCGACGAAGCTGTCGGGGCCGGCATGGTTGCTGCTGGCCAGGGTGATGCCTTCGGCGTCCACCAGGAAGATCGCCTCGGCGCCGGAGCGTTCCGCGACCCGCGCCAGGTAGGCATTGACCTGAGGCAGGAAGACCCCGGCGGGGTCGAGCAGGGCGGCCTGCACCAGGGGCTGGCGCGCCAGCAGATCCGGCAGGTAGGTGAAGCGCTCCTGGGCGCCCTCCAGGCTGCTGCCATAGAGGGCCAGGCGGGCCTCGGCATGGCGCCGGGCCTCCGCCTGGGCCTGGGCATACTGCCAGTGCCAGAGCCACCACAGGCTCAGCAGGGCGATGGCGGCCGGGACCAGCCACGGCAGCCGACGCAGCCCCTGCCGAGTCAAGGCAATAGCCCCAGCTCGGCCTCAAGCTCGACCAACAGGGGATCGAGCTCATGGGGCGCCAGGGCCCGGCCGTGACGCCAGCCACGCAGGTCGACGCGACTCCCCTCCCCCGCGCGGCGGGCATCGAGGCGAATCCGCACGTCGCCGCGGACGAACTCGAGGCGCCCGAGACGGGCATCACCGCCGAGCGCCACATAGCCGCGGTCGGTAAACAGCTCCAGCGCCGCCGTCATCACCGCCGGGCGCGGGGCATCGAGGCGCAGCTCCCGAGGCTCGGCCGACGGCGGCGCGGCGGCACAGCCGCTCAGCAGCAGGAGCGCCAGGGCGCAGAGCCAGACTCGCTTCATATCGTTGTCTCCTCGATGGCGGCCCTCAGGCCGCGGCAAAAGCCGGCGTTATCGGCGCGCCCCAGGCTACGGATCACGCCGTGGGGCTCTCGGCGGCGGACCTCCCGGCCGACCCGCACCTCGTCACGGCTCAACCACACCGAGACGCGCTCCTGGTCGATCGCCCGATGGTCGGGGTGATAGACGCCGAAAAGGGGCGGATAGGGGCCAGGATAAGCGAGGCCGAGAGGGTGCCACGGATCACGCTCGAAGGGGTAGCCATAGGCCCGCAGCGGCCCCGCCGAGGCCTTCTCGGCGCTGATCAGGCCCAGCGCCATATCGCTGTCGCGCAGCCTGAACCCCTCGGCCTCCAGGGCCCGCACCACTCGCTGCGCATAGTCGACCCTGTCCCTCGCCGCCGGGGCCTCCCATCGGCACTCCGCCACCGTCACCAGCGGCTGGTGTAGCGGGGTCACGGCCCGCCCCGCGCACCCCGCCAGGACCAGCGGAATCAACCAGAGTCCATAGATACGCATCGCACACCTCCCAGGGAATCGCCTCGGCCACGCCGGAGCCCGCGGGACGTGCAAGGGGCGCGGTCAGCTCTTATGCTCAGCGTAACCCCCGGCACGACCGGCTCGTACGGACGAATGATACGCCTCTTGACCGCCGGCCCACGGCTTGATTCCCAGGAGACCCGAGATGAAGATCCTGATCGCCCCCGACAGCTACAAGGATGCCCTGGCGGCCAGCGATGCCGCCGCCGCCATCGCCCAGGGTATCCGTCGCGCCGCCCCCGAGGCCAGCTGCGTGCTCTGCCCCCTGGGCGACGGCGGCGAAGGGACCCTGGACGCCCTGCTCGCCGCCACCGGCGCCGAACGCCGCCTGACTCGGGTGCAGGATGCCCTGGGGCGCCCCATCGAGGCGGCCTGGGGCTGGCTGGAGGAGTCGCGCACCGCCTTCGTCGAGCTGGCCCAGGCCAGCGGCCTGGAGGCGCTGCGCCGGGACGAGCGCGACGCCCTGAGCGCTTCCACCTTCGGCACCGGCGAGCTGATCCGCGCGGCCCTGGACGCCGGTGCCCGCCGGCTGCTGTTGACCCTCGGCGGCAGCGCCACCAACGACGCCGGAGCGGGAATGCTCCAGGCCCTGGGCGCCCGCCTGCTAAATTCCCGCGGCGAGGCCCTGCCTCCCGGTGGCGCGGCCCTGGCCGAACTGGATCGCCTCGAGCTCGATGACCTGGACCCGCGCCTGGCCGGGCTGGAGGTGCAGGCCGCCGTCGACGTGGACAACCCCCTGCTCGGGGAACGCGGCGCCAGCGCCGTCTTCGGCCCCCAGAAGGGCGCCGACGCGACGCAGGTGGCGCGCCTGGATGCCGCCCTGGCGAACTTCGCCGAGCGGGTCGCCGCCATCCTCGGCGAGGAGCATCGCGACCTGCCCGGGGCCGGGGCCGCCGGGGGCATGGGCTTCGCCGCCCGCGCCTTCCTCGGCGCCGACCTGCGCCCCGGTATCGAGCTGGTGATGGAGCAGGTCGACTTCGCTGCCCTGCTCGAGGGCAGCGACCTGGTGATCACCGGCGAGGGGCAGCTGGATGGGCAGAGCCTGGCCGGCAAGACGCCGGTGGGCGTGGCGCGCCGCGCCCGGGCCGCCGAGATCCCCTGCGTGGTGCTGGCGGGGCGCCTGGGGCCCCAGTGGCAGGCCGCCCATGATGAGGGCGTCACCGCCGCCTTCGCCCTGGCCGACGGCCCCATGGACCTGGACAGCGCCCTGACTCGCTGCGATGAGTTCCTGGCGGATCGCGCCGAGAGCCTGATCCGGCTGATCCGGCTGATCCGCGCCTGGCGCCTCTCCCCCTGAGAGACGAGCCGCTGGCGGATCGCGCCGAGCGCCTGGTCCGGCCGATCCGCGCCTAGTACTCGGGTACCCAATCGAACCCCCGGCGCCTTGCGCCGGATCACGATTGAGGCCGACTATGGGGGCTATGATAAGAAACGTCTTATCATCTCTGCCCTCGGGGCCTAGACTGGACTCAGCATTCACCCAAGGATCAAGGAGGCATCCCACATGTCCGATATCAATGCCATCGGCCTGCACGAATCCAGCGCCAGCCAACTCGCCGAGAAGCTCAACGAGCTGCTGGCCAACTACCAAATCTTCTATATGAACGTGCGCGGCTACCACTGGAACGTCAAGGGTCCGCAATTCTTCGAGCTGCACACCAAGTTCGAGGAGTTCTATACCGACCTGCTGACCAAGGTGGACGAGGTGGCGGAGCGCATCCTGACCCTGGGCCATCAGCCGGTTCACGCCTACAGCGATTACACCCAGCTGTCGCGCATCGCCGAGGAGAAGAACGTCCATGATGGCGAGGCCTGCGTGCGCGGCGTGCTCAAGGGCTACCAGACCCTGATCGAGCTGCAGCGGGAGATCCTCTCCCTGGCCTCGGACGCCGACGACGAGGGCACCGCCGCCCAGGCCGGCGACTATATCCGCGAGCAGGAGAAGACCGTCTGGATGCTTAACGCCTATCTGGGCTAGTCAGCCAGCCGCTGTCTCTCCAAGACGCCGCCCTAAGGGCGGCGTCTTGGTGTCTGACTCGAGTGTGCGACTTAGCCCTCGGCCAGCTCCTCGATCAGAGCCCGCAGCAGGCCCCAGAACTCCTCGACGGAGTCCAGCTCCGCGCGTTCATCTGGCGAATGGGCCCCGCGAATCATCGGCCCGAAGGAGATCATCTCCAGCACCGGGTACTTGCCTCCCAGGATGCCGCACTCCAGCCCCGCATGGATCACCTTGACCTCCGGATCGCGGCCCAGGCGGCGTCGATGCAGGTCGCAAAAGCGCGCCAGCAGCCGACTATCGGGGTCGGGGGTCCAGCCGGGATAGGCGTTCTCCACCCGGGTGCGGGCGCCGATCAGCCCGAACAGGGCACGGAAGCGGTCCGCCAGGTCCCGGGTGGCGCTATCGCGCAGGGAGCGCACCAGGGCACAGAGATGGAAGCGCCCCGCCGCCAGGCTCACCACTCCCAGGTTATTGGAGGTCTCCACCACCCCGGGCAGCTCGGCACTCATGCGCTCGACCCCGCAGGGGGCGGCGTGCAGGGCATCCACCAGCAGGTGGCTGGCGGTGGGGGTCAGGGCCTCCTCGACCTCGTCGCCCCAGGGGCTTAGCGTCAGGCACAGCCCCTCGTCGACGCCCTTGAGCTCGGCACGCAGCTCCGCCGCCAGGGCCTCGAGCCTTGCCTGGGCCGAGACCACTTCGTCCTCCGGCAGCGCCAGGGTGGCGAAGGCCTCCCGGGGCAGGGCATTGCGCAGGGTGCCCCCCTGGTAGTCGATCAACCGCACCTCGCAGGGCGCCAGGGCGCGCAGGACCCGCATCAGCAGGCGGTTGGCGTTGCCGCGTCCCTTGTGGATATCGATGCCCGAGTGGCCGCCCATCAGGCCGGTCAGGGCCAGGCGATAGGCGCGTTCCTCCTCGCTCAGGGGACTGGTGGGTAGCTGCGCCTCCACCACCACGTCGGCGCCACCGGCGCAGCCCACATAGACCTGGCCACGATCCTCGGAGTCCAGGTTGAGCAGCAGTTGCCCCTGAAGCCAGCCCTCGGCGAGGTTGAGGGCGCCGCCCATGGAGGACTCCTCCTCCAGGGTGAAGAGCGCTTCCAGGGGGCCATGCACCAGGCTCTCGTCCTCGAGGATCGCCAGGGCCGCGGCCACCCCCAGGCCGTTGTCGGCGCCCAGGGTGGTGTGGCGGGCGTGCAACCAGCCCTCCGCCACATAGGTGTCGATGGGGTCGCGGGTGAAGTCGTGGGGATGATCGGCATTGGCCTGGGCCACCATGTCCAGGTGACCCTGGAGGATCACCCCGGGGGCCGCCTCACACCCGGGGCTGGCCGCCTTGCGGATACGCAGGTTGCCATAGGCGTCGCGATCATGGGCCAGGCCCCGGGCCTCGGCCCAGGCCTCGAGGGCCGCCACCAGGGCCGCCTCGTGGCCGGAGGGGCGCGGGGTATTGCACAGGGTACGGAAGTGGCGCCACAGCAGGCGCGGCTCGAGCTGTTCGAGATGTGCGTTCATAGCGGCTCTGTTCGGTCGATAACCGGCCTACCTTACCGGCCGGTCACGACCAGGAAAAGGCGTTTACCGTGCCAAGGCCGTCAGCCCCTCACCGGCCTCGGCGTCCGGCGCTCCGCCTCCCGTGGCCTTAGAGGCGCTTTAGTCCGGGGCGTCCAGAAAGGGCACCAGCGCCGCCAGGGCCCGGCGCAGCCGGGCCTCCACCTCGCGCCGACCGCTAAGCCCGAGGGTCCGGGCCAGCCAGGCGGTGTCGCGGCCCTGGAAGAGCGCCGCGACCAGCAGCCAGGCGTGGTCATCCCGGGGCGCGCCGCAGGCCAGCGCCCGGCGTAGGGCGGCCTGCAGGGCCGGGCGCGCCAGGGCCGGGGCACGCTTGGCGAAGGCCACGTCCTCCAGGTCGCGGCGCTGCCCCGGGGTCAGCGGCGCCGCCGCGCCCTCCGCCAGCAGCGCCAGGGCCAGCTCGGGGTCCAGCGCCTCGAGCTCGAAGGCCAGCAGGCTGGGCAGCAGGGCCTGGAAGGCCTCGGCCAGCGCCGCCGCCAGGGCTTCGCCGGCGGGGCTGGTGGGGCAGACCACCATCAGCGCATGCTCGCCGCTGGCGGCCTCCCGGGTCAGCCCCAGGCGTACCGTACGGAAGCCCGCGGCGCGCCAGAAGGCCAGCAGCCCCGGCTCGGCGCCGAAGCTGGCCCCCAGCAGGTCGATGCCGTCGTGGCGGGCCTGCGCCAGCTCACCGGCCAGCAGCGCCTCGCCGAGGCCCTGGCGGCGACAGTCGCCATGCACGGCGATACGCATCACCCGCCGCAGCCGCGCCCGCAGCGCCGCCCGGGAGCCGGCATGGGCGGCCAGGGACTGGGCCAGCAGGTGCCCGCGGGGGCGGCGCTCTCCCCGGGCCACCCGCTCCGCCAGCTCGGCGGAAAAGCCCCCCTCCTCCACGCAGAGGGTCACCCCCAGGGGCGCACCATTCGCTTCCAGGCTGGTGATATGCACCCCGGGCCCGTCGAGCAGCTGGCGCAGGTCGCTGGGCTGGGTGCGGTAGTGGGCCTGCACCAGCAGGCCGAACAGGGCCCGCAGGCGAGGCTCGTCGGCGGCCAGTTCGGCGCGCCGCAGGCGCCGACGACTCAGGGTCGAGGCGGGCGGCAGCGCCGCCGGCGGATCGGCGGGCTCGGCGTCCAGCAACGGCAGGCGCCGACGACTCAGGGTCGAGACGGGCGACAGCGCCGCCGGCGGATCGGCGGGCTCGGCGTCCAGCAGCAGCAGGCGATCGGTCAGCGCCTCCAGGGGGTCTCCCGGGGCCCAGCGCACCGGAGTGAGCAAGCGCAGCCCTTGCCACTGGGGGGCCTGGCGCTCGAGGTGCTCGCGAAAGCGCAGCGCGAAGCCGCGCCCCGAGCCCTCGTAGCCGTGTACCGTGGTGGCGAAGACCAGCCGCGGGAAGTGCCCCAGCCAGCGCCCCAGCAGGGGAGCGGGAATGGCCGCCGCCTCGTCCACCAGCAGCAGCCCCCCCTTGGCATCGATCTCGCCGGCCTCCAGGGCCGCCATCAGGGCGTCCGGGGCCAGGAAGGTCACCGCCTGGCCGCTGGCCGCGAGACGGAAGTCGTTGCCCTGGCGACGCCCCTCGGGGCACAGCGCGGCGAGGCGCTCGAATAGCGCCTCAAGGGCAGCGGGACGCGGGGCGGTGAGGAAGATCCGCGGCTCGCCGGCGGCCAGCCAGCGGGCGCAGGCGATGCCCAGGGCGGCGCTCTTGCCACGACCGCGGTCGGCGGTGAGCACCAGGGGACGCCGACGCCGCAGCTTGACCAGGCGCGCCACCGCCTCGGCCTGATCGCGGGTCAGGCAGTCGCCATCGGGGCTCGGTGCCACGGGCACCGCCTCGCCCAGCCGGGGGGGCTGCGGCAAGATGCCGGGGCGCCAGCTCAGGACCTCCGGGGCGTCCGCCAGCAGCCGCGCCAACCGTGCCAGGTAGCGGGCGCTAAGCTGCTCGACCCGATAGGGGTGCTCGGCCAGGCGCCGGTAGTCGGCATCAGGCGCCGCCCCCCAGTCGGCAGGAGTCAGCAGCACCAGCAGGCCGCCGGCCCGCAGGGTACCGGCCAGGGCGCCGAAGGCCTCCGGGTCGAAGCCTTCGCCTGCGCCCTGGGCGGCGAAGACGATCAGGTCATGTTCGCCGCCCAGGCGGGTGCGCGCCTTGCCGGGCGGCAGGCCATGCTCCGCGACCCCGGCGGGCGGATGGTCGGCGACCCATAGCGGCCGGCCCCAGGCGGCGGCATTCCAGAGCGCCAGGGCCCGTGCCCGGCACGCCTCGGCATCGCCGGCCAGCCACACCAGGCCACGCCACTGGCGCTCGGCCAGGGCGTCGTGCCAGGCCAGCAGGGGAGCGAGTTCTTCGGTCATCGACAAGGGAGGCACCTCCTGAGGGCCGCAGTGTAGCAGCGACGCGACGCGATACCAGGCGCCTGCCAGGCCGGCGGGGCGCCCCCACGGCTGCCAAGCCGGCGGCTAACTGCTATGATTCGCCGCTGAGATTTCGTCCCATTTCACTCTATATCGTGCTCCGGCAGGAGGCCCCGCGTGACCCACCCCCCCAGCCAGACCGCGGCTCCACCCACTCGCCGCTTCCTGCCCCATCTCAGCCCCTGGACCCTGCTGACCCTGGTGATCGCCGCCGTGGTGGCCCTGCCGGTGATCACGGTGCTGGCCCATGTCCTGATGCCCACCGAGGGCGTCTGGCAGCACCTGGCCGCGACCGTGCTGCCCCGCTACCTGACCAATACCCTGATCCTGGCGCTGTGCGTGGGCCTGGGCACGGCGCTGATCGGCACCGCCACCGCCTGGCTGGTGGTGATGTGCCGCTTCCCGGGACGGCGGATCTTCGAATGGGCGCTGCTGTTGCCCCTGGCGGTGCCCACCTACGTGATCGCCTACGCCTACACCGACTTCCTACAGTATGCGGGGCCCCTGCAGAGCGGGCTACGCGAGCTCTTCGACTGGGGCCGCGGAGACTACTACTTCCCCAATATCCGCTCCCTGGGGGGCGCCGCCACACTGATCACCCTGGTGCTCTACCCCTATGTCTATATGCTGGCCCGAGCCGCCTTCCTGGAGCAGTCGGTCTGCGTGCTGGACGTGGGCCGCACCCTGGGCCGCGGGCCCTGGCGACTCTTCTCGAGCATCGCCGTGCCCCTGGCGCGGCCGGCCATCGTCGGCGGGGTGTCGCTGGCGCTGATGGAGACCCTCAACGAGTTCGGCGCGGTGCAGTTCTTCGGCGTCGACACCTTCACCACCGGCATCTACCGCACCTGGTTCGGCATGGGCGAACCGGTGGCCGCGGCCCAGCTGGCCGCCTGCCTGCTGCTGTTCGTGATGACCCTGGTGCTGCTGGAGCGCTGGTCCCGAGGCAAGCGCCGCTACTTCCATACCTCGAGCCGCTATCAGCAGCTTCCGGAGTATCGCCTGGGCGGCCTGCGCGGCCTGGGGGCCTTCCTGGCCTGCGCCCTGCCGGTGCTGGTCGGCTTCCTGATCCCCAGCCTGCTGCTGCTCGATATGGCCATCGCCGAGGGCGATTCCCTGTTCGGCCGACGCTTTATCGACTTCGCCCGCAACAGCCTGATCCTCGCCGCCCTGGCGGCGCTGATGGCGGTGGGCCTGGCGGTGGTGCTCAGCTACGGGGCGCGCCTGAGCCGCACCTCCGTGACCCGCACCGCCACGCGCATCGCCGCCATGGGTTACGCCATCCCCGGCTCGGTGGTGGCGGTGGGCATCCTGATCCCCTTCGCCTGGCTCGACAGCCGCCTCAACGAGTACCTGCAGACGCACTACGGCATGCTCGTCGGGCTGGTCTTCAGCGGCTCCGCCTTTATCCTCGTCTACGCCTATGTGGTGCGCTTCCTGGCGGTCTCCTTCAACACCATCGAGGCCAGCCTGGGCAAGGTCACGCCCTCCATGGACGCCGCCTCCCGCACCCTGGGTCAGACCGCCGGCGGCACCCTGCGCCGGGTGCACACCCCGCTGATGCGCGGCAGCCTGCTGGCGGCGGGCATCCTGGTCTTCGTCGACGTGATGAAGGAACTACCCGCCACCATCATCCTGCGTCCCTTCAACTTCGATACCCTGGCGGTGCGGGCCCACAACCTGGCCTCGGACGAGCGCCTCGCCGAGGCCTCGACCTCCTCCCTGGCCATCGTGGTGGTGGGGATCATCCCGGTGATCCTGCTGAGCCTGGCGATGCGCCGCTCACGCCCCGGCAGCGGCGTCCGCAAAGACGAAGACCTGTGACGGATCCAGGGTCAGCCCGACCGGCTGGCCCTCCTCGGGCAGGAAGACCCCTGGCACCCGGGCATGCAGGTGATGCTCGCCATCCGGCCAGTGGGCACAGATATGCAGCAGGCTGGAGCGCCCCAGCAGCCGCGCCATGATCACATGGCTGGCGCCGTGATCGGCGGGGGCCTCCAGGGACGTGACGCTCAGCGCCTCGGGGCGGATCAGCACCCGGGCGGCGGCGCCCTCGGCCAACCCCGCGGCACGTACCGGCCCCACCGGGGTCTGCACCACGCCGTTGCGCACCTCCCCCCGCCACTCGTTGACCTCGCCGAAGAAGGTCACCACGAAGGGATCCTGGGGCTCGCAGTAGAGCTCCTGGGGCGTGCCCATTTGCACGATGCGCCCGTCGCGCATTAGGGCGATGCGGTCGGCCATGAACATCGCCTCCTCCGGGTCGTGGGTCACCAGTAGGGTGGCCGCGCCGACCTTCTTGAGCACGTGCAGGGTATCGTCACGGATGCGATCGCGCAGCCGCGCGTCCAGGCTGGAGAAGGGCTCGTCCAGCAGCATCAGCTGCGGCGCCGGGGCCAGGGCCCGGGCCAGGGCCACGCGCTGCTGCTGGCCCCCGGAGAGCATATGCGGGTA
Source organism: Bisbaumannia pacifica (assembly GCF_007989625.1). Lineage (GTDB taxonomy): Bacteria > Pseudomonadota > Gammaproteobacteria > Pseudomonadales > Halomonadaceae > Bisbaumannia > Bisbaumannia pacifica. Next base: position 35,782 of record NZ_BJUK01000019.1, read on the forward strand.
GCTCTTGGCGTAGCCGCCCATGCCCAACTGGTCGAGCAGCGCCAGGGCGCGCTGCTGGCGCAGCTTGGCGGGCTGCCCCTCGAGGCCGAAGGTGACATTATCGAGCACCGTCAGGTGCGGGAAGAGCGCCGAGTCCTGGAAGGCCAGGCCGACGTTGCGCTTCTCCGGCGGCAGGTGACGCAGCCCGGGGCCGGCGATGCGTTCACCGCCTAGCAAGAGCTCGCCCTCCTGCAACGGCTCCAGGCCCGCGGCGATGCGCAGCAGGGTGGTCTTGCCGCAGCCGGAGGGACCAAGCAGGCAGACCACCTCCCCCGGCGCCATCTCCAGGCTGACGTCATGGACCACGGCATGGCCATCGTAGGCATGGCGGACACCTTGCATGGAGAGGGCGCCGGCGGGATGTGGCGCGACCTGGGCGATATCGGCGAGAGTCTCGGTGCTGGTCATAGGCTCGAACGATCGGGTTCAACGACGAAGGAGTGTCCGCCCATCTTACGCGAGAAAGCGCCAACTGCGGTTACCTTTTACTCGCATTCTCATCCCGGTGTCGCCAGGGAGTATTGACGGGACCGATGGGAAACGGTTCAATGATAGTGAAACTAATACGAAGCATTATCATTCTAGCAATAAATCCCACATCCTAGAGGTGCTCGATGCTCAACCGTCACCGTCTCGCCGCCGCCATCGCCATGGTCATGGCCGGTTCGGCCTTCGCTTCCCAGGTCGCCGCCGACGAGGTGAATATCTACTCCGCGCGGCACTATGACTCCGACCAGGCGCTCTTCGATGCCTTCACCGCCGAGACCGGCATCGAAGTCAATGTACTGGAGGGCGACTCCGACCAGCTGATCCAGCGCATTCAGCGCGAGGGCGCCGCCAGCCCCGCCGATGTGATGATCACCGTGGACGCCGGTCGCCTGTGGCGCGCCGAGCAGGAAGGCATCTTCCAGGGCATCGAGTCCGAGGTGCTCAATGAGCGCCTGCCAGAATCCATGCGCCACCCGGAAGGCCTGTGGTTCGGCTTCAGCCAGCGGGTGCGGGCGATCTTCTATGATCGCGAGAGCATCGATCCCAGCGAGATCGGCAGCTACGAGAACCTCGCCGATCCGCGTTTCGAGGGCGAGGTCTGCATTCGCTCCTCCAACAACATCTACAACCAGTCCCTGCTGGCCTCGATGATCGCCCATCACGGCGAAGAGGAAGCCGAGGCCTGGGCCCAGGGCGTGGTCAACAACATGGCCCGCGATCCCGAAGGCGGCGACACCGACCAGATCCGTGGCGTGGCCAGCGGCGAGTGCGATATCGCCGTGGCCAACCACTACTACTATGTGCGCCTGCTCAACTCCGATGACGAGGCGGATCGCGAGGCGGCGAGCCGCGTCGGCATCTACTTCCCCAACCAGGACGACCGCGGCGTCCACGTCAATGTCGGCGGCGCCGGCGTCGTGGAAGGCGCGCCGAACCGCGACAACGCCATCCGCCTGCTGGAGTTCCTGGCCTCCGATACCGCCCAGGAACTGTTCGCCGCCGGCAACTACGAGTTCCCGGTCGTCGATGGCGTGGCGAAGAGCGACGACCTGGAAGCCTGGGGCGACTTCAAGAAGGACGACCTGAATATCAGCGTCCTCGGCGAGAACAACCCGGAAGCGATCCGCATCTTCGATCGCGTCGGCTGGCGCTAAGCGTTACGCCTTAACCGGTGCACCACGAGACCCGCGGCCCAGGCCGCGGGTCTTTGCGTTTGGGCCGCCGCCTTCAGGGATCGATGCCGCGCATCGCCGCCCCCAGGCGCTCCACCAGGGCTCGGATGGCCAGCGGCAGGTCGCGGTCGCTATGCGCGCAGAGACTCAGCCGGGCCCTGGCGATGCCCCGCTCCCGCAGCGGGCGGAACAGCAGCTCACCATGGATCCGCTCGCGGGCGATATCGAGGCGATTGAGAAAGGCCACCCCCAGGCCCGCCCGGACCATCGACTTGATGCCCAGGATACGGTTGCAGGCCACATAGGGGGTCGCCTCGAGGTCGGCCCGCGCCAGCACCTGCTGCAGGGTCGAGCCATGGAACATCTCGCTGTCGGGCAGGATCGTCGGATAGGCCAGACACGCCTCGAGACTCACCGAAGCCTCTGCCGCCAGGGGGTGATCCGGCGCCATGACGGCGCCGAACTCCAGCTCGACCTGTTCGATCAGGCGGATCCTGGGCAGCGTCGGCGGGTTGATGCACAGGCCGATATCGGCCTCGCCGGTGGCCACCCGCTCGAGGATGGCGTCGGTCATGCCGGTCATCACCACGAAACGTACCCGCGGGAAGTCGCGACGAAACTCCGCCAGCACCTCCGGCAATAGCTGGTCGGTCAGCGACTCGACGCTAGCGATCCTCACCTCGGCGCAGCCGCTGCCGCGGATTTCCCCCAGTTCCTCCTGTAGTCCCCGCTCGTCGCGCTGCCACTGACGCACCTGCTCGAGCAGCAACTCCCCGGCCGGCGAGAGCCGCAAGCCCCGCGGCAGGCGCTCGAAGAGCGGCACTCCCAACTCGTCCTCCAGCTTGAGGATCTGGCGATTGACCGCCGAGGCGGCCACATGAAGCCGCTCCGCGGCCCGGCGCAGCGAGCCCTGGCGAGCGACCTCCTCGAAGTAGCGCAATCCCGGCAACAGCAGATGCATTTTCATCTCCGCCAACTGTTGCCTTTTCGGCAACGATTAGTGCGAAACAATATTATGGAACAGAACACAAGGGCTCGCTAGGGTTGAGGTACCGGCCGCCCCTCCCATGGCCGGTGACCACAACAACAAGAGGACTCCCGATGAACACCACCCCCAAGCCAACCGAGGCGGTCGAACCCGTCGACGAGCGGCTGCCGCTGGGCACCCTGCTGCTCTATGGGCTGCAGCATGTGCTGGTGATGGCGGCCGCGCCCATCACCGCGGCCTTCCTGATCGGCCATACCCTGGACCTGCCGGACGACGTCACCGTGGGCCTGATGAGCGCCATCTTCCTGGCCTGCGGCCTGGCCGGCATCCTGCAGTCCGTCGGCGCCTTCGGCTTCGGCGCCCGCCTGCCCTTCGTGCAGGTCCCCGGCGGCGCCCCCCTGGTGATCTTCCTGGCCATCGCCCAGGCCACCGACCTGCAGACCGCCACCGGCGCGGTGATCCTCACCGGCCTCTTCTACTTCCTGGCCCTGCCCTTTTTCACCCGGCTGCTGAAGTACTTTCCGCCCATCGTCATCGGCACCATGCTGCTGCTGGTGGCGATCAACCTGATCCGCATCTTCGGCGGCCTGATCACCGGACGCCCCGGCTCGCCGGAATTCGCCAGCATGGGCGGCATCGCCCTGGCCCTGGTCACCATCGCCTGTACCGTGCTCTTCGCCCGCTGCTTCAGCGGCATCTGGCAGCGTATCGCCGTGATGCTCGGCCTGCTGGCCGGGGCGACGGTGGCCGTCCTCAGCGGCGCCATGAGCTTCGACAATGTGCTCAGCGGGCCGGTCGTGGCTTTCCCCCAGCCCTTCCCCTTCGGCATGCCGAAGTTCGATCTCTTCGCCTCCCTGCCGCTGCTGATCTTCTGCGTGGTATCGATGACCGAGGCCACCGGCCAGACCCTGGCCACCGCCGAGATCGTCGGCCGCCAGGGCGACCACAAGGCCATCGTGCCGCGCAACATCCGCGCCGACGCCCTGGGCTCGCTGTTCGGCGGCTGTTTCGGCACCTCGCTGATCATCACCAGCGGCGAGAACATCGGCATCATCCGCGCCACCGGGGTGCGCTCCCGCTACGTGACCATCGCCGCCGGCGCCATGCTGGTGCTACTGGCCCTGATCGCGCCCCTGGGCCGGCTGGCCCATGCCGTTCCCACCGCCGTGGTGGCGGGTACCGCGGTGATCGTCTTCGCCATCATCGGCGTGATGGGCATCAATATCCTGCGCAAGGTGGACTTCGATCAGAACGGCAATATGTTCACCCTAGCCGCGGCCCTGGCCATGGGAATCCTGCCCATCGTGGTGCCGGGCTTCTACAGCGCCTTCCCGCAGCACCTGCAGATCGTGCTGGGCAACGGCCTGGCCATGGGCACCCTGACCGCGGTGCTGGTGAATATCCTCTTCCATCACCTGGGCACCTCGCGCCGGCCGCGCAACGGCGGCGAAGCGGCGCCCCTCGACGCCTCCAAGGGAGACTAAGGCATGACCGATTCGACTCGCGCCGCGCCTCGGCTGACGCCCGACCGCCTCAACGACGAGACCCTGCTGCTGCTGCCCGAGGAGGTGCTGCTCCCCGAGGGCTGCCAGACGAACCAGGCGGTCCTGGTCGCCGGGGGACGCTTCCAGGAGGTGGGCGATGCCGCGACCCTGTGCAGCCGCCACCCGGAGCTGACGCCCATCGAACTGCCGGGACAGCTGCTGATGCCGGGGCTGATCGACACCCACCATCACCTGACCCAGTCCCTGGGCAAGTCGCTGGTGTTCGGCGAACCCTCGGAGATCTTCAAGCGCATCTGGATTCCCCTGGAGGCCAGCCTCGACGAGGAGCTGCTGCACCTGTCGGCCAAGCTGGCGGCCCTGGAGGCGCTGCGCGGCGGCTTCACCACCGCCGTGGATGCCGGCACCCGCTCCGCCGCCGACATGACGGCCATCGCCCGAGCCGCCGAGGAGACCGGCCTGCGCTGCGTGCTGGGGATGATCTGCAATGACCTGGGCGGCGGCGCCGGCGACTCCGACCCCGAGGCCAGGGCGGCGATCCTGCAACGCGCCGAGGGCCACCTGGCCCGGTGGCAGTCCCACCCCCTGGTGAGCCCGTCGCTGGCGGTCTCGATTCCCGAGGTGGCCAGCGACGCCATGCTGCACGCCGCCTCCGCGCTGAGCGCGGAGGCGGGAGTGATCTTCCAGACCCATGTCAACGAGCACCTGCAGGCGGTGGAGCGCTCCCTGGTGGCGCGGCGCCAGCGCCCCCTGGAGCACCTGCATGCGGTCGGCGCCCTGGGCCCCCAGGCCCTGGTGGCCCATGCCACCCTGGTCACTCCGGACGAGCTCAACCTGCTGCGCGACACCGACACCGCGGTGGCCTTCAATCCGGTGGCCAGCAGTTGGAAGGGCAATGCGGTGGCCCCGGCCCTGCAGATGGCGGCGCTGGGCATTCGCGTCGGCCTGGGCACCGACGGCACCCGCAGCGATGGCTTCCGCCTGCTGGATGCCGCCGAGACCAGCCAGCGCCTGGCCTTCGGGCTGGCCAGCGGCGACTCCTCCTGCGGCGGCGGCTGGCGCTGGCTGGAGCAGGCCACCCGCGGCGGCGCCGACGCCGCGGGCCTCAAGGGCCTGGTCGGCGAGATCGCCCCGGGGCTGGCCGCCGATTTCCTGCTGGTGGACCTGGAGGTACCGGAGATGACGCCCTCCTGGGATCGCCCCTGGGAGCTGGTGCGCTACGCCAGCCGCGACCAGATCAACGCCGTCTTCACCAACGGTCGCCTGCGCCTGTGGCAGGGCTGGCCCCTGGAGTGGGACGGTCGCGCCCTGCTGCGCCGGGTACGCGAGGCCGCCGCCGCGGTGCGCGAGGCGCCGATCTATCGGGTCCACCCCGAGGCCAGCGAGCACCGCGCCCGCAGCCGCGGCAAGGCGATGATCGCCGAGGCCCTGGATAGCGCGAGGCGCCAGCATCATGGGTGATGTCACGATCTTCCTGATCCTGGCCCTGGCCACCGCCGTGGCAGCCTTTATCCAGGGCGCCGTGGGCATCGGCTTCGCCCTGGTGGTGGCGCCGGTGATGGGGCTGCTGCGGCCAGACCTGTTGCCGGTCGCCCTGCTGATCCTGATGCTGCCCCTCAATGGCTATGTGGGGCTGCGGGAACGCGACGCCATCGATTGGAAGGGGGTCGGCTGGGTCAGCCTGGGGCGCCTGCCGGGGACCCTGGCCGGCCTGGGCATCCTGGTGGTGATGTCCGCCGACGGCCTCAACCAGGTGATCGGCGCCTCCACCATCCTCGCCGTGCTGGCGGGACTCTTCGCCCCGGTGTTCCAGCCCAATCGCAGCGCCTGCGCCGCGGTGGGCCTGATCACCGGGGTCACCGAGACCGCCACCGGGGTCGGCGGCCCGCCGCTGGCGCTGCTCTACCAGCACCGCCCGGGGCCGGTGCTGCGCGCCACCATCGCCCTGTGCTTCCTGGTCGGCGAGCTGATCTCCCTGGCCATCCTCGCCCTGGCCGGCCAGTTCCAGCCCCACCAGTGGCTATGGGCCCTGGCCCTGCTGCCGGCCCTGGCCGTGGGCAGTATCGCCAGCCGCCTGGTCCATCACCGCCTGGATGCCCGACGCATGCGCCTGGGGGTGCTGACCTTCGCGCTGATCTCCGGCATCGTGCTGCTGATTCCGCGCTGACCCTCGGCTAACGCAACGACTCGCTCAACGATAACATCGCGCCAGGGCCTCGGGGCTGGCGCCCAGCCAGTAGGCCAGGCGCAGCCGCCACATCAGCAGGATGGTGCGCCAGACGCCGCGGCGCTCCCAGCGCCGCCCGGAGGTGGTCACGGTCAGGCGCAGGCAGCGCGGCGCGCCGCGACGCTTGAGGCGCCGGGAGAGCTCGATATCCTCCATCAGCGGCTGATCCGGGTAGCCCCCCACGGCCTCGAAAGCCGCCCGGGTGACGAAGATCGCCTGGTCGCCGGTGGCGATGCCGGTCAGCCGCGAGCGCCGGTTCATCAGCCAGGCCACCCAGCGCAGCAACGGATGCCGCCCCTCGATCCGCACCTCGAAGCGCCCCCACTCCCGCTTATCCAGGGCCCCCAGCAGGGCGGCGCGGCCACCCTCGGGGAGGCGGGTATCGGCATGCAGGAAGAGCAACCTGGGCGCCGTGGCCACCGCGGCGCCGGCGTTCATCTGGGCGGCACGGCCCCGGGGCGACGCGATCAGGGTCGCCCCACCGGCCCGGGCCAGGGCCGGACTCGCGTCCCGGCTGCCGCCATCCACCACCAGGATCTCGTCGCCGGCATCGCGGTACTCGGCCAGGGCGGCCAGCAGCCCCGGCAGGTTGTCGGCCTCGTCGAGCACCGGGATCACGATCGCCAGGGCGGGGCTCCCTGGCGTCGGACGCCCCCCGGACGGGCTCATCCTAGTGGGCCTCGTCCCAGTTGGCGCCGCTCTCGGCCTCGACGATCAGCGGCACGCGCAGCTCGGCGGCATCGGTCATGCGCGCCTTCACCGCCTCGATAAAGTCGTCCACCTGGGCCTCGGCCACCTCGAAGACCAGTTCGTCGTGGACCTGCATCACCATCCAGGCGTCGACGTCCTCGGCCTGCCGCAGCCAGGCGTCGACCTCGATCATGGCGCGCTTGATGATATCCGCGGCGGTGCCCTGCATGGGGGCATTGATGGCGGTGCGCTCGGCGCCCTGGCGGCGGGCGCGGTTCTGGGCATGGATCTCCGGCAGGTAGAGGCGCCGGCCGAAGACGGTCTCCACATAGCCGTCCTCGGCGGCCTGGGCGCGGATGCGCTCCATATAGCGGGCCACCCCGGGGTAGCGGTCGAAGTAGCGGTCGATATAGGTCTGCGCCTGATTGCGCTCCAGGTGCAGCTGCCGCGACAGCCCCCAGGCGCTCATGCCGTAGATTAGACCGAAGTTGATCGCCTTGGCGCTGCGCCGCTGGTCCGGGGAGACCTTGTCCAACGGTACCCCGAAGACCTCGGCGGCGGTGGCGGCATGGATATCGCGCCCCTCGGCGAAGGCACTCAACAGCCCCGGGTCCTCGGAGAGGTGCGCCATGATGCGCAGCTCGATCTGCGAGTAGTCGGCGGCGACGATGCGGTAGCCGGGACGCGCCACGAAGGCCTGGCGGATCTTGCGCCCCTCCTCGGTGCGGATAGGGATGTTCTGCAGGTTGGGGTCACTGGAAGAGAGCCGCCCGGTGGCGGTGACCGCCTGGTGATAGCTGGTATGCAGCCGCCCGGTAGCCTTGTTGACCAGCCGCGGCAGCTTGTCGGTGTAGGTGGAGCGCAGCTTGGCCAGGCCGCGGTGCTCCATGATCACCTTGGGCAGCGGGTAGTCCAGCGCCAGCTCCTCGAGCACCGCCTCGGCGGTGGAGGGCGCCCCCTTGGGGGTCTTCTTGAGCACCGGGATCTTCTGCTCCTCGAAGAGGATCTGGCCCAGTTGCTTGGGCGAACTCAGGTTGAACTCGCGGCCGGCGAGTTCATAGGCCTCGGCCTCCAGGGCCTGGATGCGCGTCGCCAGTTCCTGGCTCTGCTCGTGCAGGCGCTGGGCATCCAGGGCCACGCCATGGCGCTCCATGCATGACAGCACCGGGATCAAGGGCCGCTCCAGCGTATCGAGCACCTCGGCCAGGCGCCCCTCCCCTTCCAGGCGCGGGCGCAGGGTCTGGTGCAGGCGCAGGGTAATGTCCACGTCCTCGCAGGCATAAGGCGCCGCCTGCTCCAGGGCGATCTGGTTGAAGGTCAGCTGCTTGGCGCCCTTGCCGGCGATCTCCTCGAAGGAGGTGGTCTTCTCGCCCAGGTACTTCAGCGCCAGGGAGTCCATATCGTGGCGGGTGGCGGTGGAGTCCAGTACATAGGACTCCAGCATGGTGTCGGTCAGCGGCCCCACCACGCGGATCTCGTAGTTGGCCAGCACCGAGATATCGTATTTGAGGTTCTGGCCGATCTTGCCCTTGGCGGGGTCTTCCCAGAGCGGCTTGAGGGCCTCGAGCACCGCCTGGCGGTCGAGCTGGACCGGGGCGTCCAGGTAGTCGTGAGCCAGGGGGATATAGGCCGCCTCGCCGGCTTCCAGCGCCAGCCCCACGCCGACGATCTCCGCCTGCATATAGTCGAGGCTGGTGGTCTCCAGGTCGAAACAGAAGGCCTCGGCGGCCTCGAGGCGCGCCAGCCAGGCGTCGAAATCGGCCTGCTCGAGGACCACGCTGTCCCGGCGCTGGGCGCTCGTCGAGGACGCCTCGCCCTCCGCCGCGGCCGAGGTGCCCGTGGCCACGTCATCGACGCCCTCGTCCTTGCCCTCGAGCAGCTCCGCCAGCCAGGTCTTGAACTCCAGCTCCCGGTAGAGTTCCACCAGGCGCTCCCGATCCGGGTGGGCGATATCCAGGTCGTCGAGCCCTACCGGCAGCTCGCAGTCGGTCTTGATGGTGGCCAGTTGGTAGGAGAGGAAGGCCTGGTCGCGATTCGCCTCGAGCTTCTTGGGCAGGGTCTTGGCGCCGCGAAAGCCCAGGCCGGTGACCCGATCGAGATCGGCGTAGATCGCCTCCAGGCCGCCGCCCATGCCCTGCAAGAGGCCGAGGGCAGTCTTCTCGCCGACCCCGGGCACGCCGGGGATGTTATCCACCTTGTCGCCCATCAGGGCCAGGAAGTCGATGATCAGCGACGGCGGCAGGCCGAACTTCTCCTCAACCCCGGCCTCGTCGAGGGTCTCGCCCTTCATGGTATTGACCAGGGTGATATGCCGATTGACCAGTTGGGCCATGTCCTTGTCGCCGGTGGAGATCACCGCGTCGCGGCCGGCCTCGGTGGCATGGCGAGCCAGGGTGCCGATGACGTCGTCCGCTTCGACCCCCTCGATGCACAGCAGCGGCAGTCCCAGGGCGCGGATGCAGTCGTGAAGCGGCGCCACCTGGGCGCGCAGGTCATCGGGCATGGGCGGGCGCTGGGCCTTGTACTCGGCGTAGAGGTCGTCGCGGAAGGTCTTGCCCTTGGCATCGAAGACCACCGCCATGGGGCTGTCCGGGTACTCCTTGATCAGGCTCTTGAGCATATTGAGCACGCCCTTGACCGCGCCGCTGGGCTGCCCCTTGGAGGTGGTCAGGGGCGGCAGGGCATGGAAGGCACGGTAGAGGTAGGAGGAACCGTCGACGAGAACGATGGGGGGCTTGGCCATGATCGGAGTATCCAGTTGCGGCGGCAATATCGTGGGCCCATGATACGCAGCGGCGGCGGCCGCGTCAGGCCGTGACGCCGTCGCATGGGGAATTCCCCCGGCGGGACCGGGGTCCTATACTACGAATGGCGTTTCTTAACCTCGGAGGTCGTTATGCCATCGCTCCGCCCGCTCCTCGCCCTGGGGCTCGCCGCCTTTCTCGCCTCGGGCAGCGTCACGGCCCAGACGCCGCAGGTTACCGAGCGCCAGGAGGCCCAGCGCACGGTTCGCGAATACCGCCTCAACGGCCAGCTCTACGCCATCGAGGTGCGCCCCGCCCAGGGCGAGCGCTACTTCCTGGTGGACCGCAACGGCGACGGCAATTTCCAGCGTCAGGCCGGCAACGGCGTGGAGATCCCCGCCTGGGTACAGGAGCGTTAAGGGCCGCTCAAGCGGGGATGCATCACCCGGGCAAGCGAGTACAATAGGCGGCCTGATAATCCGGGCGAGAGACTCATGGCCGTATTCACCCCGCTGAGCGAGACTCAGGTCGCAGACTTTCTGGAACGCTTCGATGCCGGCACCCTGACCCGACTCGAGGGCGTGGCCGGCGGCACCGAGAACACCACCTACTTCGTCACCACGGATCGCCGTGAGCTGGTGCTGACCCTCTTCGAGCAGGGCGAGCACGAGGAGTTGCCCTTCTTCGTCGAGCTGCTCGACTACCTGGACGAGCACCGCCTGCCGGTCCCGGGCCCCCTGCACGACCGTGACGGCACGGCCCTGCAGAGCCTGGCCGGCAAGCCGGCGCTGCTCTTCCCGCGCCTGCCGGGCAAGCATCCCAAGGACCCGAACCTGGCCCAGTGCCGGGCCCTGGGCGATGCCCTGGGGCGCCTGCATGCGGTCTCCCGCCACTTCCCGGGGCACCGTCCCAATCCCCGCGACCTGAACTGGCTGGTGGCCATGCACCACCGGGTGCTGGTCTATCTGTCGCCGGAAGACCAGGCGCTGATGAAGGACGAGGTGGAGACCTACCAGGGCGTCTTCGGTGATGCCTCGCGCCTGCCCCAGGGCGCCCTCCACGGCGACCTCTTCCGCGACAACACCCTCTTCGAGGGGGATCGCCTGGGCGGGCTGATCGACTTCTACAACGGCTGCACCGGCGACCTGCTCTTCGACCTGGCCATCGTCATCAACGACTGGGCCTGCGACGCCCAGGGTCGCCTGGACGCGGACCGCTACGAGGCGCTGCTCGGCGCCTACCAGGCCCGACGCCCGCTCAGCGACGAGGAACGCAAGGTGTGGCCGATGATGCTGCGCCTCACCGCCCTGCGCTACTGGCTGTCGCGGCTACTGGTGGTCTATGTGGACCCGCCGGCCCACGACCTGACGCCCCATGATCCGCAACAGTTCCGTAGCATCCTGCTGGAGCGTCTCCAGCACGGCGCCCTACCCTTGCCCGAACGGAGCCAGCCATGACCTCACCCGCCGCCAAGGCGCGCCGCACCTACAATATCGACCAGTGGGGCAGCGGCTATTTCGATGTGGACGATAGCGGCCAGGCCCTGGTCCGCCCCCTGGGCAGCGAGATCGAGGGCCCGGCCCTGCCGCTGCGCGGCCTGGTGAGCCAGCTGCGCGAGGCGGGCCTGCGCCTGCCGGTGCTGGTGCGCTTCACCGATATCCTGCATGACCGGGTCGAGCAGCTCTGCGCCGCCTTCGACCTGGCCATGCGCGAAGAGCAGTACGACGGCGGCTATACCGCCGTCTACCCGATCAAGGTCAACCAGCAGCGCCGGGTGGTGGAGGAGATCCTCGCCACCCAGGAACGCGGCCACGGCCGGGTCGGCCTGGAGGCGGGCAGCAAGCCGGAGCTGCTGGCGGTGCTGGCGCTGTCCGGCGACGGCTCCTCGCTGATCGTCTGCAACGGCTACAAGGATCGCGAGTACGTGCGTCTGGCGCTGATGGGCGAGAAGCTCGGCCATCGGGTCTATCTGGTGGTGGAGAAGTTCTCCGAGCTGGATATCATCCTCGAGGAGGCCGAGCGCCTGAACGTCAAGCCGCGCATTGGCCTGCGCGCGCGCCTCGCCTCGGTGGGGCGCGGCAAGTGGCAGGACACCGGTGGCGAGAAGTCCAAGTTCGGCCTCACCGCCAGCCAGGTGCTGGGCGTGGTGGAGCGCCTGGAGCGGAGCGACGCCCTGGCCAGCCTGCAGCTGGTGCACTTCCACCTGGGCTCGCAGATCGCCAATATTCGCGATATCCAGCGCGGCCTGCGCGAATGTGCGCGCTTCTACCAGAGCCTGCGGGAGCTGGGCGCCCCGGTGGATACCGTGGACGTGGGCGGCGGCCTGGGCATCGACTACGAGGGCACCCGCTCGCGCAGCGAGTTCTCCATCAACTACTCGATGCGCGAGTACGCCAGCAACGTGGTCTGGGCCTTCCGCCAGGCCTGCGAGGACCAGGGGCTGCCCCACCCCCACCTGATCAGCGAGTCGGGGCGCGCCCTGACCGCCCACCACGCGGTGCTGATCGCCGACGTGATCGGCGAGGAGCGCACCCCCACCCGGGCGCCGGAGGCGAGGGTCGAGGGCGACCCCCAGGTGGACGAGCTGCGCCGGGTGCATGATCGCCTGGAGGCGATGCGCGAGCCCCGCGGCCTGGTCGAGGCCTACCATGACCTGGTGCAGGCCATCGGCGAGCTGCAGGACCGCTTCGTGATGGGCCTGGCCGGCATCGAGGCCCGGGCCGAGGGGGAGGCGGTCTACTTCGCCGCCTGCGAGCGCCTGCGCGAGCGCCTCAACACCCGTAACCGCGCCCACCGGGAGATCCTCGACGAGCTGGCAGAGAAACTCGCCGACAAGCTGTTCGTCAACTTCTCGCTGTTCCAGTCGGTGCCCGACGTCTGGGGCATCCGCCAGATCTTCCCGGTGCTGCCGCTGAGCGGCCTGGATCGCGAGCCGACCCGCCGCGCCGTGGTTCAGGACATCACCTGCGACAGCGACGGCCGCATCGACAACTACGTCGACGGCGAGGGGGTGGAGACCACCCTGCCGCTGCCGGAGTGGGCCGACGACGAGGAGAAGCTGCTGGGCTTCTTCCTGGTGGGGGCCTACCAGGAGATCCTCGGCGACCTGCACAACCTCTTCGGCGACACCGACTCGGTGGACGCCGCCCTGGACGCCGATGGCAACTGGGTGCTCTCCGAGGCGATCCACGGCGATACCGTGGCCCAGGTGCTGCGCCACGTGAACTTCGATACCGAGGTGCTGCGTCGTCACCTGGCCGGCCAGCTGGCGGCCAGCGGCCTGGAGGCCGTCGAACGGGAGGCCTTCCTGGAGGACCTCTCGGCGGGGCTGGAGGGCTACACCTACCTAGAGTAGGCCCTTCACCCAGCCCGAACGACGGAGGCCCCGCAGCAGCGCTGCGGGGCCTCTTTTGCTATAAGACCAAACCTAGTCGACGACCCGGGTCACCACTTCCAGGCCGCCGGTCAGGGTAAAGTGCAGCTCGCTGCCACGGGGCAGCTCGCCGACCCCGGCGGGGGTACCGGTGATCACCACGTCCCCCGGCTCCAGGGTGAAGTGGCGGGAGATCTCGGCCAGCAGGGTGGCCACCGGGAAGATCATGTCGGCGCCCTCGCCATACTGGCGACGCTCGCCGTCGATATCCAGGCTGAAGGTCAGGGCGCTCCAGTTGGGCACCCGCTCCAGGCGCAGGAAGTTCGACAGCGGGCAGGCCCCGTCGAAGGCCTTGGCGACCTCCCAGGGGTGGCCCTTCTCCTTGAGCCGCGACTGGACGTCGCGCAGGGTGAGATCCAGGGCCAGGCCGATCCCCACCACGCCGCGCTCCGCCTCGGCGGCGGTGGCCTCGCTCAGGGTCTCGCCGATCAGCAGCGCCAGCTCGGTCTCGAAGTGCACCTCGCCCCGCGAGAAGGGGGCATCGATGGGCTCGTCCAGGGCCACGGCGCTGGTGGCCGGCTTCATGAACAGCAGCGGCTCGCTGGGCACCGGGTTGTCCAGTTCCTTGGCATGGTCGACGTAGTTGCGGCCGACGCAGACGATCTTGCCGAGCGCCTGGGTAAAGTCCTGGCCATCGGTGAAGCGGGGTACGAAGCGCATGGGGTCTCCTGAGCAGGCAGCGGCGGCGCCGAGGCGCCGCGGGATTGACCACAGTCTACCCGATTCCGGCGCCACCGGGAGGCCGGCCGACGCCCCTCAGGGCGACCAGCCGGATCCCGGGCGATGGGCCAGGAAGTCGGGGCGTGCCGCCTTGGCCGCATAGGGGGCCACGCAGGCGTTGTCGCGACGATTGAAGACGAAGAAGACGTTGCTGCGCGGGTCCGGCGACATATTGGCATTGGAGCCATGCAGCACATTGCAGTCGAATAGCAGCAGGCCACCGGCGGCCCCGGTGGGCGCCTCGATGCCGCCACGCCGAATCAACTCGCTCAGGGCCTCGCGCCCCGGCACGCCGAAGCGCTGCCGCTTGAGGGACTGCTTGTGGTGGGCCTCCGGGGTCTCCCCCAGGCAAGGCACGAAGACCCGATGGGAGCCGGGGATCAGCATCAGCGGGCCGTTGAAGGCATGGTTCTCGGTCAGGACGATGGAGGCGCTGACCGCATGCATCGCCGGCATGCCATCCTCGGCATGCCAGGTCTCGAAGTCGGAGTGCCAGGCGAAGCCCTGGCCCTCGAAGCCCGGCTTGTAGTTGATCCGCGACTGATGCACATAGGACTCGCCGCCGAGGATCTGTGCCACCCGTCGAGTGAGGCGCGGATCCTCGGCCAGGCGCCGCAGGCGCTCGGAGAGGCAATGCACCGCGAACAGCGAGCGGATCTCCTGGCTGTGCGGCTCGGTGACGGCGAACTCCTCGCCGCGGAAGTCGTCCCGATCCAGCAGGGCGGCCAGCTCTTCGCGCAGTGCCTCGATCTCCTCGGCATCGAGGAAGTCGGGCTCGAAGAGAAAGCCCTTGTCCTCGAACTCGTCGAGCTGGGTCGCGTCCAGGGGGCCGTCCAGGTCACGCCCCTTGACCACCGCCTCCTGGCGCTTTAGCCAGGGCATGTCGAGGGGCCGCGCCAGGCGGGTGGGGTAGGGGTCCTGGTGCTGGTTCAGTGGGGCGTTAGCGGTACGGGATGCGGTCTGTACTGACATCCAAATCACCTCCAGAGGCTTGTGATCGGGGTCTCAGGTTCAGTCCGGCAGTACGGTGAAGTGCCGAGAGTGCGCCGGCGATCCGCGGCGCCGCGTTATCGAGGTAAGGGCGCCGGAAGCGGCTTTCAAGTTCGCCCGGGCGGGCGGCGCGTGCCCTGTGGGCAAGGCGTCGACGTTTTGTCGACAAGCACAAAAAAGCCGCCTCGTGGGCGACTCTCCTGATGTGCATAAGGTCTTGATGGGATTGCAATGTCGTTGGTGCCGGCACCAGGAGTCGAACCCGGGACCTACTGATTACAAGTCAGTTGCTCTACCAACTGAGCTATGCCGGCGTGGGCACTGCCTTGCAACCCTGCACCTTACACACGGTGCTACGAGAAACTGGGTTGGCGATGGCTGGGGTAGCAGGATTCGAACCTGCGCATGCCGATACCAAAAACCGGTGCCTTACCACTTGGCGATACCCCAGCAGTGTGGTGGCCAGAGAGGGAATCGAACCCCCGACACGGGGATTTTCAATCCCCTGCTCTACCGACTGAGCTATCTGGCCCCTGCCAACGGAGACGTATTTAACTAGAAAGCTTTCTCCCGGTCAAGCCTTTTTCTTTCAAAACCTTGGCGGCCTAGTTCGAGGGGGGCACATAGCCCTCCGCCTGGTCGGTATCGCGGTTGTCCAGGAAGCGCTCGAGCTGCTCCATCAGGTAGGCCCGCGCCTCCGGGTCGAGCATATTGAGGTGTTTCTCGTTGATCAGCCGGGTCTGCAGGGCCTGCCACTCCTCCCAGGCCCGCTTGGAGACGGTGGCCTGGATCTCCTGGCCCTTCTTGCCGGGCAGCGGCGGAAAGGGCAAGGCTTCCAGCTCCTGCTGGTACTTGCGGCACATCACGGTCTGGGTCATGGGATCTCTCCTGCTTGGTGTCAGGCCAGCAAGTCATCGCCGAGGGTGTCCAGCAGCGCCTTGACCGGCGCCGCCAGCCCCACGCTGGCCGGTTGTCGAGGGTTGTACCAGAGGCTGCCCGACTCTGTCACCGCCGCCTGGCGCCGAGTACGCGCCGGCCGCGGGGTGATCTCGAGGCGGAAGTGGCTGAAGACATGGGTAAAGGTGGACCAGGGCGTCTCCAGTTCGGCGCCCGGGGCGTGGGCATCGAGCCAGGCCTGGAGGGCCGCCGCCTCCTCGAACTGGGGAAAGCACCAGAGCCCGCCCCACAACCCCGTGGGGGGACGCTGCTGGAGCAGTACCCGCCCCTCGGCGTCGCGCAGCAGCAGCATCTGGGTGGCGCGCACCGGCGTCGCCTTTTTCGGCTTGGCCTCGGGGAAGCGCTTCTCCTCGCCCCGGGCATGGGCCAGGCAGACATCCTCGAAGGGGCAGCGCCCGCACTCGGGCTGGCCACGCCGACACAGGGTGGCGCCCAGGTCCATCATCGCCTGGGTGTAATCGGGCAGCCGCGTCTCGGGGGTGTAATGCTCCGCCAGGGCCCACAGGCGGCGCTCCACGGCACTGCGCCCCGGCCAGCCGGGCAGGGCATGAAGCCGGGTCAGGGAGCGCTTGACGTTGCCGTCGAGGATCACCGCCCGGCGGCCGGTGCTGATGGCAATGATGGCCCCGGCGGTGGAGCGGCCGATGCCCGGCAGCGCGACCATGGCGTCCAGGCTGTGTACCGGGAAATCGCCGTCGTGTTCGCCGACCACCTCCCGGGCGGCCTTGTGCAGGTTACGGGCCCGGGCGTAATAGCCGAGGCCGGTCCACAGGTGCAGCACCTCGTCCTGGGGCGCCTCGGCCAGGGCCTGCACCGTCGGGAAGCGCGCCATAAAGCGCTCGTAATACGGAATCACCGTGGTCACCTGGGTCTGCTGCAGCATGATCTCCGAGACCCAGACCCGGTAGGGGCGCTTGTCCTGCTGCCAGGGCAGCTGTTTGCGGCCATGGGCATCGAACCACTTCAGCAGGCGGCGCTGGAACTCGGCGGAAGAGAGTATGGGAGGCACGGTCTGGTCGTCGGTCATCGGTTATCACGCATAAAAAAGCGCCGACACGGGGTCGGCGCAGGGACTGGCTTTCTGATGCTCAGTTGAATAGACCCCGCAGGGTATCGCGAAGTTCCTCGCCGGCACCCTCGCCGAGGCGCTCCTCGAGCCCCTGGGTGGCCTCGTCCAGGCGACGCTCCACCTCGCGGCTGACGCGATCGGCGGCCTCGTCGCGCAGCAGGCCGGCCACCGCGTCCTGGAAGGCCTGGCGATCGAAACGACACCAGCCGGCCGGGGCATCGTCCAGGCTGGCGGTACAGCGCACCGGCAGGGGCACCCGTTCGAGGCGCGGATTGACCGCACAGGCGGCGTCGGCGGCATCCACGAAGCGTGCCCGGGCGGCATAGTCGAAGCGCCGGGTCACCAGGTTGAGCTCGCCATCGCCACCCAGGGCGATGCCCGGCACGGCGATATCCAGGTCGTCGTTGTAAACCACGCCGTCACGGATCACCAGACCGGCCTGGGCGCGCTCGAAGCGGGTCTCATCGCTCCACTGGCGTTGACTCTGCTCCCCCTCCAGGGCCGCCACCAGTTCGCACATCTGGCGGGAGACATTGACGTCGAGCATGGCGCCATCCTCGATATCCAGGGCCAGGCGACCGTTGAGGTGGTTGGACCAGCGCGCGGGGCGCTCTCCTCGGGTGATCAACTCGCCCTCGAGGTTGAGGCGGCCGCGCAGCGGCGAGACCTCTTCCAGCAGGGCCTCGTAGACCGGGGCCACCCGCACCCGCTCCAGCCGTGGGGTCAGCGTCCAGCGGACCGGCGACTCGCGCTGATCGAGTTCGCCACTGGCCGTCAGGGTGCCATCGTAGAGGCGTGCCTCCAGCGACTCCAGGCGGTGCCGCCGCCCCTCGCCGACCACGCCCAGACGCACCTCGTCGAGCTCCAGGGCGAAGACCCGAAACTGGCCTAGGGCCAGCCGCCCGTCGAGGTCGAGCCCCTGCAACCACTCCAGCGCCAGGGCACCGGCCGCCTCGTCTTCGGCCTGGGCCGCGGCGATCCCGGGCAGCGAGGCCTGGGCCTCCTCGGGTGGCCTTTCCGGAGGCAGATAGCGATCGAGATCGAGGCGGTCGCCCTGCAGGTCGAAACTCAGCGACGAAGCATCGAGCCGCCCCCCCAGGCGACCGGTGAAGGTGGAACCATCCAGGATCAGCGTCAGGTTGGTGAGCTCCAGTTGGCCGGGGTCACCACGCAACGGGCTAGTCAGGGCCACATCGGTGAGGACGTCCGCATCGCGGGTCGCCGGCAGGGCATCGAAGCGACTCAACCAGGGGCGCAGGGAAATCGGCGCCAGGCTCACCTGGCCGGTGTACTGGGGCGCCTCGAACAGCTGGCTGGCGGTGAGGTTGCCGCTCAGCCGCAGGCCATCGGGGCCTTCCAGCTCCAGCTCGCGCAGCATCACTTCCTGGCCACGCAGGTCGGCATCGGCGACGAAAGCGAGGGAGAGCGGCAGCTCCGTCTCGCCCAGCCTGGGATGGGAGAGCCCCAGCTCCAGGCGTCCCCCCTCGGCGCGATAGCGACCCAGGGCCGGCTCGGCCACCAGCTCTGCCAGCCTCAGGTCGACACGCTGGCGATGCCCGTCGAGTATGGCTAGCTCGGTGCGGGTGGTCAGGCTGGTATCCTCCAGGCGATAGCGGCCGTCGCCAAACCCCAGACGCACCCGACCATCGAAGCCCACCTCGCTGGTATAGCGTGGCGCCTCCTGGCCCTCGGCGTAGGTGCGCAGGGTGAAATCACCACGCAGCGGGAAGGCGCGGCTGGGGTTGACCTGGGTGCCGGTAATCTGCAGCGACTCGGCCTGCAGCCGCAGGTCCTGCCGACGATCCACATAACTGATCTGCCCCCCACGCAGCTGGACGCTGGCGATATTCAGGGCCACCGCCATGCCGGCCTCCTCCGGCGCGACACCGGCGGCGGCCGGAGCCAGGGCCTGCTCGGCGGCCTCCTCGCCATCGAGACGCTCGAGCAGGGTCTCCCAGTTGCCATGCCCCTCGGCGTCACGTTCCAGGTTGAGGCGCATGCCATCCAGGGTCAGTCCCTCGATGGCGATCATGCCGCGCAGCAACGGGGCGAAGGCGAGGCTCACCTCGGCCTGGTCGAAGGCCACGAAGGGCGCGTCCTCCGGCGTCTGCTGCGGCAGCCAGGCCTCCGCCTCGGAGACACTGACCCCCAGGCGGGGATAGAAGGACCAGCTCAGGGGGCCCTCCAGGGCCAGCTCCAGGCCGCTCTGGTCGCGCACCACCTGAATCAACCGCGGCTTGAGGTCGTTGGGATCGAAGAAGGTGGTGACATAGATCACCGCCGCCACCATCACCAGGCCCAGGACACCCACCACCGCCAGCAGGGCTCGCAGCAAGGCTCTCATTCGGGCGACTCCTTGGCCGGGGGTTCGAACTGGAAGTAGCGACCGTCCGCCGAGGGGCGATAGCCCAGGCGCGACAGCAGCAGTTGATCGTCCATGGTCAATGGCTCGCTGACGATCCGCAGCACGCGCCCATCACGGCTGGCGGCCTCCCCCACCAGGGCCAGCAGGCGCGAGCCCACGCCCCGGCGGCGGGTGGTCTTGCGCACGCAGAAGTTGGCCAGCCACCAGGCCTCGGGGTCTTCGGTGACCGCCACGGCGCCCAGCAGGCGATCATTGAAGCGAGCACAGCAGAAGGTGCCCCGGGACTCCAGGTGCTGACGGATATAGTCGTCGGCGGGCAGCGGCAGGCGCTGCGCCGGGGCATCGGCATAGATACGCGAGAGGTCGAGGGCCACCTGGGCATCCGCTGCCCAGGTGGCGTGATCGACCCTGTGAAGGGTAACCGGCATGTGGTGTCTCTCCATGGGCCGGAGCGGCGGCTCCGGCCGCCCATCGATGCCAGGCATTGTAGCGGATGGGGGGGGCGATTCTCTATAATGGAGGGCTCGACAGGGGCCCGCGCTCGCGGGCGCCCTGCCCTATGGTTCCCATGCATGCGCCCAGCGCAGGAGTTCAGTCGTCATGTCCGAGCGTATCGCCACGGTGTCCCGTGATACCCAGGAGACCCAGATCACGGTGAGCGTTAACCTCGATGGCCAGGGTCGGCTCGAGTGCGAGACCGGTGTGCCCTTCCTCGATCATATGCTCGACCAGGTGGCGCGCCATGGCCTGATCGACCTGGAGATCAAGGCGGTGGGTGACCTGCATATCGATGATCACCATACCGTGGAGGACCTGGGCATCACCCTCGGCCAGGCCTTCGCCAAGGCGATCGGCGACAAGCGCGGCATCTACCGCTACGGCCATGCCTACGTGCCCCTGGACGAGGCCCTCTCCCGGGTGGTGGTGGACTTCTCCGGGCGCCCGGGCCTGTTCATGGACGTGGAATTCACCCGCGCCAGCCTCGGGCGCCTGGACACCCAGCTGTTCTGGGAGTTCTTCCAGGGCTTCGTCAATCACGCCCAGGTGACCCTGCATATCGACAACCTCAAGGGGTTCAACGCCCACCACCAGGCTGAGACCATCTTCAAGGCCTTCGGTCGCGCCCTGCGCATGGCGGTGGCCGAGGATCCCCGCATGGCCGGCCAGATGCCGTCCACCAAGGGCTGCCTGTGAGCCCCACCCCCCACCCGTCGAGGAGCCTTTCATGACCATCGCCGTTATCGACTACGGAATGGGCAATCTGCATTCGGTCGCCAAGGCGCTGGAGCATGTCACCCAGGAGAACGTTATCGTCACCCGGGACGCGCGCTGCATCCGCGGCGCCACCCGCTTGGTGCTGCCGGGCCAGGGAGCGATCCGCGACTGCATGGGCGAGCTGGAGCGCAGCCAGGTCAAGGGGCTGGTGCAGGAGCTGCTGGCGGAGGCGGACAAGCCGCTGCTGGGCATCTGCGTCGGCCAGCAGATGCTCCTCGACGAGAGCGAGGAGAACGGCGGCGTGACCTGCCTGGGTCTCCTGCCCGGACGGGTCAAGCGCTTCCCCGGCGATATGCGCGATGCCCAGGGCGAGCGCCTCAAGGTGCCGCACATGGGCTGGAACCGGGTCGACCAGCACCACGCGCACCCGCTGTGGGCCGGCATCGAGAGCGGCGAGCGCTTCTACTTCGTACACAGCTACTATGTGGACGCCACCGAGGACGACACGGTGTTCGGCACCACCGACTACGGCAGCATCCAGGCCCATGTGGCCATCGGCCGCGGCCCGGTCTTCGCCGTGCAGTTCCACCCCGAGAAGAGCGCCAATGCCGGCCTGCGCCTGCTGGAAAATTTCGTGACCTGGGAGCCCTGAGGCGCCCGGCACGGCTTATCGTATCAACGCTATCACCCGCGCCCCAGGGCGCCCACGAGGACACGACATGCTGGTAATTCCCGCCATCGATCTCAAGGACGGCCAGTGCGTGCGGCTCAAGCAGGGCCGCATGGACGACTCCACCACCTATGGCGACGACCCGGTGGCCATGGCCGCCCGCTGGGTCGAGGCCGGCGCCCGCCGCCTGCACCTGGTCGACCTCAACGGCGCCTTCGAGGGCACCCCGGTCAACGGCGAGGCGGTCACCGCCATCGCCCGCGCCTACCCGGAGCTGCCCATCCAGATCGGCGGCGGCATCCGCAGCGCCGCCACCATCGAGCACTACCTGGCGGCCGGGGTCTCCTACGTGATCATCGGCACCAAGGCGGTCAAGGAGCCGGCCTTCGTCACCGAGATGTGCCGCGCCTTCGCCGGCCACGTGATCGTCGGCCTGGACGCCCGGGATGGCTTCGTCGCCACCGACGGCTGGGCCGAGGTCTCCGAGGTCAAGGCCAGCGACCTGGCCAAGCGCTTCGCCGATGACGGCGTCTCCAGCATCGTCTACACCGACATCGCCCGGGACGGCATGATGAACGGCGTCAATGTCGAGGCCACCGCCGCCCTGGCCCGGGACAGCGGCCTGCCGGTGATCGCCTCCGGCGGCGTCACCAACCTGGACGATATCCGCGCCCTGAGCGAAGTGGCCGGCGACGGTATCCTGGGGGCCATCACCGGGCGCGCCATCTACGAGGGCAGCCTGGATCTCGCCGAGGCCCAGCGCCTCAGTGACCAACTCACCCACACCGGGAGCTGAATCATGGGCCTCGCCAAGCGCATCATCCCCTGCCTCGACGTGGACGCCGGCCGGGTGGTCAAGGGCGTCAACTTCGTCGGCATCCGCGATGCCGGCGATCCGGTGGAGATCGCCAAGCGCTATAACCAGCAGGGCGCCGATGAGATCACCTTCCTCGATATCACGGCGAGCCACGAGGGCCGCGACACCACCGTGGAGATGGTCGAGCGCATCGCCGGCGAGGTATTTATCCCACTCACCGTGGGCGGCGGCATCCGCAGCTGCGACGATATCCGCACCATGCTCAACGCCGGGGCCGATAAGGTCTCCATCAATACCGCGGCGGTGACCAATCCGGAATTCGTCCGCGAGGCCACCGAGCGCTTCGGCAGCCAGTGCATCGTGGTGGCCATCGATGCCAAGCGGGTCTCGGCGGAGGGCGAGGCGCCGCGCTGGGAGATCTTCACCCATGGCGGTCGCCGCCCCACCGGCCTGGATGCGGTGGAGTGGGCCCAGAAGATGGTGGAGTACGGCGCCGGCGAGCTGCTGCTGACCAGCATGGACCGGGACGGCACCAAGGCCGGCTTCGACCTGGGCGTGACCCGGGCCATCTCGGACGCGGTCAGCGTGCCGGTGATCGCCTCCGGCGGCGTCGGCAACCTGGCCCACCTGGTGGAGGGGGTGACCCAGGGCGGCGCCGACGCCGTGCTGGCCGCCAGCATCTTCCACTTCGGCGAGTACAGCATCCCCGAGGCCAAGCACTTCATGGCCGAACACGGCATCGAGATGCGCCTTTGACCCACACGGGAGCAACCATGGAAGGGTTGTGGAGCCAACGATGGCACAAGACGGCGAGCCTGGGGCTCGCCGTGGCATTTCTGGCGGCGGCCCCGGCCCAGGCGGCGCCGTCCTTCGAGTATGGGCACACGCGGCTGCAGGCCGGCCTCTACACCACCCACTTCGGCTCGAACGATGACTACAACAACCACCAGGACCTGATCGGCGTGGAGGTGCACGATACCGCCCGCTGGTTCGCCGGCGCCGCCTGGTTCCGCAACTCCTTCGATCAGCCCACCTGGTACTTCTATGGCGGCCGGGAGTTTTCCTTCTGGCGCCCCAGCGTGGCCCTGGAGGTACGCGGCAAGCTGACCGGTGGCCTGCTGCGCGGCTACCAAGGGGAGTTTCGCGACAAGATTCCCCTCAACCGCTATGGCATCGCCCCGGCCATCCTGCCCAGTATCGGCGTGCGCTGGGACAACCTGGACACCGACCTGATCGTCTTCGGCACCGCCGGAGCCATGGTCACCCTGGGGGTGAGTTTCTAGTCGGGGATCCGCGTCTAATCCAGGGTCAGTCCCAGGTTACTGACGCCACCATTGCGCCCCAGTCGACGCAGCTCCTTGAGGGCCCCGCGGTCCAGGGGCGCCTCCACCGCCTCCAGCACCGCCGCCTGGAAGTCGTATTCGTCATCCATCAGCGGGTGCTGGCGAATCAGTGCTGCCAGGCGCTGGGCGTCCTCCTCCCCCTCGGTGAGCTCGATAAAGGCCTGGACGCCGCTGCGGGAGAGTTCGCTCACCTCCAGCGCGGCCTCCGGCGCCTCGCCCCTGAGGCTATCGAGGCAGGCGGCCAGGGCCATCACCGCTTCCAGGGCGCGCCGCGCGCCGAAGCTCTCGTCCTCGGCGGGAGGCTCCATTTCGGCGAGCTTCTCGGCCTGGCGCTCGAAGTCGATGCGCGCCTCCTTGACCAGCAGCGCCTCCCAGATCAGGTCATGGATCACCCGCAACGCCGCCGGGTCGCCCTGCTCGCTGGCCTCGGCATAGAGCAGGTAGTTGGGGCGCAGGCGTTCGGCCAGGGCCGCCATAAAGGCCAGCCCCTGGCGGCGATCCAGGGCCCGCAGACGCGGCCGAAAGCCGCCGTTGGCATCACTCATAAGGCTTCCTTATCGGTTGTTCCGGCTCTTATCTCAGGGCCAGAAGTAGCGCTCGGGGACCCGGCCCCGGTCATCGAAATCGATTCCCTCGTCCTCCAGCAGGGCGCGCTGACGAGCCGCCCCGGGGTGATCGGCGAGACGACGGTCGCTACGGATCACCCGCTGCCAGGGCAAGCCATGACCGGCGGGTAGTTCGCCCAGGGCCCGCGCCACCAGCCGCGGCGTCAGCCCCTCCGCCAGGGTGGCGATGCACCCATAGCTGGTCACCCGGCCGGGCGGAATCGCCGCCACTATGGTATAGATCGCCTCCCGGCGACTCGCCCCCTGGTGCGGCGACCGTTTTTTCGTCACCCTGGACTCCTATGCATATCTACTTCCTGCAACATCACGCCAGCCTGGGGCCGGCACGCCTCGAGGACTGGCTGGACGGCATGGGCCATAGCCACAACGTCTGCCACTTGGGTGAGGCCCCGCCGCGGCTGGCGGACTGCGATGCCCTGATCCTGCTCGACGGCCCCCAGGCGGAGGACGCCCCCGAACTGGCCCGGGAGCGCAAGCTGGTCGAGCGTGCCCTGAAGAGCGGCAAGCCAGTGCTGGGCATCGGCCTTGGCGCGCGACTGATCGCCCGGGCCCTGGGCGCCACCGTCTCCCGGGGCACCTACCCGGAGGTGGGCTGGTACCCCCTAACGCTGGCCCCCGAGAGTCCCTTCGACCTGCCGGAGCACTGCGAGGTCTTGCTCTGGCAGAGCCGCATCTTCGGCCTGCCGGAAGACGCCCTGCCGCTGGGCGGCACCCCGGCCGGGCCGATCCAGGGCTTCGCCTGGGACGCCGGCCGGGTCATCGCCCTGCAGTGTCACCTGGAGAGCACCGCCCAGAGCGCCGCCGCCATGCTGGCCCTGAGCCCGACGGCCTTCGCCCCGGCAACCGCTCCCTCGACCTATCTCCAGGCACCGGAGGCGGTTCTCGCCGAGCCGAGGCGCTTCGACCGCCAGGCGGCGCTGCTGGATCGCTTGCTGGCACAGTGGCTCAGGGCCTAGTCCGGACGCTCCACTCGCGGGCCGCCGCCAGGCAGCTCTCCCAATCGCCCACATGCAGGAAGGTCTTGTCCTGCTTGTCGAGCTGGTGGCGATAGAGGGGGTCGTAATATTCGGTGAGCAGCGGTGCCAGCCAGGCCTCGTGGGCCCGGGCATCGCCGCGCTCGTGCTCGCGGAAGGCCAGTGCCTGGAGGCGCTGCAGGCGCGCCAGCCGGGCATGGCCCAGGCGCTTCCTGAGCCGCCCCAGGGCGGTGGCGAGTTGCTTGCGCATCAGCGCCCAGCCCAGCCAGTCGCCGTACTGAGCGCGATAGAGGGCCCAGAGGTCGTCGATATAGTCCTTGCGGATCTGCTCGAGTCGCCAGTCCAGGGGCATCTCGACCCGCAAGCGTGGCGCCCGCTCCATGGCGCGCCACAAGGTCAGGGGGATATTGGCGGCGCCGATATGCCGCGACTCGTCCTCCACCACGCTGCCGCCGTCGATCTCCAGCAGGCGCAGGCCCAAGGCATGCTCGAAGTCGATCTGGGAGGGCGCCGGCAGCGGATGGCGACCGAAAGCGGAGCCCTTGTGGCGGGCGCAGGCCTCGAGGTCCAGACCGTTGTCCAGGGCCTGAATCAAGGCGGTCTTGGCACAGCCGGTCAGGCCTCCCACCACCAACAGGGGGCGCTCGGCGGCGGCATCGATGCGCGCGCAGAGGGCCTGGCGCATGGCCTTCCAGCCACCACGAATCCTGGGCCGCTCGATGCCGGCCTCCATCAGCCACTGTTGGGCGATCTGCGAGCGCAGGCCACCGCGGAAGCAGTAGACGATGGCGTCGGGATGCGCCTCCACCATGGCCTTCCAGGCCTCGACTCTGGCGGCCTTGATGCCGCCGGAGACCAGCCGCTGGCCGAGAACGATGGCCGCCTCCTGGCCGCGCTGCTTGTATTCGATGCCGACCCGATGGCGCTCCTCGTCATCCATCAGCGGCAGGTTGATGGCCCCGGGCAGGCCGCCCTGGGCGAACTCCACCGGGGCGCGCACGTCGATCAGTACCCGCTTCTGGCGCAGCAGGTCGAGGCTCGGCTCGATCAGCGGCAGGCTCATCCACGCACCTCGATCCGCGCCTCGCCCGAGGCCTCGACTATCTCACCGAAGGGGGCCAGGCTCAGCCCATGGGCGCGGCCGATGCGCTCCACGTCATCGGCCCAGGAGGGATGCACGGAGAGCAGCAGGCCACCGGAGGTCTGGGGATCGCAGAGCCACTGCCAGTGGGCCTCATCCATCTCCGGCAGGCTGGCGCCCAGGGCCTGGCGATTGCGCCCGGTGCCGCCGGGCACGGCGCCCTGGCGACGATAGCCCTCGGCCTCGGCCAGCCGCGGCAGCTTCTTGTAATCGAGGCGCGCGGCCACGCCGCTGGCCTGGCAGACTTCCACCAGGTGACCGGCCAGGCCGAAGCCGGTGACGTCGGTCATCGCATGCACGCCCTTGACCCGGGCCAGCTCGGCGCCGATGGCATTGGGCTGCAGCATGGTCTGACGGGCCAGCCCCTGGTGGCCCGCCGCCAGCAGCCCCTTCTTCTCGGCGGTGGTCAACAGGCCCACCCCCAGCGGCTTGGTGAGGTAGAGCAGGTCGCCGACCTGGGCGCCCTTGTTGAGCTTGAGGTGCTCGAGGTCGACCAGGCCATTGACCGCCAGGCCGAAGATCGGCTCAGGAGCGTCGATGGAGTGGCCGCCGGCCAGCGCCAGGCCCAGCTCGCGACACACCGCCTGGGCCCCGGCCACCACGTCGCCGGCCACCTCCGGTCCCAGCTTGTCGAGGGGCCAACCGAGGATGCCCAGCGCCATCACCGGGCTGCCGCCCATGGCGTAGACGTCGCTGATGGCATTGGTGGCGGCGATGCGTCCGAAGTCGAAGGGATCATCGACGATGGGCATAAAGAAGTCGGTGGTGGCGATCATGCCGCGGCCATCCCCCAGGTCGTAGACGGCGGCGTCCTCGCGGCCCTCGTTGCCGACGATCAACCGGCTATGGCTGGCCCCGGGGCCGGCCTTGGCGAGAATGCCATCGAGGACGTCGGGGGCGATCTTGCAGCCGCAGCCGGCGCCGTGGCTGTACTGAGTCAGTCGGATGGCACTCATCTCGTTCTCCTTGCAGGCTTTGGGTCAATTCTAGCGGCTCGCCGGGGGCAGTTATAGCGGCCTGCGGGCGCTAGGCTCTGTGCGAAACGTTGGCGAGCGCAGACAGTTGTCGTTCAGAGCCTACAAGGCCTCCAGGGCCTCGCTCAGTTTATCCACGGCGACCACCTCCATGCCGGCCGGGGCCTGCTTGGGGGCGTTGCCGCGGGGCACGATGGCCCGGGTAAAGCCGTGCTTGGCGGCCTCGATGATACGCTCCTGGCCGCTGGGCACCGGGCGGATCTCGCCGGAGAGGCCGACCTCGCCGAAGACCACCAGCTCCTTGGCCAGGGCCCGCCCCTGGAGGCTGGAGACCACCGCCAGCAGTACCGCCAGGTCGGCGCTGGTCTCCAGCACCTTGACGCCCCCCACCACGTTGAGGAAGACGTCCTGGTCGCCGGTAAACAAGCCACCATGGCGGTGCAGCACGGCGAGCAGCATGGCCAGGCGGTTGGCATCCAGGCCCACGGCGACCCGCCGCGGATTGCCCAGGGGCGAGTCGTCGAGCAGCGCCTGGACCTCGACGAGGATCGGCCGGGTGCCCTCCCAGACCACCATCACCAGGCTGCCGGGGCTCTGCTCCTCGCCCCGGGAGAGGAAGATGGCGCTGGGGTTCTTTACCTCCTTGAGGCCGTGCTCGAGCATGGCGAAGACGCCCAGCTCGTTGACCGCGCCGAAGCGATTCTTCTGGCCGCGCAGGGTACGAAAGCGCGAGTCGGCACCGCCCTCCAGCAGCAGGGAGGCATCGATCATATGCTCCAGTACCTTGGGACCGGCCAGGGAGCCATCCTTGGTGACATGCCCTACCAGCAGCAGCACGGTGTCGGAGCCCTTGGCGAAGCGGGTCAGGGCCGCCGCGGATTCACGCACCTGGGCCACGCCCCCCGGGGCCGAGGAGATATCCTCCAGGTGCATGGTCTGGATGGAGTCGATCACCAGGATCTCGGGACGCTCCCGTTCGGCCACCGCGAGGATGGTCTCGACGCTGGTCTCCGCCAGCATCTTGAGGCCCTGGGTCGGCAACTGCAGGCGGTGGGCGCGCATCGCCACCTGGG
Organism: Bisbaumannia pacifica; assembly: GCF_007989625.1. Taxonomy (GTDB): domain Bacteria; phylum Pseudomonadota; class Gammaproteobacteria; order Pseudomonadales; family Halomonadaceae; genus Bisbaumannia; species Bisbaumannia pacifica. The sequence goes on from NZ_BJUK01000019.1 coordinate 64,000, forward strand.
AGAGCGACTCCTCGCCGGTGACATAGAGCACCCGCCGCCCCTGGGCCAGCTTGCAGGCGGTCTGCAGCAGCAGGGTCGACTTGCCGGCCCCGGGATGGCCGCCCAGCAGCACTGCGGAGCCCGGCACCAGGCCGCCCCCCAGCACCCGATCGAACTCGTCGAAGGTGGAGGAGAGGCGCGGCACCTCGGAGAGATCCACCGCCGAGAGGTCCACCACCTCCCGGGAGGTCACCCCAGCATAGCCGCTACGCCCGGTGGTCGCCGCCGGTGCACCGGGACGTGCCGGCGCCAGGCGCACCTCGCTCAGGGTGTTCCATTCGCGGCAGCTAGAGCACTGCCCCTGCCATTTGCTGTACTCGGCACCACACTCGGTGCAGACGAAAGCGCTCTTCGCCTTGGCCATTTCATCTCCCCACTACTCGCGACACTGTCCCTGCCACTGGCTGTATTCGTCACCGCACCCGGTGCGCACGAAGGCACCCTTCACCTGGGCCACGTCGGCCGCCTTGGCTTTCCTCTTCTCGACGCCCCGGGAATGCAACGACGCGGGGCGGCCCTCAGGCCGCCCCGCTCGACTGCTCGACGACGCCCTTAGAAGCGACGCAGGCGCAGCATCTCGCTGTTCTGGAAACGCCGACGCTGGGGATCGATCAGTTCCAGGGTCTGCTCATCGAGCTTGAGGAAGTAGTAGATCTGCCCCTCGCCGTTCGGGGTCAGCTCGTAGACGGTGGCCTCCGGGTCGCTGGCGGTGCCGCTGAGGATCTCCCAATTGCCGGCATAGTTCTCGTCCGGCGGGTTCTGGGGATGCTCGCGATAGCTGGCCTGGAGCGTGAAGGTGCGTTCCATCGCCTGTGCGCTCGGCATCTCGCCCTGGAGACGCACGTCCAGGTCGATCCCCGCACAATTGCGACACGGCAGGGAGCCCTGGTAGGCGGTTTCGCCTTCGGTAACGCCAGCGCCATTCTGCGATTCCATCGGTCCGGCGGCGCAGCCGGCCAGGGTAAGCGCGAGTGCCGCGCCGGCCAGCATCATCGGGGTTCGCATGAGCATCCTCCTCACGGGTGAAAAAGCTTGGTGAATCAGTGATGATACCCCAAGCATAACGGTATCGCGGCGGCACCGACAGCCCGAGCGACGTCATCCCCGGCAGTCATATAGAGTCTGGGGCGACGCTGGGGTAGCATAGCCTCGCATTCCACCACCCCACCCCGGTGGCGAAAGAGAGACCCCATGACCACCGATCACGATGCCCAGCCTCCCGCCAAGACCGAGCTCGATCTCAACCAGTTCCTGCCCTACCGCCTCAATAGCCTGGCCGATCGTATCAGTCAGGCCCTAGCAAGGATCTACGAGGAGCGCTTCGGCATCAAGGTGGCCGAATGGCGGGTACTGGCCTGGTTAAGCCACTGCGATACCCTGACCGCCAAGAAGGTGAGACAGTACACCGGCATGGACAAGGCACGGATCTCCCGAGCCATCCAGGCGCTGGAGGGGCGTGGCCTGATCCACCGCACTCCTTCGGCGGAAGATCAACGGGTGCATTTTCTGCACCTGACCGCCGAGGGCCAGGCGCTGCTGGATGAGCTGATCCCGCTGGCCCATGACTGGGAAGCGCAGCTGGTCGGCACCCTCTCCACCGGCGAGTACCGCGACCTGCTGCACCTGATGGGCAAGCTGGACCGTCAGCTCACGCGCCTGGAAGAGCGCGACGATTAGCCGGGCTCGACATACGCGAACACCACGGCCAGTACCAGAGGCATGACCACCAGGCTCCCCAGGTTACCCACCAGCACCAGGGAGGCCACCCGATGAGGCTCCTGCCGGTACTGCTCCGCCACCAGGTAGTTGAGCACCGCCGGCGGCAGGGCGGCGAAGACCCATAAGACCGCGGCCTGAAGCCCCGTCAGACCCAGCCACCAGATCATCGGCGCCGCCAGTACCAGGCCGCTCAAGGGGCAAAGCAGGGCGCCGAGCAGGCCGGTGCGCCAATCGCGCAGATCGATATCCAACATCCGCACCCCAAGGGCGAAGAGCATCAGCGGAATGCAGACGCCCCCCAGCAGATGCATCGCCTCCAGCAGCCAGGGGGGCAGCGGCATGCCACTCAGGTTGACCGCCAGCCCGGCGATACTGGCCACGACGATGGGCAGGCGCAACAGCCGCCACAGCGGCGTGCCGGGGTTGAGCAGATACAGGCCCACCGAGAAGTGCAACAGCATCTCGACGATAAAGACCACCACCGCCGCCGGCAGCGCCGCCTCGCCGAAGGCAAGCACCATCAGCGGCACCCCCATATTGCCGGCGTTATTGAACATCATCGGCGGCAGGAAGGTCTTGGCATCCATGCTCAGCCAGCGCGCCACCGGCCACAGCAACAGCCCCGAGCCCAGCACCACGACCACCGCCGCCAGGGCGAGCCCGGCGTACTCCTCGAGGGGCGCCTGACCGTCCGCCAGCACGGCGAATACCAGCAGCGGCACGAAGAGCTCCATATTGAGGGTATTGAGGCTGCGGATATCCGGCGTACGCAGTCGACCATAGAGGGCCCCGCAGCCGGCGATCAAGAAGACCGGCAACAGGGTGGCGAGAATCTTGGCGATCATTCAAAGCTCCTGTATCAGCGGCGCCAGATTAACACGCCCATGGCTTGCGCCGGGGGAGCACCGGGGTCAACATGACTGGACTCTATTACCCAGTCGATGCGAGAGACCATGAGCAAGCTATGGAGCCCCGCGGTCCGGGAGCTGACGCCCTATGTTCCCGGTGAGCAGCCCCGTGAACAGCTGATCAAGCTGAATACCAACGAGAACCCCTATCCCCCGGCACCGGGCGTCGGCGAGGTGCTGCGCGACTTCCCCACCAACCACCTGCGCCTCTACCCCGACCCCGACTCCAGTGCGCTGCGCGAGGCCCTGGCCCGGGAACATGGCGTCGAGGTCTCCCAGGTCTTCGTCGGCAACGGCTCCGACGAGGTGCTGGCCCTGGCCTTCCAGGCCTTCTTCTGCCAGTCGCGCCCGCTGAGCCTGCCGGCGATCACCTACAGCTTCTATCCGGTCTATTGCCGCCTCTATGGCATCGATTACCGTACCCTGGCCCTGGATGACGCCTGGCGTGTGCCCCTGGAGTCACTCCCCGCCGACAGCGGCGGCATCGCCTTCGCCAACCCCAATGCCCCCACCGGCCATGGCCACTCCCGGGACGCCATCGCCGGTCTGCTCGAGCGCGTCACCGACTGCGTCGTACTGGTGGATGAAGCCTATGTAGATTTCGGTGGCGAGAGTGCCGTGCCCCTGGTGGATCGCTACCCCAACCTGCTGGTGACCGGCACCTTCTCCAAGTCCCGCAGCCTGGCCGGCCTGCGCCTGGGCTATGCCATCGGCTCCCGGGAGCTGATCGAAGGGCTGGAGCGGGTCAAGAACTCCTTCAACTCCTACCCCATCGATATGCTGGCCAGCGCCGTGGGCATCGCCGCCCTGCAGGACAAGGCGCACTTCGAGGCCTGTCGCGAGAAGGTGATCACCACCCGCGAGCGCACTCGTCAGCGACTGGAGCGACTGGGCTTCGAGGTGCTGCCCTCGCAGACCAACTTCCTGCTCACCCGCCACCCGGGGCAGGATGCCGCCCAGCTCTTCGTCGGCCTGCGTGAGCGGGGGATCCTGGTGCGCCACTTCAATACCGAGGCCCTGCGCGATTTCCTGCGCATTTCCATCGGCACCGAAGACGAGATGAACCACCTGATCGAGGCCCTGGAGAGCCTCTGCTAGGGCGATATGGGCCGGTTGAGCCGACCCAGCATTAACCAAAAAGCTCCGGTCTCTTACGAGCCGGAGCTTGTTAGTTAATAAAATCCCAATACGAAAAACCCCGACCATCTGATGATGATCGGGGTTTTCTC
>NZ_BJUK01000020.1 GCF_007989625.1 Bisbaumannia pacifica
GTGCCGCGCCGGCCCCCGAGACGCTGAGCGGCGCGGCCCCGGACGCGGCCCCCGCCCCGGCTCAGGCCGACCCCCTGTCCCCGGGCAGCTTCGCGGCGACCCGCGAGGCGGCCAGTGGCGAGCGGGGGCAGGCGGCCCGGGATGCCGGCCCCGAGGCGAGCCTCGCCGGGGAGGAGGACGAGCTCGGCCAACTGGCCGCCCGGGAGGCCGCCGAGGCGCGTTATATCGCCGCCTGGACCCGCCAGGTGGAGGCCTTCGGCAATCGCCATTACCGCCTGTCGCCGGTCCTGGAGGGGCAGCTGCGGATTCGCGTGGTGGTGGGCCGCGAGGGTCAGTTGCGCCGGATAGAGGTGGTACAATCCTCGGGACACCCCGAGCTCGACCAGGCCGCCCTGACCACGGTGCGCGACGCCGGCCCCTACCCGCCCTTCGATGGCGAGATGGCCGGCCTCGACAGCCTCTCCATCACGCGCGTCTGGCGCTTCGGGAAAGGCAACGACTTCGGCGTGCCCTGACGCCCGGGAGACCCATGCAAAGCTTGAAGAATCATTTCCTGCTGGCCATGCCGCAGCTCGAGGATCCCAACTTCGCCGGCAGCCTCAGCTACCTGTGCGACTACGACGACAACGGCACCATGGGGGTGATCGTCAACCGCCCCATGGAGATCACCCTGGACGCCCTCTTCGACCAGCTCGAGCTGGGCGGTGACATGCCTCATCATGCCGAGGCGCCGGTCTACTTCGGCGGCCCGGTGCACAAGGATCGCGGCTTTATCCTGCATCGCGGCAGCAGTGCCGACTGGGACTCCAGCATCCAGGTCACCGAGGACATCGCCCTGACCACCTCCCTGGACATGCTCAAGGCCCTGGCCGAGGGGCGTGGCCCCAGCCAGTTCCTGGTCTGTCTGGGCTGCGCCGGCTGGGAAGCGGGCCAGCTGGAGGACGAGCTCAAGGAGAACAGCTGGCTCACCGTGGAGGGCAACGCCGATATCCTCTTCTCGGTGCCCCCGGAGCAGCGCCTGCAGGCCGCCGCCGGGGCCCTGGGCGTCGACCTGACCCTGATGAGCCGCGAGGCGGGGCACTCCTGATGGCCGCGGCGGGCGAGCGACTGATCCTGGCCTTCGACTTCGGCACTCGGCGCATCGGCGTGGCGGTGGGCAACGAGTTGATCCACAGCGCCCGGGAGCTGGAACCGCTGCCGGCCCGGGACGGCATCCCCGACTGGGCCCAGGTGACGCGGCTGGTGGAGGAGTGGCGTCCCGACCTCTTCGTGGTCGGGCTGCCGATCAACATGGACGGCAGCGAGTCGGAGATGAGCACCCGCGCCCGCAAGTTCGGCAAGCGCCTCTATGGTCGCTACGGCAAGCCCTGCGAGCTGGTCGACGAGCGCGGCTCCACCCGCGAGGCCAAGGCCATCGCCCGGGAACAGGGCCACCGCGGCAACTACCGGGAAGACGGCATCGACGGCCTGGCCGCGGTGCTGATCCTCGAGGGCTGGTTCGCCGGCCGCGAGGGCCTGCCCGGCGGCCGCCACAGCCATACCTAAAGGATTTCACGATGACACTCCCCGAGATACCCGCCCTGCTCGACAGCCTCGAGGCGCGCCTCGAGCTGTGCCTCGACCGCCTGGCGGTGGACCGCGACCGGCTGGCCGTGGTGGGCATCCACACCGGCGGCGTCTGGGTCGCCGAGCAACTGCATATGCGCCTGGGCCTGCCCACGCCCCTGGGCACCCTGGATATCGGCTTCTGGCGCGACGACTTCGATCACCAGGGCCTGCCGGAGGGCATCCGCGCGAGCGACTTGCCCTTCGCGGTGGAGGGTCGCGATATCCTGCTGGTGGACGACGTCATCATGTCCGGGCGCACCATCCGTGCCGCCCTCAACGAGCTCTTCGACTACGGCCGGCCGCGCCGCGTGCTGCTGGCCAGCCTGCTCTCCCTGCCGGGCCGCGAGCTGCCCATCCAGCCCGACGCCTGCGGCGCCGAGCTGAGCCTGGCCCCGGGCCAGCGGGTCAAGCTCCAGGGCCCCGATCCCCTTACCCTGTCGCTGGTCGAGCGACGCTGATCTTCCAGGAGGCTCCGTGATCGACCCCGCATCCCGCCCGGGCACCCCGGCCCAGGTCCAGCTCGGCGATGATGGCCGGCTGCGCCATTTCATCGATATCGAGGGCCTGCCCAAGGCGCTGCTCACCGAGATCCTCGACACCGCCGACAGCTTCCGTGGCGTCCAGGAGGCCCAGGTCAAGAAGGTGCCGCTGCTGCGCGGCAAGACGGTGGCCAACCTCTTCTTCGAGAACTCCACCCGCACCCGGGCGACCTTCGAGCTGGCCGCCAAGCGCCTCTCGGCGGACGTGCTCAACCTGGATATCAAGACTTCCTCCACCGCCAAGGGCGAGACCCTGCTGGACACCCTGCAGAACCTCGAGGCGATGCAGGCGGACGCCTTCGTGGTGCGCCACTCCGACTCCGGCGCCGCCCATTTCATCGCCAGCCAGGTGACCCCCCGGGTGGCGATCATCAACGCCGGCGACGGGCGCCATGCCCACCCCACCCAGGCGATGCTCGACATGCTGACCATCCGCCGCCACAAGGGGGATTTTTCCCGCCTGCGGGTGGCCATCGTCGGCGATATCCTCCACTCCCGGGTGGCGCGGTCGCAGATCCTCGCCCTCAACACCCTGGGCGCCGCCGAGGTGCGGGTGGTGGCGCCGCGCACCCTGCTGCCGGTGGACGTCGAGGCCCTGGGCTGCCGGGTCTTCACCCGCCTGAGCGAGGGCCTGGCCGGCGCCGACGTGGTGATCGCCCTGCGCCTGCAGAAGGAGCGCATGGATGGCGCCCTGTTGCCCTCTGAGAGCGAGTTCTACCGTCACTACGGCCTGACCCGGGACAGCCTGGCCTGGGCCCACCCGGAGGCCATCGTCATGCACCCGGGGCCGATCAACCGCGGCGTGGAGATCGAGTCCGCGGTGGCCGACGGCCCCCGCTCGGTGATCCTCGACCAGGTCACCAACGGCATCGCCGTGCGCATGGCGGTGCTGTCGATGGCGGTCAGCGGGCAGACGCGGGAGCGGGAACAGCGGCGGCAGGAGACGCAGTGATGAGAGTTATGAAATGGCACCAGGGTGTCGTCATGGGTGGACGGGCCGGGGCGCAGCGGCGGCAGGAGGCGCAGGTATGAAATTAACACTCAAGGGCGCCCGGGTGATCGACCCGGCCAGCGGCATCGATCGCGTCACCGACCTGCACCTGGCCGCCGGGCGTATCGTCGGCCTGGATGCTCACCCCGACTTCCACGCCGAGAAGGTGCTGGAGCTCTCCGGCAAGTGGCTGCTGCCGGGCCTGGTGGATATCGGCGCCCAGCTGCGCGAGCCCGGCCCCCGCTACAAGGGCAGCCTGGAGAGCGAGTCCGCCGCCGCCCTGGCCGGCGGCTACACCCGGGTGGCGGTGCGTCCCGACACCAGCCCGGTGCTCGACAGCGCCTCCCAGGTACGCACCCTGCACGACCGCGCCCAGGAGGTGAACGGCGTGCGGGTGGTGCCCCTGGGGGCCCTGACCCAGGGCCTGGAGGGACGGCTGCTGGCCAATATGGCCGGCCTCCAGGGCGCCGGCTGCGTGGCCCTGACCAACCTGCGCCGGCCCCTGGCCGATGCCCGGGTGCTGCGCCGTTGCCTGGAGTACGCCGCCACCCACGATATCCCGGTGCACTTCCAGGCCCAGGAGGCGGCCCTGGCCGCCGGCGGCTGCGCCCATGAGGGCGCCCTGGCCTCGCGGCTCGGCCTGCCCGGCATTCCCGAGAGCGCCGAGACCACCGCCCTGGCCCAGTGGCTGCTGCTGATCGAGCAGACCGGGGTGCGCGCCCATGTGGCCCACCTCTCCACCGCCCGGGGCCTGGAGATGGTCGCCGAGGCCAAGGCCCGCGGCCTGCCGGTGACCTGCGACGTGACCATGGCCCAGCTGCACTGGACCGACGCCACCCTGGCCGGCTTCGACGCCAACTTCCACCTGGAGCCGCCGCTGCGCCGCGAGGCGGATCGCCAGGCCCTGTGTCAGGGCGTGGCCGATGGCCGCATCGATGCCATCGTCAGCGGCCACCTGCCCCACGAGCAGGCCGCCAAGCTGGCCCCCTTCGCCGCCTCCGAGCCCGGCATGAGCAGCCTGGAGACGGTCTGGGCCCTGGGCCAGGCGCTGGTGGACGAGGGCGTGCTCGACCCCCTGACCCTGGCGGCGCGGCTCTCCCTGGGCCCGGCCCGGGTGCTCGGCCAAGGCGGCGGCGGCCTGGCCGCCGGCGAGGCCGCCGACCTGGCGGTCTTCGACCCCGAGGCCGAGTGGACGCCGAGCGGCGATACCCTGCGCTCCGCGGGTCTCAACACCCCGCTGCTGGGTCGGCCCCTCAAGGGCCGCGCCCTGCTCACCCTGGTGGAGGGCGATATTCGCCATAGCGGCTTCCTGTGATCGACGTGACACCGTGAAAAACACCACGAGAGGAGGCCATCATGGCCTCCCCTCGTGGTTTCTGCGTTGCCGCTTGGTTCAGGTCTCCAGGCGCAGCTCCGGGGTGGGTTGGCGGAAGCCGCGGGTCAGCCAGGCGAGCCAGCTCAGGCCGCAGGCCAGCCACAGGCCGCCGAGCGTGATGGCGGTGCCGTCGAGACTGAACATCAGCCAGAGGATGGCGCCCAGCCCGACCAGTGGGCAGAGCAGGAACCAGAAGGCGTCCAGGCCATGGCGGCGGTGGTCCTTCAGGTAGTACTGGAAGATCACCGCCAGGTTGACCAGGGCGAAGGCGGTGAAGGCGCCGAAGTTGATAAAGGAGGCCGCCGAGAGCACGTCCAAGGTCAGCGCCAGCAGGGCCACGGCACCGCTCAGGCAGAGGCCGCCCACCGGGGTGTTGAAACGCCCCAGGCGGCCCAGCAGGCGGCGCGGCAGGACGCCGTCGCGGCCCATGGCGTAGAGCAGCCGGCCGCCGCTGGCCTGGGCGGCGATGCCGGAGGCGAACTGTCCCACCACCAGGCCGATCAGGAACAGCGAGACGAAGATGTCGCCGCCGATATTGCGGGCGATCTCGTAGGCGGCGGCGTCCGGATTGGCGAAGTCGGAACCCGGGGCGGCCAGCTGCACGAAGTAGGAGACGACGACGAAGATCAGGCCGCCACACAGGGTGATCAGCAGCACCGCCCGGGGCAGGGTGCGCTGAGGGTCCTTGGTCTCCTCGGTGAGGGTGGTGACGGCATCGAAGCCGAGGAAGGAGTAGCAGGCCACGGCGGCGCCGGCCATCAGCAGCGGCAGCGAGGCGGACTCGGCGCCGAGGAAAGGCGTCAGGCTCCAGAAGGGCTGGCTGGGGTCGCCGAGCACATAGTGCATGCACAGCCCCACGAAGGCGACCAGCACCAGTAGCTGGATCAGCATCATCACCCCATTCACGGCGCTGGCCAGCCTGAGGCCGAGGATATTGATCGCGGTGGTCACGCCGATAAAGGCCAGCAGCCAGAGTGCCGTCGGCACCGCGGGGAAGGCCGAATGCAGGTAGGCGGCGCCGATCAGCCAGATCACCATGGGCAGGAAGAGGTAGTCGAGCAGGATCACCCAGCCGGCGATAAAGCCCAGTCGGTCGTCGATGGCGTGGCGCACATAGGCGTAGGCCGAGCCCGCCACCGGGTAGGCGCTGGCCATGCGGCCATAGCTATGGGCGGTGAACAGCATGGCCACCAGGGCGGCGATATAGGCCCCCGAGACGGCGCCCTCGGTCAGGGTGGCCAGGACCCCGAAGGTGCCCAGTACGATGATCGGGGTCATGTAGGCCAGGCCGAACAACACGACCTGGCCGAGGGAGAGGGTGGGTTTCATCTGAGGCATGAGTGTCGTCTCCTGCTTGTGGTTGTTGTGATGCTGGGGAGGGGCGGATTAGGGGAGGCGCCAGACGCGGCCCAGCGCGGTCTCCTCCGCGTGGCCGGCCAGTGGGAGGCGCCGGTCGCGCAGGTAGTGGTAGTCGCGGCGTGCCGCGGTCAGCTCGGTCTCGTCCAGGGTCAGGCGGGTCACGCCCTCGGCGCGGCCGGCGCGGAAGCGCACCTCGCCGCAGGGTGCCACCAGGGCGCTCTCGCCGGCGAAGCGCAGCCCTGCCCCCTCGCCGACCCGGTTGGTCATGGCCAGGAAACACTGGTTCTCCTGGGCGCGGGCCTGGGCGGCGCGGGCATGCACGGGACCGTAGGGGTCCATGTTGCCGTTGGTGACCACCAGCAGGTCGGTGCCCATCTGTGCCAGGGCCCGGGCCGGCTCGGGGAACTCCAGGTCGTAGCAGATCAGCAGGCCCAGGCGGCGGCCGCGCCATTCGGCGCAGCTCAGGTCGTCGCCTGGTGTCACCAGGTCGCGCTCGTCCGGCCATAGGTGGGTCTTGCGGTAACGCAGGGTCAGGCCCCGCTCGGGGGTGATCAGCACGGTGGTGTTGAAGACCCGTTCACCGTCGCGTTCGAGCAGGCCGATGGCCAGGGCGGTGTCCCGCTCGCGACTGGCGTCGATCAGGGCGCCCAGCTCCGGTCCGTCCAGGGTCAGGGCGCGATCCGTGACATGACCGGGCTCGGCGAAGCCGGTCAGGTGGGTCTCCGGGAAGATCATCAGGGAGCCCGGGGCACCGTGCCGCTGCAGGCACTCCAGGGCCCGGGAGAGGTTATGGTCGATATCGCCTTCGCGGCCGGCCAGTTGTGCCAGGGTTATCTGCATGGAAGACTCCGAGTCGTGTTGTTATCCGTTGCCTATCAGTATCCGGATAACCGCGACTCCGCCTATCCCCTGAGTGGGGTACCCCCCCAGGGGCAGGAGAATCCATGAGGCCGACGGGAGACGAACGATGTCCGAGCAGGATCACCACGAGAGACGGCCCCCGCGGCAGACGGCGCTGGCGGCCCTAGGCTGGCATCGTGCCTTCGCCGGCCTGGTGGAAGCGCTGGATCGGGAGGCGTTCTGGCTCGCCGTGGTGCGCTTGTTGGAGCGGCACCTCGACTTCAATACCTGGGTGGCGCTGGTGTTCTTCGATCACCGACCGCCGCGTATCCTCGCCGAGAGCGACGAGGACGACGGTGCCGACGAGACCCTCTTCCAGGACTATCAGCGCGGCCTCTATCTGCTCGACCCCTTCTATATCGACGCCAAGGGGCGTGGGCGCTCCGGGCTTTATACCTTGGCGGACGTGGCGCCCCAGGGGTTCACCCGCACCGAGTACTACCAGCGTTACTTCCGCCGCAATATCGTCGCCGATGAGGTTCAGTTCAACTGCGTGCTGGACGACGAGCGTACCCTCTGTCTCTCCCTGGGCTCGGTGGCACCCTTCGATCACGATGCCCTCGGTCTGCTCGCCCTGGTGCAGCCTTGGCTGCTGGCGCTGATGCGCCAGCGCAGCCATTTCGAGGCCCTCGAGGAGGACCAGCCGGGGCCCCATCCCTGGCACCCTCGCCAGGGCGCTACCCTGGCCCAGGATGCCCAGCGCGCCCTGACCGAGCGTGAACGGGAGGTGAGTCAGCTGATGCTGGCGGGCTGTACCACCAAGGAGATCGCCCGGCACCTGGCGATCTCCGTGGAGACGGTGCGCGCCCACAAGAAGCATCTCTACGCCAAACTCGGCATCAACTCCCAGTCGGAGCTGTTCGCGCTCTTCTGGCAGGACCGCCGCTGACTAGCTTCGGTGAACCTAGAAGGCGTAGCGGTAGGTCAGGTAGAGGCGGTTGGCCTCGTGGGTGATCAGGCCGGCGGGGCCGAAGGTGGGGGCCTTGCCGTCGACGGCGGCGGGCTCGCCGTCGGTGTCGTGGTTGACGTAGAGCCAGGCCAGGCTCAGGCCGTCCAGGGCGCCGGCGAAGCGGTACTGCAGCACGCTCTGCCACTCTCGGCGGGAGAAGTCGCTGAAGCCGGTGGCCTCGTCGGAGACGGCGTAGTGGCCGTCCCAGCGTAGCCCGGGCAGGCCCAGGTCGGCGAAGCCGAGGCCGGTGGAGACCTTCCACATCGCCTCGCCCTCCAGGCCGAAGCGGTAGAAGTTATTGGCGGCGCTGTCCCAGTGGCCGTGGTCATCGGCGAACAGCAGGCGGTCGTAGTTGCCTCCCCAGACCCGGGTATGGGCCAGCCCCAGGTACTTGTCGCGATGGGTCAGGCGCAGGCCGAACTCGTTGTAGCGGGCGTCATGGCCGTCGGCGGCGGGGTAGAGGCCGGGGATGCCCTGGGTCTCGAAGTGCTCGCCGGCATCGTCCTGGCGGCCGTGGGCCACCTGGCTGTGGAGTGTCAGGTCCTCGCCCAGTCGAGCCTGGTGGCTCAGGCGGACCAGACCCTGGCGAAGGTAGTCGTCGCTCTCCAGGTACTCGGCCTCCAGGCGCAGGTCGGCGGGCAGGGCATAATCGACGCCGGCCAGGTTGACCGCGTCGATCTCGCGGCCGTCGAAGGTGCTCAGCCGATCTCCCCAGCCGGAATCGTCGCGGCGGCTAAAGCGCTCGATTCGCGACAGGTAAAGCTCGAGATCTCCCACTTCATAGGTCAGGTCGTAGCCGAGGGAAGCGGCGGGAAGGATGCGATTGGTGTTGTCGGCATAGAGGCGGTGGCGGCGGGTCTGCTTGCCGGCCCCCAGGCGCAGTCGGTGGTGGTCGTTACCGAACTCGGCGCGCAGGTAGGCGCGGGTCACCTTGGCGATGCCATGGGGATCCTGTACCGAGTCGCCGGGTCGCAGGTTGGTGATATTGTCGGCACCGCTGCCCACGGAGAGGGCGTCGGCGGCGCCCAGGCCCAGCTCGACGCCGAAGGTGTCGTGGATCTCGCCGGAGTCCAACTCCAGCAGCAGGCCATGCACCCATTCGTCCCGGGTGGGGCCGACGCCGTCCCGGGGATTCTCGTCCCAGTAGTAGTTGCGGTACTGGAGGCTGGCGCTGGCCTCGTCCGGTGATGGCGAGGCCTGGGCGCTGAGCGCCAGGGTCGGGACGAGGCAGAGGGCGAGTCGGGAAGTGAGTCGAGTCGTCATGGGGCTTCTCATTGTTATGGCTCTTGCTATGGCCGGGGTTGAACGCCCGGGTCGCGGGCGCAGGGCGTCGTCCCGCGCCTTCGGGAAGGCGCGGGCAAGGAGCATGCGGGCTGGGTCGGGTTACCGGTCGGGAGAGAACTCGGGTAGGCGTCGCAGCCAGTCCCCCGCCGCCTGTTCATAGGCGTGGGCCAGTTGCAGCACGCCGAGGTCGTCCCGGGGGCGGCCGATCAACTGCAGGCCCATGGGCAAGCCATTGGCGTTGAAGCCGGCGGGCAGGCTGATCACCGGGCCGCCGGAGAGCGAGCCGGGCACCACCACCTCCATCCAGCGGTGATAGGTGTCCATGGAGCGACCGGCGATCTCCCGGGGCCAGTGCTCTTCCACCGGGAAGGGGAAGACCTGAGCGCTGGGCAGGGCCAGGAAATCGTAGGTCTCGAAGAGTTCGAGCAGCCGGACATGCCAGGCGCTGCGAGTCTGGTTGGCCTGGTGGATCTCCAGGGCCGAGCGCGCCAGGCCGCCTTCCACCTCCCACCGGGCCTCGGGTTTGAGGCACTCGCGCTTGGCCGGGTCGGCGTGGAGGGGCGCCAGGTTGCCGGCCACCATCCACTGGCGCAGGGTCACCCAGGCCTCCCAGAGCCGCTCTGCCGGGAAGCCGGGGTCGGCCACCTCCACCGCGCAGCCCAGATCGCGGAAGGTGGCGAGCGTCTGCTCGCAGAGGGGCAGGATGCCAGGCTCCATGGGCAGGTGGCCGCCCCAGTCCCCCAGCCAGCCGATCCGCAGGCCGCGCACGTCGCGGGCCAGCGAGCCGGCGAAGCGGGCCGGGTCCTCCGTCAGCGACAGCGGCAGCCGCGGGTCGTGGCCGGCCTGGGTGGCCAGCAGCCGGGCGAGATCCGCCACGCTGCGCGCCATGGGCCCCTCGGTGGCCAGCTGGTGGCCGAAGTTCTCCGGCAGTGGGCCCAGGGGCACCCGGCCGAAGGAGGGGCGCAGGCCGAAGACATTGTGGTAGGCGGCGGGGTTGCGCAGCGAGCCCATCATGTCGCTGCCGTCGGCCACCGGCAGCAGGCGCATGGCGAGCGCCGCGGCGGCGCCGCCGCTGGAGCCGCCGGCGCTCTTGCTGGGGTCGTAGGCGTTGCGGGTGGCACCGAACACCGGGTTGTAGGTATGGGAGCCCAGGCCGAACTCCGGGGTATTGGTCTTGCCGATGATCAGGGCGCCGTCGCGTTTCAGGCGTGCCGCCATGATGCTGTCGTGCTCGGGCACCTGGTCGGCGAACAGCGGCGAGCCCAGGGTAGTGCGCAGCCCGGCGGTGGCGGAGAGATCCTTGATCGCCTGGGGGATGCCGTGGAGCCAGCCTCGGGATCGACCCCGAGCCAGTTCCCGGTCGCACTCCTCGGCCTCGGCGAGCAGCTCGGTTTCGTCGCGCAGCGAGACGATGGCGTTGACTCCGGGATTGCAGGCGGCGATATGCGCCAGGTAGGTGGTCATCACCTCGCGGCAGGAGAGCTCCCGGGCATGGATCACCCGGGAGAGGGTCAGGGCATCCCAGGTCACCGGCTCGGGGAGGTGGTAGGGGGCCCGGGTGGGCGTCGGAGCGGTTGTCATTGTCATCATCTCCTCGGGCTCGCCTTACGCCTGGCTGGCCAGCGGCTGGTAGAGCTCGGCATAGGTCTCGCGGAGCTGCTTCTTCTGTACCTTGCCCATGACGTTGCGGGGCAGGGCATCGACGAAGAAGACGCGCTTGGGCTGCTTGTAGCGGGCCAGTCGGTCGCCCAGGGCCGCCAGTATTGTGGCCTCGTCCAGGTCGCCCTCGGCCACCACCACGGCGGTGACCCCCTCGCCCAGGTCCGGGTGGGGCACGCCGATTACCGCCGACTCCACCACCCCGGGCAGGTCATCGATTAGTTGTTCCACCTCCTTGGGGTAGACGTTGTAGCCGCCGGAGATCACCAGGTCCTTGTCGCGACCGACGATCTGCAGGTAGCCGTGCGCGTCGATGCGCCCCAGGTCGCCGGTGATAAAGAAGCCGTCATCGCGGAACTCGGCGCGGGTCTTCTCCGGCATGCGCCAGTAGCCCTGGAAGACGTTGGGGCCGCGCAGCTCGACCATGCCGGTCTCGCCCCGGGGCAGCTCGGCGCCGCTTTCCCGGTCGCTGATGCGCAGCTCCACCCCCGGCAGCGGCAGGCCCACGGTGCCGGGGCGGCGCGCGCCCTCGTAGGGGTTGGAGGTGTTCATATTGGTCTCGGTCATGCCGTAGCGCTCGAGGATGGCGTGGCCGGTGCGGGCCTCGAACGCCTGGTGGGTCTCCGCCAGCAGCGGCGCCGAGCCGGAGACGAAGAGGCGCATGTTAGACACGGCATCGCGATCGAGGCGCGGCGACTGCAGCAGCCGGGTATAGAAGGTGGGCACCCCCATCAGCACCGTGGCCCGGGGCATCAGCCCGATCAGTTGCTCCACGTCCAGCTTGGGCAGGAAGGTCATGGCGGCGCCCGTGGTCAGGGTGATATTGCAGGCCACGAAGAGGCCGTGGGTATGGAAGATCGGCAGGGCATGCAGCAGGTGGTCATCGGCGGTGTAGCGCCAGGCCTCGGCCAGGGCGCGGCTGTTGGAGGCCAGGTTGAGGTGGCTGAGCATGGCGCCCTTGGAGCGCCCGGTGGTGCCGGAGGTGTAGAGGATCGCCGCCAGGTCGCGTTCGCCGATCTCGGCGACCTGCTCCCAGGGCTCGGCCCGGTCGGCCTTCTCCAGCAGGCTGCCGTCCCCCGCACTGCCGAGGGACTCCACCCGGGGCACGCCGCAGGCGGCGGCCAGCTGGCGGGCCTCCGCCAGGGCCTTGGGGCGGCACACATAGAGGCGCGGCTCGGCATCGCCCAGGAAGTACTCGATCTCGGCGCCGGTATAGGCGGTGTTCAGCGGCAGGTAGACGGCGCCGATCTGAAGACAGGCCAGGTAGAGCAGGATCGCCTCCGGGCTCTTGTCGACCTGCACCGCGACCCGCTCGCCGGGAGTGACGCCCAGTTCGCGCAGGGCGCCGGCCAGGCGCCGGGCCCGTGCCTGGGCCTCGCCATAGGTGTACCCCTGGCCTTCGGGGGACTCGATCAGGGGCTTATCCGGCTGGCGCTGGAAGTGGGGCAGGAACTGCAGGTAGAGGTTGTGATTCATGGTGTTCTCTCTCGCGAAGGGAGTATCAGGCGTTATGGGGTTCGCCGAGCAGCGGCCTGGCGCGACTCGCCAGGCGGCGCAGTTCATTGGGGCAGGCGATGCTGCCGTCGCGGCTAAAGGCCTCGTGGTTCTGCTCGATGCGCTCCAGCTCGTAGCGGTAGTTGACCATCAGGCCGTGGGCTTGGCGGCGCCCCTTGGCGGAGGTGTCGCCGGGCCAGTTGAGGCGGTGCAGGCTGGCGCCGTTACCCAGGTGGAAGCGTGCCACCGGGTCCAGCGGCAGGCCGCTGCGGTGCTTGGCTTCGAGGAAGTAGTGGGCGGCCAGGGCGCGAAGCTCCGGTTCCAGGACCTGGCGGGCGGCCTCGTCCTGCACCCAGGCGTCGTCCGCCAGGGCCGCCTCGGCGGCGGGGGAGAGGCGGCACTGGCCCGCCTCCCGCGCGCTATCCAGCCAGGCGGCGAAGCCGGGCACCGGCGACAGGGTGACGAACTGGGAGAGGTTGGGCAGCTCCCGCTTGAGTTCCTGGACCACCTGCTTGATCAGGAAGTTGCCGAAGGAGATGCCCTTCAGGCCGCGCTGGCAGTTGCTGATGCTGTAGAAGACGGCGGTATCCGCCGCCTCGGCGGGCAGCTCCTCGCCATCCGCCAGGATGCCCTGGATATCCCCGGGAATGCCGCGGCACAGCGCCACCTCCACGAAGATCAGCGGCTCGTCGCCGGTGGCCGGGTGGAAGAAGGCGTAGCAGCGGCGATCCTCCGGGTCGAGACGGCGGCGCAGGTCGCTCCAGTCGCGGATCTCATGCACCGCCTCGTAGTGGATCAGTTTCTCGAGGATGGCCGCCGGGGTGTTCCAGTCGATGCTCTCCAGCATCAGGAAGCCGCGGTTGAACCAGGAGCCGAAGAGGTGGGCGAAGTCGGCGTCCAGGGGCGCCAACTCCGGGGCCTCCCGGAGCAGGCCGAGCAGGTCGGCGCGCATCTTGACCAGCTCGTAGGTGCCGCCGGGGCAGAGGTTGAGGCGCCGCAGCAGGCGTTGGCGGCGTGGCTCGCAGGCGGCGAAGAGGCGCTGCAGGGTGGCGTTGCCCTCGTCCTCCCGGTAGGCGGCATAGGCGGCGTGGATCGCCTCGGGGTCGGCGGCATACTCCTCGGCTAGCAGCGCGAAGAAGGCGCGGCGTTGCTCGGCGTCGAGGCCCGCATAGTGGCTCAGCGCCTGCTGGGCGACGAGGATGCGCGAGGCCTCGCCGCCGGGCTGCATCAGGGTCTCGCAGGCCCGGGTCAGGGCCGCCAGGCTCTGGGCCGGGGTCGCCGGTTCACTGGTGCGGTGCCGGCCGCGGCTGACGATACCGCTCAGCAGTTCCTGCAGGAAGTTCCGATTGGCGCTCATGTTCGCCTCCTCGTCGATGGTACTTGGCTTATACGAGTAACAGTAGACAGCCGGCGCAGAGCACGAAGACCGCCAGCATCAGGATCGCCGTATAGCCCAGCACCTGGCCCACGCGCAGGCCGGTGATGCCGAGCAGCGGCAGCAGCCAGAAGGGCTGGATCAGGTTGGTGAGCTGGTCACCCATCATCACCGTCATCACCGCCACATGGCTGGGCAGGCCCAGCTGGGCGGTGGCCTCGATGGCGATGGGTCCCTGCACCGCCCACTGGCCGCCGGCGGAGGGCACCGCGAAGTTGACCAGGGCGGCGCTGATCATCGACCACAGCGGGAAGGTGGTGGGGGTGGAGATGGCCACGAAGGCGTTGGAGATCATCGCCAGCAGGCCGCTGCCCGCCATCAGGCCGAGGATGCCGGCATAGAAGGGAAACTGCAGGATGATGCCACCCACCGCGGCGCTGCCCTTGGCGATGGCGCGCCCGTAGTCGCCCAGGGAGCCGTGCAGCAGCAGGCCCAGCATCAGCATGGTGAAGTTGAGCACATTGAGGTTGAGCCCCAGCACGCCGTGGTCACCGATATAGCGCGCCACGTAGAACAGGCCGCCGGCGACGATCACGCCCATCAGCAGGCGACTGCGGTTGAAGCGCTCGGCGGGGGTCGCCGGTGGCTCGTCCACCCGGATGACTTCCTCCTCGCCCGCGATCTCCACGACCCGGCGCCGGGAGGGGTGCAGGCTGGCCAGCAGCAGCGGCGTCATCAGCAGGGTCAGGCCGACGAAGACCAGGCTATAGGGCTGGAAGATAGTCTCGGAGAGGGGCAGCAGGCCGATTCTCTCCTCCAGGAAGTGTCCCGGGGTGTTGACCAGCAGGGCCGCGGAGCTGGAGAGCCCGGTCTGGGAGATCACCATGCCGCCATAGGCCGCCGCGGCGATCAGCGGGAAGTGCGCCTTGAGGCCGCGGCGCTTGGCGGAGTGGGCCACGGCCTTGGTCAGGAAGGCACCCACCACCAGGGCCACGCCCCAGTGCAGGAACCCCAGCAGGCCGGCGATCACGGCGGTCATGATCACCGCGCCCTTGGCGCTCCGGGGGCGGTCGGCCAGCCAGCGCAGGGTACGCTGTACCGGGGGCGCCGTGGCCAGGCCATAGCCGGTGACCACGATCAGCACCATCATCATGCCGAAGGCGAGCAGGTTCCAGAAGCCGCCGTACCAGGCATCGACCAGCTCGATGGGGCCGCTATCGGTGGCCACCAGGGCGGCCAGGTAGACCACCAGGGTCAGGGCCACGGCGATGGCGAAGGCGTCGGGAATCCAGCGGGTGCTGAAGGCGGCGACGCCCTCCCCCAATCGTTGCATGGTGCGCTGCATGGGGCCGCCCTCCGTCGCTGGGGGGGTGTCAACCTTGAGGTCATGGGTAGGCATGGGGCTTATCCTCATTGTCGTTATTGGTCAGGAAAGCGCTGTTAAATACACAGATCCGAGTTGTTATATATAACAGATAGGGCCAAGATATAGATCTGTCAAGGAAGGAGTCGTGAATATGGCTACCGTTTCCCAGGCGCAACGCCTGCGCGCCCTGCTCGAAGACGCCATCGTCGAGGGACGCTTCGCCCCCGGGGCGCGCCTCGATCCCGAGGCCCTGGCTCGGGAGTACCAGTGCTCGCGGACGCCGATCCGCGAGGCCCTGCAGCAACTGGCCATGTCGGGCATGGTGCGGGTGGTACCCAAGCGGGGCACCTTCGTCACCCAGCTCAGCGTCACCGAGCTAGTGGAGCGCTTCGAGGTGATGGCGGAACTGGAGGGGATGTGTGGCCGGCTGGCGGCGCGGCGCATCACCGAGGCGGAGTTGGCCGCCCTGCGCCAGGCCCACGAGGCGTGCCGGGCCCGGGTCGAGGCGGGGGACGCCAACGGCTACTACTACGAGAACGGCGTCTTTCACCAGCGCATCTACGAGGCCAGCCACAACGGCTTCCTGACCCAGGAGGCGGCGCGGCTACACGCGGTGCTGCAGCCCTACCGGCGCATGCAGCTGCAGGTGCGTCACCGTTTGCAGGGCTCCTTCGACGAGCACGAGGCGGTGGTGGCGGCCATCGCCGAGGGCGACGAGGCGCGGGCCGAGGCGCTGCTGCGCGACCATGTGGTGATCCAGGGCGAGCGCTTCAACGACCTGGTGGCCTCGGTGCAGAGTCTGCAGCAGGGCCAGCGGGCCTAGCGGCCGGGCCCGCCGCCAAGGGCCATCGCGCACTAAAGTGCGCTCCTACGGTGAGGTGGGGCAGGATGGCGAGTCCGATTATTGCCGCCGGTATAGGGCGACCAGCCGGGCTTTCGAGGGGATGCCCGTAGCCCTGGAGTGAGTGCATAGGCCCCGGGCCTGGCTACGCCCCGGCTATTGGCGGCGACACAACGCGATCAGCCTGGCCTTGGAGGGTATCCCTAACTTGGCATAGGCCCGCTTGCGGTAGGTCTCGGCGGTGGAGAGAGCGACCTCGAGCTCCGCGGCGGCGCTCTTGAGGGTATGGCCGCGCAGCAGTCGCAGGCAGAGCTGGCGCTCGCGCTCCGAGAGGGGTGCCAGCACCGCTTCCTCTTCAGGGGTGAGGCGCACCTCGGCCGGGCGCGGGGCGCCGTAGTGGCGGCGGATCAGGCTGGCCAGTAGCGGCGCCAGGGCATCCAGGGTGGCCAGGTCATCGGCATCGAAGGGGCCCGCCTCGCGGCCCCGGTAGAGGTTGAGGGTATAGGCGCCCTCGGCCTCGCGCAGGGTCAGGGCCACCTTGTCCACCAGGTCGGGGAAGGCGAACAGCGAGCCCCGGTAGCTCTCCGGCATCGCTTCGGCGCGCATCGGCGCCAGCTCCAGCGTCGGCAAGGCATTGTCCGCCAGGCGCCGGTAGTTGGGGTCGTTGCGGAACAGTCCCTCGGTATAGAGGCGCGCCAGGCGATCGGCCAGGCGCGGTTGGCGGGCGTTGTCGGCGAGCAGGCAGTCGACCCCCTCGGCGGCGTCGTAGGCGAAGATCATGCACTGCTCGATGCGCGCCCCCTCCCGCAGCAGGGCCAGCAGGCGCGCCTCGAAGTCGGCGCCGCCCAGGGCCTCGACGCAGTCGGCCACCCCGGCCAGCAGGGTGGGCCAGCGCTCGGATGGCGGCGTGGGCCGGGTCATAAGGCGCTCCTCGGGATGGCCTGTCCCGGTTTCTGTGGTTTGCGATCGGGCGATGGTGGCGGGATGGGCCGGATCATCAGGCTCTCCTCGGGCTGGCCTGTCCCGGCTTTTGCGGGACAGGCGGACGTGGCGGCGCGGGCTAGGCTGGTCCCACAACCCTAACAATGGAGCCACCCATGCGACCCGCCGGACGCGCCGAGAGCGATTCGCTTTACTTCGATTATCCGTATTTCCCCTTCGTTCGTCCCCCCGAGCTGGACGGTGAGACGCCGCGCCACCGGGTGGCTATCGTCGGCGCCGGCCCGGTGGGCGTGACCGCCGCCCTGGAGCTGGCCCGCCACGGCATCGACTGCGTGGTGCTCGACGACAAGGCCACCGTCAACGACGGCTCCCGGGCCATCTGCCTCTCCCGCCACAGCCTGGAGATCCTTCAGCAGTTGGGCGTCGATCGGCGCTTCGTTGCCAAGGGTCTGGGCTGGACCCGGGGGCGTACCTACTTTCGCGACCGGGAGATCTACCGCTTCGAGATGCCCCACTCGGACCAGGAGCGCTTCCTGCCGATGGTCAACCTGCAGCAGCAGTATATCGAGCAGTTCCTGATCGAGCGGGCCATGGAAAGCGAGCGGGTGACGTTGCGCTGGCAGAGCGCGGTCAGCGGCGTGACCCAGGATGCCGACGGCGTCACCCTGACGGTCAGCACGCCCGAGGGCGACTATGCGCTGGCCTGCGACTACCTGCTGGCCGCCGATGGCGCCCGCAGTGTGGTGCGCAAGGCCCTCGGCCTGGCGCTACACGGCGAGGCCTACGAGGGGCGCTACGTGATCGCCGACGTACGCCTTAAGTCCGACTTTCCCACCGAGCGGCGCGCCTTCTTCCACTCGGCGGCGCTGCCCGAGGCCACCATCCTGGTCCACAAGCAGCCCGACGACATCTGGCGCATCGACTACCAGCTAGGCCCCGATGAGGACCCCGAGGCGGCGGTGCGGGAGGAGGCGATCCGCGACCGGGTAGGGTTGATCATCCGCGAGGTGATGCAGGAGCGCGGCGATTGGGAGCTGGAGTGGTGGAGCCTCTACAAGGCGCATACCCTGGCGCTGGACGACTACCGCCACGGGCGGGTGCTGTTTATCGGCGACAGCGCCCACCTGGTGCCGATCTTCGGGGTGCGCGGCCTCAACAACGGCCTGGCCGATGCGGTCAATGCCGGCTGGAAGCTGGCCTGGGTGCTCCAGGGCCGGGCGTCGGCGCGGCTGCTCGACAGTTACACCCCGGAGCGGCGCGGCGCTACCCTGGATGTCTTCGCCAATGCCGGCAAGAGCACCCGTTTCATGACGCCGCCGAGCCGTGGCTACCGTCTGATGCGCGACGCCGCCCTGGCCCTGGCGCTGGATAACGACTATGCCAGCCCCTTCGCCGACCCCCGCCAGGTGACCCCCTACACCTATGCCGAGAGCCCCCTGACCCTGGCCGACCGGGACGCCTTCGCCGCCGGCCCCCGGCCCGGGGCGCCACTGATCAACCGCCGCCTGGGCGACGACGATTTCCTGCTCGATTACCTGGGAACGGGCTTTAGTCTGCTGCTGTTCGGCGAGGCGAGCCCCGAGCTTGCGGCCGCCCTGGGAGACCACCCGGAACTCAGGGTGCTGCACCTGGGCGTGGAGGACTCCGCCCTGGGACGGGCCCTGCCCGGCGATGCGGCGCTCTTCGCCGCCTATGGCGCCGAGCCGGGCAGCGCCTACCTGGTGCGCCCGGATCGCCACCTGGTGGCGCGCTGGAAGCGCCCCACCGCCGCCGACCTGAACGACGCCCTGAACACCGTCCTGGGAGACGCCCGACCATGACCACTTCGACACTGCCCTTTAATGATCTCGAGCGGGTCTACGAACTCCTGGCCGAGGCCCTGGATGACTTGCCCGAGGCCCAGGAGACCCCTTTCCTGGCCCAGCTGGCGCTGGCCCTGGCCCATCGCATCCCCGACTTGAGCGAGGTGGAGGCGGCCATCCGGGAGGCCCGCCGAGCCAGCGAAGACGCCGGGAAGTGAGCGATCGCTGACCTGGGTCAAGGCAGGGCGGCGGTCGGGGGCCGATACTGAAGGAAACCCCCGCGATACGAAGATCGTCGCCATGCCCACCTCCTCATCTACCACCGCCTCCCAGGGCACCCGCCTCGCCGACGCCCTGAGCGACTACCTGGCCGGCGAGCACGCCCTGCTCGAACTCAGGTGCTGCGCCCCCAAGCGGCTGAGCGCGCTGATTCACGACCTCGCCCGGCCGCTGCACCCGCCCCTGGAGCGGGCCCTGGCCCGAGGACTGAACAGCGGCGAGCTGGCGGGCTGGCTGGGCCCCGCCGAGACCCTGATGCCGGCGATGATGCGCCGCTTCGGGCTCGACGCCGAGGCCTGGGCCGATGTCCCCCGGGCCGCCGAATGGCGGGTCACCTGCCGGGCCTGCCCGCATATCGGCACCTGCTGGCAGGCCCTGCGCCACGACACCGACGCCGAGGCGTGCCGTGACTTCTGCGCCAATGCCGAGGCCTTTATCGCGGCCGGCCACGAATCGAAGCATTGATCTCTCCCGGCCTTGGAGCCGTCGGCTCCCTAGTTTAGGCGCCAGGCGAGGCGGTCGCTCTCAGGCGGCCTTTTCGGTTGGCTCGTCGGCGTTCTGGGTCCGCCAGCTTCGCAGCCGCCAGGCGAACACCAGCCCCAGGACGAGTAGCCAGAGCCCGGCGCCGGCCAGCAGCCAGCGGCTGTCGCCCAGGCGCAGGATCAGCCCACCCAGCCCGACCCCCACCGATTGCCCCAGGAAGAGGCAGCCGGCGAATACCGCCATGGCGGTGCCCCGGGCGGCGGGCGCCATCTGGGTGGCGTTGATCTGCAGGGTGTTGTGCATCATGTAGAAGCCGAGGCCGGCGACGAAGGCGCCCAGGGCGGCGCCCATCGGAGTGGGCGCCAGGGCCAGGGCGAGGAAGCCGGCTCCCATCAGGGTGCCGCCGCCCAGCGCCAGGCCGGTCTCGCCGAGGCGCCGCACCAGCAGCCTGGCCAGGGCGGCGAAGATCAGCCCGCCGACCCCGAACAGCGCCACCGCCAACCCGGCGCGGGTCAGCGACAGGCCCTGCCAGCGGTGCAGGTGGCTGGCGGCGAAGCCCAGGGCGCCGAAGGCGGCGATGCCCTCCAGGAACACCAGGGCGAGGAGCCAGCGGGCCCGAGCCTCGGTCAACACGCCTCGAATCCGCGCCAGGAAGGCCAGGCCGTCGCCGCCCTCGCCCCGGGGCGAGAGCTCGGGATGCCGGCGCAGGGTGGCGATCAGCAGGATACCCGCGACCAGGAAGACCCCGGCCAGCAGCAGGAAGGCGGCGCGCCAACCCAGGGTGTCCGCCAGCAGGCCGCCCAGGGTCTGGCCGGCGATCAGCCCCAGCACCGCCCCGGAGAGCATCCGCGCCAAGGCCACCTGGCGCTCGGCATAGGGCACGGTGTCGCCGACCCAGGCCATGGAGAGGGGGATGATGGCGGCGGCGGTGGCGCCGCTCAGGGTACGAAACAGCAGCAGCATCGGCAGCGACCCGGCCAGGGCCGCGGCGAGCGAGCCCAGGGCGCAGGCCAGGGTGGCCAGGCCGATCACCCGCAGGGCGCCGTGGCGATCTCCGAGGGGCCCATAGGCGAGCTGCATCAGGCCGTAGGCCACGGCGAAGAGGGTGATGTTCTGGGCCACGTCGGCCACCGGGCGGGCGAAGGTCTCGGCCAGGGCCGGCAGCATGGCGTCGGTGATGCGCATCGAGGCCATGCTGGCGAACCCGGCCAGGGCCAGCAGCAGGATCATCCGTGAGGCGGCCGAGGTGGGCATGGGCGGGTTTTCCTTGTTCAGCGAATCGGGATGGCGGTCTCGTTCTTGATCTCGCGCAGGGCGAAGTTGGAGCTGACCTGGGAGATCCCCGCCAGGGTAAAGAGCTTCTCGTTGAGGAAACGGTCGTAGGCGGCCATGTCCTCGATCACCACCCGCAGCACGAAGTCGGCGTTGCCGGTGGTGGCGAAGCACTGCAGCACCTCCGGGTACTCGAGGATCTGGCGCTCGAACTCGGCGGTGTTGTCGATATGGTGCCGCACCAGGGTCACCATCACCAGGGCGGTGAGGGGCTGGCCGACCCGGGCCGGGTCCACCAGGGCGGTGAAGCGCCGCAGGGTGCCGTTCTCTTCGAGGGCCTTGACCCGTCGCCAGCAGGCCGCCGAGGAGAGGCCGATCTCCTCCGCCAGCTGCTGGTTGGTGATGCGACCCTGGGCCTGAAGCAGGCGCAGGATCTTCTTGTCGTAGGCGTCCAGGGGGGCGTCGGAGGCCATGGCGGGCTCCCTAATGGTTTACACCAAGGTCGAAGGAATCGAAGCCTGTTTCTCCAGGACTCCCATGAGGAAATATTCTTTCGAATGATGGCGGTTTCGGGGGCAAGTTCGCAAGCACCTTTAGCGGGGCCTTGGCTAGACTGCGGCCAACATAATTCCAAGGCCCATTCCCCGTGAAGGTGGCGACCATGACTACGACCTCCCCCGTCGTCCTCGACGACTACCAGCTCGACGACCGTTACTCCCGCGACACCGGCCGGATCTTCGTCACCGGCACCCAGGCCCTGGTACGCATCGCCCTGCGCCAGGCGCAGCTGGATCGTCGCGACGGCCGCCGCACCGCGGGCCTGATCAGCGGCTACCGCGGCTCGCCCCTGGGCGGCGTCGACCAGGCCCTGTGGCAGGCCAAGGCGGCCCTGGATAGCTACCATATCGACTTCGTGCCGGCCATCAACGAGGACCTGGGCGCCACCATGATGCTGGGCAGCCAGCAGGTGGAGACCGACCCGGACAAGGAGGTCGATGGCGTCTTCGGCTTCTGGTACGGCAAGGGGCCGGGGGTGGATCGCGCCGGCGACGCCCTGAAGCACGGCAACGCCTACGGCAGCTCCCCCAATGGCGGCGTGCTGGTGGTGGCCGGCGACGACCACGGCTGCGTCTCCTCCTCCATGCCCCACCAGTCCGACGTGGCCTTTATGGCCTGGTTTATGCCGGTGATCAATCCGGCGTCGCTGGCCGAGTACGAGGCGTTCGGCCTCTGGGGCTATGCGCTGTCCCGCTACTCCGGCTGCTGGGTGGGCTTCAAGGCGGTCTCCGAGACCGTGGAGAGCGGTGCCTCCATCGAGGTGCCGCCGCTGCCCGACTTCGCTACCCCGAGCGACTTCACCCCGCCGGAAGACGGCCTCCACTACCGCTGGCCGGACCTGCCCGGGCCCCAGCTGGAGACCCGTATCGAGCACAAGCTGGCGGCGGTGCAGGCCTTCGCTGGCGCCAACCCCATCGACCGGCGCCTCTACACCAACGACCAGGCGCGCTTCGGCATCGTCACCACCGGCAAGGGCCACCTGGACCTGCTCGAGGCGTTGCGCCTGCTGGGCCTCGACGAGGCGGCGCTGCGCGAGCTGGGGGTGGAGCTCTACAAGGTCGGCATGGTGTGGCCCCTGCATCGTCGCGGCATCCTCGATTTCGTGCACGGCAAGCAGGAGATCCTGGTCATCGAGGAGAAGCGCGGCATCATCGAGAGCCAGATCAAGGAGTACATGTCCGAGCCGGATCGCCCCGGCGAGGTGCTGATCACCGGCAAGCAGGACGAGGCGGGCAAGCCGCTGATCCCCTACGTGGGCGAACTGAGCCCGCGGCTGCTGGCCGGCTACGTGGCCGAGCGCCTGGAGCGCTTCTTCGCCATCGACCTGCAGGAGCGCCTGAGCAAGCTGGATCGCTGCCGCGCCGAGGCCCAGGAGCTGGGCGGCGTGCGCCGCCTGCCCTATTTCTGCTCCGGCTGCCCCCACAACAGCTCCACCAAGGTGCCGGAGGGCAGCAAGGCCCTGGCCGGCATCGGCTGCCACTTCATGGCCTCCTGGATGGGCCGCCAGACCGAGTCGCTGATCCAGATGGGCGGCGAGGGGGTCAACTGGGTGGGCAAGAGCCGCTTCACCGGCAACGGCCATATCTTCCAGAACCTGGGCGAAGGCACCTGGTTCCACTCCGGCTCCATGGCGATCCGCCAGGCGGTGGCCGCCGGGGTCAATATCACCTACAAGGTGCTGTTCAACGACGCCGTGGCGATGACCGGCGGCCAGCCGGTGGACGGCCAGATCACCGTGCCGATGATCGCCCAGCACGCCGCCGCCGAGGGCGTGAAGCGCATCGTGGTGGTCAGCGACGAGCCCGAGAAGTACCGCGGCCATGAGGGCCAGTTCCCCAAGGGGGTGACCTTCCACCACCGCGACGAGATGGATGCCCTGCAGCGCGAGCTGCGCGAGATTTCCGGCTGCACCGTGCTGGTCTACGACCAGGTGTGCGCCGCCGAGAAGCGTCGCCGCCGCAAGCGTGGCCTGATGGAGGACCCGGCCAAGCGGGTCTTTATCAACCACCATGTCTGCGAGGGCTGCGGCGACTGCTCGGTGCAGTCCAACTGCCTGTCGGTGGTACCTCGCGAGAACGAGCTGGGGCGCAAGCGCAAGATCGACCAGTCCTCCTGCAACAAGGACCTCTCCTGCGTGGGTGGCTTCTGCCCCAGCTTCGTCACCGTGGAGGGCGGCGAGCTGCGCAAGGGCCAGGGCGTGGGGGTCGACGAGGCCTTTTGGCGCAGGGTGGAGGCCCTGCCGGCGCCCCAGGCCCCGGCACTCACCGCCCCCTATGACCTGCTGGTGGGCGGCGTCGGCGGCACCGGCGTGGTCACCGTGGGCCAGCTGATCACCATGGCCGCCCACCTGGAAGGCCGCGGCACCAGCGTGCTCGACTTCATGGGCTTCGCCCAGAAGGGCGGTACCGTGCTCAGCTACGTGCGCCTGGCACCCGTGCCCGCCGACCTCAACCAGGTGCGCATCGAATCCGGCCAGGCCGATGCGGTGATCGCCTGTGACATGGTGGTGGCCAGCTCGAAGAAGGCCCTGGACGTGCTCCAGGCCGATACCACCCGAGTGGTGGCCAACCTGGCCGAGCTGCCCACCGCCGACTATGTGCTCTACCGAGACGCCGACATGCAGGCGGACAAGCGCCTGGCGCTGCTGCGCGACGCGGTGGGCGAGGCCAACTTCGCCACCCTGGACGCCAACCGCCTGGCCGAGCAACTGCTGGGGGACACCGTCTTCTCCAATGTCATGATGCTCGGCTTCGCCTGGCAGCAGGGCCTGCTGCCGGTCAGCGAGGCGGCGCTCAAGCGCGCCATCGAGCTCAACGGCGTGGCCATCGACAAGAACCAGCGCGCCTTCGCCTGGGGCCGATTGGCGGCGGTGGAGCCGGACTACCTGCAGCGTCGCCTGGACGAGACGCCGCTGTCCGCCGACGCCGGCCTCGACGAGGTGATCGCCCGCAACGCCCGCCTGTTGGAACGCTACCAGGACCGCGCCTATGCCGAGCGTTACGTGCAGGCGGTGGCCCGGGTGCGCGAGGCGGAAGCTCGCCTCGAGGCCGGCGAGGCCCTGACCCAGGCGGTGGCCACTCAGCTCTACCGGCTGATGGCCTACAAGGACGAGTATGAGGTGGCGCGCCTCTACACCGAGAGCGATTTCCTCGAGGAGCTCGACGCTACCTTCGGCGGCGACTACACGCTGACCTTCCACCTGGCGCCGCCGCTGCTGGGCGGCCGCAAGGATGCCAAGGGGCGTCCGGTGAAGCGTCGCTTCGGGCCCTGGATGCTCACCGCCATGAAGGGGCTGGCCAAGCTGCGCGGCCTGCGCAACGGCCCCCTCGATCCCTTCCGCTTCAGCGCCGATCGCAAGCTGGATCGTCGCCTGCTGGCGGAATACGAGGCCCTGCTCGACGAGCTGGTGACGCGCCTGGATGACGCCACCCACGCCACCGCCCTGGCGCTGGCCAAGCTGCCGGAAGAGGTCCGCGGCTATGGCCCGGTGCGCGAGGCCGCCGCCGAGCAGGCCGCCGCCCGCCAGGCCAAGCTGCTGGAGGAGCTGCGCAACGGCCGCCCGATGACCATCGCCGCCGAAGTGGCCTGAAGTCCCCGGGCGACGACGCCCGACGCCACGCCTCAGGAAGCCGCCATGCCATGCATGGCGGCTTCCTGGCTTTCCGCTGGCTGGAAGATGCCGGTCGGGCGATGGCGTTCGCCGGGCGATCGGGGGAGAATGCCCCGTCTTTTTGGCGGACGATGGGCGAGGCGTGATGAAAGGCGTGACGGACGACGAGCGGCCCCTGGCCGGCATTACTCTCCGGTTGCTGTCGGGGGTGCTGTTCACGGCGATGATGGTGTGCGTGAAGGCGGCCAGTACGGTGGCCCCGCTGGGGCAGACGGTATTCTTCCGCTCGGCCTTCGCGCTGCTGCCCATCGTGGTGTTCCTGGCCTGGCGGCGGGAGTTCCCCGCCGGCCTGGCCACCCGACGGCCGGGAGGCCACCTGCTACGCTCGGGACTCGGCGCGGCGGCGATGTTCGCCTCCTTCGCGGCGCTGGCGCTGCTGCCGGTGGCCGAGGCGACGCTGCTGGCCCAGTTGACCCCGGTGCTGATGGCGCTGGGCGGCGTCCTGCTGCTGGGCGAGCGGCTCACGGCGCATCGCGCCGGGGCCCTGTTGCTGGCGCTGAGCGGCGTCGCCGTGCTGGCGTTGCCCGCCCTCGGGGCCGGTGAGGCCTCGGCGCTGGGCTATGCGCTGGGGGCGCTAGCGGCCCTGCTCTCGGCGGGGGCCCTGCTGACGGTGCGGCGCATCTCGCGCACCGAGACACCGGGAGCCATCGCCTTCTACTTTATCCTCGTCTCGGCGCTGGCGGGGCTGGCCACCTGGCCCCTGGGCTGGGCCGCCCTCAGTGGGCCGCAACTGGGGCTGCTGGTGCTCTCGGGGCTATTCGGTGGCGCGGCGCATATCTGCATGACCCTGGCGCTGCGTTATGCGGAGGCCTCGCGGCTGGCGCCCTTCGAGTACCTGGCGCTGATCTGGCCGGTGCTGGCCGACCTGGCGATCTTCGGGCTGACGCCTTCCGGCGGCTTCCTGCTGGCCCTGCCCCTGGTGTTGGCCGGGGCAGGGCTGGCGGCGCTCGAGGGGCGCCGGCTCAGATGGCCTCTTCGACGATAAGCTGGGGCCATCCCTTGGAGCAGGACTCGATGCGCGACTCGACCCGATAGACCCGCCGCAGCAGCTCGGGGGTGATCACCTGGTCGGTGGGGCCGCAGGCGATCAGCCGGCCGCTCTCGAGCACCATCGCCTGGTCGGTGAAGCGCAGGGCATGGCCCAGGTCGTGGAGGGCCACCAGGATCAGCATGTTGCGCTCCCGGGCCAGTCGCCGCAGCACCGTCAGCAGGCCGATCTGGCGATTGAGGTCCAGCGCCGAGGTGGGCTCGTCGAGCATCAGGATCTCGGGCTCCTGCACCAGGGCCTGGGCGGCGCTCACCAGCTGGCGCTGGCCGCCGCTGAGGTCGCCGATATCGCGCTCGCCGAGCGCGGCGATGCCCAGCTCCGCCAGGGCCTGGTCGACCCGTGCCAGGTCCTCGGCCGCGACCTTCAAGGCGCGTCCCTGCATGCGTGCCAGCAGCACCGACTCGTAGACCGTCAGCACTGCCTTGGCACCGGTGTCCTGGGGCATATAGGCCACCGGGCGCTCGGCGCGGGTGCCGTCGATCACCACCTCGCCCTGGCCCTTGAGCAGGCCGAGGATACGCCGGAAGAGGGTGGACTTGCCGGCGGCATTGGGACCGAGCAGGGCCACCACCTGGCCGCCCTCGAAGCTTGGGGTGGTGATCTCCGCCAGGATCTGGCGGCGGCCGTAGCCGGCCGAGAGGCGGTCGAGTCGCAGGGTTACCATGAGGCCTTCTTGCGGTTGAGGATAAGGAACAGGAAGAAGGGGATACCCACCAGGGAGGTGATGATGCCGATGGGGATGATGGTGCCGGGCAGGATGACCTTCGACAGTACCGAGCCGATGGAGAGGATCAGGGCGCCGCACAGTGCCGCGCCGGGCAGGAAGAAGCGCTGATCCTCGCCCAGCAGCAGCCGGGCGATATGCGGCCCGACCAGGCCGATAAAGCCGATGGTGCCGACGAAGGCCACGGCGATGGCCGCCAGCAGCGACACCAGCACCAGTACCTCCAGGCGCAGGGCACGCGGCTTCACGCCCAGGCTCTCGGCCTTGGCATCGCCCAGGCGCATGGCGGTCAGCGCCCAGCCATGGCGGGCCAACAGCGGCAGCACCGCGGCGAGGACGCCCACGGCGATCCACAGCTTGGGCCAGGTCGCCTTGGTCAGGCTGCCCATGGTCCAGAACACCACCGCGGCCACCGCCTGCTGGCTGGCGAAGAACTGGATCAGTGCCATCAGCGAATTGAAGATGAACACCATGGCGATGCCCAGCAGCACGATGGTCTCGATGGTGACCCCGCGCCTCAGGCTCAGGGTGTGAATCAGGAAGGCGGTGAGCATGGCCATGACGAAGGCATTGACCGGCACCACGTACTCGATGGCCGCCGGGATGATCGCCACGCCGAAGGCCAGCGCCAGGGCCGCGCCGAAACTCGCCCCGGCGGAGATGCCCAGGGTGAAGGGGCTGGCCAGGGGGTTGCTGAGGATGGTCTGCATCTGGGCGCCGGCCACCGACAGGCTGGCCCCCACCACCAGGGCCATCAGCGCCACCGGCATGCGGATCTCCCAGAGGATCACCCGCACCTGCTGGCTGACGGCGTCGGGGGTGAGCAGGCCGCTAATCACCTCGCCCAGGCCGAAGCGGGCCGGTCCCAGGGCGAGGTCGACGCACAGGCTGAGCAGCAGCGCCAGTCCCAGGGCGGCGAGGATCAGTTGGCGCCGGAACACCAGGACGCGATAGAAATCGCGGCCCTGGGCGCCCTCGGCGGCGCTCGTCTCAGTGGTCATGCAGCGACACCCAGTAGCCGGGGGCATAGTCCACCGGCAGGAAGCGCTCGTGGAGCTCCTCCAGGGTGGCCTCGGGGTCGAGGTCGGCGAACAGGTCCGGGTGGAACCACTTGGCCAGCCGCTGGACGGCCACGAAGTAGTAGGGGCTGTTATAGAACTGATGCCAGATGGCATGGAAATTGTCCCGCTCCATGGCCGTGATGCCGGTCATGGCGGTGCGCTCGGTGAGTGCCTCGAGCTTGGCCCGAGCACGCTCCAGGTCGGCCCCGGGGCCCACGCCGACCCAGTCGCCGCCGGGGACGTAGGCGTCCCAGTTGCCGCCGGTGACCACTACCTGCTCGGGGTCGGCGGCGAGGATCTGCTCCGGGTTCAGTGAGCCGAAGGTATTGGGGATGATGCCATCGGCGATGTTGCTGCCGCCGGCCAACTCCACGTACTCGCCGAAGTTGCCGGGGCCGAAGCTCATGCAGCAATCCTCTGAGTAGCCGCCGGCGCGGTCGATAAAGACCCTCGGGCGCTCCGGGTCAGCCGCGGCGATGACCTCGGTGACCCGGGCCATCTGGGCCTCGGAGTAGGCGATAAAGGCCTCGGCGTCCGCTTCTTCACCCAGCAGCTGGCCCATCAGGCGCATGGACGGCAGGGTATGGGCGAGCGGATCCTCGCGGAAGTCCACATAGACGATGGGGATGCCCAGCTCGGCGAGCTTGTCGTCGTAGCCGGCGTCCTCGGTGGCCGTCCTGGCCTCCAGGTTCATCAGCACCACATCGGGTGCCAGGGCGGCGGCCTGCTCCACGTCGAAGGTACCGTCCTTGAACCCGCCGAAGGTGGGGATCTCCTCCAGCTCGGGGAAGCGCTCGGCGTAGACGGCGTAGTTGTCCGGATCGGCCTGGGAGAAATCCTCCCGCCAGCCCACCACGCCGGCGAAGGGATCCTCGGGTTGCAGGGCGCCGAGCAGATAGATCTGACGGCCCTCGCCCAGGATCATGCGCTCCACGGGGGCATCGAGGGTGACCTCGCGACCGGCGATATCGGTAATGGTGATCTCGTCGGCCTGGGTGGCCACGCCGAGTAGCGTGAGGCTCACGGCACAGGCCGCCTGTAGCAGTGCTTTATGCATGATGGGGTTCTTTCTCGCCTCTCGTGGGATCGGGACCGCTGAGGTCCGGCGCGATAACACGATGCACCCGCAGGGCGTGTCGTCACTCACCCTTCTTTGCGTCTGGTTATCATTTGTGGGGCCGGGCGATTATGCAATAGCCGGGTGGCGGCGTCGAGCCGCCACGTCGTCCGGGGGAGGGCGCTGGAGGGGAGAGGCGCTGGCGGCTATTCCGAGAGCGCCTGGCGGGCCTCCCGTCGGGCGGCGGGGCGCACCAGGCCCCAGTAGACCGCGAGGGCGGTGATGCCGGCCAGGCCGATGGTCAGCGCCAGGGTACGCGAGGTGTCGTCGTGGAGCTGACCCACCAGGCCCCCCACCAGGGCGGCGATGCCCATCTGCAGGAAGCCGAACAGCGAGGAGGCCGAGCCGGCGCACTGGGGGTTGGGAGCCAGGGCCCCGGCCATGGTCTGGGGCATCAGGATGCCTACCCCCATCATAAAGACGATATGCGGCCCCACCACCGCCCAGGCCTGGGCGGCGCCGGCCAGGGCCAGCAGGGCCATGGTCGTGCCACCCAGGGTGCAGAGCAGGGCGCCGCGCAGGATCAGCCGGTCGCGACCCAGGCGTCGGCTATAGCGGCCGCTGATCACCGTGCCGCTGAAGAAGCCGGCGACGATCAGCGCGAAGAGGATACCGTAGGTGGTGGGGTGGACGCCGATAAACTCGATCAGCACGAAGGCGGAGCCGGAGAGGTAGGCGAAGAGTCCCGAGAAGGCGGCGGCATTGGTCAGGGTATAGCCGACGAAGGCGCGCTGGCCGAGCAGCAGGCGGAAGTTGCCGAGCATGGCGGCCGGGCCGATGGGCTGGCGCAGCTCCCGGGGCAGGGGTTCCGGCAGGGCGAAGATCAGCAGGGCCAGGGCGACGGCCGCATAGAGGGCCAGCACCAGGAAGATCGCCTCCCAGCCGAAGAACATCAACAGGCCGGCACCCACCACCGGTGCCAGGGCCGGGGCCAGGGCCATGATGCTGGCCAGGTGGGAGAGGATGCGCCCGGCCTCCAGGGGGCCGTAGATATCGCGCACCGCGGCGCGTCCCAGCACCGGGCCGGCGGCGCCGCCCAGGGCCTGCAGGAAGCGCCCGGCCAGCAGCCACTCGATGCTCGGCGCCAGGGCGCAGAGCAGGCTGGCCGCCAGGAAGAGGGCGAAGCCCCCCACCATGATCGGCTTGCGGCCGAAGCGGTCCGCCAAGGGGCCGCAGAACAGCTGGGCCAGTGCGAAGCCGGCCATGTAGAGGCTCAGGGTCAGCTGCACCTGGTCGGGGCCGGTATTCAGGGCCTCGGCCATGGCCGGCATGGCCGGCAGGTACATATCGGTGGCCAACGGGCCCAAAGCGGTCAGGGCCGCCAGCAGGATCACGGTGGCGGGGGAGGTCAGCCGTAGCACCCGGTTCTCCTTGGAGGCGCGGGAGGCGCGTCCGGTAGTGAGGTAAGACGAGAAGCGGGCGCGGCTGGGGGACAGGGCCGCGCCCGCTTTATTAGGCCGCTTATTATACACCGACAAGGCAAGGCGTGCCGGGGTGGACGTCATCGGGGCAGTTGCTGGTGTTGTAGGAGCCTGCTTCAGCAGGCGATTGATGGGTTGCCGAGGTATCAAATCGCCGGCTAAAGCCAGCTTGGGCTAGCCGGCGTCCGGCTGGGCCTCCGGGGCGGCCCGGGCGAAGGCGTCCAGGGCCCGGCAGTTGGCCACGATACGGCGGATCCGCGGGTAGGCGGTCAGGTCGCATGCGAAGCGCTCGGCGTTGAACACCTGGGGCACCAGGCAGAGGTCCGCCAGGCCCGGGGCGTCACCATGGCAGAAGTCGCCGCTGCCCGCCTCCCGGGAGAGCTGGGTTTCCAGGGCGGCGAAGCCCTCGCTGACCCAGTGGCGGTACCAGGTCATCTTGGTCGCCTCGTCCACCCCCAGCTCCCCGGTCAGGTACTTGAGCACCCGCAGGTTGTTGAGGGGGTGGATCTCGCAGGCCACCGCCTGGGCCAGGGCGCGGACCCGGGCGCGGCCGGCGGCGTCCGCCGGCAGCAGCGCCGGTTCCGGGTAGCGCTCGTCCAGGTACTCGCAGATCGCCAGCGACTGGGTCAGCCGCGCGCCGTCGTCGGTGACCAGCGCCGGCACCAGCCCCTGGGGGTTGCGGGCGAGGTATTCCTCGCCGCGCTGCTCGCCCTTGACCAGGTTGACCGGGGCCTGGTCATAGGCCAGGCCCTTGAGGTTCAGGGCGATGCGTACCCGGTAGGCGGCGGACGAACGGAAATAACCGTAGAGGGTCGTCATCCTGCCTCCTCGTCTCAGTGGGGCTTGTACTCGACTACCTGCTGGTCGATGGCGCCGAAGATGCTCTGGCCGTCGCGGTCGAACATCTCGATGCGCACCCGGTCGCCGAAGCGCATAAAGGAGGTCTTGGCCTGGCCATGCAGGATCTGCTCGACCATGCGCACCTCGGCCAGGCAGCTATAGCCCACGCCGCCGTCGCTCACCGGCTTGCCGGGGCCGCCCTCGGCGTCCGGGTTGGAGACGGTGCCGGAGCCGATCACGGTGCCGGCGCCCAGGTAGCGGGTCTTGGCGGCATGGGCCACCAGCTCCGGGAAGCCGAAGATCATGTCGGGGCCGGCCTCCGGCTCGCCGAATTTCTCGCCGTTGAGGTGCACGGTCAGCGGCAGGTGGACGCGGCCTTCCTTCCAGGTGTCGCCCAGCTCGTCGGGGGTGACGCAGATCGGCGAGAAGCTGGAGGCCGGTTTGGCCTGGTAGAAGCCGAAGCCCTTGGCCAGCTCGCCGGGGATCAGGCCGCGCAGGCTGACGTCGTTGACCAGCATGATCAGCTTGATATGGCCGGCGGCCTGCTCCGGGGTCACCGCCATGGGCACGTCGTCGGTAATGACGGCGATCTCGCCCTCGAAGTCGATGCCGTGGGACTCGCTGACCGCCTCGATATCCTCGGTGGGGGCGATAAAGCGGTCGCTGCCGCCCTGGTACATCAGCGGATCGGTCCAGAAGGTCTCGGGCATCTCGGCGTTGCGCGCCTGACGCACCAGCTGGACGTGGTTGAGGTAGGCGGAGCCGTCGGCCCAATGGTAGGCGCGGGGCAGCGGCGAGTGCAGCTTGGCCATGTCCAGGTCGAAGGCGTTCTCGGCCTGGCCGCCGTTGAGGGCGTCGTAGACGTGCTGGAGCTGGGGCTCCAGGGTCTCCCACTGCTCGATGGCCTGCTGCAGGGTGGCGGCGATCTGCGGCACCTTGACGGCGCGCTTGAGGTCACGGGAGACGACGATCAGTTCGCCGTCGCGGCCCTTGTTGAGGCTGGCAAGTTTCATTTGGGTAATCCTTTGTCGTCGGGGAGTCGGGCTTAGCGATTCTCGGGGTCGAAATGGCTCTTCATACCGGCCCATACATCCACGTAGTCGCGCTGGCGGAAGTCCGCGTTCAGCGCCGCTTCGGTGGGATGATAGACGTAGCGGCTCTCGAACATAAAGGCCATGGTGGCGCCCTGGTACTGGGGCGTCAGTTCGCACTCGCTGGCCTTCTCGAAGGTCTCGGCGTCCGGCCCGTGGGGCGACATGCAGTTGTGCAGGCTGGCGCCGCCGGGCAGGAAACCCTCCGCCTTGGCGTCGTACTCGCCGTGGATCAGGCCCATGAACTCGCTCATCAGGTTGCGATGGAAGTAGGGCGGGCGGAAGGTATTCTCGGCCACCATCCAGCGCGGCGGGAAGATCACGAAGTCGATATTGGCCATCCCCGGGGTATCGGAGGGCGAGGTCAGCACGGTGAAGATCGACGGGTCCGGGTGGTCGAAGCTCACGGTGTTGATGGTGTTGAAGGTGGCCAGGTCGTACTTGTAGGGGGCCACGTTGCCGTGCCAGGCCACCACGTCCAGGGGCGAGTGATCCAGGCGCGCCGACCAGAAGCGCCCGGAGAACTTGGCCACCAGCTCGAAGTCGCCGGCCAGGTCTTCGTAGGCCGCCACCGGGCTCAGGAAATCGCGGGGGTTGGCCAGGCCGTTGGCGCCGATGGGCCCGAGCCCCGGCAGCTCGAAGGGCGCGCCGTAGTTCTCGCAGACGTAGCCGCGGGCGGCGTCGACGCCGTCGCCCAGGCGCACCTGGAACTTGACGCCGCGGGGTATGGCGGCGATCTCGCCGGAGGCCACCTCGAGCTCGCCGAACTCGGTGCGCAGGCGCAAGGTGCCGAGCTGGGGCACGATCAGCAGCTCGCCGTCGGCGTTATAGAAGAAGCGCTCCAGCATGTCCCGGTTGATAGCGTAGAGGTGCACGCCGCAGCCGGCCTGGGTGCCGGCGTCGCCATTGACCGCCACGCTGAGCAGGCCGTCGAGGAAGTCGGTCCCGGTCTCGGGCAGCGGCATGGGGTCCCAGCGCATCTGGTTGGGGTCGGCGGCGGGCCTGGCCAGGGGCGCGGTGGCGACCCGGGCAGTGTCCAGCGGCCGGTAGGCGGATTGGGCCACCGAGGGGCGGATGCGGTAGAGCCAGGAGCGCAGGTTCTGGTGGCGCGGCGAGGTGAAGGCCGAGCCGGTGAACTGCTCCGCGTAGAGGCCGTAGGGGCAGCGCTGGGGCGAGTTCTGGCCCTGGGGCAGGGCCCCGGGCAGCGCCTCGCTGGCGAAGTGGTTTCGGAAACCACTCTGGTAGTCCAGGGTCGGGGTGGTCATGGGGTTATCCTCTCGAAATTACCGTTCCTGGGGTGCCGGTGCGGCGGCGATGTGCAGCGCCTCCTCCAGCACCGCTTGGTCGCCGACCTGGTTGGCCAGCAGCAGGATCAGGCGAGCATTGATGCGCTCGCTCTCTTCGTCGCTGCGCTCCCGGTGGAGTTCGGTGAGCGCCGCGTAGAAGGCGTCCGGATCAGTGAAATTGGGCTCGAGCTTAAGCCGTGGCATGGGTCACCTCCGCGGCGGTCAGGTGCTGGCCCAGGGCCGTGGCCAGGGCGCGCTCCACCGCCTCGGCGCGGCACTCGGGCCAGCGGGCGGCGACGTGTTGGTCGGGACGCAGCAGGTAGCCGGCCCCCGGGGTCAGGCCGTAGCGGCGGGCCACCAGGCCCTCGGCGTCCTCGCACTGGCGGGTACGCGGCAAGTTGGCCAGCGCCGCCGGGGCCGGGCCCAGCAGCAGCAGGTCGAGGTCCGCCTGGCGGGCCAGCAGGGCCGCCAGCTCGGCGGCGCGGTCGGCCAGGCCGTTGCTCTCCACCCCGCCCCGGGCATCCAGCAGCAGCACGAAGCGATCCCCCAACTGGTTGAGCAGCCAGGCGGCCTCGCCATCCAGGCGCACCGGCGCGTCCTTGGCGGGGCTGCCCGGGCGCAGTTCGGTCGGCAGGCCCTCGGCGTCGTCGCCGTTGAGGGGTGAGCCGTCGTAGTGGCAGGGCATCGACAGCCGGCCGCTATTGACCAGGGCGCGGGCGAAGCCGTAGTGCTCGGCCAGCTCCAGGGTGGTGTCGCGGAACAGGCGGCTCACGCGGCTCTTGGGGGTAATGAACTCGGTGGCGCGGGTGGAGTTGAGGATATTCTCCGCCGCGCCGTGCTGGCGCTCGTCGTCATAGGTGGCGAGCAGCGCCTGGGGCGCCTGGCCCTTGAGCACCCGGGCCAGCTTCCAGGTCAGGTTCTCCACGCTCTGGATGGCGCCGTTGGCGCCTCGGGCGCCGAAGGGCGAGACCTGATGGGCGGCGTCGCCCATGAAGAACACCCGGCGGTGGATGAAACTGTCCATCTTGCGGCAGCGGAAGGTGTAGACGCTGGCCCACTCCAGGTCGAACTCCACGTCCTCGCCGAGCATGGCCTGCACCCGGGGGCGGATGTTCGCTTCCTTCTTCTCCTCCTCCGGGTCGGCATCCCAGCCCAACTGGAAGTCGATGCGCCAGACGTTGTCCGGCTGCTTGTGCAGCAGCACCGATTGGTTGGGGTGGAAGGGCGGGTCGAACCAGAACCAGCGCTCGGTGGGGAAGTCCGCCTTCATCACCACGTCGGCGATCAGGAAGCGGTCCTGGAACACCTGGCCCTGGCAGTCCAGGCCGAGCATATCGCGGATGCGGCTGTTGGCGCCGTCGGCCACCAGCAGGTAGTCGCAGGCCAGGCGGTAGTC
Organism: Bisbaumannia pacifica; assembly: GCF_007989625.1. Taxonomy (GTDB): domain Bacteria; phylum Pseudomonadota; class Gammaproteobacteria; order Pseudomonadales; family Halomonadaceae; genus Bisbaumannia; species Bisbaumannia pacifica. The sequence goes on from NZ_BJUK01000020.1 coordinate 34,731, forward strand.
GCCATCCTCGGTGCGCACCGTCAGCAGGGTGCGCTCGGCCTGGCTGTCGACCTCGATCACCCGGTGCTTCCAGCGCAGGTCGATGCGCTCGGCGAAGGTCTCGGTGCGATCGACCAGGTACTCCTCGAAATAGTACTGCTGCAGGTTGATAAAGGCCGGTACCCGGTGGCCGTCTTCCGGCAGCAGGTTGAATTCATAGACCTGGCGCTCCTGGAAGAAGACCTTGCCGAGCTGCCAGGTGACGCCCTTGTCGAGCATGGGCTGGGCGCAGCCGAGGCGATCCATGATCTCCAGGGTGCGCTTGGCGAAGCAGATGGCCCGCGAGCCGACGCTGACGGTGTTGTTGTCGTCCAGCAGCACGCTATCGATGCCCTGCTTGGCCAGGTCGATGGCCGCGGCCAGGCCCGAGGGGCCGCCGCCGATGATCACCACCGGGCAGTGGCGAATCTCGGCCCGGTCCAGCTCCGGCGGCCGGCGGTAAGGGTAGACGGGATTCTTGTAGGTATTCGGCATGGCTCCTCCGACCGCGACCCGTTAGCGGGCCGCGGGGGTGTCCTGGGGTCAGCGAGCGCGGGACTTACTGGTTTTCGACCACGTCCTGCAGGGAGTGCCACATCTCCTGGTCGCGCTCGGCGGTCCAGATGCGCGGGTCCGGGTACTCGCCACCGGCCTCGTCATAGCAGCGGGTGATATCGAAGGGCAGGCAGTGATCGAAGATCACCCAGTGGCCGTATTTGGGCTTCATCAGCGCGTAGGTCTCGGCGTAGCACTCGGAGAGCGACTTGCCGGCGGCCTTGCCCGCCTTGACGCTGTTGTACATGGTCAGCAGGAAGTCGCGGGTGCCCTCGATGGCCTCGCGGCACAGTGCCGGGGTGGTCAGGGCGTCGCCGCGGCCGGGGACCAGTTGCTCGGGCTCCAGGGCCAGCAGCTTGTCGAGGGTGGCCGGCCACTCCTCGTGGTAGGCGTCGCCGCTGTAGGGGGTGGCGCCGTACTCCACCTGGTCGCCGGAGAAGAGCACCTTCTCTTCGGGCAGCCAGACCACGGTGTCGCCCCGGGTGTGGCCCTTGCCCAGGTGCATGATGCGCACCTCGCGGTTGCCCATGAAGACGGTCAGCTCGCGCTCGAAGACGACGTTCGGCCAGGTCAGGCCGGGCACCGAGTCGACGCCCTGGAAGAGGCGCGGGAAGCGACCCACCTCGGACTCGTAGTCCTGCTGGCCGCGCTCCTTGATCAGCTCATAGGTGTTGCGGCTGGCATAGATGTTCTCGGCCTCGTAGGCGGAGGCGCCCAGCACCCGTACCGCGTGGTAGTGGCTCATCACCACATGCTTGATGGGCAGGTCGGTGACCTCGCGGATCCGGCGGATCACGTCCTGGGCCATGATCGGCGTGGCCTGGGTGTCCACCACCATGACGCTGTCGTCGCCGATGATGATGCCGGTGTTGGGGTCGCCCTCGGCGGTATAGGCATAGAGGCCGTCGGCGAGCTTGGTGAAGCTGACCTGCTTCTCTTCGGTATCGGCGTGGGATGCGAACTGCTTGCTCATGATTCCTCCGCTCGGTCGGGGCCGCAGGGGAACGGCGCCTTGTCGTTGGTGTGTCGGGATAATAGTTTCTTTTGAAACTTGTTGTCTAGCCATGGTCACCTGGTGGCCGACCGGTCAGGCGCTGGTCCGCGTTGTTAAGGCCAAGAAATCAGTGGCTTGTTCGATGGGTAGACTTAAGTCTAGTCGATTGCATTGAGGTAAATGGTTGCGATCGAGAGCAGTTGCCGGGCAAGGTTGTCGCCGATAACGCCTAACAATGATGTCGATGCGCGCATCGGCCACGACAAGGAACTCGACCATGCATCACGCCACTCGCCTGCTGCTGGGTGCCGCCGCCGCTTTCTGCCTGAGCGCTCCGGCTCTGGCCCAGACTGAGGCCCAGACCACCCTAACCGTCAGCACCTGGGGCGGTCCCAACCACGGCGTCAACACCATCGTCTGGCCCACCTGGAAGGCCTGGATCGAGGAGGCCACCGAGGGGCGCGTGACCCTCGACGTGGTCCACGACATGGGCCCGCCCGCCTCGCAGATGGATATCGTCGCCGACGGCATCGCCGATGCCAGCTGGATCTTCCATGCCCATATGGCCGGCCGCTTCCTGGCCACCCAGTTGCCGGAATTCCCCACCTTCGAGGAGTTCTCCTCGGAGGACGCCTCCGCCGCCTACTGGCATACCCATCGGGAACACCTGGCCCAGGCCGAGGAGCACCGCGGCGTCGATGTGGTCGCCATGGGGGTGCATGGCCCGGGGCAGGTCTTTACCCGCGATGCCGTGGCCGATCTCGATGATCTGGCGGGCCTGCGGCTGCGGGTCGGTGGCGGGGTGATGAGCGGCCTGGCGGAGGCCCTGGGGGTCACCGGCGTGGCCCTGCCGCCCACCGGCGTCTACGAGGCGGCCTCCCAGGGCGTGGTGGATGGCGCCATGCTGACCCTGGAGAGCCTGCGCAGCTTCCGGGTCGCCGAGGTGGCGCCGCATACCCTGACGGTGGATGGCGGCTTCTATCGCGGCAGTTTCGCCATCGTGGTCAACCCGATGTTCTGGGAGCGGGTCTCCGCCGAGGATCGCCAGGCCATCGAGGCGGTCTCCGGCGAGTCCCTCTCGCGGCTGTTCGGCTACATGATGGATGTCTCCGACGAGCGTGGCGTGGCCTTCGGCGAGGAGCAGGGGCAGGTCACCCAGGCCCTGGACGACGCCGGTATCGCGCGGCTGCAGGAGATCACCGACGAGCTGATCGCCGCCTGGTCGGTGGAGGTCGCCGAGCGGGGCGTCGAGGCGGAGGCGGCCCTGGAGGCGTTCCGCGAGCAGCTCGCCCGGGCCGCCGAGGCCGAGGGCATCGCTTCCCGGGTCGTGGAGCCCCGATGAGCGAAGCGCTCATCTGATACCGCCCCCGGTGCAAATCGACAGGCTTTGTGGTGTTGGTCGTGACGGGGGGCGAGAGGGGGCGAGACCGCGCCCCCTCGTTGCCGCAGATTTTTCCGGCGGTATGTGGGATGACACGATAAAGCTCTGAGTTATTTCCAATATGTGTGGGTTTTGTGGGGCTTGCCTCCGGATAACCCCCTAATGGCCTTCTGTTTGTGGGCCAGGCCGCGGCCTTCCCGGGAAAACCGTTTGTGCGCTAATAAGTCAGTAGGTTTCTGATAATTAAATATTTAACTCCCGTTAGACCTATGTCTTATGCGCCATTCGTCGCGCTGCCATTGCGCCAACGCCGGGACGCCGGGCATGGTATGCACGACGTGTTTCGTTAAAAAAACTAGAAGACAAAAATTCGTATCACGTTTCGGCGAGTCCCGCCGGCTATTCCAACAACAGCAAATCGTGTCGCCGTCCGGTGGCGACGAAGGGAGTGACCATGCACAAGAAGACCGCCAGCCTGATGATCGGCGCCCTAGCCGCCGCATCCCTGAGCACCTCGGCCCTGGCCCAGACCACCATCACCGTCAGCACCTGGGCCGGCCCCAACCATGGCATCAATACCATCGTCTGGCCCACCTGGAAGGCCTGGATCGAGGAAGCCACCGAAGGGCGGGTGACCCTGGACGTGGTCCACGACATGGGGCCGCCCGCCTCCCAGATGGAGATGGTGGCCGACGGCATCGCCGATGCCACCTGGGTCTTCCATGGCTACAACACCGGACGCTTCGAGCTGACCAAGCTGCCGGAATTCCCCACCTTCGAGGAGTTCTCCTCCGAGGATGCCTCCGCCGCCTACTGGCGCACCCACCAGGAGTACCTGGCCGAGGCCGGCGAGCATCGCGGCGTGGACGTGGTGGCCGCCGGCGTCCATGGCCCGGGCTGGATCTTCAGCCGCGAGCAGTACGACAGCCTGGATGACCTGCGCGGCGAGCGCATCCGCGTCGGCGGCGGGGTCATGGGCGATCTCTCCACTGCCCTGGAGCTGACCGGCGTGGCCCTGCCGCCCACCGGCGTCTACGAGGCGGGCTCCCAGGGCGTCATCGACGGCGCCATGCTGGTGCCGGAGGGCCTGCGCAGCTTCCGCGTCGCCGAGGTCTTCCCGCATACCCTCCGGGTGGATGGCGGCTTCTATCGCGGCAGCTTCACCATCGTCGTCAACCCGATGATCTGGGATCGGGTCTCCGAGGAGGATCGGGCGGCCATCGAGGCGGTCTCCGGCGAGCGGCTGTCGCGGCTGTTCGGCTATATGTTCGACACCGTGGACGTGCGCGGCGTGACCTTCGCCGAGGAGCAGGGCCACACCTTCACCGACCTGGGGGACGCGGACCTCGAGACCCTGCGCGGCATCAGCGACGACCTGGTCGAGTCATGGGCCGAGACGGTCACCGAGAGCCGCGGCATCGACGCCCGCGCCGCCATGGCCTACTTCCACGAGCAGCTGGATGCGGCCGCCGAGGAAGAGGGCGTGGCCGCCCTGGTGCCCGATACCATCGTGCCGGCCGAGTAAACGGAGCGCCCTATGCAGACCCTGGCGACTCGAGCGGCACGGCTCGGCCTGGTATTGCAGCGCGGCCTGGAGGGGGTGGCGGGTGCCACCCTCTTCGCCCTGATGCTGCTGACCACCGCCGACGTGACCGGCCGCTACTTCTTCAACCACCCCATCCTCGGCACCGTGGAGCTGACCCAGCTGATGCTGGCGGCGGTGGTCTTCCTCTCCCTGCCGGTGGTGTGCTGGCGCGAGGCGCATATCAGCGTCGACCTGCTCGATGCGGTCTTCCCCAAGGGGCTGATCTGGTTCCGTCAGCTGGTGGTCAACGGCGTCTGTGGCGCGGCCCTGTGGGTGATGACCGGCCGGGTCTGGGCGCTGGGTGAGCGGGCCTTCGCCTGGGGCGACGTCACCGAGTTCCTGCGCATTCCCATCGGTTACCTGATCTATCTGATGGCGCTGATGCTGGGTGTCTCGACCCTGCTGCTGGGGCTGCGCGCCCTGGGCTATCTGCTCGAGGGGCTGCGGATCATCGAGCGCGGCGGGCCGCTGAGTCCCGAACGCGATACGACCGACAAGGGGGATGCGGCATGATCGAGGCACTCTACGGTTTCGCGGCCCTACTGCTGCTGGTCTTCCTGCGCCTGCCGCTGGCTTTCGCCATGGGCATCGTCGGCTTCGTGGGCTTCTACGTCATCACCGGCAACTGGAACGCCGCCGAGGCGATGGCCGCGCGGCGGGTGGTGGACACCGCCATGAACTACGGCCTGTCGGTGATTCCGCTGTTTATCCTGATGGGCAACTTCGTCTCCCACGCCGGCCTCTCGGACGCCCTGTTCCGGGCCTCCAACGGCTTCCTGGGACACCGCAAGGGCGGTCAGGCGATGGCCACCATCGTCGCCTGTGGCGGCTTCAGCGCCATCTGCGGCTCGAGCCTGGCCACCGCCGCCACCATGGGGCGAGTGGCCATGCCGCAGATGCGCAAGTACGGTTACCAGGACTCCCTGGCCTCGGCGGCCATCGCCGCCGGGGGCACCCTGGGGATCCTGATTCCGCCCAGCGTGATGCTGGTGATCTACGGCATCCTCACCGAGACCAGTATCCGCGAGCTGTTCGCGGCGGGCTTTATCCCCGGCATCCTGGGCATCGTGCTCTACCTGCTGGCGGTGAAGTGGGTGCTGTGGCGCGACCCGAGCGCCGGGCCGGCCGGGGAGAGGGTGCCCTGGGCGGAGCGCTTTGCCGCCCTGAAGAGCGTGGGCAGCACCCTGGCGCTGTTCGTGCTGGTGATCGGCGGTATCTACCTGGGGGTGTTCACGCCCACCGAGGCGGCGGGGATCGGCGCCATGGGCGCCTTCGTGATCGCCCTGCTGCGCCGGGCGCTGACCCCGCAGGTGGTGATGAACGTGCTGATGGACACGGTGCGCACCACGGCGATGCTCTTCGCGGTGGTGCTGACGGCGCTGATCTTCGCCAACTTCATCAACCGCGCCGGCCTGCCGGACGACCTGCTGGCCTTCGTCAATGGCCTGGAGGTGGCGCCCTTCATGGTGATCCTGGTGATCCTGGCGATCTACGTGCTGCTGGGCTGCGTGTTCGAGAGCATGTCGATGATGCTGCTCACCGTGCCGGTGTTCTTCCCGGTGGTGGCGGGGCTGGGCTTCGACCTGGTGTGGTTCGGCATCCTGGTGGTGATCGTCATCGAGATCAGCCTGATCACGCCGCCGGTGGGGATGAACGTCTTCGTGTTGCGGGCGGTGCTGCCGGACGTCTCGACGGGGACCATCTTCCGCGGGGTGACGCCCTTCTGGTTCGCCGGCATGGCGCGGGCGCTGCTGGTGCTGGTGTTCCCGGGCATCGTGCTGTTGCTGCCCCAGTTGCTCTACTAGCGTCGTTACGCCCGACAAAAAGGCCGACCCTCGAGAGGGTCGGCCTTTTTGTCGTCTGCCGGTCGAGTCAGGGCGTCGCTTCGCCCTCGGCGAGGCGATCCACCCGCCGTTGTACCTTGTCGAGGAGCTCGTTGAGCAGCAGTCGCTCGCCGGGGCTCAGCGTTTCGGCATAGGCGGCGTTGCGCGCCCGCGAGATCACCACGGCACGCGCGAAGAGGCGCTCCCCCTCCTCGGTCAGGGTCAACCAGGCGCGCCGGGAATCCCTGGGATCGGCCCGGCGGGCGATCAGGCCACGCCCCAGCAGGGCCTGGCTGGCGCGGCTGATCCAGCCCTTGTCGATGCGCGTGCGGCGGGCGATGTCCATCACCGAGGAGTGCCCCGCCTCGCCGATGCAGGCCAGCACCTGCCACTCGCTTAGCGCCAGGTCGAAGTCCTCGCCGGTGGAGGCGGCGGCGATCTTGTTCATGGAGTTGGTCAGGCGGATCAGCCGGAAGCTGAGCAGCTCGTCGAGGCTGAAGGCCTCGCCGTCGACGGTGTCGGTCATGGGGCACTCTTGGGTGGCGATACGACTGCGGGCCGGAGGCCGGCAGGCCTACTCTACGATGCGCCGGCGCCGATCACCAGCCAGCCGTTCTCGGCCACTTCGAGGGGCACCGCATCCAGGCCATCGCCGGCGCCGGGGCCACCGAGGCCGGCACCGCTCTCGGCACAGAACCTCGCCTGGTGGCTGCTGCAAATCAGCTGGCGGCCATCCTCGCTGAGCACCCGGGGGCCCTGCTGATCGAGGGGCAGGTACTGATGGGAGCAGGCGTTGACATAGGCCCGGGGGCGGCCATTCGCCAGCCGCACCAGCAGCAGGGGGAAGCGTCCCTTGTGGCTCTCCACGCTCAGGCAGCGGCTGCTGCCCGGCCTCAGGGCCGCCGCCTCGATCACCGGGGTGCCGGGGGGCGGGGCGCTGCGATAGCTCTGCCAGGCGTGGCTCATGGTCGTTCTCCTCGTGGGGCGGTTCGGGGCGGCTGGGGGTAGCTGCCGGGGCGCAGGATACGGGTGTCCACGTCATGGATATCGCGCAGGCCGCATAGCGCCAGGGTGGTATCCAGCTCCTTGTGGATGATCCGCAGGCACTCCTCGACGCCCTCCTGGCCCAGGGCCCCCAGCCCATAGAGGAAGGCGCGGCCGATATAGGCGCCCTTGGCGCCGAGGGCCAGGGCCTTGAGCAGGTCCTGGCCGGAGCGGATGCCGCCGTCCAGGTGCACCTCGCAGCGGCTGCCCACGGCGGCGACGATGGCCGGCAGGGCGCGGATGCTGGACGAGGCGCCATCCAGCTGGCGGCCGCCGTGGTTGGAGACGACGATGGCATCGGCGCCGGCGGCCACCGCCTGCTCGGCGTCTTCCGGCTCGAGGATGCCCTTGATCACCAGCTTGCCGCCCCAGCGTTCCTTGATCCAGGCGACGTCGTCCCAGCTCAGGCTGGGGTCGAACTGGCCGGCGGTCCATTTGGCCAGCTCGCCCAGGTCGGTGGCGTCCTGCACATGGCCGGCCAGGTTGCCGAAGGTGCGTCGCCGGGTGCGGGCCATGCCCAGGCACCAGCGCCACTTGGTGGCCAGGTCGAGCAGGTTGCGGGGCGTGGGGCGCGGCGGCACCGTCAGGCCGTTGATGATGTCCTTGTGGCGCTGGCCGAGGATCTGCAGGTCGGCGGTCAGCACCAGGGCCGAGCAGCCCGCCGCCTTGGCGCGATCGATCAGCCGGCCGATGAAGTCCCGGTCGCGCATCACATAGAGCTGGAACCAGAAGGGGCGCGAGGTGTGTTCGGCGACGTCCTCGATGGAGCAGATGCTCATGGTGGAGAGGGTGAAGGGCACGCCGAAGGCCTCGGCGGCGCGGGCGGCGAGGATCTCGCCGTCGGCGTGCTGCATGCCGGTCAGGCCGGTGGGGGCCAGGGCCAGCGGCAGGCTCACCCGCTCGCCGAGCATCTCGCTGGCCAGGCGGCGATCGCTCATGTCCACCATCACCCGCTGGCGCAGCCCGATGGCGGCGAAGTCGTCGCCATTGGCCCGGTAGGTGCTCTCGGTCCAGGCACCGGAGTCCACGTAGTCATAGAACATCCTCGGCACCCGGCGTCGTGCTAGGCGCTGCAGGTCGTCGATGCAGGTGATGGTCGGCATGGTCGGGGCCTCCCTGGCCTCAGTGGATAAAACGCGCGTAGAGGTAGCCTAGCGAGAGCAGCACCAGGGCGGCGATGGCCAGCAGGCTCCAGGCATTGATCAGCCGCGAGGGGCGCAGCTCCGCGGGCACGCTGGCGCCATTGGCGGTGAAATGGTTGAGGGTCGCCAGGATGGGGCTGATCAGGAAGGCCACCACCATCACGAAATCCATAAACAGGCGGAAGCTGCCCATCAGGGTGAAGAGGATCAGGATGGCCAGCAGCGATAGCCCGAGCATGGCGATCAGGTAGGGGCGGCTGCCCTCGACCCGGCGAGTCTCCTCCTCGATGCCGTCGGGGCGGGTGATGGCATGGTAGGCGGCGGTCAGCATGCGCGGGAAGCCGTCCAGCACGGTGAGCAGGGTGGTCAGCATCACCGTGAAGGCGGAGATGCCCACCACGAAGCCGCTCCATTCGCCCAGGGTCGAGGTGTAGAGGCCGATCACCTGGCTGGCGAAGCCCACGGCGCCGTCGGCGGGGGTGATGCCCTGGCTGTGCATGACCCCGGCGCCCATGATCACGAAGCAGGCGGCGAGGATGGCGGCGCCGATGTAGCCGATATCGAAGTCGACCTTCTCCGCCTCGGTGTCGCAGCGCTCGCCGCGGGCCTTGTTGCGGGCCTCCGACCACAGGGAGTTCATGATCGCCAGGGTGATGTCCGAGGGCATCAGGCCGAGCACCGCCACCAGGGTCACCAGGGTGGCGGCGCTGAACAGCGGCGAGGCGGCGGTGGCCGGGTAGAGGCTCCACTCCACCATGGGCAGCGCCGCCAGGGTGGCCAGCAGGGTGGTCAGGCTGAGGATGCCGATAAATACCTTGTTGACCCAGTCCAGCATCCGGTAACCGCCGGTATAGGTGAGCAGGCAGCCGCCGGCGATCAGCACCACGGCGATGGTCGGGGCGCCGAGGCTCAGCGACAGCAGGCTGCCGGCCAGCCCCGCCGTGGTGATGGCGATGGCGGCGATGATGATGGCCAGCACCGGCAGCTGCACCAGCGCGAAGAGCGCCACCACCGTCTTGCCGAAGGTCCGGCGGTAGCCCTCGATCAGCGACTTGCCGGTGACGCTGACATAGAAGGGGCCGAAGAAGAAGGCGGGGTACTTGATCAGGATCGCCAGCAGGATAAAGCCCAGCAGGCCGATGCCGTACTCGGCGCCGGCGCGGGTCGACTGCACCACATGGGAGGTGCCGATGGCGGCGCCGGCGAACAGGAAGCCGGGGCCGAGGGCCGCCAGGTACTTGGCATAGGTGGAACGGGGCGGCGCACTGGTCGTCGCGGTGGGGGAGGGTCGGGTCATGGCGTGCTCCTCGGGGGCCTTATTGTTGGTCTAGGTGAGGCCTTGTCGGCTGCTATGTTGTCTAACCAACATAATCCATAAATGGTCTTTCCTTGGAGAATCCCGTGTCAAATGATCCGGCGGCCTGTCCGGCGGCTATCCTTATGACTGCGGGCAAGGGATGCGTTTTATATCATAAATACAGGGTGTTATAGGGGAGTTTCGGGCGCGGCTCGGTGGCTTATACTTTGGTCGAGAGGGGCCGGCCTCTGCCGCGGGGTCGGCCCGTTCGGGGCGCGATAGCCCGGCCGGTCCGGGGCGTCGTCGGGGCTGGATTTTGCGTGTATGCGGGAGTATAAGGTTGCTTAGACAACATTATTGCCGCCTCGGATACCACCGCTGAAGCGGGCCGAGGCATTCGATTGGAGCCCGCCATGACCGCCACTCCCCAGGCCGAGGCCCGCATGACAGCGCAGTTCCTGCAGGCGCTGGCCGCCTGTCTGCCCGCCGAGGGACTGGTCCTCGACGAGGCCGGACGTCGCGCCTACGAATGTGATGCCCTGACCCTGTTTCGCCGCCTCCCCGGGGTGGTCGCGATCCCCGAGGAGATCGCGCAGGTCCAGGCGATACTGCGCCTCTGTGATGACTATGGCGTGCCGGTGGTGGCACGAGGTGCCGGGACCGGCCTCTCCGGGGGTGCCCTGCCCCACGCCGAGGGGGTGCTGCTCAATCTGTCGCGGCTCGACGCCACCCTGGAGATCGATCCGGACCGGCGCCTGGCCCGGGTCGGCGCCGGGGTGCGTAACCTGGCGATCTCCCAGGCCGCCGCCCCCCATGGCCTCTACTTCGCTCCCGACCCCTCCTCCCAGGTGGCCAGCACCCTGGGCGGCAATATCGCCGAGAACGCCGGCGGCGTGCACTGCCTCAAGTACGGCCTGACGGTGAATAACGTGGTGGCCGCCACCCTGATCACCATCGACGGCGAGCGGCTGACCCTGGGCTCGCCCTTGGGCGAGGCGCCGGGTCTCGACCTCCTGGCGCTGATTCATGGCTCCGAGGGGCTGCTGGGGGTGGTGGTGGAGGCCTGGGTCGAGCTACTGCCCCTGCCCCGGGACAAGCGAGTACTGCTGGCGGGCTTCGCCGAGGTGACCGATTGCGCCGAGGCGGTGGCGGCGATCATCGCCGCCGGGGTGGTGCCGGCGGGTCTGGAGCTGATGGACCGTGCCGCCGTGGTGGCGGTGGAAGCGATGGTCCAGCAGGGCTGGCCCTGCGACCTGGGCGCCCTGCTGATCTGCGAGCTGGATGGTAGCGCCGCCGAGGTGACCGCCCAGAGCGAGCGGGTGACGGCGCTGTTGAAGACGCATGGCGCCGACCACCTGGAAAGCGCCACCGATCCCGCCGAGCAAGCGCGTATCTGGTCGGTGCGCAAGGCCGCCTTCCCGGCCATCGCCCGCCTGGCCCCGGACACCCTGGTGATGGATGGCAGCGTGCCGCGCCGCCGCCTGGCGGCGGTATTGACCCGCATCATCGCCCTGGCCGAGGCCTATGGGCTACGCGTCTTCAATACCTTTCATGCCGGCGACGGCAATATCCACCCGGTGATCCTCTTCGACAGCCGGCTCGAGGGCGAGCTGGAGCGGGCCGAGTCCCTGGGCCAGGCGATCCTTCGGCTGTGCGTGGAGGAGGGGGGCAGCATCACCGGCGAGCACGGGGTGGGCGCCGAGAAGGTGGATGCCATGTGCGATCAGTTCTCCGCCGCCGAGCTGCGCCAGTTCGAAGCCATCAAGGCGGCCTTCGATCCACGGGGGCTGCTCAATCCGGGCAAGCTGATCCCGACCCTCAACCGCTGTGCCGAACTGGGCCACCTGCACGTCAAGGATGGTCGATTCCCCCATCCCGAGTTGCCGCGTTTCTAGGCGAGGAGAGTGTCATGCAGGAAGCGGACCTGAGCCGCGAGCTAAGCGAGCGAGTCGCCGAGGCGGCGCGGCGGGGCACGCCGCTGCGCCTGGTGGGCGGCGGGACCAAGGCCTGGTATGGCCGCCCGGTGGCGGCAGAGCCTCTGGCCCTGGCCGGTCATCGTGGCGTGGTGGACTACCAGCCCAGCGAGCTGGTGGTGCGGCTGCGCGGTGGCACCCGGCTGGTCGAGCTGGAGGCGCTGCTGGCCGCCGAGGGCCAGTGGCTGGCCTGTGACCCGCCGCGTTTCGGCGCCGAGACCACGGTGGCCGGGGCCCTGGCCGCGGGCCTGGCGGGCCCGGGGCGCCCCTATCTGGGTGGGCTGCGCGATGCCGTCCTGGGGGTGACCCTGATCAATGGGCGCGGCGAGGTGGTGCGCCTGGGCGGGGCGGTAATGAAGAACGTGGCCGGCTTCGACGGCTTCCGTCCCATGGTGGGGGCCCTGGGCTCCCTGGGGGTGATCCTCGAGGTCTGCCTCAAGGTGGCCCCGCGCCCGGCGTCCCGGCGTGCCTTGGCCCTGGCGCTGCCCCGTGAGGCGCTGGCCGAGCGTGCCGAGGCCTGGTGGCGAGCGGGGCTGCCCCTGGCCGGGGCGGCCCACGACGGCGAGCGGCTGCGGCTGTGCCTGGCCGGCAGCGAATCGGCGGTGGACGAGGCCGTGGCGACCCTGGGCGGCGACGAGGAGGATCCCGCCTACTGGTCGGCGCTGCGCGATCAGCGGCTGCCCTTCTTCCGCGATCCGGGGGCACCACTATGGCGCCTGTTGCTGCCTCCGGGGGCGTGCCCGGCCCTGCCCGGCGAAGGCCTGGTGGAGTGGGGCGGTCGCCAGTGGTGGTGGCGCGGCGAGGCGCCGGCGGAGGCGGTCTTCGCCGAGGCCGCCCGGCTGGGGGGCCAGGCCAGCCGCTGGCGCGGCGGCGACCCGAGGGCGCCGGTCTTCGCTCCCCTGGCGCCGCCCCTGCTGGCCCTGCAGCGTCGCCTCAAGGCCGCCTTCGATCCCGAGGGGCTGTTCAATCCCGGCATCCATTACCCGGAACTCTAGGAGGTTTCGCCATGCAGACCCGACTCGCCGAGCCCCTGGCGACGACCCCTCGGGGCGAGGAGGCGGAGGCGATCCTGCGCCAGTGCACCCACTGCGGCTTCTGCCTGCCCGCCTGCCCCACCTATCGGCTGCTGGGCGACGAGCGCGACAGCCCCCGGGGGCGCATCTACCAGGTCAAGCAGGTGCTGGAGGGGGCCCCGGCCACCCCCGAGCTGGGGCGTCACCTGGATCGCTGCCTGACCTGCCGGGCCTGCGAGAGCGCTTGCCCGGTGGGGGTGCCTTACCATCGCCTGGCGGACCTGGGCCGCGAGATCGTCGCCGAGCAGGCGCCGCCTCCGGCGCCGGCGCGCTGGCTGCGTTGGGGCCTGCGCCAGGTGCTGCCCCGGCGCCGGCTCTTCGCCACCCTGCTGGGCCTGGGACGGCTGGCGCGACCGCTGCTGCCCGGCACCCTGGCCGCCAAGGTGCCTCCCCGGGAGGCAGCGCAGCCCTGGCCCCGGGCTCAAGGCGGGCGCCGTCGGGTGGCGGTGATGACCGGCTGCGTGCAGCCGGCCCTGGCACCGGGGCTCGATCCCCGCCTGGCGACCCTGCTCGACGGCCTGGGCATCGATGCCGTGCCGCTGGCCGGTTGCTGCGGCGCCGTGGACCAGCACCTGGGGGCCCCCGAGGTGGCCCGCCGGCGGCTGCGCCGCCTCGTTGATCTGTGCCGACCGGCCCTGGAGGCCGGTACCGAGGCGATCCTGGTCAGCGCCAGCGGCTGCGGTGCCCAGCTCAAGGAGGTGGGCGTGCTGCTGGCCGAGGATCCGGACTATGCGCAGCAGGCCGCGCGCGTCGCGGCCAAGGTCCGAGACCCCCTAGAGTTGCTGGAAGACGAGCGGTCACGGCTCGCCCCGGCCCCTGATGCGCCGCGCCGCCTCGCCTTCCAGTCGCCCTGCTCCCTGCAGCATGGTCAGCGGCTGGGTGGGCGGGTCGAGGCATTGTTGGGCGCCCTGGGGTTCGAGCTGACGCCGGTGGCGGACGCCGGGCTCTGCTGTGGCTCGGCGGGCACCTACTCGCTGCTCCAGCCGGAGCTCGCGACCCGGCTGCGGGACGACAAGCTGCGTCATCTCCAGGCCGGAGACCCCGAGTGGGTCGTCACCGCCAATATCGGCTGCCAGACGCACCTGGCGGCGGCCAGCCCCTTGCCGGTGCGCCACTGGCTGGAGCTATTGGCGGTGAAGCCGTAACGCCGCGATCGGGCATGACTCGCCAACGCAAGACGCCGCGCCCAGAGAGGCGCGGCGTCTTGCCAGGATGGCGATGAGGCGAAAACGCTTCGGGGCTGAGAGGCTTGCCGCCGAGTCCTGCTGGAGAGGGCGGTAACCTCCCCCTCGGAGACGCTAGAACGCCTCGTGGCTGGGTGGCTTGCCGCCGAGTCCTGCTGGAGAGGGCGGTAACCTCCCCCTCGGAGACGCTTAGAAATCCTCGTGGCTGGGTGGCTTGCCGCCGAGTCCTGCTGGAGAGGGCGGTAACCTCCCCTTCGGAGACGCTTAGAACTCCTCGGGGCTGGGCTGCTTGCCGCCGATCTGCGCGGTAATCTCCCGCGCCGCGCGGCTGACCAGGCCGCCGAGCTCCGCCAGGCGCGATTCGGGAATCCGTGCCATGGGGCCGGAGACCGAGATGCCCGCCAGGGCGTTGCCCTGTTCGTCATGGATGGTGGCCGCCACGCAGTGCAGGCCCACCGCATGCTCCTCCCGATCGCAGGCATAACCCTGGCGACGAATCTCCGCCAGGGCCTCGCGCAGCCGCGCCGGGGTGTCGATGGTATTGGCGGTGACCCGGGGCAGGCCGCGGGCCTGGAGGATGCGTTCCACCTCCTTGTCCGGCAGCCAGGCCAGCAGCGCCTTGCCGACGCCGGAGGCGTGCATGGGCGCCCGGGAGCCGAGGCGGGTGATCATGCGCATCATCTGCGGCGATTCGCTCTGGGCCAGGAACACCGCCATGCCGTCGTCGCGGATGCCCAGGTTGGCGGACTCGCCGCTCTCCTCGGTGAGGCGACGCAGGAAGGGGCGGGCGGTGGCCACGAAGTCGCGGGCCTCGAGGAAGGTGTTGCCGATCTGGAAGGTCTTGACCCCCACCTTCCACAGGCCCAGCTCGGTGTCCTGGGTGATAAAGCCCTGCTGGTGCAGGGCCTGGAGCAGGCGGTGGGTGGTGGAGGGGGCCAGGCCGACGATCTGGGCGATATCGGACAGCGCCAGGCCCATGGGGGCGGCGGCCAGCCCCTCGAGGATATTCAGGCCGCGCACCAGCGACTGACTGTGTCCGCCGCTGCTCTTGCCGCTCCCGGCCGGTCGGCCTACCGTCTTGCGTTTGCTCTCGGTCACGCCTCGTTCTCCGTCACCAAACTGCGATGGCGCCTAGGATACACCCTCGGCGCCGCCCTGTCGTGGTAACGGAAAACCCTTCCACTAAACTTTCCGGGCGGCACCGTCGGCTTATTGCTGCTCGGCGCGGGCCTGCAGGCGGAACAGGGCGATACGGTTGATCTGTTCCACCACGGTGCGGCGCTCTTCCTCGGCGCTGTTCTCCAGGCGCTCCTCGAAGGCGGCCAGGATCAGGTGGCGGTTGCTGCCCTTGACGGCCATCACGAAGGGGAAGCCGAAACGCTCCTTGTAGGCGTTGTTGAGGCGTTCGAAGCGGGCCAGCTCCTCGGGGGTGCACTGGTCGAGGCCGGCGCCGGCCTGCTCGCTGGTGGAGTCATCGGTGAGCTCGCCGGCCAGGGCCGCCTTGCCGGCCAGGTCCGGGTGGGCACGCACCACTTCCAGCTGGCGCTCGGCGCTGGCCTCGTCGAGGACCTTGCCCATGGCGGCGGCCAGGCCCTCCGGGGTGTCCTGCTCGGCGCCGAGGCCGGCCTCCCAGGTCAGTTCGGCGACCCAGGGAGAGTGCTCGTAGATCTCGCCGAACTGGGCCACGAAGGTGGCGCGGTCCATGCTGCTGGGGCGGGGGTTCAGGGTCTTGTCACTCATTGTTTTCTCCTTGGGAGGCAGAGGGGCCCATAATACGCTACATCTACTGTATACAAAAACTCTTTGAAATGTACTCCATTTGAGGCTAAAACTGTAACCATAGAATTCGGGCCGGTCACCCGGTGGGCACCACCGCCCCGGCCCTGTCCTTCAGCCGCGCCGCCCAGCGGTGCCATGACCACAACAGGAGAGACACATGGGACGCGTAACCACCCACGTCTTGGACTCTGCCAAGGGCCGGCCTGGCCACGGTATCCGCATCGAGGTCTTCCGTATCGAAGGCGACCAGCGCGTGCGCATCGGCGAGGCGGTGACCAACGACGATGGCCGCTGCGATGCCCCCATCCTCGAGGGCGATGCCCTTACCGTGGGCGAATATGAGCTGCTTTTCCATGCCGGGGACTACCTGGATCGGGAAGGGGTGGCCGGTCCCAAGCCGCGCTTCCTCGACCGTATCCCGCTGCGCTTCGGCGTCGCCAACGCGGACGAGCACTACCATGTGCCGCTGCTGCTGGCTCCCTATAGCTTCTCCACCTACCGGGGCAGCTGAGTTTCCCGTCGACTTCTTCCCCCTGAATCGACCTACAACAACCGCACAAAGCGAGCGCTGAGTTATGGACGCGTATCTCCTCGAGTTTGCCAATATGCTGCTGCGATGGCTCCACGTCATCGCCGCGGTGGCCTGGATCGGTGAATCGATCTACTTCGTGATGCTGGATAACGGGCTGAAGACGCCCAAGGACGAGGCCTGCCGCAAGAAGGGTGTGTTCGGCGAGATGTGGGCCGTGCACGGCGGCGGCTTCTACCACAACCAGAAGTACGCCACCAGCCCGGAAAAGCTCCCCGACGACCTGCACTGGTCGTTCTGGAAGTCCTATACCACCTGGCTGTCGGGCTTCGCGCTCTTCACCCTGCTGTATATGGCCAACCCCAGCTTCTACCTGGTCAATCCCAATAGCGCCTGGGAGTGGGCCGCCAACATGACCGGCTGGCAGGCCAACGTCATGGCGCTGCTCTTCCTGCTCGGCGGTTGGGTGGTCTACAACGAGCTGTGCAAGCGCATCAGCCCGAACATGGAGCGCGATGGCGTCCTGAGTATCGCCGTGGCGGTGATGATGGTGGTGGTCGCCTACCTGAGCGTGCATATCTTCTCCGGCCGGGCCGCCTTCCTGCTGACCGGCGCGGTGATGGCCACCGCCATGTCCGCCAACGTCTTCTTCTGGATCATCCCGGGCCAGCGGCGCATGGTGAAGGCGCTCAAGGCCGGCGAGACCCCGAACCCCATCGATGGCAAGCGCGGCAAGCAGCGCTCGGTGCACAACACCTACTTCACGCTGCCGGTGGTGCTGCTGATGATCAGCAACCACTACTCCTTCCTCTACGCCCATGAGCTGGCCTGGGTGATCATGACGCTGTTCATCTTCGCCGGCGCCCTGATCCGTCAGTTCTTCGTGCTGATGCACTCCGGCCAGATCAAGCCGGCCTATCCGGCGGCGGGCGTGGTGCTGATCCTGATCAGCGTCTGGGTCGCCGCGCCGAGCAGTGCGCCGGCGGGGGGTACCGATGTGGCGGCGGCCGGTGACGGGCCGAGCGTCGCGGAAGTCAGTGGCATCATCAACGAGCGTTGCGTGACCTGCCACTCCCGTGAGCCGAGCCACCCCAGCTTCAACTCGGCCCCGGCGGGGATCACCTATGACAGCGACGAGAACATCCTCAACAGCATTGCCCAGATCAAGCAGGTGGTGGGCAGCAACTACATGCCGCTGGGCAATATGACCCAGATGACCGACGAGGAGCGCGCCGTCATCGCCGCCTGGCAGGAGTAATCCCCCTCCGCCTGCGGCCCATGCCGTGCCCCGCGACAGTGGCCCGCCCTCCGGCGGGCCACTGTCGTCCGTGGCCGGCAAAAGCGTATACAATGGGCAGCAAGATGAGGGCAGTCGATCTGGAGAGTCGTCGACCATGACGGAACACACACCGATGCCGACCAAGGCCGATGAGCGACCCAAGCGTCGCCTGGGCAAGAATGGTGATGGCGCCAAGCGGCACGACGAGATCTATCGCACCATCAGCGATGCCATCATCGAGCATCGCCTCAAGCCGGGGGCGCGCCTGCGCGAGGATGCCCTCGCCGAGGTGTTCGGCGTCAGCCGCACCGGGATCCGCAAGATCCTCCAGCGCCTGGCCCTGGAACAACTGGTGACGCTGACCCCGCGGCGCGGTGCCAGCGTCACCCGGCCCACCGCCGAGGAGGCCAAGGAGGTCTTCGCCGCCCGCCAGATGGTGGAGTGCGGCCTGATGCCCGAGGTGGCGCGGCGTATCACCGCCGCCGACGTCCGTGACCTGCGCGACAATATTCGCCGCGAGCTGGAGGCCCTGCGCGCCGGCGAGCAGAGCGTGGCCATCAAGCTCTCCGCCGCCTTCCACGAGCGCCTGGCGCGGCTCTCCGGCAACGCCACCCTGGCCGAGTTCGTGGGGCGCCTCTGTTCCCGCTCGTCGCTGATCCTGGCGGTCTACGGCAATACCGGCCACCTGGGCTGCGAGTCCCACGATCACGACGACCTGATCGGCTTTCTGGAGGAGGGCGACGGCGAGCGGGCCAAGGCCTTCATGAGTCGCCACCTCAGGGCCATCGAGGCCTCCCTGGCGATCACCGAGGAGGAGGAGGAGCATCCGGACCTGCACCAGATCTTCTCCGAATGACCTCGCCGCTCCACGACGACGCAGGCCCCGGGCAAGTGCCCGGGGCCTGCGTCGTCGTGGGGTGGAGGATCAGGAGTGGGAGATGGCCGGCACGGCGCGGAACCGGCGCATCAGGCCGTAGTAGAAGAGCCCGCCCAGCGCGGCCCCCAGCAGCCAGCCGTAGCCGCCGAGGCCGGAGAGCGCCGGCACCAGCACGGTGGAGATCGAGAACAGCGCCGCGCCAGCGAAGGCGATCAGGGCGCGCTGGTTCCAGCCCTTGAGGTAGTGGTAGCGGCCGCCCTCCGCTGAGGAGAAGAGATCCTGCATGTTCAGCGTCTGGCGCTTGATCAGGTAGTAGTCCACCACGATGATGCCGTAGAAGGGCGCGACGACGGCCCCCAGGGCATTGACGAAGCCCGGCACGCCGATCTGGCTGATCACCGAGACCCACAGCGCGCCGACGAAGAAGGCCAGCACGGCGGTGATCAGGCCGCCCACCTTGAAGCTGATCTTGCTGGGGAAGAGGTTGGCCAGGTCATAGGCCGGCGGGATGAAGTTGGCCACCAGGTTGATGCCCACGGTGGCGGCGAAGAAGGTCAGGGCGGCGACGATGGTCAGCGGCAGGGAGTCGACCCGCTCGACGATATCCGCCGGGTTGGTCAGCGCCTCGCCGAACAGCACCAGGGTACCGGCGGTGATGATCAGGGCGATAAACGAGAAGAAGGCCACGTTCAGCGGCAGCCCCAGCAGGTTGCCCAGCTTCATCTGCCGCTCGCTCTTCACGAAACGGGTGAAGTCGCCGAAGTTGATCACCACGGCGGCGAAGTAGGCGACCATGGTGCCGACGATGGCCAGGAAGGCCGCCACGGCGCTGCCGCTGCGTTCCTCATCGGCGCTGAAGATGGAGCTCACCGCGGGCAGCAGGTCGCCGCCGGCCTGGACCCAGACCACGACCATCAGCACCAGCATCACCACATAGACCATCGGGCCGGCCCAGTTGAGGAAGTGCTTGATACGCTCGATGCCGGCCCAGAAGATCGCGATCTGGAACAGCCAGACGATCACGAAGGCCAGCCAGGCCACCCCCGAGAGCCCCAGGAAGGTGCTGCCGTCGCCGCCGCCGAACAGGGCGGTGATCAGCAGCGCCACCGCCGTGGAGGCGAAATAGGTCTGCACCCCGTACCAGAAGATGCCGATGATGGCGCGCAGCAGGGCCGGCAGGTTGGCGCCGCGCACCCCCATGCTGGCGCGAATCATCACCGGGAAGGGGATGCCGTACTTGACGCTGGGCTTGCCGGTCAGGTTGACCAGATACATGACGATCACCCCGGCGAGGATGATCGCCGCCATCACCGCCCAGCCATTCAGCCCGTAGGTCAGAAACAGCGAGGCGGCCAGGGTGTAGCCGAACAGGCTCTGGATGTCGTTGGACCACACATTGAAGATCTCGAAGGCCCCCCAGTTGCGATCCTTGTGCTTCAGCGGGGCCAGGTCCTCGTTATAGAGGCTCGGGTCGATCGTCTGGATATCCAGGTCGCTCTCTTTCATCGGGGTCACCATTGTCGTTGTTGTGGCGACGGCCCGGCCTGGCCGAGCCGTCGTATCGGGCTTACTGACGGAAGCGCTGGCAGGGGGCCCAGTGCGTCATCAGCAGGTAGTAGGTGGCACCGGCCGGAATCAGGCTGGCGTACCAGGAGACGGAGGAGAAGCTGAGGGCGGCGACGATGCCCACGACGGTGGCGATCAATGCCGCCACGTTGACGCCCCGATAGGGGCCGTTCTCGTCATACAGCTTGTCCAGGTCCAGGGTGCGGCGACGAATCAGGAAGTAGTCCACCACCAGGATGGCGAAGATCGGCCCCAGGAAGGCGGAATAGGTCTGCACGAAGAGTTGCAGGCCGGCGGCGGAATCCGGCTGCACCAGCTTCCAGGGGAAGGTCGCGAAGGCCAGCAGCCCCACCAGGATGGTGGCGGTGCGGAACTTCATCTTGAAGACGTCCATCAGCACATAGGTGGGCGGCACCACGTTGTTGAGCACATTGGTGGTGACCTGGGCGAAGGCGATAAACAGCAGGGTAGCCATCAGCAGCGGAGTATTGTCCACCGCATTGGTGAAGACCTGGATGGGGTCGGCGGTGCCGGTGGCCTCGGAGACCATGAAGCCGATCAGGCCCATGAACAGGGTGCAGGGCAGGATCGACATGGCGTAGATGGTGGTCAGCAGGCCGGCCCCGGTGCCCTGCTTGTGCTCCCGGGAGTAGTCGCTGACGTTGAGCATCATGGTGCTGTAGATGCCCAGGAAGAGCATGGTGGCGCCCCAGAAGGGCAGGCCCCAGGAGCCTTCCATGGTCAGCAGGTTGGCGGAGAGCTCGTCACCGTAGCGCTGCACCGTGGCATAGAACATATAGGCCAGGGAGGCGAGGATAAAGGCGCTGCCCACGTTCTCCAGCCACTTGATGCCCTGGAAGCCCATCACCGACAGGCCGATCTGCAGGAACTGGAAGGTGACGAAGTAGAAGATCAGATTGTCGAAGCCGAACAGGGTCGTCGAGACCATGTTCAGGGCCCCGGCGCCGATCCAGCTCTGGAAGCCGTACCAGACGATGGCCGGTACCGCCCGCACCAGGCCCGGCAGGCGCGTGCCGGCGAAGCCGAAGGCGCCGCGGGCCTGGACCATGAAGGGAATGCCGTACTTGTAGCCGGCGGCGCCGTTCAGGGCCAGGGCGATGCCGATCACGAAGCAGCCGATGGCGATGGCCACGGTGGCCTGGATCAGGTTCAGGGTACCCACCACGCTGGAGCCCATGGCGAAGGTGCCGATGGAGACGCAGCCGCCGAACCAGGCCAGGAAATAGGAGGCGCGGCCCATGATGCGGGTCTGTTGGGGCGCCAGGGATTCCTCGCCGGGCGCCTTGCCGGCGGCGCCGGCGGATAGCTCGGGAGTGACGGGCATGGCTTCGGCCTGCAGGGAGTCGCTCTTGTTCATGATAGTGTCCTCGCGGTTTTTGGGACGGTTGTTGTTGTTACGTCGTCGATGGCAAGGCTCAGGCCGCCGGGGTCAGCCCCGAGAAGTGTTCGAAACGACCGGTGAAGGCCTTGGGGCGCGGGAAGGCCAGGTCGCCATGCTTGCTGGTGCCGAGCCTCAGCCCCACCAGGGCCTCGGCCAGCTTGACCGCCGCGGTGACGCCTTCCACCACCGGCAGCCCTACCGCCTCGGTGATCTCGGCGGTCAGGTCGGCCATGCCGCCACAGCCCAGCACGATGGCGCCGATGCCATCCTCCGCCTTGGCCCGGCGCCCCTCGTCGATAATGCGCGCCACGGCGGCCTCGCCGTCTTCCTCCAGGTCGAGCACCGGAATCTCCGCCGCCCGCACCCGCCGGCAGTGATGGGCGAAGCCGTACTGGGCCAGCAGATGCTCGGCGATGATGGCGGTGCGTCCCAGGGTGGTGACCACCGAGAAGCGGGTGCTGATCAGGCTGGCCATATGGAAGGCCGCCTCGGCGATGCCGATCACCGGGGCGCGGGTCAGTTCGCGGGCCGCCAGCAGTCCCGGGTCGCCGAAGCAGGCGATGATATAGGCGTCGGTCCCCTCCCGCTCGCCGGCGAGGATCTCCTCCTGGACGCCCACCGCGGCCACCGCCTCGTCGAAGTGGCTCTCGATGGAGACCGGCCCGGCGGCGGGCTGGGTGGCGATGATATGGGTGCCAGGGGCGGCGATGCGCGTCGCCGCCTCACCGATGGTGGCGGTCATGCCGGCGGTGGTGTTGGGGTTGATCAGGCGTAGCTGCATGGTGGGCCTCGCGGTTTGTGGACAAGGAATTATTGTTTTGTACACAAAATAGGTCGGCGAGGCCCTGATCGCAAGTCGCTGGACATTCTTGCGAATCACTTAAACATTTCCTTTAAGAACAGGTAATTATCTCTGTTTTATTAAGTATGATTGATTATTTTTTGACTAGACTTAGGTCGTATTCGGCGAAAAAAACGCGGCCTGTCGACCGAGGATAGGGCGTGATGTATACAATTATTTGTATACAGTGTGCTCATCGACGGGCGTCATTTCGCGGCGAGGCGTATTCCGGCCGCTGCGTTGGCGGAACTGGCGTGGCGGACAAAAAATCGCTTGAATTTTTTGTATACAAAGATCAATCCTAGAGGGGCGGCCCTCCCATGTGGGCGGCCTGCCACTCGGAGAAGATAAAGAGGAGAGAGGAATGCGTCTGCTGCTGCTCAACGGCAATAGCAATGCCGCCATGACCGCGACCCTGGCGAGTCGCGCCCGGCAGTGGCTGGGCGCGGCGGTGACGGTCATCGAGGAGACCACCGCGGAGGGCGTGCCTTATATCGGCTCGCGCCGCGACTGTGCCCTGACCGCCGCCCATACGCTGGGCCGGGTAGAGGCGCACCTGGCGCGGGGCGACCTGGCGGCGGATGCCATCCTGCTGGGCTGCTTCGGCGAGCCGGGGCTGGAGGCGGTGCGCGAGATCAGTCCGGTACCGGTGCTGGGCATGCTGGAGGCCTCGGTGCTCTGCGCCCTGCAGCTGGGGGAGCGTTTCGCCATCGTGACTCCCGGGCTGCGCTGGCCGCGGATGATCGAGGAGCGCCTGCATGCCCTGGGGGTGGCCCACCACTGCCTGGAGATCGTGCCGGTGCGGGTCGAGGACCTGGCGCTGCCGCTTCGCCAAGAGCAGGTGAGCGAGCGGTTGATGGAGGCCCTGGAGGGGTTGCAGCGGCGCGCCGCGCCGCCGGTGGTGATTATCGGCGGCGCGGCCTTCGCCGGCTTCGCGGCCCGCTTGCCGGCGCCGCCGGGCTGCCGCCTGCTGGATGCCTTCGATGCGGCCCTGGCCCAGTCCCTGGCCCTGATGCGCCTCGGCGCCCCTGGGCAGGTCTCCGGGGGGAAAGCCGAGACATCCGAGACTTGAAAGCTAGCTGGATACACTCTATCTTCTTATTGTATACATAAACTGTTGCTCGCTTCTGTCCCCCGGAGGCCGGGCCAACGCAGAACAATCAGGAAAGGTCAGCCATGAGCGTAACGCCTAATAGCGACTATCCCCGTGACCTGATCGGCTACGGCCGTGATCCGGTGCACGCCAACTGGCCCGGCAAGGCCAAGATCGCCGTGCAGTTCGTCCTCAACTACGAAGAGGGCGGCGAGAACTGCGTGCTGCACGGTGACAGCCACTCCGAGAAGTTCCTCTCCGAGATCGTCGGTGCCGAGGCCTACCCGGAGCGCCACCTGAGCATGGAGTCGATCTACGAGTACGGCTCCCGGGTCGGCGTCTGGCGCATCCTCAAGGAGTTCGAGCGCCGCGGCCTGCCGCTGACCGTGTTCGGCGTCGCCATGGCCCTGGAGCGCCACCCGGAGGTGGCCCACGCCTTCAAGGAACTGGGCCACGAGATCGCCTGTCACGGCCTGCGCTGGATCCACTACCAGAACGTGCCGGAGAGCGTCGAGCGCGAGCATATGCAGCGCGCCATCGAGATCTTCCAGAACCTCTACGGCGAGAAGCCGCTGGGCTGGTATACCGGCCGCGACAGCCCCAACACCCGGCGCCTGGTGCTCGACGAGGGCTCCTTCCTCTACGACAGCGACTACTACGGCGACGACCTGCCGTTCTGGACCACCGAGCGCGACAGCCAGGGCGAGGCCCGCTCCCACCTGGTGGTGCCCTACACCCTGGACACCAACGACATGCGCTTCGCCACGCCCCAGGGCTTCAATACCGGCGACCACTTCTTCAGCTACCTGCGTGACGCCTTCGACGTGCTCTACGCGGAGGGCGAGGAGGCGCCGAAGATGCTCTCCATCGGCATGCACTGTCGCCTGCTGGGACGTCCGGGCCGCTTCCGCGCCCTGCAGCGCTTCCTCGACCATATCGAGGCCCATGACCGGGTCTGGGTCACGCGCCGCGTGGATATCGCCCGCCATTGGGCCGAGCACCACCCGGCGGCACGCTGAGGTCGGCCTCCGATGATGGCGCCTCCCGAAACCAGCATGCCCCGCCCGGCGGGGCCGGGCGGGGCATGCTGGTGGCAAGGCGGGTGGTGCGTCAGGCGATCAGCCGACCCACTGGGTGGCCTGTGCGAAGGCCAAGAAGCCCAGGGCGATCACTACCCAGACGCAGAACAGCGGGAAGAAAAATTTCACCCATTTCTGCCAGGGCACGCCGGCGATGGCCAGGGTGGCCATGAAGTAGCCGGAGGTCGGGTAGAGGATATTGCCCATGCCGTCGCCGAGTTGGTAGGCCAGTACCGCGGTCTGACGGGTCACCCCGATCAGGTCGGAAAGCGGTGCCATGATCGGCATGGTGACCAGGGCCTGGCCGCTGCCGGAAGGAACCACGAAGTTAAAGCCGAGCTGAGCGAAGTACATACCGATGGCGGAGAGCAGGGAAGGCAATTCGCCGACCAGGCTGCCGAGGCCCATGACCAGGGTGTCCATGATTTGGCCACCCTCCAGGACGACGGCAACGCCGCGGGCTACGCCGGCGATCATGGCCCCGACCAGTACGTCGCGGAACCCCTTGTTGAAGGCCTCACAGATGTCCTCTGTGGTCAGGCCGGCGATCATGCCCACGACGATGCCCATGAGGATGAACAGCCCCGCCATTTCCATCATGAACCAGCCTTGGCGAAGTACGCCATAGACCAGGAGGCCGAAGAAGGCGAAGGTGGCGATGGCGGCCAGCTTCTGGCGGCCGTTGGCGGCCAGGGCGCCCTCGTCGCTGGCGTGCAGGTAGAGGCGGCGCTTCTCCGCCTCGTCATCGTCACCGGCCATCAGGCTGAGGTCGGGGTTTTCGCGGACCTTGCGAGCATAGCGCATCACGAAAAAGATACCTGCCCCGAGCACCACGGCGAAGGCGGCGGCGCGCAGGCCGAACCCCGAATAGAGCGGCAGGTCGGAGAGCTGCTGCCCGAGGCCGGTGTTGATGGGGTTGAGAATGCCGGTGGAGAAGCCGGCCGTGGTGGCGCACAGGGCCACGGCGGCGGCGGTCACCGAGTCGAAGCGCAGGGCGATCATCAGCGGCAGGATCACTGGCACGTAGACCAAGGCAAGCTCCTGAGTGCCAATGATGGTTGCCACCGCGGCGAAGACTGTCATCAGCACCGGGATCATCAACAGGCTCTGGTTGGCGAAGCGCCGGCTCAGCTTGTCGACGCCGATCTCGATGATGCCGGTGCGACGCAGCACCATGAACATGCCGCCGATCATAAAGGTGAAGAATACCACCTCGCCGGCGCTCATCAGGCCATTGGGTATGGCCAGCATGAAATCGACGATGCCTGCGGGATTCGAGTCCACGTACTGGAAGGACTCGGCATCGATGGTGATGCGTCCATTGGGGCCGGGGATGCGCTCGAACTGGCCGGCCGGAACGAAGTGCGTGGCGATCGCCGCCAGGGCGATAAAGATCACCAGAATCACGTAGATATGCGGTATGCGCCAGCCGGATGACTTGGCGGCTGTCGCCTTGGTCGCGCTGGAAGAGTTCTCGGACATGATATTGCCTCATTTTGTTGTTTCTTGAGGTGTGCTCGAGGGCCTATGCAGCTAGGCCCTCTAAGGGAGCGCTTCTGTGTCGCTCCTTTCCCTGGGCAGCCACGGGGCTGGCCAGGGGCGGGGCAAAGTGCCGATCCGTTATGGCTAATCTTATATACGGACTATTTGCGGCCTTGCCTTGACTCCGATTGAAGCTTAAATTGGAAATAGTTTCCAGATATTTTTTGCCGCAATCTGCCGGTTCGGCGGGGCGGCCTGAATGCCACCGCCGGATGCCTGTTGCATCGCAGAGAGCGGTTAATCCCAACCAACGAGGACACACCATGGCTCGTAATACCTATTACGCTCCCCAGGGCGGCCATCCGCCCCAGACCCAGCTGCTCTCCGATCGCGCCGTCTTCACCGAGGCCTACGCCATCATTCCCAAGGGCGTGCTGCGGGACATCGTCGCCAGCTACCTGCCGTTCTGGGAGAACACCCGCTTGTGGGTGCTGTCGCGTCCGATGACCGGCTTCTCCGAGACCTTCTCCCAGTACATCGTGGAAGTCTCTCCCGGTGGCGGTAGCAACAAGCCGGAACTGGACGAGGGCGCCGAGGGCGTGCTCTTCGTGGTCGAGGGCGAGATGGTACTGACCCTGGGTGGCGAGAAGCATGTGATGCAGCCGGGTGGCTACGCCTTTATTCCGCCGGGCAGCGACTGGACCCTGCGCAACGAGAGCGATGCCGCGGTGCGTTTCCACTGGATCCGCAAGGCCTACGAGTTCGTCGAGGGCATCGAGGCGCCGGAGGCCTTCGTCACCAACGAGAACGACGTCGAGCCGATTCCCATGCCGGACACCGACGAGAAGTGGGTGACTACCCGTTTCGTCGACCAGTCCGATATGCGTCACGACATGCACGTCAATATCGTCACCTTCCAGCCCGGCGGCGTGATCCCCTTCGACGAGACCCACGTCATGGAGCACGGCCTCTATGTGCTCGAGGGCAAGGCGGTCTATCACCTCAACCAGGAGTGGGTCGAGGTGGAAGCCGGTGACTACATGTGGCTGCGCGCCTTCTGCCCGCAGGCCTGCTATGCCGGTGGCCCGGGCCCGTTCCGCTACCTGCTCTACAAGGACGTCAACCGTCATATGAAGCTCAATGCCTCCGCCGCCTATCGCGGCCTGCAGCGTTGAGTCACGAGGAGGACGTGATGCTGGAACTCACCGCCCAACCGCTCACCCGGGAGGCCTTCGCCCCCTTCGGTGACGTCATCGATACCCGGGGCGCCGACTTCTTCCCCATCAACGCCGGGCGCACCAAGCGCTACCACGACCTGGCCAAGGTGGAGACCCTGGGCGAGGAGGCCCGGGCGCTGATCAGCATCTTCGTCAGCCAGCCGGTGGAGGTGCCCCTGACCCTCGACTTCCTGGAGCGTCACCCCCAGGGCAGTCAGGCCTTCGTGCCGCTGCACGAGGAGCGCTTCCTGGTGGTGGTGGCCCCGCCGGGGGACAAGATCGACCCCAGTGAGGTGCGCGCCTTCGTCACCGACGGCCGTCAGGGCGTCAACTACCGCGCCGGGACCTGGCATGCCATCCAGTCGGTGCTGGAGCGTGAGGGCGAGTTCCTGGTGGTCGACCGGGGCGGCGCCGGCAACAACTGCGACGAGCATCCGCTGGCGGTTCGCGTCACCCTCGACTGAGTGCCTCTCTAGTTAGCCTCGAAGGGCCGGCGGGACTTCCCGTCGGCCCCTTCGGCGTGCCCGGATATTGGTCGTCTCCGTCCGTCGAAACAAAGCCTTTTCATGAATTTCCATGTAGATATATATCAATGATTTTAATGGCTTTTTTGCCATGAATGTATTTTTTGTGGAAATGTCTTCCATAAAATATTGACAGCGCGGCGGCGCCCGCCTACCTTGAATGGCAAGAACCCTGATTACCGTGTCACCGAGGAGGAATCGTCGTGGCCAAGATGACCGCAGCAGAAGCCGCCGTTCACGTTTTGAAGAAAGAGGGCGTCGATGTCGCCTTCGGCGTGCCCGGCGCCGCCATCAACCCCTTCTATGCCGCCCTGCGCAAGGTCGGCGGCGTGGATCATGTCCTGGCTCGCCACGTCGAGGGCGCCTCGCACATGGCCGAGGGCTACACCCGCACCCAGCCGGGCAATATCGGCGTGTGCATCGGCACCTCCGGCCCCGCCGGCACCGACATGATCACCGGCCTCTACTCCGCCAGCGCCGACTCCATTCCGATCCTCTGCATCACCGGCCAGGCGCCGCGGGCCAAGCTGCACAAGGAAGACTTCCAGGCGGTCAACATCCAGGAGATCGCCGGTCCGGTCACCAAGTGGGCCATCACCGTGCTGGAGCCGGCCCAGGTGCCGCGTGCCTTCCAGCAGGCCTTCCACCTGATGCGCTCCTCGCGCCCGGGCCCGGTGCTGCTCGACCTGCCCATCGACGTGCAGATGAGCGAAATCGAGTTCGATCCGGACACCTATGAGCCGCTGCCGGTCTACAAGCCCGCCGCGACCCGCGCCCAGGCCGAGAAGGCCCTGGAGCTGCTCAACGAATCCGAGCGCCCGCTGCTGGTCTCCGGCGGTGGCGTGATCAACGCCGACGCCAGCGACCTGCTCACCGAGTTCGCCGAACTCACCGGCGTGCCGGTCATCCCGACCCTGATGGGCTGGGGCACCATCCCCGATGACCACCCGCTGATGGCGGGCATGGTGGGCCTGCAGACCTCCCACCGTTACGGCAACGCCACCATGCTGGCCTCCGATTTCGTGATGGGCATCGGTAACCGCTGGGCCAACCGCCACACCGGTGAGATCTCCACCTACACCGAAGGCCGCAAGTTCGTGCACGTGGATATCGAGCCGACCCAGGTCGGGCGCATCTTCGGCCCGGACTACGGCATCGTCTCCGACGCCAAGGCGGCCCTGGAGCTGTTTATCGAGGTGGCCAAGGAGTGGAAGGCCGCGGGCAAGCTGAAGGATCGCAGCCAGTGGGCCGAGGAGTGCCAGGAGCGCAAGCGCACCCTGCTGCGCAAGACCCACTTCGACAACGTGCCGGTCAAGCCCCAGCGCGTCTACGAAGAGATGAACAAGGCGTTCGGCAAGAACACCCGCTACGTCAGCACCATCGGCCTGTCGCAGATCGCCGGCGCCCAGTTCCTGCACGTCTACAAGCCGCGTCACTGGATCAACTGTGGCCAGGCCGGACCGCTGGGCTGGACCATTCCGGCCGCCCTGGGCGTGCGTCGCGCCGACCCGGACGCCGAAGTCGTCGCCCTCTCCGGTGACTACGACTTCCAGTTCATGATCGAGGAGCTGGCCGCGGGCGCCCAGTTCAAGCTGCCCTACATCCATGTGCTGGTGAACAACTCCTACCTGGGGCTGATTCGCCAGGCCCAGCGCGGCTTCGACATGGACTACTGCGTGCAGCTCTCCTTCGAGAACGTCAACTGCCCGGAGATCAACGACTACGGCGTCGATCACGTCTCCGTGGTGGAAGGCCTGGGCTGCAAGGCGCTGCGCGTCACCCAGCCCGAGGACATCGCCCCGGCCTTCGAGGAAGCGCGCAAGCTGATGGCCGAGCACCGGGTCCCGGTGGTGGTCGAGGTGATCCTCGAGCGAGTCACCAATATCGCCATGGGCACCGACCTGGGCGGCGTCAACGAGTTCGAGGCCCTGGCCGAGAACCAGGAAGATGCGCCGACTTCCATCGCCTCTTTGACCTAAAGTAGACGGCATCCCGCCGCCTTCGGGCGGCGGTTCCGGAAACCCGTTTCAACAGGAGCCGACCATGCCCAAGTTTGCCGCCAACCTCAGCATGCTGTTTACCGAGGTGGATTTCCTCGACCGCTTCGAGGCCGCCGCCAAGGCCGGCTTCCAGGGCGTCGAGTACCTCTTCCCCTACGACTTCACCGCCGACGAGATCAAGCAGCGCCTGGACGCCAATGGCCTGACCCAGGTGCTCTTCAACCTGCCGGCCGGCGACTGGGGCGCCGGCGAGCGCGGCATCGCCTGTCACCCGGATCGCGTGGAAGAATTCCGCGCCGGCGTCGACCGTGCGATCGACTACGCCAAGGTCCTCGGCAATACCCAGGTCAACTGCCTGGCCGGGATCAAGCCGCAGGGCGTCAGCGACGACCAGGCCCGCCAGACCCTGGTGGAGAACCTGCGCTTCGCCGCCGAGAAGCTCAAGGCCGCCGGCATCCGCCTGATCGCCGAGCCGATCAACACCCGCGATATCCCGGGTTTCTTCCTCAACGGCACCGAGCAGGCGCTGGCGATCTTCGACGAAGTGGGCAGCGACAACCTCGCGCTGCAGTACGACATCTATCACATGCAGATCATGGAAGGGGATCTGGCCCCGACCATGGAGACGCACCTGGCACGCATCGCCCATGTGCAGCTCGCCGACAACCCGGGCCGTCACGAGCCGGGCACCGGCGAGATCAACTATCCCTTCCTGTTCGCCCACCTCGACCGTCTCGGTTACGACGGCTGGATCGGCTGCGAATACAAGCCCAAGACCACCACCGTGGAAGGCCTGGGCTGGCTGGATAGCGTGCGCTAAGCGCTGTTCGACGACAGGACACGAGAAGGAGAGAGACTATGAGCAAGATCGGTTTTATCGGCCTGGGCATCATGGGGCGTCCCATGGCGGGTCACCTGCTGGACGCCGGCCACGAGATCTTCACCGTGCAGCACGGCAGCCCGATTCCCCAAGACCTGGCCGACAAGGGCGCCCAGGTGGTGGCCAACCCCAAGGCGGTGGCCGAGGCCGCCGAGGTCATCATCACCATGGTGCCGGATACCCCCGACGTGGAACTGGTGCTGTTCGGTGAGAACGGCGTGGTCGAAGGCCTCAAGCCGGGCACCCTGGTGATCGACATGAGCTCCATCGCGCCGATCGCCACCCAGGAGTTCGCCAAGCGCATCGTGGAGGCCGGCGGCGAGTACGTCGACGCCCCGGTCTCCGGCGGCGAAGGCGGTGCCATCAACGCCGCCCTGACCATCATGGTCGGTGCCACCGAGGAAGGCTTCACCCGCGCCAAGCCGGTGCTGGAAGTGATGGGCAAGACCATCACCCATATCGGCGGTCACGGCGCCGGCCAGACCTGCAAGGTGGCCAACCAGATCGTCGTCGCCCTGACCATCGAGGCGGTGGCCGAAGGCCTGCTGTTCGCCTCCAAGGCCGGCGCCGACGTGGCCAAGGTGCGCGAGTCCCTGCTCGGCGGCCTGGCCACCTCGAAGATCCTCGACGTTCACGGCGAGCGCATGATCAACGGCACCTTCGATCCGGGCTTCAAGATCAAGCTCCATCAGAAGGACCTCAACCTGGCCCTGGAAGGCGCCCGCAGCCTCAACCTGTCGCTGCCGGGTACCGCCAATGCCCAGCAACTCTTCCAGGCCTGCGTGGCCCATGGCGGCGCCGACTGGGATCACGCCGGCATCCTGCGCGCCCTGGAGAAGCTCGCCGACCATAGCGTCAGCGACAAGTAAGCCCTCCCCCCAGGGATTGGGTGGGCCGCGGTGAAACGACCTTCGCCGCGTCCCATCGAGTTCCTGACTGGCAGGCGCCGGGTCGTCGTCTGCCATGCCACGCATGTGGCCCTTCTCCGGTGGCGGTCTCCCTGTGGTAGGCCCTTGGCCGTCACCGGCTTTTTTCTTCCCCCTTTCCTGCCCGTTGCGGCTTCCGTGAGGAGTCTGCCGATGAATGCTATCGCTCCCTTTTCGAGTCATGAGGCGGCGCGCCAGTGGCTGTCGCGTCTCGCTCAGACGGCGGTTGCCGCCGTGCACCCCGATTCTCTGTTGCCCGATAACCTGCCCGAGCCGCCCAAGGGGCGCACCCTGGTGGTCGGCGCCGGCAAGGCC
This sequence comes from Bisbaumannia pacifica, assembly GCF_007989625.1. GTDB lineage: Bacteria > Pseudomonadota > Gammaproteobacteria > Pseudomonadales > Halomonadaceae > Bisbaumannia > Bisbaumannia pacifica. Next base: position 66,589 of record NZ_BJUK01000020.1, read on the forward strand.
GCCGCGGCCATGGCCGCGGCCCTGGAGACGGCCTGGCAGCAGCGCTACCCCGAGGCCGAGCTGAGCGGCCTGGTGGTCACCCGCTATGGCCATGGCGCCGAGTGCCGGAACATCGAGGTCCTCGAGGCCTCCCATCCGATGCCCGACGACCTCAGTGAGAAGGCCGCCCGGCGCATGCTCGAGGCGGTGGAAGGCCTCGGCGAGGACGACCTGGTGATCGCCCTGGTCTCCGGCGGCGGCTCGGCGCTGATGACCCTGCCGGCCGCCGGCCTGACCCTGCACCAGAAGCAGCAGCTCAACAAGGCGCTGTTGCGCTGCGGGGCGCCGATCCGCGAGATCAACACCGTGCGCCGCCACCTCTCCGCCATCAAGGGCGGGCGCCTGGCCGCCGCCGCCCACCCGGCGCGGGTGGTCACCTACCTGATCTCCGACGTGCCCGGCGACGATCCCACCCTGATCGCCTCCGGCCCGACCCTGCCCGACGACTCCACCCCGGCGGACGCCCTGGCGATCCTCGAGCGCTACGCCATCGAGGTGCCCGACAGCGTGCGCCGTCACCTGGTGGCGGACACCAGCGCGCCGCGCCGCGACGATGCCGGCTTCGCCCGGGACGAGGAGGTGGTGCTGGCCCGCGCCGCCGATGCCCTGGAGGCCGCCCGCCGTGCCGCCGAGGAGAGCGGCCTGGCGGTGCGCGTGCTGGGCGACGACCTGGAGGGCGAGGCCCGCGACCTGGGGCGTGCCCAGGCGCGCATGGCGCTGACCCTGCAGGGCGAGATCGAGGAGCCGCTGCTGATCCTCTCCGGCGGCGAGACCAGCGTCACCGTCCAGGGCGACGGCCGCGGCGGGCGCAACGTCGAGTACCTCTTGGGGCTCTTCGAGGCCCTCAAGGGCGCCGAGGACATCCACGCCCTGGCCATCGACACCGACGGCATCGACGGCTCCGAGGACAACGCCGGCGCCCAGTTCGGTCCCGACTGCTGGGCCCGCGCCAAGGCGGCGCGCCTGGCGCCGCAGGACTACCTGGCGCGCAACGACGCCTACAGCTTCTTCGCCGAGCTGGACGACCTGATCATCACCGGGCCGACCCGCACCAACGTCAACGACTTCCGCGCCATCCTGGTGCTGCCGAGGACCGCATGAACGCTCTGCCCCATCCCCCATTGCGCCGCACCAAGATCGTCGCCACCCTGGGTCCCGCCAGCGACCGGGAGGGCGTCC
>NZ_BJUK01000021.1 GCF_007989625.1 Bisbaumannia pacifica
CATCGTGACCGTGGTCGTTATGGTCGTCGTGATCATCATGGCCATGCGCATGCCCATGATCGTGGCCCTGATAGCCGAGTCGCTCGATGCCCTCGGTGGTGGTGACCAGGGCGCCGGCATAGTCGCTGGAGTCGATCAGCCGCTCCATCCAGCCCTCGAAGCGCAGGCCGTTGAAGACCACCAGGTCGGCCTCGGCGATGGCGCGGGCATCCTGGGGACTCGGCGAGTAGACATGGGCGTCGCTGTCCGGGCCCACCAGGGCGTGCACCTCGACGTGCTCGCCGCCGACGTTTTCCACCATATCGGCCAGGATGCTGAAACTGGCCACCACCGAGAGGCGATCCTCGGCGTAGAGGGGGGCGGTGACGAGGGTCCCGGCGGCACCCAGCAGCATTCCGAGGGCAAGGGGCTTGCGCATATCTCGCTTCCTTATCTTCACGTTAGGGGGCGAGGCCTAGGCGGCCTCACCGGTTTCCAGGGGGGCGGCCCGCCGGCGGTACTTGGCCAGCAGGCTATGGTGGCGACCCAGCAGGGCGGAGAGCACGTAGCCGCTGCCGGCTAGCAGGATGATCGCCGGGCCCGAGGGGATGCTCAGGTGGTACGACAGCAGCAGGCCGCCGCTGCTGGCCAGCATGGCCCAGACCACGGCGACGCCGATCAGCCCCTCCAGGCGCTTGCTCCAGAAGCGTGCCGTGGTGGCCGGCAGCATCATCAGGCCCACCGCCATCAGGGTGCCCAGGGTCTGGAAGCCGGCGGTCAGGTTGAGCACCAGTAGGCCCAGGAAGACGCCATGCACCAGGCCGCTGCGCATGCCCTGGCCGCGCAGGAACAGCGGGTCCAGGCACTCCACCACCAGGGCGCGGAACAGCCAGGCCAGGGTCAGCACGATGACGCTGCTGATGGCGGTGATCAGCACCAGGGCCTGGGTATTGACGGCCAGGATGGAGCCGAACAGCACATGGGTGAGGTCGACGCTGCTGCCGCCCAGGGAGACCAGCATTACCCCGGCGGCCAGTGAGATCAGGAAGAAGCTGGCCATGGCCGAGTCCTCCCGGTGGCCGGTCATCTGCGAGACGCTGCCCGCCAGGGTCGCCACCAGCAGCCCCGAGAGGATACCGCCCAGGCTCATCGCCGGCAGCGAGAAGCCCGCCAGCAGGAAGCCCAGGGCGACCCCCGGCAGGATGGCGTGGGCCATGGCATCGCCGATCAGGCTCATGCCGCGCATCATCAGGAAGACGCCCAGGGGCGGGGCGGCCAGGGAGAGCGCCAGGCCGGCCACGAAGGCGCGCCTCATGAAGCCGTAGTCGAAGGGCGCGATCAACCACTCATGCAGGAGCTCTAGCATGCCTGCACCCCCGGAATCCCCAGGGAGAGCGGCGTGACCCGATCGGCGTGGCCGCCGGCGACTTCCTCCACCGTGGTCCAGCGGGCATGGCCGCCACCCAGCACCACCACCTCATCGGCCAGCCGCGACAGCTGCTCCATGTCGTGGAGCACCACGATAATGGTGGCGCCGGCATCGGCCATCTCGCGCAGCACCTTCATGATCACGCCGACGGTCTCGGCGTCCACGTTGGCGAAGGGCTCGTCGAGCAGCAGCAGCTCGGCCTCCTGCATCAGGGTGCGACCGATCAGGGCGCGCTGCCGCTGGCCGCCGGAGAGCTCGCCCAGCGGGCGGTGAGCCAGGTGCGAGATGCCCAGCCGGCTCATCACCTCGCGCCCCTTGCGGTAGTGGTTCTTGCAGTAGCCCTTGAGCGCCCCATGGCTGGGCCAACTGCCGGTCATCACCAGCTCCTCGACGCTCATCGGGAAGGTCAGGTCCAGGGCCAGCTGCTGGGGCAGCCAGGCGCGATGCTCCTTGGGCACCGTGCACTCCACGCCCCCGGCGATGGGCGCCAGCAGGCCCATGATGCCCTGGATCAGGGTGCTCTTGCCGGCGCCGTTGGCACCGATCAGGGCGGTGATGGCGCCATCCCGGAAGCTTCCCGTGACCCCCTCGAGCACGGTGCGCTTGGCCTGGGCCAGGCTCAGGTCGTGTAGCCGTAGCCGGCTGGAAGCGTCGCCAACCATCAGCCCCACCATCCCGCGGCCCAGGCGACCGTCAACCACAGCGCCGCCAGCGGCGCGGCCGCCAGCAGCAGGCGGCGCCCGGCGGAGAGCGACATCAATGAGAAATGGCACGGCCCTTCCTGGCGGTGCCGGTGTGAGCGGTGTGCCATGCTGCGGCCCTCTCAACCGAAAAGCGTAGATATAACATAACAAGAAAGCCGGAAATGATGACACGACTTCCTGCGACTTGCACCGGGTCTTGGCCCCGAAAGCGGGCAGTATCGAGGATTTTGCACGGAATGGCAGCCCCCGAAGGCCTCATGGCGTCACCGCCCGGCGTAGCCGCGACTGCCGTTGGTGCGCGAGCCAGCCACCCTTGGGCCCCACCAGGACCGATACGACATAGCCGGCGCCGGCCAGCAGCACGATGCTGGGGCCCGCCGGCAGGGCCAGGTGATAGGAGGCCAGCAGCCCCACCAGGCCCGAGACCAGGGCCCAGGCCGTGGCAATGACGATCATGCCCTCCAGGCGCTGGCTCCAGAAGCGCGCCATGGCCGCCGGCAGCAACATCAGGCCCGTCGCCATCAGGGTGCCCAGGGCCTGGAAGCCGATCACCAGGCTGATCACCACCAGGCCCATGAAGAGCGCCTGGGTCCAGCCGGCATGACGCCCCTGCAGGGTCAGGAAGCCGGGATCCAGGCACTCCACCACCAGCATGCGGAAGGTCAGGGCCAGCACCGCCAGCACCAGGCTGCCGGCCGCGGCCACTAGCAACAGCGTCTGGCGATCCACGCCGAGAATCGAGCCGAACAGCACATGCCCCAGGTCCAGGGCATTGCCGGACAGCGAGATGCCCATCACCCCCGCGGCCATGGCCGTCAGGAAGAGGCTGGCCATGGCGGCGTCCTCCCGGAGGCCGGCCACCAGGGAGACGCCCCCCGCCAGCAAGACCGTGACCAACCCGGCCGCCACGCCGCCCAGCATCATCAAGGGCAGGGAGAAGCCCGCCAGCACGAAGGCCAGGGCCACCCCCGGCAGAATGGCGTGGGAGAGTGCCTCGCCCATCAGGCTCATGCCGCGCAGCGTCAGCAGCACTCCCACCACCGGCGTGGTCAGGGCCAGTACCACGCAGGCCGCCAGGGCCCGGCGCATAAAGGCGTAATCGAAGGGGGCGATCAGCCACCCGTGCAAGAGGTCGAGCATGGCAGACTCCATTTTTTGTTATGATATAACATATTTTTAATGCCCATGGCCATGCCTCGAGGCGAGTCGTTCAAGCTTAACCCTGCCCCATGGCGAGCGGCTGGTGTCGCTGTCCTGACAGGCGCCTGGAGCTGGCCAAGATGATGGAGGTCAAGGTGGAGGCAGTGCGTTAGGGGGCAAGGGTGGTGAAGTTGGATTAGGAGTGCTTGGATAGAGGGGGCCATCAGCGTAAGGACTCGTCATGGATGACTTCACCCCCTCCGATCTAAAAACGATCCTGCACTCCAAGCGGGCCAATCTCTACTACCTGCAGCACTGCCGGGTACTGGTCAATGGCGGTCGCGTCGAGTATGTCACCGACGAGGGGCGCCAGTCGCTCTACTGGAATATCCCTATCGCCAATACCACCTCGTTACTCCTGGGTACTGGTACTTCCATTACCCAGGCGGCGATGCGCGAGCTGGCCAGGGCCGGCGTGTTAGTCGGTTTTTGCGGCGGCGGCGGTACGCCGCTATTTGCCGCCAACGAGGTCGATGTGGATGTCGCCTGGCTGACGCCCCAGAGCGAGTACCGGCCCACCGAATACCTGCAATATTGGGTTCGCTTCTGGTTCGATGAGGAGCGGCGCCTGGAAGCCGCCCGGGCGTTCCAACTGGCGCGATTAACCAGGATCGAGGCGCTCTGGACGGGGCGGCCGATCAAGGAAGCCGGCTTTGTCGTGACTGCCGAAGCGCTGCGGAAAGCGCTTGGCCAGCATCGCGAGGCTATCGAAGAGTCGCCCAATACCACCGATCTCCTTACTCTCGAAGCGCGCCTGACCAAGCTGCTGTTCAAGTTAGCCGCCCAGGCGGTGAGCTATGGCGACTTTACCCGCGCTAAGCGTGGCAGCGGTACCGACCCTGCCAACCGCTTCCTCGATCATGGCAACTATCTCGCCTATGGGCTGGCCGCCACGGCCACCTGGGTATTAGGTATCCCTCATGGCCTGGCGGTGCTCCACGGCAAGACGCGCCGTGGTGGCCTGGTCTTCGATGTGGCCGACCTGGTCAAGGATGCCGTGATCCTGCCACAGGCCTTTATCTCCGCCATGCGCGGCGACGAGGAGCAGGAGTTTCGCCAGTCCTGTATCGAACGGCTGACCCGAACCGAATCGCTCGATTTTATGATCGATACCTTGAAGGCGGTCGCCGAGGATCTGGGGGAGGTTCAGGCATGAATGTGCTGCTGGTCTCCCAATGCAGCAAGAACGCGCTGAAGGAGACGCGACGCATCCTGGATCAGTTCGCCGAGCGGCGTGGTGATCGCACCTGGCAGACGCCGATCACCATGGAAGGGCTCGCTACGCTCAGGAAGCTGCTGCGCAAGACGGCGCGCAAGAACACTGCCGTGGCCTGTCACTGGATTCGCGGGCGGGACCATAGCGAGCTTATGTGGATCGTTGGTAATGCCGCCCAGTTCAATACGAAGGGAGCGTCTCCGACCAATACCACACGCCGCAATATCCTGCGTGCCGAGGATGAGAATGACTGGCACAGCGGGCGTCTGATTCATCTGCTGGCGTCGATGGCCGCCCTGTTCCATGACCTCGGCAAGGCTAGTCGCGCATTCCAGGATCGGCTCCATGGGCGTCTGGAGGGGCGCAACCGCTATCGGCATGAATGGGTGTCGCTGCGTTTGCTGGAAGCCTTCGTAGGCGATGACGATGATGATACCTGGCTTGCTCGGCTCGAAAAGCCCTCATCCGACGACGATGCACGTTGGTTGGGCTACCTCAAGAGCGATGGAGTGGCTGACGTCGCCGACGGGGAGAAAACACCTTTTATCCAACTGCCGCCGCTTGCCGCTGCGATTGGCTGGCTGGTCCTGAGTCATCATCGTCTGCCGGCATTGCCGGCCTATGACGATAACGGCCGACAAAAATGGGTCGGGGCTCGCGCCAGCATGAACGCCGCTAACCTGCCAGCGCTTCCCGAGTCCATCACGGCGGCCTGGAACGAATGCGTCGAATTGGCCGAGACACAAGACGTCGGACCGTACTGGGAGTTTCCCCATGGCCTGCCTGTCACGACGGACACATGGCGGCAGCGCAGCCGTCGGCTGGCGCGGCAACTAAAAGAAATTAGGGTATCGACGCCGCCGCTGGAGTCTCCCTACGTCATGCATCTGGCGCGTTTGGCATTGATGCTGGCGGATCACCACTATTCGAGCCTGACCGGCACAGGGCGGCTCCCCGGTGCCTGGTCGACCGCACTATATGCCAATACCACCGTGCTGAATGGCAAGCGTCAGCTATGCCAGCCTCTGGATGAGCACCTGCTGGGCGTAACCCGGGCGGCGGGTGAAATCGTCCATCGTTTGCCGGACATGGCTAGCGCCCTGCCGCGTATTGCACGGCACAAGGGCTTTCGCCAGCGTAGCCGCGACCCTCGCTTTCGCTGGCAGGACAAGGCATTCGATCTGGCGGCAGGTCTGCGCGACAAGGCCCGTGAACAGGGCTTCTTTGGCATCAACATGGCGTCGACTGGCTGCGGCAAGACCATCGCCAATGGCCGCATCATGTACGCCTTGAGTGATCCCGAAGAAGGTGCTCGCTTCTCGATAGCCCTCGGCCTGAGAACGCTCACGCTGCAAACCGGGCAGGTGTACCGTGAGAGGCTTGGGCTGGGTAGCGACGATTTGGCCATCCGGGTGGGTGGCAGTGCCAGCCGCGCACTCTTCGAGTACCAGCAGCACGAGAATGGGGGCTCAGAGTCCCGCGCCGCACTGCTGGATGAGCAGAGCCATGTCCATTTCGAAGGGCAAATCGATGAACACCCTCTGCTATCGCGAGCCGCGAAAGACCCCCATGCCCGAGCGCTGATCGGCGCACCGGTGCTGGTGTGTACCATCGATCACCTGATACCGGCCACGGAAAGTCTTCGCGGCGGTCACCAGATCGCCCCCATGCTGCGGCTAATGAGCAGTGATCTCGTGCTTGATGAGCCGGATGACTTCGATATCAGTGATCTACCCGGCCTGACGCGCTTGGTGTACTGGGCAGGGCTGCTGGGCTCGCGGGTACTGCTCTCCTCGGCCACGCTGCCGCCTGCCCTGGTGCGTGGGCTGTTCGAGGCCTATTGCGCCGGCCGGGCAGAGTACCAGCGGCACCGCGGGGTTCCCGGGACTCCGCTGAACCCCTGTTGTGCATGGTTCGACGAATATGGCTGCGCTCAGCAGCAGTGCGCCGAGGGCGAGCAGTTCGATGCCGCGCACAGGCAGTTTGCTCAGCAGCGCGCCGTTCGGCTAGGGGAGCAGACGCCGGCCCGTCGTGGCTATCTCGTGCCGTTGTCTGCGCCTAGCGCTCATCCGGACGCCGTATATCAGGCGGTCGCGCAGACGATACTCACCCAAGCCTGCTCCCTGCACGAGGAGCACCACTCCGTCGATCCCCGTAGTGACAAGCGAGTCAGCTTCGGCCTGGTTCGCATGGCCAATATCGAGCCGCTCGCTGCCATTGCCCAGGCGCTCTACCGGTCGGAAATTTCGGAAGGGTGGCAAATTCACCTTTGCGTCTACCACTCCCAGTTTCCGTTGCTCCTGCGCTCACGTCTGGAAGCGCGCCTGGACCGAACGCTCGACCGACGTGAGGAGAATGCCGTCTTCGACCTCGCTGACATTCGCGTGCGGCTCGACGGCGGCTCCGCTCAGGATCACCTCTTTATCGTGCTTGGGTCGCCGGTCACTGAGGTTGGTAGGGACCACGATTATGACTGGGCCGTGGTCGAGCCCTCATCGATGCGTTCGATCATTCAGCTTGCCGGTCGCGTGCGGCGCCACCGTCCTACACCCGTTCATGCTCCCAACATTGCACTGCTTGGGACCAACGTTCGGCACCTGAAACGGGTCACGCCGGCCTTTAGCCGTCCAGGTTTCGAGACCGAGCGGGACTGGCCGCTGAAGTCGCACCAACTGGCGGAGCTTCTGAGAGAGTCTGAGATCGAGCATATCGACTCGCGTCCACGTCTGTTGCCGGTGGAGGTGCCAGAGCCGACGCACAAGCTGGTCGATCTCGAGCATGCGCGACTTGCCGCGCTCATGATCGAGGGAGCCGGCGCTGCTCCTAGTCGCCAACGGCGCAGGCGTCGCGGTGAGCCGGCGCAGATTCATCTTGGGGCCTATCTCTTCTATCGCCACGCATCGATGACCCTCGGGGCGCTACCGATACAGCACCACCCCTTTCGGGAGGACAACGAACCGGAGTGCGAATTCGTGCTGCTCCCGGATGAGACAGAGGAAGACTACGGCTTCTGGCGGGTGGAGCAGGATGGCAAGGAGGAAAAGCTGAAGCGCGTGGAGACCGAGCTGGACCGGATACCGGAGGAGGTTTTCCGCCAACCAAGCATCGCGCCCTGGAACGAGCCCGACTACATGGCCGCACTGGCGGACCAAGCCGAGGCCATGGACATGGAGTTAGAGCGCTGCGCCCGGCGCTTCGGTCGCATCCGCTTGAAAACGAACTACGCCCCGCAGGGGTGGCATTTTCATCCAGCGTTGGGATTCGTGAGGAGAAAGTAAGCAGCCGGCCTGGATCGGGCCGGCTGAGGCTGCCTGTGCGGCAGGAGAGGCTTAGCTCGATTGCTAGGCAGTAATTTTCTGAGCTGCTATTTCAGCAGCCATGGGAGTCTACTCGATCCTGATAGCAAACATTAAGCCCTGCTAGGTTTGGTTCTGATTGATAGACTGTAATGGTTGACTTGAGTGCGCGTGGCTATGTAAGGTTGTTTGCGTGGGCAGGGCAATGCCCACGCAAACGGAGAAGCAAAGCTGAGTTGAGCACTTAGCCCCAAGCTCACTGGATCAGTGTGGGCAGGAGGATACGCAGCGTGGCCGGCTACTACCGCAAGATAATAACCGTATGACAGGCTTGCCTGTCTAAACCCACGCCCCGAAGCAGCAGCGACGCTTCGGGGTTCATTATGACATGCCTTGGGATTACCACCCAAGCTAAGGCGGGGAACCTATGTCAGAGCCTCAACCCCATGCGTCTATGCGCGACTTGGTCGAATGGTTCATTCATGACCGTTTCGCGACCAAGACGGAAAAACTCCCAGCGGACGATCCCAAGTATCTTGGTCTCCAGCAGCAGTTCGAGCCACAAGCCTGGCTGGCCGATGCGGCCCGTCGCGTCGGCCAGCTTCAGGTGGTCACGCACTCCCTGAAGGCGATTCACCCGGATGCCAAGGGCACGAACCTCTACGTCGAGCCCGGCCAGCTGAACCAAAGTGGCCTGGTAGGTAGTTACTGCCTGCCTGCCGATTTTCAGGGCGACGTCGTCGGCAACGCGGCAGCACTGGATGTCTACAAGTTCCTGAAACTGGAGTGGCAAGGGCGTACGCTGCTGGAGCGGGCGCTCGAATTCGACGAAGCTTTGATCGATGCCTTGAGCCAGGATCGCGAGGAAGCCGAAAGCTGGGTACGCGCCTTCGCTAGCATCACCGAGCCCAAGGGGATGCCTAGCTCCCATGTGATGGGTAAACAGCTCTATTGGCTGGTCGGCGATGACCCTACCGATGATAAAAGCTACCACCTGCTGGCGCCGCTCTATGCCACTGCGCTTACCCACCGTTTCTATGCGCAGGTCAGTCCCAACACCTGGTTCTTTGGCGATCACAACAAGGCGGCACGTAAGGCGTTGAAAGAAAAGGCGCCATTTGAAAGTGGCTATACTAGCTACCCCAATCTGGCCGTCCAGAAACTCGGCGGCACCAAGCCGCAGAACATCTCGCAGCTCAATAGTGAACGAGGCGGCCAGAATTATCTGCTGGCATCGTTACCGCCAAACTGGGAGTCGCGCGAGGTGTACGCACCGATGCGAGACCCCTTCCGAGCCTTCAAAAGGCGCCCGAACGTTTGGCGCATCGTGGATGAGCTCAAGCGCTTTCTGGAAACGGATCCTGCCAAGAACATGCACACTCGTGACCTGCGCGACGACCTCACCTCTATGCTGGTCGACGAGCTGATGCTGTTCACATTCGATATCCACTCCTTGGCGCCTGGCTGGACGGCGGATGAGAAGTGTCAGTTGGCCCCAGAAGAGCGGTATTGGCTGGATCCAGGGCGAGCCGATGCGGATAGCGAGTTTGCCGAGGCGCGCCGGCAGTCGTGCTGGCATGAAACCATCAGCTCACGTGCGGCCAGTTGGCTTAACCGTGAGCTGAGCGACAAAAGCCCTCTCAGCCTCGGCGATGCGGAGCACCATCACTGGAAACGTCAGTTTGAGGGCATCGTGAAAGAGTTCCGCCAACAGCTCGACGATCTGCAAGAAGCTCTACGTGATGAAGACGATGATCGAGGAGGCGCGGCATGATCCAGCATCTTCTTCTGCTTCCCCGGCTGCGTATCCAGAGCGCCAATACCATCTCCAGTCCAATGACCTGGGGCTTTCCTGCCATGAGTGCCTTCATGGGACTGATGCAGGCGCTGGAGCGCAACCTGCCGGATGATATCAAGCTGGTCTTCAACGAGATCGGGGTGGTCTGTCATCGCCTCGACCCTCAAGTCACATCGGGTGGCTTCACTCGTGCCTTCCACCTTACCCGTAATCCTGTAGACAAGACGGGCAGCACGGCGGCCATCGTCGAGGAGGGCCGAACACATCTGGAAGTCTCGCTACTGATCGGCCTCGAGGCAGACGGTAGCGACGACTTGACAAGCGCAGAGCGCCGCCAGGCCATTGCTCAACAGCTTTATCAGCAAGTGCAGAGTATGCGTATTGCGGGCGGTAGTGTGATGCCCCCCCGCCCTGGCGAACGACGCCACCGGCCGGAACTGATCAGTTTCGATGCCGATGAGGAAAAAGGTACGCAGCAGTGGCGCAGGCTCAAGCGCAAGCTGCTGCCAGGATTTGCGCTGGTACTTCGAGATGATCGGCTCACGGAGCATACCGCCACGCTAAAAGCGAACGATGAAAGTGCTACACCCCTGGACGCCTGGCTCGACCTGTCGCGGCTCAATCACGAGTGCCGGATCACCAAGGGCGAAGACGATAACGGCAAGGAGCAAGTCAGCTGGGAGGCTCGCCGCCCATATCCTGGTTGGCTAGTGCCGATCCCGGTGGGCTACGGTGCCATTTCCGACCTGTTCGATCCAGGTACGGTGGCGAATGCCCGAGACCCAGAGGTGCCGTTCCAGTTCGTCGAAAGCCTCTACTCGATCGGTGAATGGGTAAGCCCTCACCGAATCAAACATCCCGAAGCTCTGATGTGGTTCGTAGAGAATGACCTCGAACGTGGTCTCTATCGCTTGAGCAACGACTATATCGACACTTTGACCAACGACTGACGCAGGATACCTCTCATGGCCAAGAACGACGCACTCAAAACCGCTTCCGTCCTCGCCTTCGAGCGCAAGCTCGATCCGTCCGACGCACTGTTCAGTGCTGGCAACTGGGATGACCGCAATCAATATGCGAAGTGGAGTGGCATCCCAGTCCGAGAAAAATCAGTTCGTGGCACCATTTCCAACCGGCTGAAGGCCAAGGATCAAGATCCGGCTAAGCTAGATGCCGCCATTGAGAACCCCAACCTGCAGACAGTCGATGTCGCAGCGCTGCCGCATGATTCCGATACCTTGTCCGTGCACTTCACACTGCGTGTACTGGCCGGAGCGGGTACGCCTTCCGCCTGCAACAATGCCGAATACCAGAAGAAATTGGCGCAGACGGTAACGGGCTACGTAAACGAGCACGGCTTTGGCGAGCTCGCTCACCGCTATGCCTGCAATCTCGCCAATGGCCGTTTCCTGTGGCGCAATCGTGTCGGTGCCGAAGAGGTCGAAGTCATCGTCAGCCGGATGAAGGATGGAAAAGCTGAGAAGCAGTGGACCTTCAATGCGCTCGATCACTCCCTGCGAAACTTCGAAGGCAGCAAAGAGACTCGTGAGCTAGGCGAGCTCATCAACGAGGCGCTGTCCCGAAAGCACTATCTGCTATTGGATGTGGTGGCCTTTGCCCGTGTTGGTGCCGGGCAGGAAGTCTTCCCTTCACAGGAACTGATTCTGGATCGTAGCCGGGGAGACAAGAGCAAGACACTCTATAGCATTGGTGACGATAAAAATGCCGCCATCCACTCCCAGAAACTGGGCAATGCCCTGCGCACCATCGATACCTGGTATCCGACGCCGGAAGACGGCAGCGACCTTGGCCCTATCGCAGTAGAGCCCTATGGCTCTGTGACCACTCAGGGAAGTGCTTACCGTCAGCCGAAGCAGAAAGTTGACTTCTACAACCTGCTCGATAACTGGCTGTTAAAGGATAAGGTCCCTCCTACAGAACAGCAGCACTTCGTGATGGCGACCCTTATTCGTGGCGGCGTATTCGGCGAAGCGGGGTAAACCATGGATCACTATCTCGATATTCGCCTACGGCCCGATCCGGATTTCCAGCCTGCGATGCTGATGGGGGCGCTATACAGCAAGTTGCATCGTGCTCTTTTCGATCTGGAGGCCGATGATATCGGCGTCAGCTTCCCCGATCACAAGACCGGCGTGCGTGCTCGCACGCCGGGCGATCGGCTGCGATTGCATGCTGATCAGTCGCGATTGGAGGAACTGATGGCGATCCCGTGGCTCACTGGTATGCGCGACCACGTCACATTGGATCCTGTACAAGCAGTCCCCGCTGAAGCGCAGTACCGGATTGTTCGGCGCCGACAGTTCAACACCGGGGGCCTCAGCCGAGCGAAGCGGTATGCACAACGACACGGCATTGAGGTCGAACAGGCGCAGCGCTTGATGGAGGCACCTGCCGCGCGGCAGATCGCCCTGCCTTTCGTGCAGGTCAGCAGCCGCTCCAGTGGGCAGCGGTTTGCGCTATTTATCGAGCATGGCCAACCACAGTCGCAGCCTATTGCGGGTCGCTTCAACTATTACGGATTGAGTGGTAAGGCGACGGTGCCCTGGTTCTGACCCTTTTTACGGGCGCCCCTGAGCGGCTCGAAAAATCAAGAGGTTAGTGGCGCCTCTCTGAAAAGGGAGGCGTTGTCCTATCAAGCCATTGCTCTTTAACAATCAGTAGCTTACCTTTAAATCGTTCTAGTTAGCTGCCGCCCAGGCAGCTCAGAAACCGGAGAAACCCGCTCGATCATGGCCAACGGTGTTAGCTGCCGCCCAGGCAGCTCAGAAAAATGGCGCCGTGGTTAATGGCGCTGGCACCCGGTTAGCTGCCGCCCAGGCAGCTCAGAAATCGATGCCGTTATCGAGACGGACTTTCTTCATGTTAGCTGCCGCCCAGGCAGCTCAGAAAGGAAGGAGGCGCGACTCGTGCACCACGAAGTAGTTAGCTGCCGCCCAGGCAGCTCAGAAAAGGTCGCCGAAAGAGAAACCGCTGGTGTCGATGTTAGCTGCCGCCCAGGCAGCTCAGAAAACCAGATTGCCGGCGAGGTCAAACGCCCCGTCGTTAGCTGCCGCCCAGGCAGCTCAGAAACAACAAGGGCACCAAGCCGGCACCCGGCGGTGGGTTAGCTGCCGCCCAGGCAGCTCAGAAAAAGAGATGGCCAATCAGGCCACGCGCAACGTCGTTAGCTGCCGCCCAGGCAGCTCAGAAATCGACGCTGACGTTGACGTGGGTGCAAACGGCGTTAGCTGCCGCCCAGGCAGCTCAGAAATTGCCGAGGCTTACCCCGGTGAGGTTGTCACTGTTAGCTGCCGCCCAGGCAGCTCAGAAATCGCGGGTGCGGGGGTCGGCCAGGTCGATCTCGTTAGCTGCCGCCCAGGCAGCTCAGAAATGAAGAAGGGCTACAAGTTCCGAAAGGGCGGGGTTAGCTGCCGCCCAGGCAGCTCAGAAACCGTCCTCGGTCATGTTGATGGTGGCCCCCTTGTTAGCTGCCGCCCAGGCAGCTCAGAAATTGAGCCGGCGGCACTCGCGCCACACGGTCACGTTAGCTGCCGCCCAGGCAGCTCAGAAAGTCCAACGCCTACGCGACGAGAACGCCCGCGAGTTAGCTGCCGCCCAGGCAGCTCAGAAAGGACTGATCGCGGAGGGCAGGGCGGATGCCATGTTAGCTGCCGCCCAGGCAGCTCAGAAATGGCCCATCTGGGCCATGCCGGAGGCGATCACGTTAGCTGCCGCCCAGGCAGCTCAGAAAACGCGGACCGGGCGCCAGGCGCTGGGGCTCTAGTTAGCTGCCGCCCAGGCAGCTCAGAAAATCTCCTGGGTGGTGTTGGCCGCCGTGAAGAAGTTAGCTGCCGCCCAGGCAGCTCAGAAAGACATTGGCGGCGAGCATGCCGGCGGCGGCGGGTTAGCTGCCGCCCAGGCAGCTCAGAAACCGGAGATCCCTGAGCATCTGACCGCCCCCCTGTTAGCTGCCGCCCAGGCAGCTCAGAAAGTGACGCCAGGGCTGGCCCTCCCTCGCGGTGCGTTAGCTGCCGCCCAGGCAGCTCAGAAATTGCTCGCTCACCAACAGACCAGGACGTGGGCGTTAGCTGCCGCCCAGGCAGCTCAGAAACGCCAGGGCGTCGGCGAGATCCTCTCGGAGGTGGTTAGCTGCCGCCCAGGCAGCTCAGAAAAAGGAACCAGCCCGGCGCGGATGGCCGCGTAAAGTTAGCTGCCGCCCAGGCAGCTCAGAAAACAACAGGGTCAGCGAGTCACCCCCACGCGATGTTAGCTGCCGCCCAGGCAGCTCAGAAAATCGCCACCCGCCGCTCGGCGCTGATCGCCCGGTTAGCTGCCGCCCAGGCAGCTCAGAAAGGCCGACTCGGTGGCCGCCTGTAGCTCGGCCAGTTAGCTGCCGCCCAGGCAGCTCAGAAAGAGGAGCTGGCCACCAGCTACCAGCGCATCCGGTTAGCTGCCGCCCAGGCAGCTCAGAAACTGGGCAGCACCGGCGGCCATGCTGCTATTGAGTTAGCTGCCGCCCAGGCAGCTCAGAAATCGGCTCCAGCCGGGATGCGGGCACCGGTGCGGTTAGCTGCCGCCCAGGCAGCTCAGAAATCAGCCTGCATATTCCGCGCTGTTGCGCAGTGGTTAGCTGCCGCCCAGGCAGCTCAGAAAACCAGCAGGATATCCCCCGGCCGGGCGTCGGCGTTAGCTGCCGCCCAGGCAGCTCAGAAATCCCACTTGAGGGACTCGACCTGCACGCCATCGTTAGCTGCCGCCCAGGCAGCTCAGAAACGGGGAAACCCGTTCGATCATGGCCAACGGTCGTTAGCTGCCGCCCAGGCAGCTCAGAAATGCAGGGCCGGGCATTCCTGCTCAAGGGCGGCGTTAGCTGCCGCCCAGGCAGCTCAGAAAATGGCGTAGGAGCTATTTTCCATGACGTTGCGGTTAGCTGCCGCCCAGGCAGCTCAGAAACCCAGCCCATCGACGTGATGGCCCGCCGGCCCGTTAGCTGCCGCCCAGGCAGCTCAGAAAAGATCGAGAGCGAGAAGCGCCACGCCGCCAAGGTTAGCTGCCGCCCAGGCAGCTCAGAAACTCAGCCACCATCGCGCAATAGTGACGCGCCTGTTAGCTGCCGCCCAGGCAGCTCAGAAATGGGAACGCGACCATCCCCAGCTACTCAGCCTGTTAGCTGCCGCCCAGGCAGCTCAGAAATACAGCGATGTCTACGCCGCGCTGCGCGAGGTGTTAGCTGCCGCCCAGGCAGCTCAGAAAATAGAGGCCGCCCTGAGCGGCCCCGGTGGCGGGTTAGCTGCCGCCCAGGCAGCTCAGAAATGGATGACCACGCTCTTGGACGACATGGCGGCGTTAGCTGCCGCCCAGGCAGCTCAGAAAAGCGTGACCCAGACGGCGACCAACGCCTATTGGTTAGCTGCCGCCCAGGCAGCTCAGAAATGCCTCACGCAATCTGCGGTCCCTCGCCCGCCGTTAGCTGCCGCCCAGGCAGCTCAGAAAAAAGCGCAGGAGGAATACCGCGAGCAGGTCGAGTTAGCTGCCGCCCAGGCAGCTCAGAAAGACTGGGGCAGTTCCTGGGACTGGTCCTATAGGTTAGCTGCCGCCCAGGCAGCTCAGAAAGTCCAGGGCGTGGGTGGATGGAGGACCATCAGGTTAGCTGCCGCCCAGGCAGCCTAAAAACTTCCTCTCTGGACGGATCTTGGTCAGCGCCGTCGTCACCGTCGAGTAAGCGGCGTGATATTGCCACCTTGGAGCAGTTGCCGCGAGCAGCTTGTGCTGACTTATGGGGGATTGGGAAATTGGCATCAATGGGGGCGGTGATGGCCCCCATGGTCTCCCAGCCTGTTAGGCTTTAGGCAAATCCCTACCGAGGAGCCCGCCTATGTCCACCGAGTCCCCTTTCGACAAGAGCCTGGCCGCCATCGATGCCCTGCATGCCGAGGATCCGCGGCGTATCGAGGTGGAGGGCGAGTCGTTGCCCCTGGAGCTATGGCATGGTCGGCGCATGAGCGCCTGGCTGACGCGCCTGGTGGAGGCCCCCGACGAGTTGGTGCAACTGGCGGTGCGGGCCCAGCATCTGCAGCGCTGGCAGGTGCCGCGTGGCGACTATCCCGAGGGGCGAGTAGGTTACCTGAGCTGGCGGCGCGACCAGGGCCGGCGGGCGGGAGAGACCACGGCGCGGCTGATGCGCGAGGCGGGCTATGCGGCGGAGGACGCCGAGCGAGTGGCGGCGATGGTCCGCAAGCAGGGCCTGGGCCGCGACCCCGGCACCCAGGCAGTGGAAGACTGCGCCTGCCTGGTGTTCCTGGAAAACTACTTCGCCGACTTCTCCCGCCAGGTGGAGCACGATCACTTGATCCGCATCGTGCAGAAGACCTGGAAGAAGATGTCGCCGCGGGCCCATGAGCTGGCCCTGGGCCTGCCCATGGCGGCGGAGGCACGCTCCTTGGTCGAGGAGGCCCTGGCGGGATGAGTGCCCTGTTGCCCTGGCTGGTGGCCCTGGCCGCCGCCCTCGGCGCCCTGTTCAGTGGCCGCGCGGTCTGGCGTCGGCGCGATGTGCGGCGCTGGCCCCGGGTCGAGGCGGTGGTGGTCAGTGCCGCGGTGGAGGAGCTCGAGGCGCACGCCACCCGGCGCGATCGCCAGGGTCCCGAGCCACGCTATCGGCTGCGGGTCCGCTACCGCTTCCGGGTCGGGGAGCGCTCCTATGAGGCGTCGCTGGGGCGCTTCGACGGGGCGCCCGATTTCGCCAGTCGCCGGCAAGCCGAGGCCGCCCTGGCCGAGTATGCCGAGGGGCGCCGGCTATGGGTCCGCTATCGCCCCGACGACCCCCACTGCACCCAGGTCGGCGAGGCGGTCATTCCCTATCGCCGCTTGGGGCTGTGTCTCTTCCTGGCGGCCATGGCCCTGGTCGCCCTGTGGCTGGCCGTGACTTGAAGGGTCCCCGGCCGGCGTGAATCGTCGGCCTTTTTCCTGCCGCTGCCGCTATCCGGTACTTAATATTCGAGTTGCCTTTCCTTGTCGCCGCCGCGAGCATAGGCGCTTTTTGCGCGGAGGAGCCATGCGGCGGTGTCTTGGTTTTTGGCTGGCTTTTTGCCTGCCGGCGGGGGCCTGGGCCGATGTCATTATCGGTAGCTGGAATATTCGTCACCTGGGTTGGAACAACGACAAGGCGATGGCGGAGGTGGCCCATGTGGCCAGCCATTTCGACCTGCTGGCGGTGCAGGAGTTGATGGATCCCGCCGCCCTGGAGCGCCTGGAGGCTCGCCTCGAGGCGCTCTCCGGCGAGGCCTGGTCATCGATGGCCAGCCACGCCCTGGGGCACAGTAGCTATCGCGAGCACTATGGCTTCTTGTGGCGCGACAGCGAGGTGGCCTATGCCGATAGCGCCGTGGTCTTCACCGACCATGGCGACCGCTTCAGCCGAGAGCCCTACTCGGCGCGCTTCCGCGACCGGGACACCCGGGAGGTCTTTACCGCGGCCACCGTGCATGTGGTCTACGGCGATGGCGTGGCCGACCGCCTCCCGGAGATCGAGGCCCTGGCCGACTACTGGCGCTGGCTGGACGAGGTGAACCCGGGCACGCCGCGGCTGCTGATGGGCGACTTCAATCTGGCCCCCACGCATCCGGCCTGGGCGCCGCTGCGCGAGGCGGGGGTGCTGCCGGCCATCACCACGGGACGCACCACCCTGGGGACCGCGCCGGGGGAGTACGCCAACCTCTACGACAACCTCTGGTATGACGCCGCGCATCCGAGTCCCGAGACGGCGGGCATCCTGCGCTTTACCGAGCTGCTACCGCTGAGCCATGCGGCGGCCCGGGCGCGGGTCTCCGATCACCTGCCGGTCTATATGACCTGGAACGGCGGCGAGCTGGTCGCGCGGCCTCGGGAGGGCGGCGTGCACCTGGCGACGCGGGGCGCACCGGGGTGCATCGACCTCAATGCCAGCGATACCGAGCAGCTGGCGAGGCTGCCCCATGTGGGGGCGGCCCGGGCCGCGGCCATCGTCGATGGTCGTCCCTGGGGTGGCAGCGCCGAGCTGACGAGGATCTCCGGTATCGCCGGCGGGCGCCTGGCGGCGATCGAGGCCAGTGGCCTGCTGTGCGGTTCTTGACGAGATACCAGGCGGCGCCTATTCTCACATTCAAATGATAATTGTTATCATTTGAATGTGATCAAGGAGGTCGCCATGACGTATCGCATCAATACCGGACTCCGGGGGGCCAACCCCACCCTGCAGATCTGCGATGCCAGCTCCGGCTCGGTGCGCCTGGCCTGGGAGTACCCGCGGGAGGACGCGGGCCTCTCCACGGAGGACCGCGAGCTATTGGCGATGCGTCGGGAGGAGGCGATTCACGAGCTGTTCCGGCGCCTGTTCCTGTTGACCACCGAGCAGTACCTGAAGGGCGAGCTCTCCGAGGGCCATTGATGGCCGTCGCTGGGCCTCGCCTAGCCTGCCGGGGCGAGGGCCAAGCGCTGGCTGGCCGTCTGGCAGGGCTTGCCGAGGCGTACCCAGAGCTCGCCGCGCCCCAGGTTCATGACCACGCCGAACAGGGTCTCCATGCGTTCCGCCGCCGGCTGCTGGGGGTCGGGGTGGCGGCACAGACCATAGGGAAAGCCCTGGTGGTCGCCGAGGATCTCGAACAGCGCCTCGCCATCCGCCGCCTCCGGGGGCGGCGAGAGTCGCTCGTCCAGGCGCGCCAGGCGGGGGCCGGAGTCGGGGCGCGGGTAGTCCCGCAGGCGCTGGCGCAAGGCGGGATCGCAGAGGTGGTTGGTGTGGGTCACCACGCCGTCCCTGGGCATCAGGCGCCCCGCCGGGCCGGGGTTGACCTCCAGGCCCAGGGCATGGCCCCGGGCGTCGGCCACCAGGAAGTGCGCCGGCGAGGCGACCCCGGCCTCCTCCAGGTGAGCCAGGGCGGTAGCGAAGTCGCGCTCCTCCAGCCATCGGCGCAGGGCGAAGTGGATCGGCAGGCCCTCGCCGCAGGTCCGCGAGCGGATGGCATTGAGGCAGACGCCGAGGCCATGCGCGTTGAGGCCGATCTTGGCCACCATGCCCGCCTCGCCGAGGCTGAGCAGCGCCGGGGCCTCCTCGCCGCGGATCTCCAGGGCGACCACGGCGGCGCCCAGGTCGCCGCGCCAGTCCCAGTTCTGGGCCAGCCACTGCTGGCCGCCTTGCCACAGCGAGAAGGCCGAGCAGCCGTCGCCGGCGTGGGTCAGGGCGATCTCGCTGCGGCAGTTGAGCACCAGGATATCCTCCATCTCGACGCCGGCGCCCCGGGCGATGCCGTCCACCTCGTCGAGGATCGCCGGGAAGTGCGCCTCGATGGCCGGCAGCAGCGCCAGGGCGTCGCGGCGGGCCTGGCCCCAGTCCAGGCCGGCGAAGTCGTGGAAGAGCCGTGCATAGGCCTCGAGCCCGGCCTGGATGGTCGCGCCGTGGGCCTCGCCATGGCCGTGCCCCAGCGCCCGGCGGTCGCCGCTCAGTCGGGTGACGGCGAGCATCTATAGCACCTCGCCGGCCAGCGCCAGGGGCGCGAGCAGGCTCAGGGCGAGGGCGGCGAGGGGGGCTCGGGAAGCCATGGGCGATCTCCTTGTCGGGGGCCGGCTTCAGTATAGAAGCCGCCAGGGGGAGACCGATGGCCGCCGCCAGCGTTGGTGACGGGCACTTGTCTTTTCCTCGGGGGGCTTCCAGAGTTAAGTCGTCACTCCTCAATCAGCAACAGCGAGAACAATCATGAAGAAGGCTCTGTTAGCGATGGCCGTGGCGGCATCCGCCACGGCGCTGGCCGGCGCGGCCCAGGCCGAGGTCAAGGTGGGCTTCCTGGGAGGCTTCACCGGGGGGATCGAGAGTCTGACGCCGCCGATTCATGACGGCGCCCGCCTGGCGGTGGAGCAGGTCAATGCCCAGGGCGGCATCCTCGGCGGCGAGACCCTGGTGATGCCCACCGGCGACACCACCTGTAGCGATGCCTCGGCGGCCTCCAACGCGGCGGATCGCATGGTCAATTCCGAGCAGGTCACCGCCATCGTCGGCGCCCTGTGCACCGGGGCCACCGTGGCGGCGGCCAACAACGCCGGCATACCCGGTGGCGTGGTGATGGTCTCGCCGGCCTCCACCGCTCCGGCGGTCTCCGACCTGGACGACAACGACCTGGTGTTCCGCACCGTGCCCTCCGACGCCTTCCAGGGCGAGATGCTCGCCAAGCTGGTGTTGCAGAAGGGCATCGACGAGGTGGCGGTCACCTATGTGAACAACGACTACGGTCGCGGCCTGGCCGATGCCTTCACCACCACCTTCGAGGCCGAGGGCGGCATGGTGGCGGCCAACCTGGCCCACGAGGACAACCGCGCCGACTACCGCTCCGAGCTGGGCTCGCTGTCGGCCTCCGGCACCCAGGCCCTGGTGGTGCTGGCCTATGCCGATACCTCCGGCCAGACCATCATGCGTCAGGCCTACGAGAGCGGCATGTTCACCCAGTACATCGGCGCCGACGGCATGGTGGGCGACAGCCTGGTGGAGGCGATCGGTGCCGATGTCCTCGAGGGGATGATCGCCACCCGCCCGGGCAGCCCGGATATTCCCGGTGCCGAGCTATTCGCGGAGATGGCCACCGAGGCGGGCATCGACCCCAGTGCGGTGTTCGCCGCCCAGGCCTACGATGCCGCCTTCCTGCTGGCCCTGGCCATCGAGCAGAACGGCAGCGCCGAGCGCGAGGGGCTCTCCGCGGCGTTGCGCAGCGTGTCCAGCGCCCCCGGCGAGGTGATCCTGCCCGGCGAGTGGGAGAAGGCGGTGGAACTGATCGCCGCCGGCGAGGAGATCAACTACGAGGGCGCCTCCGGCAGCCACGAGTTCGACGACAATGGCGACGTGCCCGGGGTGGTGGTCGAGATGACCGTGGAAGACGGCCGCTTCGTGACCAAGGACTTCCTCGACCTCTAGACGTCTTTGATCCCTAGAAGGACGGCCTGTCTCGATCGACGAGTTAGTGCCGCAGCGAAGCCAAGGCCCCGCATAAGCGGGGCCTTTTCGTTGGCGCTCGGCGCGCCGTTGACGACTTCGTGTTATCGGCCTGGCTTGAAAGCGCTGCCTGATTAACCCATTGCCACCGTTAGCCGTGGTGCTTGACCTTCTCCGGCAGCAGCCCCTTGGGGGCGAAGCGCAGCACCAGGGTGATCAGCAGGCCGATCACCAGCACCCGGGCCTGCAGGGCGCGACTCTGCATGTCGGCGGGGTCGACCCAGCCCAGGCCCTCGCCGAGGCTGGAGGCCAGCTGCATCAGGTAGAGGGCCAGGGGCTCCGACATGATCCAGATCAGGTAGACCAGCACGGCGCCGATAATGGTGCCCAGGTTGTTGCCGGGGCCGCCGAGGATCACCATCACCAGCACCAGGAAGGTGTGGTTGAGGGGCAGGTAGCCCTGGGGGTCGAAGATGCTGTTGAAGCTGGTCAGGGCGGCGCCGCCGATGCCCATCAGGATGCAGCCCAGCACGAAGATCTGCAGGCGGCGGCGGTTGACGTCCTTGCCCATGGCCGCCGAGGAGATCTCGTTGTCGCGGATGGCGCGGATGGTGCGCCCCCAGGCGGCGTTGTAGGCGCGGTGCAGCAGGAAGAAGATCACGGCGATGATCAGCGCGGTGACCACCAGGTAGATCGAGCGCGCCATCACGAAGCCCAGCTCGCCGGGCCCGGGGGTGGGCCAGGGCAGCGGCGAGACGGTGGCGGTGCCGCGGGTCAGCCAGTCGGAGTTCTTGAGGAAGGCCTTGATGATCTCGGCGATGCCCAGGGTGGCGATGGCCAGGTAGTCGCTGCGCAGCCCCAGGCAGATATGGCCGATAAAGTAGCCCACGCCGCCGGCCAGGGCGCCGCCGACGACCCAGCCGACCCCGGTGGGCAGCCCCAGGCCGCCGATAAAGCCGACCCGGGACTCGATCTCGTCGGTGACCCCGCGTAGCAGGCTGATCACCACCAGGTAGAGCAACAGTGCCAGGACCACGGCGATCAGGGTGCGCAGCGTCTTCGGCACCCCCAGGCGATCGAGGCGGGTGGCGCCCCACACCAGGACGATGGCGGCCAGGGCATAGAGCAGTACCCGCCCCAGCTCGAAGGGCAGCTCGCTGGCCCAGAAGGCCTCGTTGACCGGCACGCTGAAGGTCATGGCGCAGACCCCGCCCAGGGCGACGAAGCCCATCACCCCGGCGTTGAACTGGCCGGCATAGCCCCACTGGATGGTCAGGCCCAGGGCCAGGATGGCGTAGCAGGCCGCCTCCACCAGCATGCGGGTGCTGTAGGCCCCGCCCATGATGGCGTAGACCGCCAGGATGGCCGCCGCCAGGGCGAGACACAACGATAGCTCGCGGAGCGGGAAGCGGCTCGGCTGCTCGGCAGTTGCAGGCTTGTTCATCAGATCACCTTCCCCTTGAAGATGCCGGTGGGGCGCCATACCAGGATGGCCACCAGGATGAAGAAGGGCACCACGATCTTGTACTCGGTGCCGACGAAGGCGAGGTTACGGGGCAGCTCCAGCCAGTCGGGGAAGTGCTGCTGGAGGGGCCGCAGCAGCACCGCCCAGTTGAACACCGCCAGGGTCTCGGCGAAGCCCACCACGAAGCCGCCGGCGATGGCCCCGTAGGGGTGGCCCACGCCGCCGACGATGGCCGCGGCGAAGATCGGCAGCAGCAGGAAGAAGCTGAGGTCCGGCTTGAAGGCCACGTCCAGCGACAGCAGGGTGCCGGCCACCGCCGCCAGGCCGCCGGCGATGATCCAGGTGATGGTGACGATGCGACTGGTGTTGATCCCCGAGGCCCGCGCCAGGTCGGGGTTGTCGGACATGGCGCGCATCGCCTTGCCGGTGCGGGTGCGATTGAGGAAGAGGTGCAGCCCGATCACCGCCGCCAGGGTGAGGATAAAGAGAATCACCTGGGGCTCGGTGACGATGATCGGCCGGGTGACCGACTCGAAGGGCAGCTCCAGGCGGAAGATCTCCTTGCGCTCGGCGATATACAGGCTCTGGGCCCGGGTGCCGGCGAACAGGCGGATCAGCCCCTGCAGGATCAGCGCGACCCCCAGGGAGCCGATCACCATGACGATGGGTTTGACCCCGTGGGCCCGCAGCGGCTTGTAGAAGCCCTTGTCGATGCCCACCGCCAGCAGCGCGGTGAGTGCCATGGCCAGGGGCAGCATGACCACGGCGGTGGGCAGTCCCACGGCGCCACCGACCTCGGGGAAGGCGGTGGTCAGCACCAGCACCATCAGGGCGCCGAAGGTCATCATGTCGGCATGGGCGAAGTGGGCGAAGCGCATGATGCTGAAGATCAGCGTCACCCCCACCGCGCCGATGGCATAGATGGAGCCGGTGACGCTGCCGGCCACCACCACGTTATTGATAAAGAAGACCAGTTCGTTCAAGGCGTTGTCTCCTCTCAGCCGCCCAGGAAGCTCTTCGCGACCTCGGGGTCGTTGAGCAGGTTGTCGCCGGTATCGGTGAAGCGGTTCTGGCCGGCGGCCAGCACGAAGCCCTTGTCGGCGATGGCCAGGGCCTGCTTGGCGTGTTGCTCGACCATCAGGATGCCGACCCCGGCGGCGTTGATCTCCTGCACCCGGGCGAAGATCTCGTTCATGTAGAGGGGCGAGAGGCCGGCGGTGGGCTCGTCGAGCAGCAGCAGGCTGGGCTCGACCATCAGCGCCCGGCCCATGGCCACCATCTGGCGCTGGCCGCCGGAGAGCTCGCCGGCGGGCTGGCGGCGCTTGTCCTTGAGCGGTGGGAAGAAGTCGTAGACCCGCTCGAGCATGGGGCGAAAGCGCTGGGGATGGATGTAGGCGCCCATCTCCAGGTTCTCCTCCACCGTCAGGCTGGGGAAGATGTTCTTCTCCTGGGGCACGAAGCCCATGCCGCGGTGGACCAGGCGGTCCGGGGAGAGGTTGGTGATGGGCTCGCCGCGCAACAGGATCTCGCCCTGGTTGACCGCCAGCAGGCCGAAGATCGCCTTGAGCATGGTCGACTTGCCGGCGCCGTTGGGACCGACGATGACGCCGACCTCGTCCGCCTCGATGGCCATGCTGACGCCATTGAGGATATTCATGCCGCCGTAGCCACCGTGTACGTTGCGTGCTTCCAGTAGTGCCATGGGTGGTCTCCGACTAGGGCTGGGCGCCGAAATAGGCGTCGATGACGGCGGGATCGTTCTGGATCTCCTCGATGCTGCCCTGGACCATCACGCTGCCCTCGGCCAGCACGATCACCGGGTCGCAGAGGCGGGCGATCATGTCCATGTCGTGCTCGATGACCAGGAAGGTGTAGCCCAGCTCCCGGTTGAGGCGCTCGATATTGGTCACCAGGTCGCCCAGCAGGGTGCGATTGACCCCGGCGGCGATCTCGTCGAGGAGCACCACCCGGGCATCCACCATCATGGTGCGGCCCAGCTCCAGCAGCTTCTTCTGGCCGCCGGAGAGGTTGCCGGCCAGCTCGTTGCGCACATGGCCGAGGCCCACGAAGTCGATCACCTCCAGGGCCTTCTGGCGCACCTGGGCCTCCTCCTGGCGCACTCGGGCGGGTCGGAACCAGGCGCCGAACAGGCTCTCGCCGGCCTGGTTGGGCGGCACCATCATCAGGTTCTCCAGGGCGGTCAGTTGGGAGAACTCGTGGGCGATCTGGAAGGTGCGCAGCAGGCCCTTGTGGAAGAGCTCGTTGGCGGGGCGGTTGGTGATCTCCTCGCCGTCGAGGAAGACCTGGCCGGAGTCCAGGGGCAGGGCCCCGGCGATGATATTGAAGAGGGTCGACTTGCCGGCCCCATTGGGACCGATCAGGCCGGTAATCGAGCCCTGCTCCACGCGGATGGAGCAGTCATTGATGACCCTGAGGCCGCCGAACGCCTTGTTGACGTGGCGGACGTCGATAATCGCGCTCATGCCCTGTCTCGTGGTTGTTGGTGTTATGGCAGAGTAACGCTGCGTGGTCTTACTTTGCGGCAGGGGGCAGCGCTTGACCAGAGGGGGAGCGTTAAACGGGCGTTGGGACACGCGCCTCGGCCGGGGCGCCTCCGACCAAGGTCGCGGTGTGCGCCGCTCCTCAGTCCGGCATCTCGTCGCGAGGTTCGAAGGCGCGCTTGTCATCGGGCAGGCGCACGGTATCGCCCAGGGCCAGCTTGCCGTGGCTCTTCTTGCGCTCGCCGCTGGCGGGATCGATCAGCGCCACCACCTCGCCGATGCTGGTGGCCTCCACGTGGGCCTCGACGCGGACCCGGACCACCAGGCCATCGAGACGTGCCGAGAGGATATCGCCGCTTGCCGGCTCGGCCCGGTGATTGGGGTCCTTGGCATAGTGGGCGAGGACGCTGTCGGCGCCCGGTTCGTCCCAGTCGACGTGCTTGTGCATGGGAGCTTCTCCTGCGTGGTGTGTTTCAAGCGTAGCCGCTGCGTCGGCCAGGGCCAGAAACGACGCAGCCCGCCGAGGGGCGGGCTGCGTGGGCCGGGCGGAGCGGCTTACTTCTTGCTGGCGCGCTTGCGCTCGTTTTCCTTGAGGAACTTCTTGCGCAGGCGGATATGGTTGGGGGTCACCTCCACCAGCTCGTCGTCGTCGAGGAACTCGATGGCCTGCTCGAGGGTGAAGCGCACCGGCGGGGTCAGGACGATGTTCTCGTCGTTGCCGGAGGCACGCATGTTGTCGAGCTTCTTGCCCTTGGTGGGGTTGACCACCAGGTCGTTGGCGCGGCTGTGGATGCCGATCAGCATGCCCTCGTAGACCTCGGTGCCGTGATCGATGATCAGCTTGCCGCGATCCTGCAGGGCGTAGAGGGCGTAGGCCAGGGCCTTGCCGTCGACCATGGAGACCAGCACGCCGTTGCGGCGCTCGATGGCGGCATCCGGCTTGAGCGCGCCATAGTGGTCGAAACGGCTGGTGAGGATGCCGGTGCCGGAGGTGAGGGTCATGAACTGGCCGCGGAAGCCGATCAGGCCACGCGCCGGGATCAGGAAGTCGAGGCGCACCCGACCCTTGCCATCCGGGTTCATGTTGGTCAGCTCGCCCTTGCGGTAGCCGAGCTCCTCCATGATGGCGCCCTGGTGCTGCTCCTCGCAGTCGATGATCACCTCTTCGTAGGGCTCCTGCTTGACCCCATCGATCTCCTTGATGATCACCTCGGGGCGGCCCACGGCCAGCTCGAAGCCTTCGCGGCGCATGGTCTCGATCAGCACCGAGAGGTGCAGCTCGCCGCGGCCGGAGACGATGAACTTCTCCGGGCTCTCGCCCTGCTCGACGCGCAGCGCCACGTTGTGGATCAGCTCCTGGTCGAGGCGATCCTTGATGTTGCGGCTGGTGACGTACTTGCCGTCACGGCCGGCCATCGGCGAGTCGTTGACCTGGAAGGTCATGGAGACGGTGGGCTCGTCCACCGACAGCGGCGGCAGCGCCTCGACGGCGATCGGGTCGCAGAGGGTGTCGGAGATGGCCAGGTCATCGATGCCGGTGATGCAGATGATGTCGCCGGCGGTGGCCTGCTCGGTCTGCACCCGCTCCAGCCCCAGGTGGGTCATCACCTGACCGATCTTGCCCTTGCGGGTCTTGCCGTCGGTGCCGATCACGGTGATCTGCTGGTTGGGGGAGATGGCGCCGCGCTTGATGCGGCCCAGGCCGATGACGCCCACGTAGCTGTTGTAGTCCAGCGCCGAGATCTGCATCTGGAAGGGGCCGTCGATCTCTACCTTGGGCGGTTCGACGATATCGACGATGGCCTGGAACATGGGGCTCATGTCCTCGGCCAGCGCCTCCGGCTCCATGCCGGCGATGCCGTTGAGGGCGGAGCAGTAGATGATCGGGAAGTCGAGCTGCTCATCGGAGGCGCCCAGGTTATCGAAGAGATCGAAGATCTGGTCGATGACCCAGTCGGGACGCGCGCCGGGACGGTCGATCTTGTTGACCACCACGATCGGCTTGAGGCCCTGATCGAAGGCCTTCTGGGTCACGAAGCGGGTCTGCGGCATGGGGCCGTCGACGGCGTCCACCAGCAGCAGCACCGAGTCGACCATGGACATCACCCGCTCCACCTCGCCGCCGAAGTCGGCGTGTCCCGGGGTGTCGACGATGTTGATGTGGTAGTCACGGCCATTGCCGTCCTGCCAGCGGATCGCCGTGTTCTTGGCCAGGATGGTGATGCCGCGTTCCTTTTCCTGGTCGTTGGAGTCCATGATGCGCTCCTGCCCCTCGGCCTTGCGGTCCAGGGTGCCGGACTGCTGGAGGAGTTTGTCGACCAGGGTGGTCTTGCCATGGTCGACGTGAGCGATGATGGCGATGTTGCGAAGATTCTCGATCACGACGGGATCCTGCTGCGAAAATTGGGCCGCATTATAGTCTCCGGGCCGCGGCGGCTACCAGCACTGACACCGAGAAATCTGCGTGGAAGCGGTAGATCAAGGGCTTGGCGGCGCGGGAATCA
Organism: Bisbaumannia pacifica; assembly: GCF_007989625.1. Lineage (GTDB taxonomy): Bacteria > Pseudomonadota > Gammaproteobacteria > Pseudomonadales > Halomonadaceae > Bisbaumannia > Bisbaumannia pacifica. Next base: position 27,041 of record NZ_BJUK01000021.1, read on the forward strand.
GCCGGAAAGGGTGCGGATGCGGGCGTGACAGGCACGCAGTCGTGCCAGGAGGTCCTGGGGGGCCTGGCGATCCAGGGCGGGGTCGAAGCCGCCCAGGCGCTCGAACCAGTCGCGGCGCACGCAGAGGGTCCCGGTGGCCGGTGTCTGCCAGAGGCGCTGCCAGGGTCGCCAGGCGCGAGGGGGCGGCGTGAAGAGCAGCGCATCCCAGTCATCGGCACTGGAGGCCAGGCGCGAGAACCACTGGGGCGGCAGGCCATATTGTGGCGAGGGGAAGATCAGCAGCTCGCCCTGGGTGCCCTGCACCAGGCGGTTGCTCCGGGCCCCGGCGGTGGGCTCGGGCACTACCTCCAGGGTCAGGCCGAAGCGGCGGCTCAGGGCCTGCAGGCGGGGTTGATGCGATTCGCTGACCACATGGATATCGAGCTGGCCGGCATGATGGCGGTGCAAATGGCGCAGGCCCGGCAGCTGACGGGGCAGCCAGGTGGCCATCAGGCAGGCGTCGATAATGATGCAGGTGCGATGCACCACGGGCAGCCCTCCGCCGCGGGGTCGGTCTCGGCGTGGGACACGACACTGGAAAGTCCAGTGACCCAGGAGCGCCGGCCTCAAGGTTAGTAACAAATTGTAGTGTTAGGTAGCGCCGGGTATCAATGGCAACGATGCTTCGGATGCGGGAAGGCCTCGGACGGCAAGTGCACTGCGATGGTGCATGTGGCGATTTTCTTGCACCTTGATGGCGCTTTTCGGGGCGGCAGCGGCCATCCAGGGTGAGGGATACGACTCATGCGCCACCATGGCGCAAGGATTATTTCTCGTTAATTCAGTCAATTATCTTCGGTGGCGGGCGCCTTGCTGCATTTTGGCACGCCGCCTGCATTATCAAGAACAAAGCCACGGAGCGCGTTTCTGGTGGCGGCGGTCGTGGGCAGGGTGCCCATGACATGCTACAAACGACGCTGGATACGCTAGCCAGATAACACTAGCCATACGTTCACGACTGGAGGACACCATGGCCGAGAAGACCCTCGCCCTGATCGAAGAGCATGACGTCAAGTGGGTGGACCTGCGTTTCACCGACACCCGCGGCAAGGAGCAGCATGTCACCATCCCCGCCCGCGACGTGGATGAGGAGTTCTTCGAAAACGGCCAGATGTTCGATGGTTCCTCCATCTCCGGCTGGAAGGGCATCAACGAGTCCGACATGATCCTGCGCCCGGAAGATGGCACCGCCTTCCTCGACCCCTTCACCGAAGACGCCACCCTGGTGCTGCGCTGCGATATCATCGAGCCGGCCACCATGCAGGGCTACGAGCGGGATCCGCGCTCCATCGCCAAGCGCGCCGAGGCCTACCTGCAGTCCACCGGCCTGGGCGACACCGCCTTCTTCGGCCCGGAGCCCGAGTTCTTCATCTTCGACGAGGTGCACTGGAAGGCCGATATCGAAGGCGCCATGTACAAGATCACCTCCGAGGAGGGGGCCTGGGCCACCGACCGTCAGGTCGAAGGCGGCAACCTGGCGCACCGTCCGCGGGTCAAGGGCGGCTACTTCCCGGTGCCCCCGGTGGACAGCTTCCACGATATCCGTGGTGCCATGTGCAACACCCTGGAGGCCATCGGCCAGAGCGTCGAGGTGCACCACCACGAGGTGGCCAACGCCGGCCAGAACGAGATCGGCGTCAAGTTCAACACCCTGGTGAAGAAGGCCGACGAAGTTCAGGAAATGAAGTACGTGATCCACAACGTGGCTCACGCCTATGGCAAGACCGCCACCTTCATGCCCAAGCCGCTGGTGGGTGACAACGGTTCCGGCATGCACGTCCACCAGTCCTTCTGGAAGGATGGCCAGAACCAGTTCGCCGGCGACCAGTACGCGGGCCTCTCCGAGATGGCCCTCTACTACATCGGCGGCATCATCAAGCACGCCCGGGCCCTGAACGCCTTCACCAACGCCTCCACCAACTCCTACAAGCGTCTGGTGCCGGGCTTCGAGGCGCCGGTAATGCTGGCCTACAGCGCCCGCAACCGCTCCGCTTCCATTCGTATCCCCTACACCGCCAGCCCCAAGGGCAAGCGCGTCGAGGCTCGCTTCCCCGACCCGACCGCCAACCCCTACCTGTGCTTCGCGGCGATGCTGATGGCGGGGATCGACGGCATCAAGAACAAGATCCACCCCGGCGATGCCATGGACAAGAACCTCTATGACCTGCCGCCGGAAGAGGGCAAGTCCATCCCCACCGTGGCCAACAGCCTGGATCAGGCCCTGGACGCCCTGGACGCCGATCGTGCCTTCCTCACCGAGGGTGGCGTCTTCACCGACGACATGATCGATGCCTATATCGAACTGAAGATGGAAGACGTGGAGCGCATCCGCATGACCACGCACCCGATCGAGTTCGACATGTACTACAGCTGCTAAGCGCCACGCCCTTAGCGTTGGCTGTGCAAGGGGTTCCGCCGTCGGCGGAACCCCTTTTTGTCTTACACTATCTAACGAGGCATCCCGTCTCTCCGTCCGTCGCTCCGCATTAGGGGGTCGCTCGTGAAACTCCGCCTACTCTGCTTGCTGGTGAGCTGTTGCCTGATCCCCCTGGCCGGGGCCGACACCGTCTATCGCAGTGTCGATGCCCAGGGCAACGTGATCTTTACCGATAACCCCGAGCGGGGGGAGCCCGTAGAGGTGGCGCCGCTGACCGTGGTGCCCTCGCGGACCCTGGCCCCGGCGCCCGCCGCCTCGCCGGCCCCGGCGCCGCGGCGGCCGGCGACGGGCTCCCTGGCCTCGCCCTTTATGCCCTACTCCACCTTCCGCATCATGAACCCTCGTGACGCCATGACGCTGAGCCAGGCGCGCTCCCAGAACCTCACCGTGGAGCTGGCCATCGAGCCGGGGCTGCGCGAGGACCATCGGGTGCGGCTGCTGGTGGATGGGCAGCTGAGCCAGTCGGCGATGCATACCCGCGCCTTTATCGTGCCGCGCCTCGCGCCGGGGCAGCGCACCCTGCAGGCGGAGCTGCTGGACGGCGCCGGTCAGGTGCGCCACCGTAGCCCGCCGATCACCGTGAGCGTGCAGGCGCGGGGCGATTAGCTCATCGGCCGGCGCGGCTTCCGTTTTCCCTGCTTCGACGCCGAGTCGCCGCCCTGCCGAGACCACTCGCGCCACCGTCGTATCGAGCCGCCGCGCACGCCGGAGCGCGGCTTCGATGCCTTCGATCATGCTCGCCAGCTGCGTCAGCGCAGCGCCCTGGAGTATCGCCCCGGCGAGCCCTGGCCCGGCCTGCGGCGTAACGCTCCCGCCCATGAGCCGCGGCGTCGCTGGCACCATCGCGATCACCGCTGAATCATCATCGCGCCTTCCTCGCTGCGCCATTATCACGCCTTCCTCGCTGAGCCATCATCGCGCCTTCCTCGCCGACTTATCGTGCGTCTTCCGCGCGTCCCCCTCCGCTAATGCACTAAAATGGTGCGTAAGCGGGCGTGACCCTTGCCGGTAGCCCCCGAGTTTTCCGCCGCCGCGTGCTGGCGCGCTTCTTGCAAGTGCAAGGGGAGACGCCGGAACGATCGGCCCTTACTCCGTTGCCATCGGGATGTCCCATGTATCAACGCTTACTCGAACACCTGTCCACGGCGGTGCTGCTCCTCGATGGTGCGCTGCGCCTTCGCTGGATGAACCCCGCCGCCGAGTCGTTGTTGGCGGTCAGCCTGGGACGGGTGCGTGGCACGCGGCTGGAGAGCCTGGAGTCGGTGGCCGAGGTGCTGACCAAGGCGCGCCGCGAGTTTCATCCCTATACCCAGCGCGAGGCGAGCCTGCCATTGCCGGGGCAGGAGCCGGTGACGGTGGATTTCACCGTCACGCCGCTTGCCGAAGACGAGCTGCTGCTGGAGATCGAGCCACGGGACCGCCTGTTGCGCATCTCCCGGGAGGAGGCGCTGATCGCCCGGCAGGAGGCGATCAAGGTGCTCTCCCGGGGCCTGGCTCACGAGGTCAAGAATCCCCTGGGGGGCATTCGCGGCGCCGCCCAGCTGCTGGAGCGGGACCTGCCCGATCCTCAGCTCGCCGAGTTCACCCATATCATCGTCGAGGAGGTGGATCGCCTGCGCGACCTGGTGGATCGCATGCTGGGGCCCAACCAGCTGCGCGAGCCGGCGCCGCTGAACATTCACCAGGTACTCGAGCGGGTGCGCAGCCTGGTGCTGGCCGAACACCCGGGCATCGAGGTGGCGCGCGACTATGACCCCAGCCTGCCGGAGCTCTCCGGGGAGGAGGCGCAGCTGATCCAGGCGGTGCTCAATGTGGCCCGCAACGCCGTCCAGGCCCTGGAGGAGCATGCCACCCCCGCGCCGCGCTTGGTGTTGCGCACCCGGGCCCGGCGCCAGTTCACCCTGGGCGCCGAACGCCACCGCCTGGTCTGCGAGGTGGCGGTGATCGATAACGGCCCGGGGATTCCCGAGGCGCTGCAGGAGACCCTCTTCTATCCGATGGTCTCGGGGCGGGCCAGTGGCAGCGGCCTGGGGCTCTCCATCGCCCAGTCGATCCTCCACCAGCACCAGGGGTTGATCGAGTGCGACTCGACCCCGGGCCATACCGAGTTCCGTCTGCTGATCCCGCTGGAGGCCAGCTGATGTTCCCCTTTACCCAATCCAGGAGAGACTGATGACCGACGCCGCTCGCATCGTGATCGTCGACGACGACCGCGCCATTCGCTGGGTGCTGGAGCGTGCCCTGGCGCAGCCCGATCTCCAGGTGGAGTGCTTCGAACGGGCCGACCGAGCCCTGGAGCGGGTCCTGGCGAACCCGCCGGAGGTGCTGCTCACCGATATTCGCATGCCGGGGCTGGATGGTCTGGACCTGATGGCCCGGGTGCGCGAGAGTCATCCGGACCTGCCGGTGATCGTGATGACCGCCCATTCGGACCTGGACAGTGCCGTGGCCTCCTATCAGGGCGGTGCCTTCGAGTACCTGCCCAAGCCCTTCGACGTGGACGAGGCCCTGGCCCTGGTGCGCCGCGCCGTGGCCCATGCCCGGGAGCGCCAGTCCCCGGCGGCGGTGCCGGAGGGACTCACCGCCGAGATCATCGGCGAGGCGCCGGCCATGCAGGAAGTGTTCCGGGCCATCGGCCGGCTCTCCCAGTCGCATATCACCGTGCTGATCAACGGCGAGTCGGGGACCGGCAAGGAGCGGGTGGCCCAGGCCCTGCACCAGCACAGCCCCCGGGCCAGCCACCCCTTTATCGCCCTGAACATGGCGGCGATTCCCAAGGACCTGATGGAGTCGGAGCTGTTCGGCCACGAGAAGGGCGCCTTCACCGGGGCCACCGCCCAGCGCCGCGGGCGCTTCGAGCAGGCCGACGGTGGCACCCTCTTCCTCGATGAGATCGGCGATATGCCGCCGGATACCCAGACCCGGCTGCTGCGGGTACTGGCCGATGGCGAGTTCTATCGGGTCGGCGGCCATACCCCGGTGAAGGTGGACGTGCGGATCATCGCCGCCACCCACCAGCACCTGGAACGGCTGGTGGAGGACGGGCGCTTCCGGGAGGACCTCTTCCACCGCCTCAATGTGATCCGGGTGCATCTGCCGCGGCTCGCCGAGCGCCGCGAGGATATCCCGCGCCTGGCGCGGCACTTCCTGGCCGAGGCGGCTAAGGAGCTGGACACCGAGATCAAGGTGCTGACCCGGGAGGCCGAGCAGCACCTGACGCGCCTGTCCTGGCCGGGCAACGTGCGCCAGCTGGAGAATACCTGTCGTTGGCTGACGGTGATGGCCTCGGGACGCGAGGTGCTGGTGGACGACCTGCCCCCGGAGCTGCGTCAGCGCGAGGCCGGCGAGGTCAGCCCGGGGGATTGGCGAGCCGCCTTCCGCGACTGGGCGGACCGGGCCCTGGCCGCGGGGCATACCCATCTGCTGGAGGAAGCGGTGCCGGATTTCGAAAAAATTCTGATCGAGACCGCCCTCAGGCATACCGGGGGGCGCAAGGGCGAGGCCGCCGAGCTGCTGGGCTGGGGTCGCAATACCCTGACCCGCAAGCTCAAGACGTTGCTGCCGGCGCTGGCGGACGATTGAGCGACGGCGTCCCGGCGACATCGTTTGCCCCCTTATCCCCGGGCCAGACCCGGCTTCCCGCCGGGCCGGCCCGGGTGCACAATGGAGGCTTCCCACCAGGAGGCGCCATGACGCAGATGCACTGGGAGCGGCTGCTCGACCCCGGCCGGCTGCATGATACCCGGGGAGGGCGCGGTAGCGCCGAGCCGGGCCGCACCCCCTTCCACAAGGATCATGACCGGATCGTCTTCTCCGGCTCCTTCCGCCGCCTGGGACGCAAGACCCAGGTGCACCCGCTCACCGAGAACGACCATATCCATACCCGCTTGACCCACTCCCTGGAGGTGGGCTGCGTGGGCCGCTCCCTGGGCATGATCGTCGGCGAGGGGCTGCGCGAGCGGCTGCCGGCCCGGATCACCTCGGCGGACCTGGGAGTCATCGTCCAGGCCGCCTGCCTGGGCCACGATATCGGCAACCCGCCCTTCGGCCATGCCGGCGAATACGCCATCCGCGACTGGTTCAAGCGCGCCGAGTCCGACGGCAGCGGCTTGCTGGAGGGTCTCAGCGACACCCAGCGGGCCGACCTGCTGACCTACGAGGGCAATGCCCAGGGCTTTCGCATCGTCACCCAGATCGAATATAACCAGTTCCGCGGCGGCATGCGCCTGAGTACCGCCACCCTGGGCACCCTGCTCAAGTACCCCTGGACGGTGGAGCACGGCGGCAGCGCCGGCAAGTTCGGCTGTTACCAGTCGGAGCGAGCGCTGCTGGCCGAGGTGGCCGAGCGCCTGGGGCTGCGCCCTCGGGGCGACTGGGCCTGGTGCCGCCATCCCCTGGCCTACCTGGTCGAGGCCGCCGATGACATCTGCTACGCCCTGCTCGACCTGGAGGATGGCCTGGAGATGGGCATCCTGCGCTACGACGAGGTGGCCGAGGTGCTGATCCAGATCGCCGGGGAGGCGCCGCCGGAGTACGCCCGCATGGCCGAGCAGGGGGTCTCCCAGCGCCGCCGTATCGCCGCCCTGCGCGGCGCCGCCATGGAGCGGGCGGTGAGCGAGGTGGGGGCGGTCTTCGTGGCCCATGAGCAGGAGCTGCTCAACGGCGCCCTCAAGGATGACCTGCTGGAACTCTGCCACCCTGACCTGGACTGGGGGGTCAAGGCCGCCAAGACCCTGGCCCGGGAGCGCATCTTCCAGAACGAGCGCAAGGCCAAGCTGGAGATCGGCGCCTATACCACCCTGGGCATCCTGCTGGAGGCCTTTATCGGCGCTGCCCACGAGCTGCACCACCAGGGGCGTTCCAGCTTCAAGCATCAGCGGGTGCTGGCGCTGATCGGCGAGAATACCCCGCTGCCCTCCTGGCCCCTCTACGACAGCTACCGGCGCATGCTCGACTTTATCGGCGGTATGACCGATCACTATGCCGTCGATCTGGCCCAGGAGATGGGCGGCCGGCTTAAGGGCGACTGACGCTGGCGATAGTGTCCGTCCCGCTGTGTGGGGGCCAGGTTGCCCCGAACTTGTCACTGGGTTGTGGGAGTTCAGCTTCGCTGAACGATTGGCGCCGTCAGGCGTCCTGAGTGGCACTCAAGATCGCCCTTCGGGCGATATCGCGCGGAATCCGCGCTCCCACCATGGGATTCACGCCAAGGTGCGAATAATCGGTGATCAGCCGGTCAGGGCGAAGGGCGGCTCGTCGTCGTCCGGGCCTAGGTCGTCGCCGTCGCCGAGCTGGCGCAGGATGGCGGCGCCGATGCGCTTGCTGCTGTCATTGATGCCCTGGTTGCCGAACAGGCGGTTGAACTCGAAGACATAGGGATGGCCGTCGACCATGGCGATATCGAAGCCGGCATGGTTGATATGAAAGGCCTCGGCGAGGCGCCGGGCCAGGGCGATGGCCGCCTCGGGAATCGCCTCCCGGTCGATGGCGCCGCCTTGGCTGACGTTGGAGCGGTAGCCGCCCAGGGGGGTAACTCGCCAGTAGGCGGCCAGCAGTTCGCCGCCCACCAGCACGATGCGCAGGTCGCGGTCGATGGGCAGGCGCTCCTGGGCATAGAGCACCGGCTCCTCGGCCAGATGGGCCTCCAGGGCCGGGCGAGAGTCGACCAGCCTGACCCCCTCGCCCATGCTGCTCTTGATACGCTTGGCGATAAAGGGATAGCCGAAGCGGCTCTCCACCTTGTCGATGGCGGCCCGGGAGGCGCCGAGGATCTCGGTGGGGGGCACATGTTCGGGGAACAGCGCCTGGAAGGCGCGGGTCTGCTCCACCTTGTCGTGACCCAGGTGGTAGCTGGCCAGGCTGGGGAAGATGCGCGCCTTGAGGCCATGCACCAGGGTATTGAGCTGCCAGTACTCGGGAAACAGCAGCCAGTCGGCGGCGCGGATCTCGTCGAGGTGGTCGAGCATGCGCTCGGGCTTGATATAGCGCACCCCGGGGATGCCCAGGGTGCGGAAGACATCGAAGGTGATCAGTTTCATGGAGGCGGGCGTGTCGTCGAGTCGTCGTCGAAAGCACGGATTATTAGGCCAGTCGGGGCCGGGCGCAATTCTCTTCTGTACCTTCGTGGCCCTGTGGCTGGGCAGCGCCCCGGCCCGGGCCTTAGAGGCGGAGGGCGTCGAGCACTTCACCCTGGCGCTGACCTGGCACCCCGGCTTCTGCGACAGCCATCGCCGGCCGCCCCGGGAGTGTCGCGAGCCTGGTCTGCGGGAAGGCACGGACCAGGGCTTCGTGCTGCATGGCCTCTGGCCCTCGCTGCCGGCGCGACTCGCTGAGGAGGGTGTCGATCGGCGCCGCTGGTGGCGGCAGGGCTGTTTCCTGGAGCGACCGCGTCCCGACGGCGGCTTCTGTCGCGCTCATCCGCCCCTGGCCCTCTCCGAGACCCTGGACGCGGCCCTGACGGAGGCCATGCCGGGCCGCCATAGCTGCCTGGAGCGTTACCAGTACGCCAAGCATGCCGCCTGCCTGGCGTTGCCCCAGGAGGCCTATTTCGCCGCCGCCCTGCGCCTGCAGGCGGCGGTCAATGCCAGTGCCTTCGCCGACTTCGTGGTGCTCAACCAGGGCGGCGAGGTGGGTCGCAACGACCTGATTCGCGCCTTCGAGGCGGCCTTCGGCGAGGGCAGTGGCCGGGCCCTGCGGCTGGAGTGTCGGGGGCGCGGCAATCGCACCCTGAGCGAGGTGCGTATCGCCATCGATAGCGAACGCCTGGGCGATTTCCCCGCGGCGGAAAGCCTGGTGCGCCAGGCGCGGGGGCGCTGCGCCGGCCGGGTGAGTATCGCCACCTTCGAGTGATGCGGCCCGGACTTAGACGGACGGCTGTTGCAGGTGCTTGAGATCGAGCAGGGCGGCGCGCCTGGCCAGGGCCTGGATGGCCTTGTCATGGGCCGCGCCCTCGAGCGGCGCCAGGGGCGTGGCATCGATCAGTGCCGCCAGGGACTCGCCGCCGACCACCAGCAGGTCGGCGGCGGCCTCGCTGGTGTCGACGTCCCAGCCAGGCAGGGCCAGGATGCCCTGCACCGGGATCTCCTCGCCGCACTCCCGGGCCAGCCAGTGGCGCAGCCAGCGCGTCGCCTGGCGGGTCTTGCGCAGCGGCCGGCGTTCGCTCCAGCCGGGGAAGCGCAGCCGCTCGCGCTCCACCGCCACCTGGGTCTGCTCCCGCCCGCGGGCATCGAAGGGGCGGGTGCGGGCCCGGGTCTCGATCACGAAGACGCCATGGGGGGTCACCGCCACATGATCGATGGTGTAGGTGTCGGCGGGCACGTCATGGAAGACATGGTAGGGGTGGGCCTCCGGCCGGATCAGTCGCTCCAGCTCCTGACCCACCGCCAGTTCACAGGCCAGCCCCAGCTTGAGGCGGCGAATGCGCTGGTAGTCGCGGATCAGCAGCAGGCAGAAGCCCAGGGCCAGCAGGGTGCAGAGGGCGCCATAGAGGGTCCATTCGAGCCAGTTCTGCTCGCTGGCGAAGAGCATCCGGCCCATGCCATAGACCAGCGGCGCCAGCACCACGATGGGCCCCAGGGCGGCATCCAGGAAGAGGCTGGCGAAGGCACGATCCAGGCGGTCGCGCAGGGCCTGGCCCGGCTCCCGCAGGGGGTGCGCATCGAAGGGAGAGTGGACCCGGGCGTCGTGCAGGCTCTTCAGGGCCACCACGATCACCGCGGTGGCCGCCAGGGGGAAGAGGAAGATCAGGGGAAGCAGGTATTCCAGCCAGGCCATCGCAACGAGTCCTTGCCCGTGATATATCAATAGGCGTTCATTCTAGTGGCCCCATCGGCCGGGAGCCACGCATCCTTGGTCGTTAGTCATGCAGCAATGCGAGTCTCCCCAGGCCTCCCTGGAGGCCCTGGCCGCCTTTATCGAGCGATACCCCCGCCTGCTGGTGGTGAGCGGCGCCGGCGTCAGTACCGAGAGCGGCATTCCCGATTACCGCGATAGCCGTGGCGAGTGGAAGCGTCCCCCGCCCATGGACCATCGCCGCTTCATGGCCAGCCATGCCGCCCGCCAGCGCTACTGGGCCCGTGCCCTGGTCGGCTTCCGGGCCCTCAGCGAGGCGCGCCCCGGCCCCGCCCATCGGGCCCTGGCCGCATTGGAGGCGCGGGGGCGCCTGAGCGGCATCATCACCCAGAACGTGGATGGCCTGCATCAACAAGCCGGCTCGCGGCGGGTCATCGATCTGCATGGACGGGCCGAGCTGGTGCGCTGCATGCGCTGCGACGGCCGGCGCATGCGCCATGACCTGCACGCCGAGCTGGAGGCGCTGAATCCACGCTGGCGCGAGCTCGGCGCGGCCATCAGCCCGGACGGTGACGCCGACCTGGAGGCGGACTTCGGCGATTTCCGGGTGCCCGCCTGCGGGCGCTGCGGCGAGGGCATCCTCAAGCCGGACGTGGTCTTCTTCGGCGACAGCGTGCCCGGCGCGCGGCTGGCCTCGGCCCTGGCGGCCATCGAGGCGGCCGAGGCCCTGCTGGTGGTGGGCTCGTCGCTGATGGTCTATTCCGGCTTTCGCCTGGTGCGCCAGGCGGCCCGCGCCGGCAAGCCGGTGGCCTGCCTCAACCGGGGGCGTACCCGGGCCGATGACCTCTATGCCCTCAAGGCGTCGCTACCCATCGGCGAGAGCCTGGCCGCCTTGGCCAGCCGTTTCTAGTCGACGGGCTCGGGTGTGGCCGTGCCGCGGGGGATGGGCCGACACTGCCTGACGGCACGCGGCTAGTCGAGGCTTTCCAGCGTCAGGGTCACCGGCTCGCCCATGCCTGGGGCGAAGGGCCGGGGTTCCGTCTGGCGATAGCGTAGTCGTCCCGCCTCGCGGATCTCCGCGTGCAGGGCCGCGTCGCCCTGGGCCAGGGAGCGAGCGTCGTAGCTCAAGCGTACCGGGATGGGGGCGCCACCCAGGCGCCGCTGGCGGGTCTCGGCGATCACCCCGCCGTCCTCGCGCTCCAGGCTGACGCGGAGTTCCGCCTCGGGGCCCAGCGTCAGGGGCGTCTGGCTGACCACCCGCGCCTCCAGGGTGCGAAACTCGGGCGTGCCGGCGCAGCCGGCCAGCAGGGCCGTCCCCAGCAGCAGTGCGGCGAGGCCCGCCTTGCGTCGAAGAGTCATAAGCGCTCCTTAGCCGCCGGCCAGCTTGACGGTATAGCCGCGGTTTTCCAGTTCCGCCTTGAGGGTGGCGCGATGGTCGCCCTGGATCTCGATCACCCCCTCCTTGACCGCGCCGCCGGTACCGCAGCGCTGCTTGAGCTGCTTGGCCAGGGTCTTGAGCTCGGCGGCGGGCAGCGGCACGCCGCTGAGGGTGGTCACCCCCTTGCCCTTGCGACCGCTGGTCTCGCGCCGGATGCGCACGACGCCGTCGAGCGCGGCCAGGCGCGCCTGCTCGGCCTGATCGGCGCACTGACAGCCGTCCAGTGGCTGGCGACAGTCGGGACAGGTCTGGCCGTGTTCGGTGGAGTAGACCAGGCCGCGGAGTTGATCCTGCAGTGAGGCCATGGGAGGCAGTCCTCGGCGTAGGGAGTGTGGCCCCATGATAAACCAGCCGCCGGCGGCCTCGATAGCGACCCGTTTATCCACAGCGGCTCGGCGAGTCTGGCGCTGTGGATAAGTCGGTCCTGCTCGCGTAGTGGCCTAATGGGCCGCGGCGGTGGGGCGCCGGCTGAGGTGCTCGATCACCGTGGGTAGCTGATGCATATTGCTGATGGCGATGGCTCCCGCCGGGGTGGTCTCCACGTCGGGGAAGCGGTTGAGGTGGATCACCGTCATGCCGGCGGCGAGGGCCGCCTTGACGCCGACGATGGCGTCGTCGATGGCCACGCAGTGGCGGGCCTCGTAGCCCATGATGGTGGCGGCATGCAGGTAGAGGCAGGGATCGGGCTTCCAGCACTGGGCCGAGTAGCCGCTGAACAGGTGGTCACCGAAGTAGTCGCTGAGGCCGGTGGCCTCGAGGCTGGCGCGAATCTTGGTCTCGGGACCGTTGGAGACCACGGCGTGGGGGATCCGGGCCAGGCTATCGAGGGCCTCGCGCACCCCGGGCAGCAGGGTCAGTTCGCTGACCAGGCGCTCCGCCAGGCGACTGCGCATGCGCGCCTCGCTGGCCTTGAGGCGTTCCGGGTCGACCTCGCCGTGGCGGCGCTGCAGTTCGCCGACGATATTCATGAAGCGGGCGCCGCGAAACTCCCCCATATAGTCCTCGGCGACGAAGGGCAGCCCCACGGCGGTCAGGCTGGTGGCCATCTCGTCCGCCAACAGGGGCTCACTATCGACTAGGGTTCCATCGCAATCGAACAACAGACAGTGGGGAGTCGTCATCGCCTCAACCTCTCGCGCTTGCGTCGCCATTGTTTCAGATATCGGCCGACCTACCCACTATTGAAGCCCATTTTCGGAATTTTGTGAACGCTGTTCATAAACCTTGTCATTTTTCCTGCCCGAATCGCCCGGCAGGCATAGAAAAGGGCGGCCCGTGGGCCGCCCTCATCGTGGAATCCCTTAGTTGATCTTGGGATCCAGCTCGCCGCTGTCGTAGCGGCCGACCATGGCTTCCAGGCTGATCGGCTTGATGCGGCTGGCGTTGCCGGCGGTGCCGAAGGCTTCGTAGCGGGCGATGCAGACATCGCGCATGGCGGAGACGGTCTCCTTGAGGAACTTGCGCGGGTCGAACTCGGCCGGGTTCTGGGCCAGGAAGCGACGCACGGCACCGGTAGAGGCCAGGCGCAGGTCGGTGTCGATATTGACCTTGCGCACGCCGTACTTGATGCCCTCGACGATCTCCTCGACCGGCACGCCGTAGGTCTCGGGGATGGCGCCGCCATACTCGTTGATCACCTCGAGCCACTCCTGGGGCACCGAGGAGGAGCCGTGCATCACCAGGTGGGTGTCGGGGATGCGGGCGTGGATCTCCTTGATGCGCTGGATGGAGAGGGTATCGCCGGTGGGCGGCTTGGTGAATTTGTAGGCGCCGTGGCTGGTGCCGATGGCGATGGCCAGGGCGTCCACCTGGGTGGCCTTGACGAAGGCGGCGGCCTCTTCCGGGTCGGTGAGCAGCTGATCCATGTCCAGCTTGCCCTCGGCGCCGATGCCGTCTTCCTCGCCGGCCATGCCGGTCTCCAGGCTACCCAGGCAGCCCAGCTCGCCTTCCACGGAGACGCCGCAGGCATGCGCCATCGCCACGGTGCGCCGGGTGACGTCGACGTTGTAGTCGTAGTCCATGGGGGTCTTGCCGTCCTCGCCCAGCGAGCCGTCCATCATCACCGAGGAGAAGCCGAGCTGGATGGAGCGCTGGCAGACCGCGGGGCTGGTGCCGTGGTCCTGGTGCATCACCACCGGGATATGCGGGAACTCTTCCACGGCGGCCAGGATCAGGTGGCGCAGGAAGGGGGCCCCGGCGTACTTGCGGGCGCCGGCGGAAGCCTGGACGATCACCGGGGAGTCGGTGGCGTCGGCGGCTTCCATGATGGCGCGCATCTGCTCGAGGTTGTTGACGTTGAAGGCCGGGATGCCATAGCCGCGCTCGGCGGCGTGGTCCAGCATCTGGCGCATGCTGATCAGTGCCATGATCTCACCTGTGTTTGGGTGGGCGGCGCCGGGCCGCCCGGGATTCGATGGGTTACTGGGCCGCGGCTTCCAGGGCCGCGACGGCCGGCAGGGTCTTGCCTTCCACGTACTCGAGGAAGGCGCCGCCGCCGGTGGAGATATAGGAGACCTTCTCGGCGATGCCGTACTTGTCGATGGCCGCCAGGGTATCGCCGCCGCCGGCGATGGAGAAGGCGCCGCTCGCGGCGATGGCCTTCGAGATCACCTCGGTGCCCTTGCCGAACTGGTCGATCTCGAAGACGCCCACCGGGCCATTCCACAGGATGGTGCCGGCGTCCTCGAGCAGCGCGCCTAGGCGGGCGGCGGTCTCGGGGCCGATATCCAGGATCATCTCGTCATCATTGACCTGGTCGACCGGCTTGACCACGGCGGTGGCGCTCTCGGAGAACTCGGTGGCCACCACCACATCGCTGGGCAGCGGGATCTCGACCTGGGCCATCAGCGCCTTGGCCTGCTCGATCAGGTCGGCCTCATGCAGCGACTTGCCGACGTTATGGCCCGCCGCGGCGATAAAGGTGTTGGCGATGCCGCCGCCGACGATCAGCTGGTCGCACTTCTCGGCGAGGGCGGTCAGCACGTCGAGCTTGGTGGAGACCTTGGAGCCGCCGACGATGGCGGTCATGGGCCGCTTGGGGGTGGCCAGGGCCTGCTCCAGGGCGCTCAGTTCCTGGGCCAGTAGCGGTCCGGCGCAGGCCTCGGGGGCGAAGCGCGCCACGCCGTGGGTAGAGGCCTGGGCGCGGTGGGCGGTGCCGAAGGCGTCCATCACGAAGAGGTCGCAGAGGGCCGCATACTGCTTGGCCAGCGCCTCGTCATCGCCCTTCTCGCCGGCATTGAAGCGCACGTTCTCCAGCAGCACCACCTCGCCATTGGCCAGATCCAGGGCCACGTCCAGGTAGTCCTTGATCAGGGTGACCCGGCGACCCAGCAGCTCGCCGAGGCGCTCGGCCACCGGCGCCAGGGAGAACTCCTCGGCGGGCTCGCCCTCGGTGGGGCGGCCCAGGTGGCTCATCAGCATCACCCTGGCGCCGGCATCCCGGGCCGCCTCGATGGTGGGCAGGGCGGCGCGCAGTCGCGCATCGCTGGTCACACGGCCATTCTTGATGGGCACGTTCAAGTCTTCGCGGATCAGCACTCGCTTTCCGGCGAGCTCCAGGTCGGTCATCTTGCGTACGTTCATCGGCACGTGTTCCTCGGTTAGGCAAGCCAGGGGTGGGTCAATCCAGGGCGGCGAGGCGCTGGGTCACGTCGAGCATGCGATTGGCGAAGCCCCATTCGTTATCGAACCAGCACAGCATCTTCACCAGGCGGCCGCCGGCCACCCGGGTCTGGGTGGCGTCCACGATACCCGAGCGCGGATCGTGGTTGAAGTCGATGGAGGCGGTGGGCTCCTCGGTATAGCCGAGCAGTCCCGCCAGGCGGCCTTGGCTGGCCTCGCGCAGCAGGGCATTGACCTCGGCGGCGCTGGTATCGCGCTCGACGCAGATGGCCAGGTCCATGGCCGAGACATTGATCGTCGGCACCCGCACGTGCAGGCACTCGAAGCGATCGGTCAGGTGCGGCATCAGGCGGTTGAGGCCGCGCGCCAGGCCGGTATCCACCGGCACGATGGACTGCATGGCCGAGCGGGTCAGACGCAGATCGGTCTGGTGGTAGGCGTCGATCACCGGCTGGTCGTTCATCGCCGAGTGGATGGTGGTGGTGACGCCGTGGGCCACGCCCAGGGCCTCGTCGAGCACGGTGAGCACCGGCACCAGGCAGTTGGTGGTGCAGGAGGCGGCGGAGACGATGCGCTGGCTCGCCGCCAGGCTCCGGTCGTTGATGCCGCAGACGATGGTGGCGTCCACGTCGCTCTCGGCGGGCTGGGAGAAGAGCAGGCGCTTGGCGCCGGCGGCCAGGTGGCGCTCGGCGGTGGCACGATCCTTGAAGCTGCCGGAGCACTCCAGCACCAGGTCGATATCGAGCTCGGCCCAGGGCAGGCGGTCCGGATCGGCCTCGGAGAGGATATGGATGGGGTGATCGTCGATCAGCAGCCGACCGCCCTCGGCCTCCACGGTGGCGGGGAAGCGCCCGTGGGTGGTGTCGTAGCGGGTCAGGTAGGCGATGGTCTCGAGGTCCGAGAGCTCGTTGATGGCCACCACCTCCAGCGGGGTACCGCCCAGCTCCTGGGCGCGCTCCACCAGGGCGCGCAGCACGCACTGGCCGATACGGCCATATCCGTTGATGGCGATGCGATAGGCCATGGCGTCGGCACTCGTTCCCGTGACTCGTTGAGAGTGGGCGATTCTAGCGCAAAAGCGCCGCCGATGCAGGCCGCCGGTGGGGCATGGCCGTAACGACAACGGGCGCCACTCGAAGGAGTGGTGCCCGTTGCTTGTTGATCGGCCTCGCCTCGGGCGGGGCCGCGTCGCTTAGCCCAGCAGCGCCTGGGCGCGCTCGACGACGTTGTCGACGGTGAAGCCGAAGTGCTTGAAGAGGTCGCCCGCCGGGGCGGACTCGCCGAAGCCGCTCATGCCGACGATATCGCCGTCCAGGCCCACGTACTTGAACCAGAAGTCGCGGTGGCCGGCCTCGATGGCCAGACGCGCGGTGACCGCCTTGGGCAGCACCGACTCGCGGTAGGCGGCGTCCTGGGCGTCGAAGGCGTCGGTGGAGGGCATGGAGACCACCCGCACCGCCTTGCCCTGCTCGCTCAGTTGGGCCGCGGCGTCCATAGCCAGGCCCACTTCGGAGCCGGTGGCGATCAGGATCAGCTCGGGGGTGCCGTCGCAGTCGCGCAGCACATAGCCGCCGCGCTGGATATTGGCCAGCTGGTGCTTGTCGCGTTCCTGGTGGGGCAGGTTCTGGCGCGATAGCACCAGCGCCGTGGGGCCGGCGTGACGCTTGACCGCGGCATCCCAGGCGGCGGCGGTCTCCACGGCATCACAGGGGCGCCAGGTGGCCAGGTTGGGGGTGGAGCGCAGGCTGGTCAGCTGCTCGATGGGCTGGTGGGTGGGCCCATCCTCGCCCAGGCCGATGGAGTCGTGGGTGAAGACGTAGACCGCCTGCTGGCCCATCAGCGCCGCCATGCGCACGGCGTTGCGCATGTACTCCATGAAGATCAGGAAGGTGGCGCCATAGGGCACGAAGCCGCCATGCAGGGCGATACCGTTCATGATGGCGCCCATGCCGAACTCGCGCACCCCGTAGTGCAGGTAGTTGCCGCCGGGGGCCTCCGGGGAGATCGCTTGGGCGCCCTTCCAGAAGGTCAGGTTGGAGGGCGCCAGGTCGGCGCTGCCGCCGAGCAGCTCGGGCAGCTGCGGGCCGAGCTCGTTGAGGCACTGGAAGGAGGCCTTGCGGCTGGCGACGGTCTCGCCCTTGGCCTGGGCGTCCTCGATCAGCTTCTCGCTGGTCAGCGCCTTGGGCAGTTCGCCCTTGAGGCGGCGCCGGAACTCGGCGGCCTCGGCGGGGAAGGCCTCGGCGTAACGGGCGAAGCGCGCCTCCCAGTCGCTCTCCAGCTGCTCGCCGCGCTGGCGGGCATCCCAGCCCTGATAGATCTCCTCGGGGACATGGAAGGGGGCGTGGGGCCAGCCCAGCTGCTCGCGGGCGGCGGCCACTTCCTCGTCGCCCAGGGGTGCGCCGTGACACTCTTCCTTGCCCTGCTTGTTGGGGGCACCGAAGCCGATGATGGTCTTGCAGATGATCAGGCTCGGCTTGTCGTCGTGAGTCTTGGCCAGCTCGATGGCGGCCTGGATCTCTTCGGGCTTGTGACCGTCGACATTGGGCACCACGTGCCAGCCATAGGCCTCGAAGCGCTTGGCGGTGTCGTCGGTGAACCAGCCTTCCACCTCGCCGTCGATGGAGATGCCGTTGTCGTCATAGAAGGCGACCAGCTTGCCGAGCTGCTGGGTGCCGGCCAGGGAGGCGACCTCGTGGGAGATGCCCTCCATCAGGCAGCCGTCGCCGAGGAAGCACCAGG
This sequence comes from Bisbaumannia pacifica, assembly GCF_007989625.1. Lineage (GTDB taxonomy): Bacteria > Pseudomonadota > Gammaproteobacteria > Pseudomonadales > Halomonadaceae > Bisbaumannia > Bisbaumannia pacifica. Next base: position 45,106 of record NZ_BJUK01000021.1, read on the forward strand.
TGGTGTGGTCGACGATGGTGTGGCCGGGGCGGTTGAACTGGGCGGCCAGAGTCTTCTCGGCCAGCGCCATGCCCACCGCATTGGCCAGGCCCTGGCCCAGGGGGCCGGTGGTGGTCTCGACGCCGGGGGCGTAGCCGAGCTCCGGGTGGCCGGCGGTCTTGGAGTGGAGCTGGCGGAAGTGTTGCAGCTGCTCCAGGTCCAGGTCGTAGCCGGTCAGGTGGAGCAGGGAATAGAGCAGCATGGAGCCGTGGCCGTTGGAGAGCACGAAGCGGTCGCGGTCGGCCCAGTGGGGGTTGGCCGGATTATGCTTGAGGTGATCGTTCCACAGCACCTCGGCAATATCGGCCATGCCCATGGGGGCGCCGGGGTGGCCGGACTTGGCCTTCTGGACGGCATCCATGGACAGGGCGCGAATGGCGTTGGCCAGTTCGAAACGGGACGGCATGGGGGCAGCTCCTCGCCTAGGGCAGATAGTATGCGGTGACACGGTCGGGCCTGGGGCGTGGCCGGACGTGGATCCTGGCTGGGATGCGCCGCGAAATGCGGCGGCGCGGTCGATTTTGGTCGCTTATTGTCGCCGAATGGGGCGCGGCCTTCAAATCATCTCCGGGGGCGTGCGTGGTGACACAGGATTGGCGCCATTTTTCCGGTGGCAGGCGCCCCCTTCGCTGGGCCTGGTGCCGGCGGCCGTCGTCGCTTGGCGCTCCTGCCAGGCGGTCAGGTGGCGTTGGATGGCGCCTTGCAGGGCGATGGGGTCGTTCCTTTCCAGGGCCGCCAGCATCTCGCGGTGCTCCGCCAGGCTGCGTGCTACTCCGCCGGCCTTGGGCCAGCCCGGGCCGGCGCCGCGCAGGCCCTGCTCACGCAGCCAGTTGACCTGGCGGGCCAGAGCCGCGTTTTCCGTCAGATCGGCCAGGGCGCGATGGAAGGCATGGTTGGTCATTGCCAGGGCCTCGCCGTCGAGGCTTTCCGCGGCGCGCTCGAAGTCGTGGAGTGCCCGGCGGGCCTCGGCCATCCCCGCCGGTGTCTTGCGTGCCATCATCAACGGCACCATGGCCTGCTCGATCACCAAGCGCGCCTCGGTGAGCTCGTGGCGTTCCTCCAGGCTCCAGTGGCGCACGCGATAGCCGCGGTTCGGCACGTGCTCGATGCTCTCCAGTTCCGCCAGTCGCTCCAGGGCGCCGCGCACCACGAAGCGACTCACCCCGTATTGCTCCGCCAGGGCATCCTGGCGCAGCCAGCTGCCCGCGGGAAAGCGCCCGCCGCTCATGCCCAGGCGTAGCTGCTCCTGCAGCCAGGCCAGTTCGTTGCTATGGGTCGGCTCTGTCATGAACTCCTCCGGCAATTTCCCTTGCAGATTGGCGCCAATTATATATGATCTCGCCTCGTCTTTGATAATCATTAGCAACGGGATCCGCTATGCATTCGCGCCACCGCCTTGCGCCGCTGTCACTGGCCATCCTGGCCGCCTCGTTCCTCTCTCCCGCCGCCTGGGCCGAGGGGGAGCTCACCCTCGATACCCTGGTGGTCTCCAGCGACTGGCTGGGGGCGACCCGGGCGGATCCCCGCACCACGCCGGGGGGGCGGCTCGGCCTCGATGAATCGACCCTCGAGGCCGGCGAGGTACGCCATCTCGAGGATGCCCTGGCGCGGGTGCCGGGGGTGCATGTCCAGGACGAGACCGGCACCGGCATCCTGCCCAATATCGGGGTGCGTGGCCTGTCGCCGCGGCGCAGCGAGCGAGTCCAGATCCTGGTCGATGGTATCCCCGTGGCCCTGGGGCCCTACAGTAACATCGGCGTCTCGTTGTTTCCGGTGACCCTGCCTACCCTGGAGCGAGTGGACGTAGTGCGCGGCGGGGCCGCGGTTCACTATGGCCCCAACAATGTCGGCGGCGTACTGAACTTCGTGACCCGGGGGATCCCCTACGAGCCCGAGACTCAACTGCGCGAGCGGCTGACCGTGGACGAGGCCACCGGCCATGTGCTGAGTGACAACTATCTGCGGGTCGGTGGCCAGGTCAATGAGCGGCTGGGGTTGCAGTTCCAGGCGAATCTGGTCCGCGGCGAGGGGAGCCGGGAGCACAGCGATACCGAAGTCGACAACTTCATCCTCGACGGCGAGCTGGCGCTCGGCGAGGCCCATACCCTGAGCGGCCAGCTGCAGTATTACCGGGTGGATGCCGAACTGCCGGGCGCCCTCTCCCCCGAGGCATACCAAGACGACCGTAGCGATTCCCAGCGCCCTCATGATCGCTTCGAGGCCGATACCTGGCGAGGGCACCTGACCTGGCGTTGGCAACCCAACGAGGACGTGGATTTCAGCTGGCGCCACTTCGGCCATCGCAGTGATCGCACCTTTTGGTTCGGCCAGAGCCTGGGCACCGGCTTTCACTGGGCCGATCCGGCGGCGCCCACCACCCATGTCGCCAACTCGCCGCGCCCCTTCCGGGTCTGGGCCAGTGAGCCGCGCCTGGCCCTGCGCCACGGCGATCATACCCTGATGCTGGGGGCTCGCTACCTGGAGGAGAGCGTCGATTTCGACGTCGACCGGCAAGAGTTGGCCAGTGGCACCACCAACGAGGTGCGTCGCTGGGACTTCGAGACCCGGGCCGTGGCCGCTTATATCAGCGATACCTGGCGGCTCGGCGACAGCGGCTGGACCCTGACGCCGGGGCTGCGTTACGAGCGGGCCGAGATGGACTTCGCCGATGCCCTGGGTGACGGCCAGGACGAGAATGTCGCCGAGGCCTGGTTGCCGGGCCTGACCGTCGGCTTCGAGGCCAGCGAGGCTTGGTATCTCTTCGCCACCGGACAGCGCTCTCTGACCCCGGTGCAGCTGGCCCAGGTCACCAACCCGGGCGATGTGGCCAACGAGACCGCCTGGAACTACGAGCTGGGGGGACGCTACACCGCCGGGGCCTGGCAGGCCGAGGCCACCGCTTTCGTCATCGATAACGAGGACCAGATCGTCAAGCAGCCGGATAATAGCCTCAAGAATCTCGGCCGCACCCGCTACCAGGGCCTGGAGACCCGCCTGGCCTGGGCGCCGAGCGATGCTCCCCTGAGCCTGGAGGGCACCTGGACCTGGCTCGATACCGAGCAGCGTGACGGTGAGCATGCCGGCAATGAGGTGCCCAATGCGCCGCGGCATCTGCTCAACCTTTATGCGGGCTGGGAGCAGGGCGACTGGACCCTGGGCCTGAACGGTCGCTATGTGGCCGAGAGCTTCTCCGATGCCGCCAACACCGAGGCGGAGACGCCTGACGGCAGCGCCGGTGAGCAGCCCGATTACTGGCAGCTGGATGCGAGCCTCGCCTATCGGCTCCCGGTGGCGGTCGATGCCAGCCTGACCCTGGGGGCCCATAACCTGACCGATGCCGATGCCTTCTTCCGGGGGGTGGATGTCAGCCCGGTTGGCCGGGTGCCGCTGCCCGGGCGTGCCTATAGCCTGGGGCTAGACATGACCTTCTGAGCCCGGCCGGCCTGCCTGGGAGGCTCCGGGCAGGCCGGCCCGCGATAGGGAACACATGATGTCATTGCATCTTTCTGCACGACTCAGGCCGCTGATGCGCCTGGCCCGGCGGCTGCTCGGCGCCTTGCTACTGGCCTGGGCCCCGGGCGCCTTCGCCGCCGAGGCGGTCACGGTAACCGACCTGGCCGGTCGCGAGGTCACCATTCCCCATGGCGCCGAGCGGGTGATCCTGGGGGAGGGGCGCCTGCTATACACCCTGGCGGTGCTACGCCCGGAGGATCCCTTCGCGCCCCTGGTGGGCTGGCGGGACGAGCTCAGGCGCTTCGATGGTGATGTCTGGGCGCGCCTTCGGGAACGTTTCCCCCGCGCCGAGCGACTAGCGACCTTCGGCAAGGCGGCCAACGGCGAATTCAGCCTCGAGCGCGCCCTGGCCCTGGAGCCCGACGCCATCGTCTTCGACCTGGCCGCCTGGCCGACACTCGCGGATGGCCCGGCCCTGGCGGTGCTGGAGGCGGCGGGGATTCCGGTGGTATTCGTCGACTTCCTGACCGAGCCGGATCGCCATCTGGCACCCAGCGTGCGCCTGCTGGGGCGCTTGTTCGCCGCCGAGGCTCGGGCCGAGGCCCTGCTGACGCTGCGCCGGCAGAGCCTCGCCGCGGTGGCGGCCCGGCTCCCCGAGCGGCGCCCCCGAGTACTGATCGAGACCGCGGCGGGGCTGCATCCGGACTGCTGTCGCAGCGTAGGAGACGACAACCTGGGGCGGGTGGTGCGCCTGGCCGGCGGTGACAATATCGCCGCGGAGCGCCTGCCGGGCGTGTTCGGGCGATTGCACCCCGAGTGGATCCTGGCCGAGGATCCCGAGGTCATCGTCATGACCGGCGGTGCCTGGCAGGGACTGCGCGAGACGGCCGTGCCGATGGGCTACGATACCCGTGCCGCCGAGGCCCGGGCCGCGATGACGCGGCTGATCGAGTCGCGTGAGGGCTGGCCCGAACTGGCCGCGGTGCGTGCCGGGCGCGTGCATGCACTCTGGCATCAGTTCTACAACACTCCCTTCCAGTTCGTGGCCGTACAGCGCCTGGCCAAGTGGTTGCACCCTGAGGCCATGGTCGACCTGGATCCGGAGGCCCTGTGGCGCCGCTTGCATGATGATTTCCTGCCGTGGTCGGCGGAAGGGGCCTTCTGGGCCTCGCTGAGAGAGGAGGCGCCATGAACCTGGAAGCCAGCGGTGACGCGGGGCAAGTGGCCCTGAATACCGGGTTTCATCGCCGGGAGGCCCGGCATCGTGCCTGGTTGCTGGCCGGCTTGGGCCTGTTGCTCGTGTCTTTCCTCGCCGACCTGCTGCTGGGGCCGGGCAATCACCCCCCGGGGGAGGTCTTGCGGGCCCTGTGGCAGCCGCAGCAGGCCAGCCCGCTGGTGCGCATCACCCTATGGCAGATCCGCCTGCCGACGGCGCTGCTGGCATTACTGGCCGGCGCCGGGCTGGCGGTGGCCGGCGCCCAGATGCAGACCGTACTCGATAATCCCCTGGCCGATCCCTTTACCCTGGGGCTGGCCTCGGCGGCCAGCTTCGGTGCCGCCCTGGCGGTGGTGGCCGGCATCAGCCTATTGCCCCTGGCGGGGCACCTGGCGGCGGCGGGCAATGCCTTCGTCTTCAGCCTGCTGGCGGCGGGGGCGATCCATCTGCTCGGCCGGCTGAGGGGCGTCGGACTGGATACCCTGGTACTGCTGGGGATCGCCACCATGTTCACCTTCAATGCCCTGCTGGGGCTACTGCAGTACCTGGCCTCGCCGGATGCCTTGCAACAGCTGGTGTTCTGGTCGCTGGGTAGCCTGGCGCGGCCGTCCGGCCTCAAGCTCGGCTTGATCGCCGGGGTACTGGTGGCCTGCCTGCTGTTATGTCGATGCCTGGGCTGGCAACTGAGTGCCTTGCGTCTGGGGCGCGTCTCGGCCCAGGCCATGGGCGTACGGGTGGATCGTCTGCGGTTAGGCGTGCTGGCGGCCATGGCGCTGCTGACGGCGGTGGTGGTCGCGGCGGTGGGCACCATCGGCTTCGTCGGCCTGGTGGCGCCGCATATGGCACGCCTGCTGGTGGGCGAACAGCAGCGCCACTTCCTGCCGCTCTCGGCGCTGTGCGGCGCTAGCCTGATGTGCATTGCCGACCTGGCCAGCAAGTTGGTGGTGCCGGGGCTGGTGCTACCCATCGGTATCATTACCGCCCTGGCCGGGCTGCCCGCCTTCTTCCTGCTGATTCTGCGTCGCCGGAGGTCATCTTGATATCATCCGAGGATTTGCTGGTACGGCGCGTAAGCCTGGAGGGGCGGCTGGCCATCGACGGCCCGCTGGTGGCTCCCGCCGGAGCCATTACCGTCCTGCTGGGCCCCAATGGGGCCGGCAAGTCGACCCTGCTCAGGGCGCTGGCAGGCATCGAGCCGGCCAGGGTATCGGCGAGCCTGGACGGGCGTGACCTGATGACCCTGCCCCCGGCCCAGCGCCGCGCGACCTGCTACTACTTGCCGCAACTGGGTGGCAGCCAGGCGGCGCTGAGCGTTCACGAGGCGGTGCTGCTGTCGCTGAAGACCCTGTATCCCGGGCGCGTGCGTGGCGAGGACCTGGCGCGGGTCGCGGCGACGCTGAGTGCCATGGGGCTCGAGGCCCTGGCGGAGCGGCGCCTCGCCAGCCTCTCCGGGGGACAATATCAACGGGTCGCCATCGCCCAGGCCCTGGTACGTCGCCCCCGAGTGCTGATGCTGGACGAGCCCACCAGCGCCCTGGACCTGCACCAGCAGTTGAGGGTGTTGGAATGGCTGCGTGGTGAAGCCGATGCGGGGCGCACCGTGCTGCTGGCGCTCCATGATCTCAACCTGGCGGCCCGCTTCGCCGATCGCTGCTGGTTGCTGAAGGAGGGGCGTTGCCTGGCCTCGGGGACGGTGGAGGCGTGCCTGACCCCCGAGCGGCTCGAGCCCCTGTTCGACGTGCGCCTCGCCGTGGAGGCCGGACCCGATGCGCGACCGCGCATCCAGGCGCTGGGCCTGTGAGAGCGGCACCGGATCGGCGGGCTTCGGTAGGAACCCCGGCGGTGAGGGTGTAGAATTCGCCTCCGGCCGCGGCGCAAGGGCGAAGGTGTCTCCTCATTCGCGTCGTATCGGCTTTACCCTGGCTTCGAGCCCAGATGCCGCCATCCCATTTCCAGAGGGTCGAGGACCGCCATGAGCGAATACTCCCTGTTTACCTCCGAGTCCGTGTCCGAGGGGCATCCGGACAAGATCGCCGACCAGATCTCCGATGCGGTGCTGGACGCCATTATCGCCCGGGACAAGAACGCCCGGGTGGCCTGCGAGACCCTGGTCAAGACCGGGGTGGCGATCGTCGCCGGCGAAATCAGCACCAGCGCCTGGGTCGACCTGGAGGCGCTGGTCCGGGAGGTGATCACCGATATCGGCTACACCTCCTCCGACGTGGGTTTCGACGGCGAGACCTGCGGCGTGCTCAACCTGATCGGCAAGCAGAGCGTGGATATCGCCCAGGGCGTCGATCGCAGCAAGCCGGAGGATCAGGGCGCCGGCGACCAGGGGCTGATGTTCGGTTATGCCACCAACGAGACCGACTCCTATATGCCGGCGCCGATCCACTACGCCCATCGCCTGGTGGAGCGTCAGGCGGAGCTGCGCAAGCACGGCCTGCTGCCCTGGCTGCGCCCGGACGCCAAGAGTCAGGTCACCTTCCGCTACGATGCCGACGGCAAGCCCTGCGCCGTGGAGGCGGTGGTGCTCTCCACCCAGCACGACCCCAGCATCGATCAGCAAGAGCTGCGCAAGATGGTCAAGCGCGAGATCATCGAGCAGGTGATCCCCGCCGAGTGGCTCACCGAGACCACCCGCTACCATATCAACCCGACCGGCAAGTTCGTGATCGGCGGCCCGGTGGGTGACTGCGGTCTGACCGGGCGCAAGATCATCGTCGATACCTATGGTGGCATGGCGCGCCACGGTGGCGGCGCCTTCTCCGGCAAGGACCCCTCCAAGGTGGACCGCAGCGCCGCCTATTCCGGTCGCTATGTGGCCAAGAACATCGTCGCCGCGGGGCTCGCCGACAAGTGCGAGATCCAGGTCTCCTACGCCATCGGCGTGGCCGAGCCGACCTCGGTCTCGGTCAACACCTTCGGTACCGGCAAGGTCGATGACGCACGCATCATCGAACTGGTGCGCGAGCACTTCGACCTGCGCCCCTATGCCATCACCCGCATGCTCGACCTGGAGCATCCGATGTATCGCCTCACCGCGGCCTATGGCCACTTCGGCCGCGAGCCCTTCGAGACCTCCTATACCTGGACCGATAACGGCGGCGAATCCCAGACCGAGACCTTTATCGCCTTCCCCTGGGAGAAGACCGACAAGGCGCAGGTGCTGCGCGACGCCGCCGGCCTCTAAGCGCCTCCCCGTCCCAGCGTTACTCCCCGCGCCCGGCCTCGTGCCGGGCGCGGGCGTTTAGGCGTCCGCATGGCGGTATCCAGTGTTTATGGTGCCGAAGGCGTTTAGGCATCCGCGTGGTGGCGGCAGAACGTACTGCCTATAGTGGGAGTCAATGCGTTTATAACCCATCGCCGCAACCGAGGTGCCCGCATGACCCAAGCCGCCGTGTCCCCCGCCGACCTTGGTGATTTCAAGGTCGCCGATCTCTCCCTGGCCGACTGGGGCCGCCGCGAGATTCGCATCGCCGAGACCGAGATGCCGGCGCTGATGGCGATTCGTCGCAAGTATCAGCACCAGCAGCCCCTCGCCGGCGCACGTATCGCCGGCTGCATCCATATGACCATCCAGACCGCGGTGCTGATCGAGACCCTGGTGGCCCTGGGCGCCAGCGTGCGTTGGTCCTCCTGCAATATCTTCTCCACCCAGGATCATGCCGCCGCCGCCATCGCCGCGGCCGGCATCCCGGTCTTCGCCTGGAAGGGCGAGACCGAGGAGGAGTTCTGGTGGTGCATCGAGCAGACCGTCGGCGGCCCCGATGGCTGGACCCCCAACCTGGTGCTGGACGACGGCGGCGACCTGACCCAGCTGCTCCATGAGCGGTTTCCTGAGCGGCTGGAGGCCATCCACGGCATCTCCGAGGAGACCACCACCGGCGTGCATCGCCTCCAGGAGATGCTCCGCGACGGCAGCCTCAGGGTGCCGGCCATCAACGTCAACGATGCCGTCACCAAGTCGAAGAACGACAACAAGTACGGCTGCCGCCACTCCCTGAGTGATGCCATCAAGCGCGCCACCGACCACCTGCTGGCCGGCAAGCAGGCGCTGGTGGTGGGCTATGGCGACGTGGGCAAGGGCTCGGCGGCTTCGCTGCGCCAAGAGGGGATGATCGTCAAGGTCAGCGAGGTGGATCCCATCTGTGCCATGCAGGCCTGCATGGATGGCTTCGAGGTGGTTTCCCCCTATCTCGACGGCATCAATCGCGGCATGGACAGCATCGATCGGGGGCTGCTGGCGAAGATCGACCTGGTGGTCACCGCCACCGGCAATATCGACGCCTGCGATGCGCCCATGCTGCGCTCGCTGAAGAAGGGCGCCGTGGTGTGCAATATCGGCCACTTCGACAGCGAGATCGACACCGCCTACATGCGTCGCCAGTGGCATTGGGAGGAGGTCAAGCCCCAGGTCCACAAGGTCTATCGGGATAGCGACCCGGGCGACTTCGCCCCGGACAGCGACGATTACCTGATCCTGCTGGCCGAGGGACGCCTGGTGAACCTGGGGAATGCCACCGGCCATCCGTCGCGGATCATGGACGGCTCCTTCGCCAACCAGGTGCTGGCCCAGATCCACCTCTACGCGGGGCGCTTCGCCGAATTGCCGGCCGCGGATCAGGCGGCGGCGCTGGGCGTCTCGGTGCTGCCCAAGGCGCTGGATGAGGAGGTGGCGCGCTATATGGTGGAGGGCTTCGGCGGCGTGGTGACACGGCTCACCGAGGCTCAGGGAGATTATCTCGGGGTACCGGTGGCTGGGCCCTACAAACCGGACGCCTATCGTTACTGAGGTACGGCAGGTGCTGGCGGCGGGACCTCCCCTGGCTCGCCGCTAACGTTTCACAGGTGAGCAGGATGCTCGCTGGAGGCAGCCATGATGCTGGCAGACCTGAATCTCGATGCGGCGCAGGAGGAGCGCCGCCAGCAGGCGCGTGTCAATGCCGCCTTCCTGCTCTGCGCGGTGATCGGTCTGCTCTGCTACTTGCCCTTCGACTACTGGTTGCTCCCGTCTCACTGGCCGCAACTGTGGGCCGGCCGCCTGGGCAGCATCGGCCTGATCGTCGCCTGCCTGTTCTGGCAGCACGGCCACCCGGAGCGCAGCGAGCTGGCGTTGCTGATCAGTGGCCTGGGCGCGGGGCTCTTCATGGCCTGGGGCGCCGCCCTGATCGACGATACCGATATCTTCTTCTTCTGGAACATCAGTACCGCCCTGGCGCTCTTCGTGCTGGTGCCGGTGGCCACCGTCTGGCACTGGCGCAAGATGCTGTTGCTCGACGCTTTCGTGATCGTCGCCTACCTGTTCTGCTTCCTGCTGTGGAGCCCCTTCAGCTTCTTTACCCTGGGGCAGTACGGTGGCGTCTTCCTGTTGATCGGCGCCCTGATCTCGCCACTGCTCTCCCAGGTGCGCTACTTCAACTTCACTCGCGCCGCGACCCTGCGCATGGAGTTGGCCAAGCGCAACGCGGAACTCGGTGTCGCCTATGATCGCCTGGCCCAGCAGCATCAGGAACTGATGCAACTGGCCAACTTCGACACCATGACCGGGCTGCCCAATCGGCGCCGGGGCATGGCCTTCCTCAAGGGCTCCCTGGCCAACTGCCAGCAGGAGATGCGCTGGTCGCTGTCGCTGCTGCTGATCGATGTTGATCATCTCAAGCCGATCAACGACACCCTGGGGCACGCCGCCGGCGACGAGCTGATCTGTGCCGTGGCCGCGGCCTTGCGGGGCATCGTCGGCAAGGGGGAGCTGGCCTGCCGCATGGGCGGCGACGAATTCCTGGTGGTGCTGCCGGGTAGCGGTCGCGCCGCGTGTCGGCAGCGGGCCGAGGCGCTCCGGCAGGCGCTGGATGGGCAGCGGCTGACCGCCGACCCCGAGCGACCCATCACCGCCAGCGTCGGCCGGCTCACCTACGAGCCCTGGAACGATGCCCGGGTGGACATGGACACCCTGATCCAGCGGGTCGACAGCGAGATGTACCATGACAAGCGCCGGGTACGGGCGGCGCGCCGCGAGACCACGCAAGACGTCGACGAGCTCAAGGGGGACGGTTCGGGGTATCGCGAAGGAGAGGACTGGCCCTCCCTGGACGATTTCTGACTCAGCGGTCGGCGTCCGCCTCGACTCCCCGTCGACAGGCCTGGAGCAGTTCCTCGGCGAGAGCCTCGTCGCTGAGGGTGCGGGCGATGGCGAGTCCGCCGATCATCATCACCGCCCGCTGCAGGGCCCGCTGACGAGCGTCTTCCCCGCCAGCGGCACGCTCGATAAAGCCTCGGAAGAGCCGCGTATAGCTCTCCCGCACCCGCGGGTCCTGCTGGGCCACGTCGCTGACCAGGCTGGCCAGCGGGCAGAGACCGGCCTCGCTCTCCAGGTGTTCACGGCTCAGGTAGCGCTCGCGGGCCTCGGGAGTCGTCCCTTGCCCCAGGCGCTCGACGCCTTGCCGAGCCGCCGTGACGATGGCCTCGGCATAGAGTTCGCTCTTGGAGGCGAAGTGGGCATAGAAGGCGCCCCGGGTCAGGCCGGCCTCCTGCATCAGGGTATCGATACTCACGCCGGCGAAGCCGTGGCGGGTGAAGAGGCGGGCCGCGGTGTCCAGGATGCGTTCGCGGCTCTGGGCCTTGTGGTCGGGATGCCAGGGCATGGGCGTCGGCCTCCTCGCGGCGGCAACAGGGCGGTGGCCCTAGTCTGCCACGAGCGCACCTTATGTTCTTGATCATATGGTGCCGCGGGCTAGGGTGTCGGAACACCCTCTAACCATCGGGAGATCCTCATGGTCGCATCGGTACATATCCTGGGCCCCCAGTTCAGCACCTTCGTGCGTAGCGTCCAGTATTGCTGCGAGGAGAAAGGCATCGCCTATACCCTGGGCATGGTCGTGGACGGCGAGCCCGTCGCCCTGCACTCGCCGGCCCATCTGGCGCTCCACCCCTTCGGCAAGATCCCGGTGCTGCTGCACGGGGAGCGGCGCCTCTACGAGAGTGTGGCCATCTGCCGCTACCTGGATGCGGCCTTCGACGGGCCCGCCTTGCAGCCGGAGGATGCCTGGCAGCGTGCGCAGGTCGATCAATGGTGTGCGGCCCTGGCCGGTTACGTGGATCGGGCCCTGGTGCGGCGTTACCTGCTGGAGTTCGTCTTCCCCAAGGGGGCGGAGGGCCGGGTGCGCGAGGCCGAGGTGGCGGCCGCCACCCCCGAGGTCGGCCGCATGCTCGCCCTGCTGGAAGCGCAACTGGGAGATCGGGCCTACCTGCTGGGGGAGCGCCTGACCCTGGCCGATGCCTTGCTCGCGCCCATGCTGGATTACCTGGCGAACCTGCCCCAGGCGGCGCCACTGCTGGCGCCGCATTCGGTGCTGGTGGCCTACCTCGAACGGCTGCGCGAGCGTCCCGCCGGACGGCGGGTGCTGGTGGCGCCGCGCTTCGATTAGGCGCCGCCAGTTTTCGGACCTAGCCTAGCCCAGGCCGGTCACGCCCATCATCCAGTTCAGATAGAGCGGAATCACCAGGGGGGCGGCCAGGGTGGTGATCAGCACCGCCAGGGCCCCCTTGGCCGGGGCGATGCCCAGTTCCATGGCCACCACCACCACATTGGCGGCCATGGGCACCACCCCCAGCAGCAACAGCGCCAGGGCCATCTCCGGCGGCAGGGGCAGCATCGCCTGCAGGCCCAGCACCAGGGCCAGGGCCAGCAGTGGCCAGAGCGCGAAGCGCACCGCCACGCAGGCGCCGATAAAGCGGCCATCGACCTCGCGCAGCGAGACCCGCCCCAGGGTCATGCCGATGATCATCATCCCCAGCAGGGTATAGGTGGCCGGGAAGGCCTCCAGGCCCTGCATCACCGGGGCCGGGATGCCGAGCCCCAGGCCGCTGACCAGCAGGGCGGCGGCGAAGGCGTAGATCAGCGGCAGGCGAAAGATCTTGAGCAGGCTCTCGCGCACCGAGAAACGCCCACGGGCGCTGATGTAGAAGCCCAGGGTGAATTCATAGAGAGTGATCCCCAGCACGCAGAAGAGGTAGAGGGTCACGCCTTGCGGGGGCAGCAGCACCATGGCGATGGGCAGGCCGAAGTAGCCGGTATTGCCGGTACCGGCGGAGAAGGCCAGCAGGGCCGCCTCCTGATCGGCGAAGCCGTGGCGCACCAGGCGACTGACCAGCAGGCAGAGCAGGCTGGCCACCAGGAAGGCGGCCAGGGTCAGCAGCAGGTAGGCCGGGGTCGGCCCCCCCAGCACCAGGCCACGGAAGAAGGTCAGGGGGGCGATCAGATAGATCAGCAGGGTAGCGATGGGCCGCGGGTCGATGGCCAGGCGGCGGGCCGCCAGCCAGCCCAGGCCGACGAAGGCCAGCAGCGTCCATAGCGGCGTCATCAGAGTGCTTGCGAGTTCCACGGGGCCTCTCCTTGGGTATCGCGGCCATCATGCCGGCTCGGGCCCAAGTTGTCAGTGGCCCTCCTGACTCGATGAACCAGGGCATAAAACTATAACCTCTAATATGAGCCATTTCGAAGCAGAGGCGGGGAAACTTTCATTGGTCTCAGGTGCGCCGAGTCGGCACAATGCTTTCCTGAATCCCTGGGGTCTTCCGGGGCGCTGGATACGAGAGCCCCCATGCAGGGGGCCACAAGCCAAGAGATGAGGGTTGAGTCGATGAGTGCACAAGAGCATCCGCTGGGGATCAGTTTCGAGTTCTTTCCGCCGAATACCGAGGCGGGACGCGAGAAGCTGATGCATGTGCGCGATGCCCTGGCCGGCCGCCAACCGCGCTTCTTCTCGGTGACCTACGGCGCCGGCGGCTCCACCCAGCACCGCACCCTGGACACGGTGCGCCAGGTGCGCCAGAGCGGTATCTCCACGGCACCGCACCTCTCCTGCGTGGGCAGCGAGAAGGCCCAGCTGCGCGACCTGCTGGCCCAGTACCGCGAGGAGGGGATCGATAGCCTGGTGGCCCTGCGCGGCGACCTGCCCTCCGGCATGGGCGGCGTCGGCGAGCTGCGCTACGCCAACGAGCTGGTGGAGTTTATCCGCGAGGAGACCGGCGACCACTTCGAGATCGCCGTGGCCGCTTACCCGGAGTGCCACCCCCAGGCGCCCGACTTCGAGCGCGACCTAGAGAACTTCGCCCGCAAGATGAAGGCCGGCGCCAACCTGGCGATTACCCAGTACTTCTTCACTGCCGATGCCTATTTCCATTTCGCCGAGCGGGCCCAGGCCCTGGGCGTCGAGGCGCCGATCGTGCCGGGCATCATGCCGATCACCAACTACACCAAGCTGGCGCGCTTCTCCGACGCCTGCGGCGCCGAGATCCCGCGCTGGATCCGCAAGCAGCTGGAGGCCTATGGCGACGATAGCGCCTCCATCGCCGCCTTCGGCGAAGAGGTGATCTCCGAACTGAGCCAGCGGCTGCTGGAGGGTGGCGCCCCGGGGCTGCACTTCTATACGCTCAATCAAGCCGAGCCGACCCTGAAGGTCCTGGATAATCTCTGCGGTTAAGGTTTTCAATCTACCAACGCCAAGGCCCCGCTCATCACGATGAGCGGGGCCTTGGCGTTTCGGGGGGCGTTGATATCAGCCGGAGGTGGCGGCCTTGGTGCCGCCGCCATGGCTGCCGCGCTGCATCAGGAACAGCAGGGCGCCGATGGCCAGGCCGGCGATATCGGTGTAGATACCGCCATAGATCATGCACAGGGCGCCGACCAGCATCAGCAGGCGTTGCCACGCCTTCACCGGGCCGAAGAACCAGGCCTGGACGGCGGCGGCCAGCAACACGATGCCCAGGGTGGCGGTGACGCCGACCCGCAGGATCTGCAGCCAGGAGCCCTCCATCAGCAGCGCCGGGCTGTAGAAGAACATAAAGGGCACGATAAAGGCCGCCAGGCCCACCTTGAAGGAGGTCACCGAGGTGCCCATGGCGTTGGCGCCGGAGATGCCCGCGGCGGCATAGGAGGCCAGGGCCACCGGCGGGGTGATCGCCGAGACCACCGCGAAGTAGAACACGAAGAAGTGTGCCACCAGCGGTTGGATGCCGATATTGATCAGCCCCGGGGCGACCACCGAGGCGGCCACCGCATAGGCGGCGGTGGTGGGCATACCCATGCCCAGCAGGATGGAGATACACATGGCGAAGAACAGCGCCAGTAGCTGGCTGACCCCGGCCAGGCCGAGCAGCAGCGAAGAGAAGCGCGCGCCCACGCCGGTCAGCGAGATCACCCCGACGATCAGGCCGGCGCAGGCGCAGACGGCGATGATCTGGATCGACATGGTGCCGGCCAGCTGCAGCGCCTTGAGGATCGCCCGCGGCCCCATCTTGTAGGGCGACAGCCAGCTGACCACGGCGGCGGAGGCGGTGGCCAGGGTGCCGGCGCGGATCACCGAGTAGCCCATGAACAAGGCCGCGATCAGGATCACGATGGGCGCGAACAGATAGACCTGCTTGACCAGGCGGCGGAACTGCGGGATCTCCTCCTTGCGCATGCCCTGCATGCCCTTCCTCGCCGCCTCGAAGTCGACCATGAAGTAGACGGAGGCGAAGTAGAGGATCGCCGGAATCAGCGCCGCCACGGCGATCTCGGTGTAGGGGATACCGGTGATCTCGGCCATGATAAAGGCGCCGGCGCCCATGATCGGCGGCATGATCTGCCCGCCGGTGGAGGCGGCGGCCTCGATGGCCCCGGCGCTCTTGCCCGGGTAGCCGACCTTCTTCATCAGCGGAATGGTCAGCGAGCCGGTAGAGACCACGTTACCCGCCGAGGTGCCGTTGATCATGCCCATCAGCCCGGAGGCGAAGATCGAGACCTTGGCGGGGCCTCCCCGGGCGCGACCGGCGGCGGCGAAGGCGAAGTTGACGAAGTAGTCGCCGACCTTGGAGGCCTGCAGGAAGGCGGCGAAGATGATGAACAGGATGATATAGGTCGACGACACGGCGGTGGTCGGCCCGAGGATGCCGGCGTCGGTGTAGACCTGGCTGAAGAAACGCTGCACCGAGAGCCCGGGATAGCCGAGGAAACCGGGCAGATAGGGGCCGGCGAAGACATAGGCCAGGAACAGCGCGGAGATGATCACCAGGGCCAGGCCGGCGACCCGGCGAGTCAGCTCGAGGATCAGCGCCGAGCCGGCGATGGCGGCGTAGGCGATGCCTGGCGGCGCGAAGGCGGTGCCGGTGGACATGCGCATCGGGGTGTTATAGATCAGCAGCAAGTAGGCGGCGCTGGCCACGGCGCAGACCATCAGCGCCAGGTCGGCGGAGGCCAGGCGCTCGCGATGCTGGCGCTGGAACCAGGAGAGCACGATGGTGGCGAAGGTGGCCAGCATCAGCGGGTAGCCGAAGTGCCAGGCCTCCACGGCGGCGTCGATGCGCATGGCGCCGCCGGCCAGTTCGCGCTGCATCAGCCACACCTGTAGCAGGGCATAGGCGGCCGGCAGCAATAGCAGATAGCCGAGGCCGGCGAGCCAGGGGCGGCTCGAGGGGGCCTCGGCCTCGGCGAAGCGGGCCCCGGTGTAGAGACCGAAGCCGAGAATCAGGGCGCCACAGATATGCACGATGCGATAGGACCAGGTCTCCATCGGCAGCATATTCAGGGTCACCAGGTGGAAGCCGGCATAGGCGATGGCCAGGGTGGCGAAGAGGATCCATTGCCAGCCGGTATAGAGGCGGCGGTTGGATTCCACCGCTTCCTCGTCGACGCCCTGGGCGATGGTGTCGGGCGCCTGATGGTCGGTTGATTGGGTCATGAAACTTCCCCCTGAGGGACGAACGGTAAGAGAACGAGGGGCGAGCCGCCCGCGGGCGGCTCGCGACGGCGCTTAGCGGATCAGCGCCGGGTCGATCTCGTAGCCGTTCTCGGTGAACCAGCGAGCGGCGCCCGGATGGAAAGGCAGCACCTTGTTATGGACCACGTTCTCGGGGATGGTGGTGACGGCGCTGCGGTGGATGCTCTGCATGCGCTCGTTGTTCTCCATGGTCAGGCGGGTCGCCTCGTAGACCAGGTCCTCCGGCAGGTCGCAGCCGGCGATGGCGAAGTTCCACATGGAGACCGCCCGGGCATCCTCCTCCAGGGTGGTGTAGGTGCTGGCGGGAATCGAGAACTCGGCCACCGGGAAGTTTTCCAGGGTGGTGGCCAGCTCTTCCTCGTTGAACTCGATGATGTTCACCTCGCTCTGCACTTCCAACTGGCTGACCGCGGGAATCGGGATGCCGGCGGCGAAGGCGATCACGTCCAGCAGGCCATCCTGAAGCTGGCCGCCCAGGTCGGTCCAGCCGCCGTTACGCCGCTCGAAGTCGACGCCGAGGGTCTCGAGAATCGCCGGGAAGTAGGTGTCGGAGGTGGAGCCGGCGGGGCCGAAGCCGATACGTGCGCCGTCGGGGATCTCACTGATGCTGGTGATGTTGCTGCTGGCCAGGGCGGTGATCGAGAAGGGCGTCTCGTACATGGGGAACATGGCGCAGACGTTATCCAGCACCATGCCCGGGGCCAGCGGGCTCTGGCCGGCCATGGCATCGGCGGCGGGGCCCATGGTAGTCATGCCGAAGGCGATATCGCCGGTATGCACCAGCGCCAGGTTCTGCACCGGTCCGCCGGTGACTTCGCCGCCGCCGGAGAGGCCCAGCTCGTCGGCGATCATGTTGGCCCAGCCGGACCCGTAGACGAAGTAGGTCCCCCCTTGGCTGGCGGTGCCCATGGTGAAGCTCTCCGGCCACTCGCTGCGGTCGGCCTGGGCGCCGGCGGCGGCCAGCAGGGTGCCGCCGAGGGCGAGGGTGAGTAGCGGGCGTGCATTAAGGCGCATGGCGTCTCTCCTGAGGCAGTTATGATTGTTGCGGTTTGCCTCCTGACTATAGCCAAATACGCGCCACTCGTTTTTTAGTCCTTTAATATCAGTGTGTTAGAGATTTCTCTTTCGACCTTGGTCGAAGCCGATGGCGCACCATCTGTGCGGAGCCCCGCACCCTCGCCGCGGCCGGTTGTGCGGAAATCCGCACAACTCGGAGGCGGCGAGGCGAGGGGCGCCGGGGGCTCGACGTCGAGGCCCACGACATCAGGGCTTCTTGGGGTCGAGGATCTTCACCGTCTGGAGGGTATCGCGGGCCTGGCTCTCGCGGATGCGGTTGACCCGGGTCTCCAGCTCCTGGGGCGTCTCCTCCTCGATGGGCAACTGCTCGAAGAAATCGCAGCTGACGCACTCCCGGTAGCGCACCCCGTGCTGTTCCCAGGCGCGGATGCGATCCATCTCCGCACAGCGGGGGCAGATGGCGCCGGCGATAAAACGTTTCTGGACAGTCATGGTTGGGGCCTCTCGATAGCCGCTGGGCGAGAGCCGGCGGCGATAAATTCGGTTCATCACGGATGAGCGTGAAGTCACGACATGGATGATTCCAGCTTGCCATCGTGGGAGTTTGGCTATGCCGACGGTCCGCCGCCTCGGCGATTGGGCGACGAAGTCGCCCCTGGTGGCAGCCAGGATCGCCCTTCGGGCGATAATCGCGCGGAATCCGCGCTCCCACGGTGGTATTCACGCCAAAGTGCGATGCACCATCAATTCAAGCGGCACGAATGCCGCTATGGCGCAGCAGCGGTTCGATGCTGGACTCGCGGCCGCGGAAGGCGCGGAACAGCTCGGCGGCATCCCGGGCGCCGCCCTGCTCGAGGATCTCGCGGCGGAAACGCGCGCCGGTGGCGGCGTCGAAGGTGCCGGCCTCCTCGAAGGCGCTGTAGGCGTCGGCGGAGAGCACCTCGGCCCATTTGTAGCTGTAGTAGCCCGCCGCATAGCCGCCGGCGAAGATATGGCTGAAGCCGTTCTGGAAGCGGTTGAAGGCGGCCCGCGGTACCACCGAGACGGCGTCGCGCACCTCGTCCAGCAGGGCCTGTACCCGGGCCGCGCTCGGCGCGGACAGCTCGTGGTGGAGGCGGAAGTCGAACAGCGAGAACTCCAGCTGGCGCACCATGCCCATGGCGGACTGGAAGTTTCGGGCCGCCTGGAGGCGCTGGAAGAGCGCCTCGGGCAGCGGCTCGCCGCTCTCCACATGGCCGGCGATCAGGTCGAGGCCCTCGCGCTCCCAGCAGAAGTTCTCCATGAACTGGCTGGGCAGTTCCACCGCATCCCAGGCCACGCCATTGATGCCGGAGACATCCGCCACCGTCTGCTTGGTGAGCATATGGTGCAGACCGTGGCCGAACTCGTGGAACAGGGTGGTGACCTCGTCGTGGGTCAGCAGGGCCGGCTTGTCGCCCACCGGGCGGGTGAAGTTGCAGGTCAGGTAGGCCACCGGCAGCTGCAGGCCGCCATCCTCGCAGAGGCGCCGTACCCGGCACTCGTCCATCCAGGCGCCGCCACGCTTGCCCTCGCGGGCATAGAGGTCCAGGTAGAAGCCGGCGATGGGCTGGCCCTGCTCGAGGATGCGGTAGAAGCGCACATCGGGGTGATAGCGGGGCGCCTCCGGGTCCTCGGCGAAGCTCAGGCCGTAGAGGCGTTCCACCACCTGGAAGAGGCCGTCGATGACCCGCGGCGCCGGGAAGTAGGGGCGCAGCTGCTCCTGGGAGATAGCGTAGCGGGCCTCGCGCAGTTTCTCGCTGGCGTAGCCGATATCCCAGGGTTCCAGGCGTTCGAGGCCCAGCTCGTCCCGGGCATAGGCGGCCAGCTCATCGAACTCCTCCCGGGCCTGGGGCACGGCGCGCCGGGCCAGGTCGTCGAGGAAGTCGAGCACCTGGCGGGGCGACTCGGCCATCTTGGTGGCCAGGGAGTAGTCGGCGTAGGTGGCGAAGCCCAGCAGCTCGGCGAGCTCCTGGCGCAGGGCCAGGGTCTCCTCGATCACCGCGGCGTTGTCGAACTGGCCCGCCTGGGGGCCCTGGTCCGAGGCCCGGGTCACGTAGGCGGTATAGACCTCCTGGCGCAGCGCCCGGTCGTCGGCGTAGCTGATCACCGGGTAGAAGCTGGGGAAGTCCAGGGTAATGCGGTAGCCCGCCTCGCCCTTGGTCTCGGCATTGGCGCGCAGGGTCTCCAGGGCGCTGTCGGGCAGGCCGCTCAGGGCGGCGGCGTCGGACAGCGACTTGTGCCAGGCCTGGGTGGCGTCCAGCACCTGGTTGGAGAAGCGGTTGGAAAGCTCCGAGAGGCGGCTCTGAATCTCGCCGTAACGCTGCTTCTGCGCCGGCGGCAGGTCGACCCCGGCGAGGCGGAAGTCGCGCAGGCTGTTATCGATGCTGCGCTGCTGGGCCTGATCGAGGCGCGTAAAGGCGGGGGAGTCCTTGAGGGCCTGGTAGGCCCGGAACAATCCCTCGTGTTGGCCCAGCCAGGTGCTGTAGTCGGAGAGCTGGGCCAGGCAGGCCTGATAGGCCTCGCGCAGGGCCTCGGAGTTCATGGTGGCATTGAGATGCGAGACCGGTGACCAGGCCTGGGAGAGGCGGTCATTGAGGCTCTCCAGGGGCGCGGCCAGGCTCTCCCAGGTGGGCGGCTCCTGCTCGGCCCGCACCACCAGCCGCTCGATGGCCTCGCGATTCTCGCTCAGCAGCTCCTCGATGGCCGGCACGACATGGTCGGGCAGGATCTGGCCGAAGGGCGGCAGCTCATGGGTCTCGAGCAGGGGATTATGTGACATGCGGGCCTCGTCGCTAGCGGGTAATACGCCTTAGATGGGGATGCGGCGGCGGGGTTTCAATCGCCGGGCTATCGACGCTGGGGTTATCACTAGCGCCGGAATGGCTAAGGGGCGCTGGGGGCAGGTCGGAGCAAA
>NZ_BJUK01000022.1 GCF_007989625.1 Bisbaumannia pacifica
CCGAGCGCAGCAAGTTTTCGAACATAGCCTAGTGATAACAATGCCGCCGCAGGGGACGCCATGACTGCCACGAGCTCGCCCAATCCACGCCTGACGGTCGGAGTGATCGCCACCGCCGTCGTGACCTTTACCCTGCTGCTGCACTTCACCTTTCCCAATATGGGCGGGGCGGGACTGCGTCTCCCCTTCAACGCCACGGTATGGATGGGCTTCGCGCTGCTGATGGCGCTGGCCATGTGGCCTGCCACC
Source organism: Bisbaumannia pacifica (assembly GCF_007989625.1). Lineage (GTDB taxonomy): Bacteria > Pseudomonadota > Gammaproteobacteria > Pseudomonadales > Halomonadaceae > Bisbaumannia > Bisbaumannia pacifica. The sequence continues at coordinate 250 of NZ_BJUK01000022.1, forward strand.
CGAGGGGTGATCCGCTACAGCCATTTCCACCTGGGCGTGGGCCTGCTGCTGCTGGCGCTATGGGCGCCCTTCGCCTGGAGCTGGAACCCGGCCTCGATGATCGCCTTTCCCCGCCTGCTGGGGGCCACGGCGGGGGCCATATTGCTGCTGGGCCTGGCCCAACTAAGGCTCACTCGACGCGACTGGTGGTGGCTGGGCCTAGCGATCCTTCTCGGCGCCCTGGTGGCTAGCACCTTCGGCTATCTGCAGCGCTACTGGCTGGTCGAGGGCAACTGGGTAAGCTACATCCCCTCCAATGACCGTCCCTTTGGCGTCTTCCAGCAGGTCAATGTGATGAGCAGCTTCCTGGTCACCGCCCTGGTGGTCTCCGCCTGGCTCTATGGCGAGGCAGGGCGGCGCTGGGAAAAAGGCCTGGTCCTGCTGGCACCGCTGGTAATGCCGGCTTTGGTATTAATGACACAGTCGCGCACCGGCTGGCTGGCGGCGCTGATCGCCCTGCCTCTGGTAATGGCTCACCTGTGGTACTTGGATCGCCGCCGATTCGGCCAATGGGCCGGCGTCCTGGGTCTGGGCATCGCCCTGGGGGGGCTGCTCTGGTGGGCGCCCTGGTCGGAGGTACGCGTCGAGCGGGACCTCGCCCGGGCCGGCGAGCGGCTACCGATCTATCTGCATAGCCTAAGGATGATTCTCGAGGAGCCACTTACCGGCTGGGGCTATGGGCGCTTCCAGCACGACTTCCTGCATAGTTTCGCCGACTGGCGGGCCAGCCTGCCGATCAACCAGCCGGAGATCGTCGAGCCAATTATTACCCGGAACTATAACCACCCGCATAACGAGCTGCTGCTCTGGGGCGTGGAGGGGGGACTACTGCCGATGGCGGCGATCCTCGCCTACGGTGGCTGGGTCTTCTGGCGGATTCTAGCCCATGGGCCGAAAGGCGAAAGGCTACTGTTTTGTGCCCTGCTGCTGCCGCTGGCCCTGCATACCATGACGGAGTACCCCTTCTACCACTCCATCGCCCACTGGCTGGCCTTTCTGCTATTGCTGGGGCTAGTCACCGAGCGCTGCTGGCCCGGCCGGGAAAGGGCCAATCGCTATACCTTTGGAATTCGTGTAGGCGGCTGGTTGGCGGTACCTGTACTTTGGGTCTTTATGGTGACCCATCTACACACTCTATGGCTATTTAAGGTATACTCAGAAACAGAGGAAACCACCACTTTATTGAAAATCATAAACCCCATGGGCTCCCCTTTAGAGGCAGAGAGGTTGATCATGGCAGATCAACTATCACTCTCTCTGGAAAACGGGGCAAATGATTTCATAGAAAGATACATATCCTGGGCAGATAATTATTTAAAAACCTCCCCCAGGGAAAACATTTACCTTAACAAATCTATCGCCCAGAATTTTCTTGGAGAGCCTTCAAACACAATGGGACCCAGATTGTTTCCTAGCTTTTTCTCAAAAAAACAAGACAACTAAAGAACAATGGCCGGAAACCCGGCCATTGTTAAACATGGTTATCGACAGTTAGATGGGAGCCATTCAGGATTTGAAGCCCCGCTAGCAGCAGCACAATCCCAGGACTCTACATGGCCAGGGTCTTGCCAGGCGGTACCACTTCCATCGACTACGACAGTTGGTGATAGAACCACATCCAAGCCAGCAAGATCGCTTTGTCCCTGGACAGTAATAACACCATCAGTTCCAACTGTTAAACCACCTGCATACTGGGTTGTTTGAAATGCACCTGCACAAGTAGATGGATCCTCACCCAACTGTGCAGCTTCGGTTACACAAGTTCTCGCCCCGCTGGCAGCAGCGATTATCTCAGATGCCTTGGCACGGTTTGTATAATCAAGATATCTTGGTAAAGCTACCGCCGCCAAGATGCCGATAATCGCCACCACGATCATTAGCTCGATTAGGGTAAAGCCGCCCTGCCCTGCCTTTACGTAGCGCTTGATGCCTTGTTGCTTTTTCATCACGATCACCCCTCGGTTGTTAGCGAGTCGACCCCTTGCCAGTTTCCGCATTGGCCGCTTTGGCCACATCGGCCTAACCTCGCTGCTTGCTCACCTGCCTATCACACCCTTATCACACCTTTATCACCCCTCGCCTTCCCTGCGGAGCCACGCCAGGAGTCTAGCCAGCCCCTGGGGGTCGGAATGAACCACCCTTCAACGCTGTTGCCACGCGGGCTTGCCGCTGTCGGCGTCGGCAACATTGACAAGAAGGTGGCCATCGCCGTTGCACAGGTTTACATTAGTTTACACAGCGAAGGCGCGCAAGGATTTCCCTAAAGACGCAAAAAGCGAAGCAAACCGTTGGTTAGCCGGGCTATGTAGACAGGGCATGGCGTGGCTTGCGGGCGGCTCTCAACGCCGCCCTCAACGGGGCGAAGCCGCTAGACTGACCTAGGCTAGGAGCGTGAGGGAGTGTTAAGGAGGATTCGCTGATGCGGCAGGAAGATTCGGGGCGCCTACGGCGCCCAATCGTCCGGCGGAGCCGGAGCGCCGAACCACGAGCTCCCACAACCCCAATGGCCACCCAGGCTGCTGTGGGAATTCCACCCAGCTTAGTGTGGGAGCGCGGATTCCGCGCGATAGATAAAGGCGCCTACGGCGCCAATCGCTCGGAGAATCCGAGCTCCCACAGGGGAAAGCGCCGGACCGCCGCGCTCCCACAAGGGCATCAGATCGAGGAGCCGTTATGCATGATTCGCATCCACCGTCGGTGGACTATCATAGCCTGATCGCCCAGAGCACCGCCTCTGGGCCGACGGGCGGAGGCGGTGTGCCGGTGGCGGCGGACCTGCGCGGCCTGAGCCGGCGCCTGGTGCGCGACGGCGTGCTCTCCGAGGCGGCGGCGCGGCGCGCCGAGGAGGAGGCCCGGGAAGAGGACGTCTCGCTGATGGCCCATGTGATCGATAGCGGCCTGGTGACGCCGCGCCAGGCGGCGCTGGCGGCGGCCTGGGAGTATGGGCTGTCGCTGATCGACCTGGACGCGGTGCGCCCCGACAGCCTGCCGCCGGCGGAGAGCATGCCGGAGAAGGTGCTGCGCAAGCTCTCAGTGTTGCCGCTGCTGCGCCACGACCACCGCCTGACGGTGGCGGTGCCCTACCCCGCCACCCTGGCCCAACTCGACGAGCTGCAGTTCGCCACCGGCCTCAACGTGGAGGGGGTGCTGGCGCCAGTGGATCAGCTCGGCCCGGCGCTGGAGAACTACCTCTCCCACGCCGACAGCCAGGAGATGATGAAGGGGCTGGAGGGCGCCGACCAGGCGCTGGACAACCTCGACTACGAGGAGTACGACCCGGAGCAAGAGGGCCCGGCGGTCACCGCCGGCAGCGAGGACGCCCCGGTGGTGCGCTTCGTCAACAAGATCTTGCTCGACGCCATCCGCCGCGGCGCCTCGGATATCCACTTCGAGCCCTACGAGACCCAGTACCGCATTCGCCTGCGCATCGACGGCATCCTGCTTGAGGCGGCGCGGCCGCCCTTCAATATGCGCCAGCGCATCGCCGCCCGCCTCAAGGTGATGTCCAAGCTGGATATCTCCGAGCGGCGCCTGCCCCAGGACGGCGCTATCAAGATGCGCCTGTCGCGCAACCGCTCCATCGATTTCCGGGTCAGCACCCTGCCCACCGTCTATGGCGAGAAGATCGTGCTGCGTATCCTCGACCCCAGTTCGGCGCAGCTAGGCATCGACGCCCTGGGCTTTACCCCGGAGCAGCGAGAGATGTACCAGCGGGTGCTGGACGAGCCCCAGGGCATGATCCTGGTCACCGGCCCCACCGGCAGCGGCAAGACGGTGACCCTCTATACCGGCATCAATATCCTCAACACCCTGGAGCGCAATATCTCCACCGCCGAGGACCCGGTGGAGCTCAAGGTGCCGGGGGTCAACCAGGTCAATGTGCTGCCCAAGATCGGCCTGGACTTCGCCAGCGCCCTGCGCGCCTTCCTGCGCCAGGACCCGGACGTGGTGATGGTCGGTGAGATCCGCGACCTGGAGACCGCCGAGATCGCCGTCAAGGCGGCCCAGACCGGCCACCTGGTGCTCTCCACGGTGCATACCAATTCGGCGGCGGAGACCCTGACCCGCCTGGCCAACATGGGGGTGGCGCCCTTCAATATCGCCAGTTCCGTCAGTCTGATCATCGCCCAGCGCCTGGCCCGCAAGCTCTGCCCGCGCTGCAAGCAGCCGGCGGAGATCCCCCGGGAGGCGCTGCTGGCGGAGGGCTTCGGCGAGGAAGAGGTCGCCTCGGCCACCATCTTCCATCCGGTGGGCTGTCGCCACTGCACCCTGGGCTACAAGGGGCGCGAGGGCATCTACGAGGTGGTACCGGTATCGGAGGCGATCAGCCAATTAATCATGCGCCAGGGCAATGCCATGGAGCTCGCCGAGCAGGCCCGACGCGAGGGTCACCCGGACCTGCGCCGCAGCGGCCTGCTCAAGGTAATGCAGGGCATCACCAGTCTGGAAGAGGTCAACCGGGTCACCAAGGACTAAACAGGAGGGGCCGCGATGGCGACCATGACACGCCAAGCCAAGGCAAGGGCCAGGCAGCAGCTGAAACTCTACCGCTGGCAGTGGAGCGGCAAGGCCCCCAGCGGGCGCAAGGTGAAGGGCACCCTGATCGCCGCCAACCGCGCCGAGGTGGAGAAGACCCTGGGCGGCCAGAACATCATCGTGCGCACCATCCGCCGCAAGGGGGGCATGGGCGGCATGGGGCGCATCAAGCCCCGCGACATCATGCTCTTCGCCCGCCAGATGGCCACCATGATCCGCGCCGGGGTGCCCATGCTGCAGGCCCTCTCGGTGGTGGCGGAGAGCCTCAAGAAGCCCGCCATGAGTGCCCTGGTGCAGCAGCTGATGAATGACGTCACCGCCGGCACCAACCTCTCGACGGCGATGCGCAAGCACCCCAACCACTTCGACTCGCTGTTCGTCAACCTAGTGGAAGCCGGCGAGCAGTCCGGCTCCCTGGACCATATGCTCGACCGGGTGGCGGCTTACAAGGAGAAGCTGGAGTCCCTCAAGGGGCGGGTCAAGAAGGCGCTGTGGTATCCGGCGGCGGTGATCGCCGTGGGCATCGCCGTCACCGCCCTGCTGCTGATCATGGTGGTGCCCCAGTTCGAGGCGCTGTTCCATGGCTTCGGGGCGGAGCTGCCGGCCATGACCCGCATGACCATCTACCTCTCGGAGCTGGCCCAGGCCTACTGGCTATGGGTGCTGGGGGGCTTCATCGTCTTCGTCTTCCTGATCCGCCAGGGAATCAAGCGATCGGAGGCCTTCGCCTACCGCATGCATGCCTGGTCGCTGAGGATTCCGGTGATCGGCGATATCCTCGACAAGTCGGCGGTGGCCCGCTATTCGCGGACCCTGGCCACCACCTACGGCGCCGGGGTACCCATGGTGGAATCGCTGGACGTGACCTCGGGGGCCACCGGCAACAAGGTCTACGAGCGGGCGGTGCGCCAGGTGCGCGAGGACGTGGCCACCGGCCAGCAGCTGCACTTCGCCATGCGCCTGACCGAGCAGTTCCCGCCGCTGGCGGTGCAGATGGTCGGCATCGGCGAGGAGTCCGGGGCCCTGGATGCCATGCTCAACCGAGTCGCGGACTACTACGAGGAGGAGGTGGACAACAAGGTGGACGCCCTCACCTCCCTGCTGGAGCCCTTTATCATCGTGGTGCTGGGCGTGCTGGTCGGCGGCCTGGTGATCTCCATGTACCTGCCCATCTTCGAGCTGGGCAGCGTGATCTAGGACTGGTGGCCACTGGTGCCGGAGAAGGCGCTGGGGTTGTTGGAATCCGGGTTCCCCGAACGATTGGGCGACGCAGTCGCCCTCGGGTACCGGTCAAGATCGCCCTTCGGGCGATATCGCCGAGGCGTCGGACCGGCGGAATCCGAGCTCCCACAATAGGTTGGCTGGCCACTGGCACTGTTGCCGGAAAAGGCTCCGGGGTTGTGGGAGTCCGGCTCCGCCGGACGATTGGGCGACGCAGTCGCCCTTGTTAATACAGTAGGAGGCGACATGGATCGGCACCTGCCCCATAGCCATTCCCTGCGCAAGGGTCGCCACTCTCTTCCCGGCCACTGGTACCTGGTGACCTTTGCCACTCAGGAGCGCCGCCCGATCTTCCTGAATCACCTCACCGCACGGCTGGCCTGCCGATCCTTCTATGCCGAGAGCGTCCGCCATCAGGCCAGCACGCTGAGCTTCGTGGTGATGCCCGATCATGTGCACTGGCTGCTGCGCCTCGACGGCCAGCTATCCGACGCGGTGCGAATCTACAAGGCCAGGATCTCCACCGGACTGGGGCAGAAGATCTGGCAACCCGGCTTTCATGATCGGGCGCTGCGCCATGAAGAAGATCTCAAGCCTGCCGCACGCTACCTGGTGGCCAACCCCATTCGCGCGGGCCTGGTCGAGCATACCGGCGACTATCCCTATTGGGATGCCATCTGGCTATGAACTGCATCACCTGAGATGGCCACCGGTGCCGGGGAAGGCTCCGAGGTTGTGGGAGTCCGGCTCTGCCGTAGGATTGGCGCTGTCAGGCGCCCTTGGGTACCGGCCAGAATCGCCCTTCGGGCGATATCGCTCGGCACAGCCGAGCTCCCACAGTAGGTTGGCTGGCTATTCCCATAACAGGCTGGGTGGCCATTACCCCAATTAACCCGAGGAAGGCCGCTCCCAGCATTACCGCAACAGCCAGGAGAGCACCAGCAGCAGCAGCAGGATGCCGGCGACGCCCTGCCAGAAGCGGGCGGGCTCGCCGAGCGGGCCGCCGTCATCGCCGTCGTCGCCATCGCGGCGCGGTTCGCGCAGCGTCACCAGGAATTCGGAGAGGCGCCGGTAGCGTAGCGCGCGTTGGGGGTCCAGGGCGCGACGCAGGGCGTCGTCGAGGGCGGCATCCACCTCGGGATTGGCGGTGCGGGCGCTGCGGTAGCTGAGCTTCTCCAGGTCGGTATGGGTACGCAGTTGGTGGGGGGCCAGGGCATAGGGCAGACCGCCGGTGAGCAGCCAGTAGATGGTGGAGGCCAGGGCGTACTGGTCGCTGCGCCGCCCCACGTCGGTGTCCAGGGCATACTCCGGGGCGCTGTGTTCGGTGAGCCCCACCTGGCGCGCCAGCTCCCGGGAGTGGCGGTGACCGTCCCCCTCGCGTAGCCGGCAGGCGCTGAAGTCGGCCAACACCACCTGCCCATGGGAATCGATCAGGATATTGTCCGGGTGGATGCGCTGATGCAGCAGGTCGCGATGGTGCAGGGCCTGCACCGCCTTGCCTAGCTGGCGAGCGATATCCAGGCGCTGGGAGAGGCTAGCCTGGGGGTGGCGCCGGGCCCACTCGGTAAGGGTCTCGCCGTTGACCAAGGCCATCAGATAATAGAGGTGGCGTCGCGGCCGCGAAGGCTCGACGACCCGCGCCACGAAGGGCGACTTGACCCGCTCCACCACCCATTGCTGCAGCAGGAAGTGCTCCAGGTAGGCGTTGCGGCTGGAGAGCTCGGGACTCGGCGCCTTGAGCACCATCTGGCGCTGGCTGGCCAGGTCGCGCACCCGATAGACCCGCGATTGAGCGGTCCGCGACAGCACCGCCTCGACCTCCAGGCCATCGAGGCGGTCGCCGGGCGAGAGCTCCGGCGGCACCGGCAGGTCGCCATAGACCTTGCCGGGGCGATCCTCGGTGGCCTCGGGCAAGGCGTCGACCCTCACCAGCTGGAAGCAGAACTGATCGCCGCCGTAGCCGCGCTCCTGGGCCCGCTCGCTGGCGGCCTGGGCGAGGCGTTCGCAGGCGGCGTCCAGGTCGCTGACGTCGGCGCGGATCAGGCGCACATAGTCCGAGGGCATCAGGGTGCCGCGCACCGCCTGGGTGGTGAAGAGAAAGATATCGCCCTGCTTGAGGGGCACCTGTAGGTAGTCGATCTCGATGCTGGGGTCCATGCCCAGCGCCCGGGAGGCGTAACGATAGCCGCCCAGGTCGGTGATATGGTCGCGGGAGAGCTGCTCGAACTCGGCGCCGCGCAGCAGGAAGACCAGGGTATCGCCCATATGGAAGAGGTGCGCCTCGCGGCCCTGATAGACCATCGCCGAGAGCGCCGAGACATAGCTGCCGTCCTTGACGTGCTGGCTCTGGGCGTAGCACCAGGCGTTCAAGGAGCGCAGCACGCGAATGGCGGAGTACTTGACGCCCCAGTGATCGGGGGTGGAGAAGTAATCGGCCACCAGGCCGCGAACGCTGAGGTCACCGGCCTGCTTGGCGATGGCGTTGCGGGAGCTGGAATCACTGATCACCGCCAGCGCGCCCTTGGCTTCCAGCAGGCCGGCCTCGGGGACGCGCAGCGACATGGAGCTGCGATGATGGCGACGCTCCGGTGCCACGAAGGCCTGTCCCACGCTCAGCGATAATTGACGATCCAAGGGGCTCTCCTTATTCACCTCGATGCAGCACCCTACCCCACGCCGGGCAGGCGGCCCCATGATACACGTTTGACCCGCCCCTCGGCCTATCAACCATAGGGGTAGGTCCTGCCATGGTCGGATTGGTAATCGGCGCTTCGGCTTCGTATAATTCGGCGGTTTTCTCTGGCCCCTACAATCCGCCCACGCAAGGATTCGAGAATGAGCTTCAGCAAGATCCCCGCCGGTAAGGACCTCCCCAACGACGTCTACGTGGCCATCGAGATTCCGGCCCAGCATGCGCCGATCAAGTACGAGATCGACAAGGACCTGGACGCCCTGGTCGTGGATCGCTTCATGGCCACCCCGATGTTCTACCCGGCCAACTACGGCTACATTCCCAACACCCTGGCCGATGACGGCGACCCCCTGGACGCCCTGGTGGTGACCCCGCATCCGGTGCAGCCGGGCAGCGTGATCCGCGCGCGTCCGGTGGGCATCCTCAATATGACCGACGAGGCGGGCGAGGACGCCAAGCTGGTCTGCGTGCCCCACGGCAAGCTGACCACCCTGTATGATGACGTCCAGGAAGTGACCGACCTGCCGGAGCTGCTGCGCCAGCAGATTGCCCACTTCTTCGAGAACTACAAGGATCTCGAGAAGGGCAAGTGGGTGAAGGTGGAGTCCTGGGAAGGCGCCGACGCCGCCCGCAAGGCCATCGAGAAGGCCGCCGCCGCCCACGAGAAGGCGTAAGCCAAGCCGTTGGCAGATTCACAAGGGCCGCCCCACTGGGGCGGCCCTTGTGTTTTATTGATCCAAGGGGGAACTCTGGCTCTCCCTCCTTGTGGGAGCTGGCTTTAATCGCCGATACGTCGGATCGCTGCTGAAGCAGGCTCCTACTGGCCTGGGTCTTGCTCGGCGGGCGCCTCCTCGGGCAGCGGCATGTCCTCCGGCGGGGCCATCTGGTCTTCCTGAGGCATGGGTTCCTCCTCAGTGGCATCCTCTTGCACGGCCTCCGCTTCCTGCACGGCCTCTGCCTGGGGCGCGGCGTCTTCCGGCGCTTCCTGGACGGCTTCGGGTGCGAGCGCTGCTTCCGACGCCGGCGGGATAGCCTCTTGCTGGGGCGCGTCTTCCGGCACGCCCTGCTCCACCGCGGCCTCGGGTGCCGTCACCGCCGGCTCAACGGGCTCCCAGGCGGCGACTTCCACGCCTTCGACACGTGCCGCTAGCCGGCTGGCCAGGTCGCGGGCGCGCACCGTGTAGTTGGCCATGACCAGGGAGTGGTTGGCGAAGATGCCGAAGCCGGAGCCGTTGAGCACCAGCGGGCTCCACAACCGACGCTGGGTCATCTCCAGCTCGGCGATCAGCCGGGTCAGGGTCCCTCCGGCCTCGGCGGCGGCCAGCAGGTCGGCATAGTCGCGCTCCACGCCACGCAGCAGATGCAATAGCGCCCAGGCCTGGCCACGGGCCTCGAAGAAGTCGTCGTCGAGGCGATACCAGGGGGTCGGCTCGGGCAGCGCGTCGGTATCAATGGCCAGGTCGCGCAGCGCCTCGCGTTCACCGACGCTGGCGGAGAGACGCTGGCTCAGGTCATCCAGGCGCAGCGCTACCCGCTCCAGCCACCGGGCCAAGGCCTCGCCGTCGTCGGCGAAGCCGGCCTCGCCCTTGCCGAGCGCCAGCAGGTGCTCGCCCAGGTGCTCGCCGGCCTGCGCCAGCCGGGTCTCGGTGGAGGGGTAGAGCCAGTCGCGACTCTCGCCCATCAGTGCCTCACGCGCTTCTTCCAGGGCGGCGCTCTCGCCCTGCTCGAGGGCCGGCAGCCGCTGGGCCAGCTCCCGGGCCTGACGCAGCACGCCGTACTCCCAGTTGGGCATATTGTCGAGCCATAGCCCCGGGGGGAAGATATCGTTGCGTAGGTAGCCCCCCGGTTTCCGCTGCAGGGTATCCACCACGCCGATCAGGGCGGCGGTGGTTACCGCTCCCCGCGCCGCCGGGCTGGTCGCCGCCTCGGGCTGGTCGGCGGCGACTCGTACCCGCTGGTTGGCAGTGACCTGCTCGACATCGAAGGCGGCGGGTTCGCGGCTCCACCAGATGCCCAGGGCCAGGGTCGCCAGCAGATAGAGCACCACCAGCACCAGCAGTGGCTTCCAGATCCAACCATATTCGGGACGCTCCAGTGAGGTGGTGCGCCCGGCAACCGGCTTACGCTTACCGAACAGGGGCATGTGTCGACTTCCTTGACTCGCGAAATGGGCCGGCGCCGCTGCGACGGCACCGAATGCTGAGTTATAGTAGCAGGCGACGCCACGATGACGAGAGCGGCGTCCTGTCCGCCATGCCAACGCGCCCGCCGGGCGGTGGGAACTCTCCCCTCGTCGCCGGGTCGCAAGGGGGCTCCGCCTCCCGTCTGCAAGGATCTTTCCGAGTCATGATTCGCCGTTTATTGCCCTCTCTATTACTGCTCCTGGCGCTGGTCGCCGGCAACGCCCAGGCCCAGTGGTTCTCCTCCGACCGCCAAAGCGACTTCCTGCCGGTCCACGAGGCCTTCCAGGCGAGCGCCTGGCACGATGGCCAGTCCCTGCATGTGGGCTTCGTCGCCGCCGAGGACTATTACCTCTATCGCCATCGCTTCGCCGTGGAGAGCGACACCCTGGCCCTGGGCGAGCCGGCGCTGCCGCCGGGCGAGCCCATGAGCGACGAGTTCCTGGGCGACGTCAACGTCTTCTTCGACCGGGTGGTCTTCACGGTGCCCCTCGAGGCGGCCCCGGTGGCGGGGGAGGTGCCCTTTACCCTGAGTTTCCAGGGCTGCGCCCTGGCCGGCCTCTGCTATCCGCCGGAGCGCCTGGAGATGACCGCCCTGCCCGGCTCGGCGCCTCCCGCCTTCGCCGACTGGACGCCGGACGCCGCCCCCTCCGAGGCGGGCGCGCCCAGCGGCGTGCAGAGCGCCGATGGCCGCTTCAGCGAGCTGATGAGCCGCGCCAGCCTGCCGCTGGCCCTGGGGCTGTTCTTCCTGGCCGGCCTGGGGCTGACCTTTACCCCCTGCGTGCTGCCGATGATCCCCATCCTGTCGTCGATCATCGTCGGCCAGAACCCCGGGCGCGGGCGCGCCTTCGTGCTCTCCGCCAGCTATGTGGCCGGCATGGCCGCCACTTACGCCCTGGTAGGGGTATTGATGGGGCTGTTCGGCGCCGGCCTCAACCTCCAGGCCCGGCTGCAGTCGGCACCGGTACTGATCGGCTTCGCCCTGCTCTTCGTGGGCTTCGCCCTGGCCATGTTCGGCGTCATCAACCTGCGCACGGCACCCCGGCTGACTGCACGCATCCAGGCCTGGCAGACCCGTGCCCAGCGCAGCGGTCCCGTCGGCCTAGCCCTGGCCGGCGCCCTCTCGGTGCTGGTGGTCTCGCCCTGTGTCTCGGCGCCCCTGGCCGGCGCCCTGGTGTTTATCTCCACCACCGGCGACGCCGCGATGGGCGGGGCCGCCCTGCTGGCCCTGGCCCTGGGCATGGGGGTGCCGCTGCTGCTGGTAGGCACCTTCGGCACCACCCTGATGCCTCACACCGGCGCCTGGATGGAGGGCGTCAAGACCGCCTTCGGCCTGCTGCTGTTGGGGGTGGCCATCTGGCTGGTCGAGCGGCTGCTGCCGGGGCCGCTGGCCCTGCTGCTGTGGGCGGCCCTGGCGGTGGCCACGGCCCTGGCGCTGGGCGCCCTGCGCCTGGAGACTCACGGCTGGGCGCGACTGCGCCAGGGCGCGGGCCTGCTGGTACTGGCCTGGGGCCTGGCCCTGGTGCTGGGCGCCGCCCAAGGCGGTAGCGACCCGCTGCGCCCGCTGGTGGCCATGGCGCCGGGGGAGCGCGGCAACGCCATCGCCAGCGAGCCCGATGTGGTGGTGCGCGATCTGGCCGCTCTGGAGCGGGCCCTGGCCGGCGCCGGCGACACGCCGGTGTTCGTCGATGTCACCGCCGACTGGTGCATCTCCTGCAAGCAACTGGAACGCAGCGTCTACCCGACACCGCAGGTGGCCGAGCCGCTGTCGGCCTTCCATCGTGTCCAGGTGGACGTCACCGAGAGCAACGGCGCCAGCCGCGAGCTGCTGGAGCGCTTCCAGCTGTTCGGCCCGCCCAGCCTGCTGTTCTTCGCCGGCGGCGAGGAGATCCGCGAGGCGCGTATTCAAGGCGAGGTGGAGCGCGACGAATTCGCCGGCCACCTGAACCAACTGCTGAGCTGGCTGGAGAGCCGACAGGGGTGAATGGCAGCCCCGAAGCGGCGGCGATTGGTTAACTGTAAAAATACCTACTGGTTAACTGCCATCATCGCGAAACGAGCGTTTATATTCACGCTTCTGCGGATAACCTAGACAACCCAGTCGTTTTTCGGCAAACTCCGCCGACACGCCTTTTGGCGGGACAATCATCGGCAATTTGCTAAACTTTGCCCCGATTCGACACGTTTTTACGCAGGTTGACAGCGCCGCTGCGCAGCCTGCTCGCGCCCCCTCATACTCCGTTACGAGCGAGACAACCGCATGGATATCCGTAAGGTCAAGAAGCTGATCGAGCTGCTGGAAGAGTCCAATATCAGCGAGATCGAGATCCAGGAAGGCGAGGAATCCGTCCGCATCAGCCGCCACCCCAATGGCGTGGCCTACCAGGCGGCCCCGCAGCCCGCCGCCTATGCGCCCCAGCCGGCCGCGGCGCCTGCTCCGGCGGCACCGGCGGCCAGCGAACCGGCGGCACCGGCCGCACCCACCGGCCATACCGTCAACTCGCCGATGGTCGGCACCTTCTATCGGGCCCCGGCCCCGGGCGCCAAGCCCTTCGCCGAAGTGGGCCAGACGGTGCGCAAGGGCGAGGCGGTGTGCATCGTCGAGGCGATGAAGATGATGAACCAGATCGAGGCCGACAAGGACGGCGTCATCGAGGCCATCCTGGTGGAAGACGGCGAGCCGGTCGAGTTCGACCAGCCGATGCTGGTCATCGCCTGAGGCCCTCGCCTCGACGCTCTCAACTGACACCTCATTACGGGCGGATAACAGATGTTGGACAAGGTACTCATCGCCAATCGCGGCGAGATCGCCCTGCGCGTCCTGCGTGCCTGCAAGGAGCTGGGCATCAGGACCGTGGCGGTGCACTCCAAGGCGGACCAGGAGCTAATGCATGTGCGTCTGGCCGATGAAGCGGTATGCATCGGCCCGGCGTCCTCGGCCCAGTCTTACCTCAATATTCCGGCGCTGATCAGCGCCGCCGAGGTCACCGACGCCAGCGCCATTCATCCCGGCTATGGCTTCCTCTCCGAGAATGCCAACTTCGCCGAGCAGGTGGAGCGCTCCGGCTTCACCTTTATCGGGCCGCGGGCCGATACCATTCGCCTGATGGGCGACAAGGTCAGCGCCATCGAGGCGATGAAGAAGGCCGGCGTGCCCACGGTACCCGGCTCCGACGGCCCGCTGCCGGAGGACGAGGCGGAGGTGCTGGCCATCGCCAAGCGCATCGGCTACCCGGTGATCATCAAGGCCGCCGCCGGCGGCGGCGGTCGCGGCATGCGCGTGGTGCATACCGAGGCGCACCTGCTCTCCTCGGTGAGCATCACCCAGACCGAGGCCGCCGCGGCCTTCGGCGACGGCACCGTCTATATGGAGAAGTTCCTCCAAGAGCCGCGCCACGTCGAGGTGCAGGTGCTGGCCGACGGCCAGGGCAATGCCATCCACCTCTATGATCGCGACTGCTCCCTGCAGCGTCGCCACCAGAAGGTGCTGGAGGAAGCCCCGGCGCCGGGGCTCGACCCCGAGGCCCGGGCCCAGGTGCTGGAGGCCTGCCGCCAGGCGTGCCTGACCATCAACTACCGGGGCGCCGGCACCTTCGAGTTCCTCTACGAGAAGGGCCAGTTCTTCTTTATCGAGATGAACACCCGGGTCCAGGTGGAGCATCCGGTCACTGAGCAGGTCACCGGGGTGGATATCGTCAAAGAGCAGCTGCGCATCGCCTCCGGGCTGCCGCTGTCGATCCGCCAGGAAGACGTCAAGCTCAACGGCCACGCCTTCGAGTGCCGGATCAATGCCGAGGACTCCCGCACCTTCATGCCCTCGCCGGGCAAGGTGAGCCTCTATCACCCGCCGGGCGGCCTGGGGGTGCGCATGGATTCCCACCTCTATACCGGCTATACGGTGCCGCCCCACTACGACTCGCTGATCGGCAAGCTGATCACCTGGGGTGAGGACCGCACCGCGGCCCTGACGCGCATGCGTAATGCCCTGGACGAGCTGCTGGTGGAAGGTATCAAGACCAATACCGACCTGCACAAGGACCTGGTCCGCGATACCTATTTCCAGCAGGGTGGAGTCAATATCCACTACCTGGAGAAGAAACTGGGTCTGTAAGCCGCGACCCGGTTATCAGCGACGGGATGGCCCAGGGCCATCCCGTCGCGCGTTTGGACACCCTGACACGCCTTTTTCGCAGGAGACGCCACCATGCCCTGGCTACAACTCAAGGCGCGAATCGCCCCGGAGCAGGCCGAGACCCTGGAGGAGCTGCTGCTCGCCGAGGGCGCCTCGGCCATCACCCTGCAGGATGCCCATGACGACCCGGTCTTCGAACCGGAGCGCGGCACCACCCCGCTATGGAACGAGACGGTATTGACCGGCCTGTATGACGACCTGGAAGGCATCGAGGCGATGCTCGAGCGGGTGCGCCAGGCCTGGAGCCTGGAGGTACCCGACGAGCCCTGCCCCGAGATCGAGTTCGAGCTGCTCGCCGACCGCGACTGGGAACGGGAGTGGATGGATGGCTTCACGCCGCTGAAGATGGGCCAGCGGCTGTGGATCGTGCCCAGCTGGCACGAGGCCCCGGAGCCCGAGGCGGTCAACCTGCTGCTCGATCCCGGCCTGGCCTTCGGTACCGGCACTCACCCCACCACGGCGCTGTGCCTGGAGTGGTTGGATGGCCTGGCGGTGGCCGGCGAGCTGGAGGCGAAGGCGATACTCGACGTGGGCTGCGGCTCCGGCATCCTGGCCATCGCCGCCCTCAGGCTGGGGGCCAACCGCGCCGTGGGCACCGATATCGACCCCCAGGCCCTGCAGGCCAGCCGCGACAATGCCGAGCGCAATGCCATCGCCGAGGCGCGCCTGACGCTCTGCTATCCGGAGCAGCTCGCCGAGGGGCCCTTCCCAGTGGTGGTGGCCAATATCCTCGCCGGCCCCCTGGTGGAGCTGTCGCCGACCATCGCCGGCCAGGTGGCCCCCGGCGGACGCCTGGTGCTCTCCGGGATCCTCGCCCAGCAGGCCGACGAGGTGCTCGACGCCTACGCCGCCCAGGGACTGGCAATGGAGCCGCCGGTGGAGCGGGAAGGCTGGGTACGCCTGGAAGGACGCCGGCCGACCTAGGCAAATCCCTTTTGCCACCTTCACCCGGGGGCGCCGGCTGGGTATCATAGGCCCCCCTTGAATCGAGCCCCCGGTTTTCATGCCCATGCCCCCACTCCCGCCCCTGCCCGCCATCGGCCCCCACCGGTTGACCGGCCGGGCGATCCTGGCGCCCATGGCCGGGGTCACCGACCGCCCCTTCCGCGCGCTGTGCCGGCGCCTGGGGGCGGGCCTGGTGGTGGGCGAGATGGTCACCTCGGATCCCAGCCTGTGGCATACCCGCAAGTCACGGCTGCGCATGGACCATCGCGGCGAGCCGGGGCCGCGCAGCGTGCAGATCGCCGGCGGCGACGCCGCCATGCTCGCCGAGGCGGCGCGACTCAATGCCGAGCGGGGCGCCGAGATCATCGATATCAACATGGGCTGCCCGGCCAAGAAGGTGTGCAATAAGGCCGCCGGGTCGGCGCTGCTGCGCGACGAGGCCCTGGTCGCGGAGATCCTCGAGGCGGTGGTCGCCGCGGTGGACGTCCCGGTGACCCTGAAGATCCGCACCGGCTGGTGCGCCGAGAGCAATAACGGGGTACGGGTCGCGCGGCTCGCCGAGGCCGCCGGCATCCGGGCCCTGGCGGTCCACGGCCGCCACCGCCAGCAGCGCTACCAGGGCCATGCCGAGTACGACACCATCGCCGAGATCAAGTCTCGCGTAACGATTCCGGTGTTCGCCAACGGCGATATCGACTCCGCCGCCAAGGCCGCCGAGGTTCTCGACTATACTGGGGCGGATGCGGTGATGGTGGGCCGCGGCGCCCAGGGCAACCCCTGGATCTTCCGCGAGATCGAGCACTACCTGGCGCACGGCCAGGAGGCGAGCCCACCCAGCGCCACCGAGCGCCAGCGACTGCTCGGCGAGCACCTCGATGCCTTGCATGACTTCTATGGTGAGGTGATGGGCGTGCGTATCGCCCGCAAGCATCTGGGTTGGTACCTGGAGCGCCACGAGTCCGAAGACGCCAAGGCCCTGAAGGCGGTCTTCAACCGCCTGGAGACACCGGGCGCCCAGCACCATTTCGTGAATGAACTCTTCGGCCGTCGAGACTTCCCCTCGCCGGCCGCCAATGGAACCAGTGCAGCATGACCAGCAGGCAAGCAACCACGCCCGACAATGCGACACGAGTGGATCAGGAACCCATGAGCTTCTCCGCCATCGACGGCCGCCCTGCCACGACAACGCCGCAGGCGCAGGCCCCCGAGCGCCCCCTGCGCGAGGCGGTGGACCTGGCGATGCGCCGCTACTTCGCCCACCTGGATGGCGAGTCGGTCACCGGCCTCTACGCCATGGTGATCGACGAGGTAGAGGCGCCGCTGCTGGCCGCGGTGATGGAGCACGTGGGCGGCAACCAGACCCGCGCCGCCGAACTGCTCGGCCTCAATCGCGGCACCCTGCGCAAGAAGCTCAAGCAGCACGCCCTGATCTGACCCTTTTTCCTGCGAAGGGAGCCCAATGCGGCTCCCTTCGCTCGTTTTCCAGCCAACTCCGAGAGTGCAAGTTCATGGCCCAATCCGCCTCCCCCTCCGCTCCCTCCACCCTGCCGGTGCGCCGCGCCCTGCTCAGCGTCTCCGACAAGACCGGCATCGTCGACTTCGCCCGCGGCCTGGCCGATCGCGGTGTGGCGTTGCTCTCCACCGGCGGCACCTTCAAGCTGCTGCGCGATAACCAGATTCCGGTGACCGAGGTGTCGGCCCACACCGGCTTCCCCGAGATCATGGACGGCCGGGTCAAGACCCTGCACCCCAAGATCCACGGCGGCATCCTGGGTCGCCGCGGCCAGGACGACGCGGTGATGGCGGAGCATGAGATCGATCCCATCGACATGGTGGTGGTCAACCTCTACCCCTTCGCCCAGACCGTGGCCAAGCCCGACTGCACCCTGGAGGACGCCATCGAGAACATCGATATCGGCGGCCCCACCATGGTCCGCGCCTGCGCCAAGAACCACGCCCACACCAGCATCCTGGTGGATGCCGGCGACTACGCCCGGGTGCTGGGCGATATGGACGCCAATGACGGCGCGGTGAGCCTCGCGACCCGCTTCGACCTGGCGGTGAAGGCCTTCGAACACACCGCCGGCTACGACGCCGCCATCGCCAACTACCTGGGCCAGCGCGTGGAGGGCGGCGAGGAAGGCTTCCCGCGCACCTACAGCGTGCAGTACCGCAAGAAGCAGGAAATGCGCTACGGCGAGAACCCCCACCAGCAGGCCGCCTTCTATGTCGAGGACGATGCCAGCGAACCCAGCGTGGCCACCGCCGAGAGCCTGCAGGGCAAGGCCCTCTCCTTCAATAACGTGGCCGACACCGACGCCGCCTTCGAGTGCGTCAAGGCCTTCGAGGAGCCGGCCTGCGTGATTGTCAAGCACGCCAACCCCTGTGGCGTGGCCCTCGGCGAGACGCCGCTGGCGGCCTACGAGAAGGCCTTCGCCACCGACCCCACCAGCGCCTTCGGCGGCATCATCGCCTTCAACCGGCCGCTGGACGCCGATACCGCCCGGGCCATCATCGACCGCCAGTTCGTCGAGGTGATCATCGCCCCCGGAGTGGCCGACGCCGCCCGCGAGATCGTCGCCGAGAAGCAGAACGTGCGCCTGCTCGACGTGGCCGCCCAGTGGGGCGCCGCCGCCCTCCCCGCCCATGACTTCAAGCGCGTCAACGGCGGCTTGCTGGTGCAGGATCGCGATCAGGGCATGGTCGGCCGCGACGACCTCCAGGTGGTGACCCAGCGCGCCCCCAGCGAGCAGGAGCTGCGCGACCTGATGTTCGCCTGGAAGGTGGCCAAGTTCGTCAAGTCCAACGCCATCGTCTACGTCAAGGAGGGCCAGACCATCGGCGTCGGCGCCGGCCAGATGAGTCGCGTCTATTCCGCCAAGATCGCCGGCATCAAGGCCGCCGACGAGGGCCTCTCGGTGCCCGGCTCGGTGATGGCCAGTGATGCCTTCTTCCCGTTCCGGGACGGCATCGATGCCGCCGCGGCGGCGGGCATCACCGCGGTGATCCAGCCTGGCGGCTCCATGCGCGACCAGGAGGTGATCGACGCCGCCAACGAGGCCGGCATCGCCATGGTCTTTACCGGCATGCGCCACTTCCGCCACTAAAGCGACAAGCTGGCTAGCCTAAATGACATCGCCCCCATGGCACGGCCATGGGGGCGATTTTATTGCCAGCCTTGGGCGGCTTGGCGCGTCGTGCGCCGGCGCTTAGCGGGGCGTGATCTCGGTGAAGTTCAGGGTGGCGCTGCGCAGGTCGCTGCTACCCCAGACCCCGACCCAGATGTTGTACATGCCGCTCTGCGCCTTGGGGAAGCTGACCATGGGGTCGAGCCCGATGGCGTCGTCGTTGCAGTACCAGCGACCGTCCGGGGCATTGATCACCAGGGTGGTATCGGTCTGCGACTCGACATAGATATGCAGCGGCAGGCTGCCCGCGTCGTAGTAGAGGTCGACGTCCGGGGCGCCGCCATGCACGTAACCGGCGCAGCCGCTGCCCAGGCTGGAGGTGACCTGGGTGCTGCCCCCGGCGGAGAGGCTGACCTGATGCGGGTCCGGCATAAAGCCGGAGCTCAGGCTGACCGAGCCATAGGTCGGGGTCGCCTGCCAGTTCAGATCATTGGCCTGGGCGCCGCTCACGCCGACCAGCATCAGACCCGCCCCGACCAGGGCGCCCATCCAGGCATGACGGCCTTGTTTCCCTTGAATCGCTACCATTCCATTCTCCCTTTAGCGCCCTGACTTGCGAGACGCTCCATGCTATTGCTTGATGCGTTATTATCGCGCCGGCTCCTGACCGGCGCCTGTGCCGACAATGGCCTTTACATGATTGATAAAAAAGCGCCGCGAGGCAAATCTTCTGAGGAAAATGTCGCCACTCGCTCAGGCCGAGGGCGCCTCGGTAGTCAATGACTCGAGCAGGGCCACTACCGCCTCGGGGGGCAACCGATACTCGTGCATCAAGGCCTCGAGACGCTCTTCGAAGCGCGCCTCGGCTTCCTGCTTGCGCTGGGACTGCGCCGAGGCAACCGGCGGCCCGGTGGGAATATCCAGGCGGTGGTCGGGGTCATCGAGTTGTTTCAAGGCCTCGGCGAAGGCGTCGTCGAGCTCACGAAACTTGCGCAGCTTCTCGCGCTCGTCCATGGCGTTGGCTTTCTTTTGCTGTTTCATTCGCGTCTATCGGTGACCGTCGGAAATTCGGAGTCCATGGCGCTGCAGTTTGCGCACCACACTGGGTTGGCTGATCCCCAGGCGCTTGGCCATGGCATAGGTACTGGGCAACTGTGCACAGAGTTCGGCCAGGATCTCGCGCTCGATGCGGGCGAGGCCTGCCTTGAGGCCTTCGTCGTCGGCGAGCCAGACCGCCCCGGGAACCGGGGAAGAAGCGTCGGCGCCTAGTATAGCGCCTTCCGGGGCCCGGCTGGAATGGCGCGGCGCCAGGCCCCGGGCCTCGATCATCTCCCCCGGCGCGGAGAGCCAGGCCCGCTCCAGCCAGTTCTCCAGCTCGCGTACGTTACCCGGCCAGTCGTGGCCCATCAATTCCTGCCAGACATGCGGCGCCAGCAGCTTGTCATGGCCATAGCGGCGATTGAGGCGCGCCAGCTGCAGCTCCACCAGCCCGGGAATGTCCTCGGGACGCTCGCGCAGCGGCGGCAGGGTCACCGGAATCACGTTGAGCCGGTAATAGAGGTCGAGACGAAACCGTCCCTCTTCGACCCGCCGTGCCAGGTCCTGGTTGGTGGCCACCACCAGGCGAAAGTCGACCCGCCGCGCTCGGGTATCGCCGAGGCGAGTCAGGCTGCCGTCCTGGATCACCTTGAGCAGCTTGGTCTGCATGGCCAGGGGCAGCTCGCCGATCTCGTCGAGGAAGAGGGTGCCACCCTGGGCCTGCTCCATCAGCCCCGCCTTGCCCTGGCGGGCGGCGCCGCTGAAGGCCCCCGGCTGATAGCCGAACATCTCCGACTCGAAGAGGCTCTCGGGAATGGCCCCGCAATTGACGTCGATAAAGGGCCCCTCGCGGCGGCGACTCCAGCGGTGCAGCTGGCGGGCGAAGGCGGTCTTGCCGACGCCGGATTCGCCCAGCATCAGCACGCTGGCATCGGTGGGAGCGACCCGCTTGAGCAGCAGGGCGATCTCGCGCATCAGCTCGCTGCGGATACGCAGCTCTCCCTGGGACTCATCCAGCGCCAGGTCATCGCCGAGGGAGGCCGCGGCGCTGCGCTTGAGGTGCTCGCTGAAGCGGCGCTGCAGCAGCTGGTACTCCTGCTGCAGCCACTGCAGATCGGTGAGGTCCATGGAGCGACTGATAATGCGCTCGAGGCGTCCCCCGACGAAGACCGGGTAGGCCTGGGCAATCACCCGGCGTCCGGTGCTGGTGGTCTGCATCACCTGGGCCGGCTGGCCGCTGCGCATCACCTCGAGGCTCACCGACGGCGTCAGGACGCCCTCCGCCTCGAGCCGCTGGACGGTGGTGGCGCACAGCGCCTCCCGGGACATGCCATAGACCGCCGCGGCGCCGGGACTGACGTCCAGTACCCGCCCCTCGCCGTCGACGATAAAGACATGGTCATTGGCATTCTCTACCAGGGTCGTCAGCACCCGGGCATCGATCTCGCTCATCCGCCCTCCCGATTCATTACTGTATCGACCATGCATTTTTGCATCACCGATCGCGTCTCAGCAATGTAAAAATGCATCACTTGGCTGGAAACCTTCGCGAAATCATGGGCGTAAAATCTGGCACGCTTTGTGCATTAGAGCCAGGGAAGCCACTGTTTGCGACCCATCGAGGAGTTTCCATGAGCGAGTTCAACCAGCCCCTGGGCGGCAACGAGATGCCCCGCTTCGGCGGCCCGGCCACCATGATGCGCCTGCCGACCCAGGCCGACGCCCGCGGCCTGGATGCGGCCTTTATCGGCGTGCCCCTGGATATCGGCACCTCCAATCGCCCCGGGGCCCGCCTGGGGCCCCGCCAGATCCGCGACGAGTCGCGCATGCTGCGCCCCTATAACATGGCCACTCGCGCCGCCCCCTTCGACAGCCTGCAGGTGGCGGATATCGGCGACGTGCCGGTCAACACCTTCAACCTGCCGAAGAACCTGGACATCATCGACGCCTTCTACCAGGAGGTGCTGAGCCACGGCGCCACGCCCCTGACCATGGGCGGCGATCACACCTTCACCCTGCCGATCCTGCGCGCCATCGCCCGCCGGCACGGCCCGGTGGGGCTGATCCATATCGATGCCCACGCCGACGTCAACGACCATATGTTCGGCGAATCCATCGCTCACGGCACGCCGATCCGTCGCGCCCAGGAGGAGGGCCTGCTGGACAGCCAGCGCGTGGTGCAGATCGGCCTGCGCGGCACCGGCTACGCCGCCGACGACTTCGACTGGTGTCGCCGCCAGGGCTTCCGGGTGGTCACCGCCGAGCAGTGCTGGCACAAGTCCCTGGAGCCGCTGATGGCCGAGGTCCGCGAGCAGATGGGCGACGGCCCCGTCTATATCAGCTTCGATATCGATGGCCTCGACCCCTCGGTGGCCCCGGGCACCGGCACCGTGGAGATGGCCGGCCTGACCGCGGCCCAGGGCCTGGAGATCGTACGCGGCGCCTGGGGCCTGAACGTGGTGGGCGGCGACCTGATGGAAGTGGCGCCGCCCTATGACCCGAGCGGCAACACCGCCCTGATGGGCGCCACCCTGCTCTACGAGATGCTCTGCGTGCTGCCCGGCGTGATGCGTCGCGACTGATTCCGGTCACCGGGGAGATCTCCCGGCCCGAGTGGCCTGCCAGAGGACGGCAGGCCATCCCCCCGGTGATCCACACCATCCACTAAAACAATCCATGGGGTAACCAACGATGTCCTCCACCCTCGACACCACCGCCACCGCCCGACCCGGCCTTGGCCGGCGCGGCCTGCTCAAGTTCCTGCTCCCCTCGCTGTTCGGGGTCGGCCTCTTCCTGATCCCCTTCTCGGCGGGCGATACCGTCAATATCGGCATGGGCCTGATGGCCAAGGGGCTCCAGGACCTGCTCGGCGACTGGCTACCGGCCATCGCCACCGCCGTGCTCTGCCTCTCGGTGGTGATCACCGGCCTGGTCAAGCTGACCCGCCCCGCCTGGGCCAGCCAGGGTATCTGGCAGGAGATGTTCGACGTGGGGCCCCTGTGGTTCGCGATGCGCCTCCTGGGGGCGGCCTTCGCCACCATGACCTACTTCCAGGTGGGCCCCGAGTTCGTGATCGCCGGCCATACCGGCGGCGTAATGCTCAATGACCTGGCTCCGGTACTGCTGACCTTCTTCTTCTTCGCCGCCCTGCTGCTGCCCTTCCTGGTCGATTTCGGCTTCATGGAATTTATCGGTAGCCTGGTGCGCAAGCCCTTCCGGGCGATCTTCCGCCTGCCCGGACGCAGTGCCATCGATGCCACCGCCTCCTGGATGGGCTCCGGCACCGTGGGGGTGCTGATCACCGCCCAGCAGTACGAGAAGGGCTTCTACAACCGTCGCGAGGCGGCGGTGATTGCCACCAACTTCTCCATCGTCTCCATCGCCTTCAGCCTGCTGATCACCAGCTTCGTCGACCTCGACCATATGTTCGTGCCCTTCTACCTGACGGTGGTGGTATCCGGGCTGATCGCCGCCATCGTGGTGCCGCGCCTGCCGCCGCTGTCGCGCAAGCCGGACACCTACTACGAGCCGGTGGGTTGCCAACTGGCCGAGAAGCACAGCGCCGGCATGGGCGTCTTCCGCTACAGCCTGACCCGCGCCGTGGAGCGCGCCGAGAAGGCCCCCGGCGCCCGCGAGCTGATCCGCAACGCCCTGTTCAATGTGGCGGACATCTTCCTGGCCCTGCTGCCCCTGGTGGTGGCCATCGGCACCCTGGCACTGATCCTCGCCGAGTTCACGCCGATCTTCACCTGGCTCTCCTATCCCATGGTGCCGGTGCTCGAGCTGCTGCGCATTCCCGAGGCCGAGGCCGCCGCCCCGGCGACCCTGGTGGGCTTCGCCGACATGTTCCTGCCGGCGGTGCTGGCCACCAGCATCGACAGCGAGCTGACCCGCTTCGTGGTGGCCTGCCTGTCGCTGACCCAGCTGATCTATATGTCGGAGATCGGTGCCCTGCTGCTCAAGTCGAAGATCCCCCTGTCGCTGTGGGAGCTGTTCGCGATCTTCCTGCTGCGCACCGCCATCACCCTGCCGATCATCGCCTTTATGGCGCACACCTTCTTCTTCTGAGATCGCGTCCCGGCCCGGCCTTATCCGGCCGGGCCCCGTGATACGAGGACTTTTCCATGACCTGTGCCGAACTCCTGATTCGCCTGCTCGGCGAGCGCTACGGCGTCGATACCCTCTTCGGTATCCCCGGGGTGCATACCGTCGAGCTCTACCGCGGCCTGGAAGGCCGCGATATCCGCCATGTCACCCCGCGCCACGAGCAGGGCGCCGGCTTCATGGCCGACGGCTATGCCCGCGCCACCGGCAAGCCCGGGGTCTGCCTGATCATCACCGGCCCCGGCATGACCAATATCGCCACCGCCATGGGCCAGGCGCTGGCCGACTCCATCCCCATGCTGGTGATCTCCAGCGTCAACCGCCGCGACACCCTGGGCCGCGGCCAGGGCCGGCTGCATGAACTGCCCAGCCAGCAGCAGTTGATGGCGGGGGTCTCGCGCTTTAGCCATACCCTACTCGACCCGAAGGCCCTGCCCGAGGTGCTGGCCCGGGCCTTCGCGGTCTTCGATGGCGAGCGCCCCGGTCCGGTACATCTCGAGATTCCCATCGACCTGTTCGCCGCCGAGGTGGCCGAGCCCGCCTCCTTTAGTCGGCCGCGGCTCTACCCGGCGGCCCCGGACGCCGAGGGCCTGGCCACCGCGGCCGGCTGGCTGAGGGAGGCCGAACGCCCCTTGGTGCTGCTGGGCGGCGGTTGCGTGGCCGCCCCCGAGGCGGCCCGCGAGCTGGTGAGCCGCCTGGATGCCCCCACCGCCACCACCATCAATGCCAAGGGACTCTTGGGCTGCGCCCACCCCTTGGACCTGGGCGCCAATACCGCCCTGCCCGCGGTGCGCGAGCTGGCCCGCCACGCCGACGTGATCCTGGCCATCGGCACCGAGCTCGGCGAGACCGACTACGACGTGGTCTTCGACGATGGCTTCGCACTCACCGGCCGGCTGATTCGCATCGACTTGGATGCCCAGCAGCTGGTGCGCAACCAGTCGCTCGCCCTCGGCCTGGTGGGCGATGCCGGGCGCGCCCTGGAGGGCCTGCTGGCTCATGTCGAGGCGCCGCTGTGCAAGGATGGCGCGGCCCGCGCCACCGCCGTGCGCGAGGCCCTGGCGCTGGACCAGGACCCGGCCCTAGCGCCCTTCGTGCCGCTCTGCGCCACCCTCGAGGCGGCCCTGCCCGAGGCACTATGGGTCGGCGACTCCACCGCCCCGGTGTATGCCGCCAACCACCTGCTGTCGCTGCCGCAGCCGCGGCGCTACTTCAACGCCTCCACCGGCTACGGCACCCTCGGCTACGGCCTGCCGGCGGCGCTCGGCGCCCAACTGGGCCGCCCCGAGCAGCCGGTGATCGCCCTGGTCGGCGACGGCGGGGTGATGTTCACCCTCTCGGAACTGGCCACCGCCGTGGAGGAGCGCCTGCCGGTGGTGATCCTGCTATGGCACAACGCCGGCTACGAGGAGATCCGCCGCTATATGGACGCCCATGGCGTGGCGCGACTCGGCGTGGATATCCAGGCCCCGGACTTCCAAACCCTGGCCCAGGGCTTCGGCTGCGCCGCCACCCGGGTCGGCGAGCCCCAGGCCCTGGCCCGGGCGCTGGCCGAGCGCCCCCTGGACGCGCCTCTCTTGATCGAAGTGGATGCTCATGCCTGGCAGCGGGCCCTGGACGCCTAAGGAGTCGCAATGCAAGTCCTCAACCAGCAATTTATCGATAACCACTGGGTGGCCTCCCGGGGCGAGCGGCGGCTACCGGTGGTCAATCCCACCACGGAGGAGACGCTCGCCGAGGTCACCGCCGGCCACCCGGACGACGTGGACGCCGCCGTGGCCGCGGCGCACCGCGCCCTGCCCGCCTGGCAGGCCTTGTCCGGGGCCGAGCGAGCCGCTTACCTGGAGGGCTTTGCCGAGGCCTTGAGCCGACGCCGCGACGCGCTGGTGCGCCTCTCCTCCACCAATAACGGTAAGGTGCTGGCGGAGGCCGGCATCGATCTGGACGATGCCATCGCCTGCTACCGCTACTACGCCGGGGAGGCGCGGCGCCTGGACGCGCGTCAGGGCCAGGTGGTGCCGTTGGAGATGGAGGGCGTCGAGGCGCGCTGCTACCACGATCCGGTGGGGGTGGTGGGACTGATCACCCCCTGGAACTTCCCCCTGGTGACCAGCGCCTGGAAGCTCGCCCCGGCACTGGCCGCCGGCTGCACCGCCGTGCTCAAGCCCTCGGAGGTGACCCCGCTTCCCGAGCGGGTACTGGCGGAGATCGCCCTCGAGGTGAAGCTGCCTGCGGGAGTGCTCAATCTGCTGCATGGCGACGGGGAGGGCATCGGGGCCCCCCTCGCCTCCCACCCCGGCATCGACAAGGTCTCCTTCACCGGCAGCAACCGGGTCGGCGAGGCGGTGATGCGCGCGGCCGCCGCCGGTACCAGGGGGGTCTCCCTGGAGCTGGGCGGCAAGTCGCCGATCCTGGTGATGGAGGACGCCGACCCGGAACAGGCCGCCGACTGGGTGATGGCGGGCATCTACTTCAATGCCGGCCAGATCTGCTCGGCCACCTCGCGGCTGCTGGTCCACCGGGACATCGCCGAGCCACTCTATGCGGCCCTGGCGAAGCGCATCGATGCCCTGGCGCTTGGCGATCCCCTGGTCGACGGCAGCGACATGGGGCCCCTGACCAGCGCCCGCCAGCGCGACGCCGTGCTCGGCTACCTGGCCATCGCCGACCAGGAGGGGCTGACCGCGGTGCGCGACGGTCGTCGCCGAGAGATGCCCACGCCGGGCTTCTTCCTGGCGCCGAGCCTCTACCGGGACGTGCCGGTGACGAGTCGCCTCTGGCAGGAGGAGATCTTCGGCCCGGTGCTCTGCGGGCGCAGCGTGGCCGACGACGAGGAGGCCATCACACTCGCCAATGCCAGCGACTTCGGCCTGGCCGCGACGGTGATCTGTCGCGACAAGGCGCGCGCCTCGGCCATCGCCCGGCGCCTGCAGTCCGGGACTACCTGGATCAATAGCGAACAGCTGGTATTACCGCAGACCAGTTGGGGCGGTTTCAAGCGTAGCGGTATTGGCCGCGAACTGGGGCCCTGGGGACTCGCCGCCTACCTGGAAGTCAAACACTGCCTGATACCGGCCTGAAGAGCGTTGCGATGCACGTTAGGTTGCCTGACGTGTCTGCCTTTGAGACCGCCACGGCGGTCTCTTTTTTATTCCGGGAACGCGGGCGCGCCATAACGAAATCGCCCCGCACGAGGCGGGGCGATACCTGACGGCAGTGGTCGCGGAAGACTTAGCCTTCGACGCGCACCAGCCAGGACTCCACGATATCGGCACCGTGGGCCTCTTTCCAGGCCTTGAGAGTCTTGTGGTTGCCGCCACGAGTTTCCACGACTTCCCCGGTGGTGGGGTTCTTGTAAATCTTCAGCTTACGCTTGCGACGCCCACCGGCGGCCGGGGCGCTGGCCGGAGCGGCGGCGGCCTTGGCGGCCGGCTTGGGATCGAGCAGTTCGATCACTTCCTTGGCGCTCTTGTTGAACTCCTGCATCAGGGCCTCGAGCTTCTCCTTGAACTCGAGTTCCGCCTTGAGACGCGGATCATTCTGCAGTTTGTCGAGCTGCTCCTGGAGTGCCTTGAGTTGCTGCTCCTGCTGGAGGTATTCGTTAATCAGGGACATGGTAGTTCCTTTATAGGAGTCGGTGACGGGATGTGCGGACATTAATACCGTAAATATCTCGCCTTGCCAAGGCTTGCTCTATTTTTTATAGCATAACCCTCGGCAACTTGGCCAAATAACCTCGCCCTGACATTAAACTTCTCCACACAAATAGCCAACTTCTCAGCGGCAGAGTCAAAGTATTACTTATTCCGGTACTCCGAGTGGCCGCCGACACGGGCCGCGCCGCGAGTGGCGAGTCGACGGCCCCCCGCGGTCCGCCACCTCGGGGGCATCGTGACGCTCGACAGCGGACAGTGTTAACCTGTCATTTTTTCAAGGTTAACAAAGAGGTCCTTATGCCTGCCTCGCCTCTCTGGCACCCCTATGCCCAGATGCAGACCCAGCCCACGCCGCCGATGGTCACCGGCGGCAGCGGCGCCCATTTCACCCTGGCCGGCGGCGAGCGCCTGCTGGATGCCACCTGCTCCTGGTGGTGCATGATCCACGGCTATGGTCATCCACGCCTGGTGGCCGCCATCCAGCAACAGGCCAACACCCTCTGCCACGTGATGCTCGGCGGCCTGACCCACGAGCCGGCCCAGCGGCTGGCCGAGGCGCTGGTGCGTATCACCCCGCCGGGCCTCGACCATGTGTTCTTCTCCGACAGCGGCTCGGTGGGCATGGAAGTGGCCATGAAGATGGCGGTGCAGTACCAGGTCCTGCGTGGCCGCCCCGAGAAACATCGCATGCTGTCGCTGATGCGTGCCTATCACGGCGATACCAGCGGCTGCATGGCGGTCTGCGACCCGGAAGAAGGCATGCATTCGCTGTTCGCCGGCTTCCTGCCCAGGCACCCCTTCGCGCCGGCGCCCAGTGCCCCCTACGATGCCCCCCGGGAGGCGGTAGATGCGGATATCCAGGCGCTGAGGGCGACCCTGGAGGCGCACCATCACGAGGTGGCGGCGCTGCTGATGGAGCCGCTGTTGCAGGCCGCCGGCGGCCTGAACATGACCTCGCCCCACTATCTGCGGGCCGCCCGGGAGCTGTGCGACGAGTTCGACGTGCTGCTGGTCTTCGACGAGGTGGCCACCGGCTTCGGGCGTACCGGGCGGATGTTCGCCGCCGACCATGCCGGGGTCACCCCGGATATCATGGTGCTCTCCAAGGGGCTGACCGGCGGCTACCTGGGCCACGCGGCGACCCTGGCCACCGGCCGCGTCTATGACGCCTTCCTCGGCGACGACCCGAACCACGCCTTTATGCATGGCCCCACCTTCATGGGCAATCCGCTCGCCTGCCGGGTCGCCCTGGAGAGCCTGGCGGTCTTCGAGGAGGAGGATTACCTGGGCAAGATCGCCGAGCTCAACGCCATCCTGCGCCGAGAACTGCTCGACGACGCGGCGCTCAACGCGCATCCGGCGGTCAATGAGGTACGCGTGCTGGGGGCCACGGCGGTGATCGAGGTCGAGGAGGCGGCGAGCCTCGACGGCGTCCAGGCCTTCGCCCGGGAACGCGGCGTCTGGCTGCGCCCCTTCGGTCGCTGGCTCTATACCATGCCGGCCTATATCACCACCCCCGAGGAGATGCGCCGCATCACCGCCGCCATGAAGGGCTGGTTTGAGGCGCGGTGATATAAATATTGTGGGAGTTCGGCTGCCCGGCGTACCGGTTCCCCGAACGATTGGGTGACGAAGTCGCCCCTGGGAGGGGCCAGGATCGCCCTTCGGGCGATATCGCGCGGAATCCGCGCTCCCACAAAAAGTTGGCCTCGATACGCTTAAAAGAGCCGATTCAGGCCATTCATGGCCGCCACTCGATAGGCCTCGGCCATGGTCGGGTAGTTGAAGGTGGTACTGACGAAGTACTTGAGGCTATTGGCCTCGCCCTTCTGCTGCATGATGGCCTGGCCGATATGCACGATCTCCGAGGCCTGATCGCCGAAGCAGTGGATGCCGAGGATCTCCAGCGTCTCGCGGTGGAAGAGGATCTTCAGCATGCCCACGGTATCGCCGGTGATCTGGGCGCGGGCGGTATCCTTGAAGAAGGCCTGGGCCACTTCATAGGGCACCCTGGCCTGGGTCAGCTCGCGTTCGGTCTTGCCCACCGAGCTGATCTCGGGAATGGTGTAGATGCCGGTGGGCACGTCCTCCACCATGCGGAAGGGCTCGTCGAGCAGGTCATCGCTGGCATTCTTGCCCTGATCGTAGGCGGCGCTGGCCAGGCTCGGCCAGCCGATCACGTCGCCCACCGCATAGATATGCGGAATCTCGGTGCGATAGTGCTCGTCCACGGTCAACTGACCGCGTCCATTGGCCTGCAGGCCGATGCTCTCCAGACCCAGCTCGTCGGTGTTACCGGTCCGACCGTTGGCCCACAGGAAAGCATCGGCGCGCAGCCGCTTGCCGGACTGCAGCTCCACCGTGACCCCGGCTTCGTCCCCTTCGACGCTGGCATAATCCTCGTTATGGCGCACCAGGACGCCGTGATGGCGCAGGTGATAGGAGAGGGCATCGGAGATCTCGTCGTCGAGGAAGGAGAGCAGGCGATCGCGGGTGTCGATCAGGTCCACCTTGACGCCTAGGCCGGAAAAGATGGAGGCGTATTCGCTGCCGATCACCCCGGCGCCGAAGATGATCAGGGTTCGCGGCGTATGGTTGAGACTGAGGATGGTATCGGAGCAGTAGATACGCGGATGGCGGAAGTCGATATCCGCCGGCCGATAGGGCCGCGAGCCGGTGGCGATCACGACCTTCTGGGCGTGAAGCTCCTCGATGCCCTCGTGGTCGTCACGCACCATCAGGGTGTGCTCATCCTTGAAACGCGCCACCCCGAAGTAGAGGTCGACCCGGTTGCGGGCATAGAAGTTGGTGCGCATCGCCACCTGCTGATCGATGGTGCGCTGGGAGCGGGCCAGTACCTTGGGAAAGGAGAACCAGCGCGGCTCGCCGATATCGCGGAACATGCGGTTAGTGTTGAACGCCATGATCTGACGGACCTGGTGGCGCAGCGCCTTGGAGGGGATGGTGCCGCGATGGGTGCAGTTGCCCCCCACCGCCGACTGCTTCTCCACCACCGCCACCCGCTTGCCATGCTTGGCGGCATTGATGGCGGCGCTCTCCCCCGCCGGGCCGGTACCAATCACCACCACGTCGTAGCTATGAACTGCCATGGGTCGTTGACTCTCCTAATTCCCTGATCTCTGTTTCGCTGCAAGGCAGGACCTTGCCCAACGCGGTGGCCCACAAAAGGCTTCCTTGTCGCTTACCGCTCGGGCAACGCCCGCTTAACGCTTGGTGGCGTCATAGCCCAGATCGGCGCCGCGACTT
The DNA here is from genome assembly GCF_007989625.1 of Bisbaumannia pacifica. Classification (GTDB taxonomy): domain Bacteria; phylum Pseudomonadota; class Gammaproteobacteria; order Pseudomonadales; family Halomonadaceae; genus Bisbaumannia; species Bisbaumannia pacifica. The sequence continues at coordinate 31,248 of NZ_BJUK01000022.1, forward strand.
TCGTCGCTGCGGCGGCGGGCACCGGCCCGACGCTTGCGGTTCTCTTCCTCGCACACCTCGTCCTTGCCGCCGCAGATATCGCAGCCCTGCTTCAGGCCCAGCTGATTGAGCCCGCCACAGGAGCCGGCGATGGGCTTGCGCCCCAGGATCACGCCGATGGCCATGGCGGCCACCAGCAGCAGCATAAAGGCGAATACCAGTACCCAGATCATCATCGGGACTCTCCTTCGTTGATAATGCGGCCAGGGCCCAAGGCCCTGTCCCTGAGACTCCCATGGCGAACGGTCATTCCCCGTGCCGCGGGAGACCACTCGCTATCGATGGCGACCGAGGCGATCGCCATGGAGAGCGGGTGGCGCATCGACGATAGCCCGCAATGACAACGGGGCCGGCCCTCGTGGACCGGCCCCGCGTCGAGGGCCAGGCCCCCGCTTAACCGCCGAAGTCGTCGAGCAGGATGTTCTCGGGCTCGACGCCCAGATCCAGCAGCATCTTGATCACCGAGGCATTCATCATGGGCGGACCGCACATGTAGTACTCGCAGTCCTCCGGCGCCGGATGATCCTTGAGGTAGTTCTCGTAGAGGACGTTATGGATAAAGCCGGTGGGGCCCTCCCAGTTGTCCTCGGGGAGCGGATCGGAGAGCGCCAGGTGCCAGTCGAAGTTGTCGAACTCCTCGGCCAACTGATCGTACTCGTCGTTGTAGAAGGTCTCACGCCAGGAGCGCGCACCGTACCAGAACGAGATCTTGCGCTTGGACTTGAGGCGCTTGAGCTGGTCGAAGATATGGCTGCGCATCGGCGCCATACCGGCCCCGCCGCCGACGAAGACCATCTCGGCATCGGTATCCTTGGCGAAGAACTCGCCGAAGGGCCCCATCACGGTCACCTTGTCACCCGGCTTCATGCTGAAGACATAGGTGGACATGATGCCCGGCGGATGGTTGGTACCGGGAGGCGGCGTGGCGATCCGGATATTGAACTTGAGGATGCCCTTCTCTTCCGGATAGTTGGCCATGGAGTAGGCGCGGATGGTCTCTTCCGGGTTCTTGTGGGAGATCTTGAACAGATCGAACTTCTCCCAGTCCCCGCGGTACTCCTCCTCGATATCGAAGTCGGAGAACTTGATATCGTAGGGGGGGCAGACCAGCTGCACATAGCCACCGGCGCGGAAGTCGACGTTTTCGCCTTCGGGGAGCTTGAGGTTGAGCTCCTTGATAAAGGTGGCCACGTTGGGGTTCTCGATGACCTCGCATTCCCACTTCTTGACGCCGAAGACCTCCTCGGGCACCTCGATCTTCATGTCCTGCTTCACCGGCACCTGGCAGGAGAGGCGCCACCCCTCCTTCTTCTCGCGCATGGTGAAGTGGGACTCTTCGGTGGGCAGGATGGCGCCACCGCCCTCCTCCACGCGACACTTACACTGGGCGCAGGAGCCGCCGCCGCCACAGGCGGAAGAGAGGAAGATGCCGTTGGCGGCCAGGGTATTGAGCAGCTTGCCCCCGGCCTGGGTAGTCAGGGTGTGCTCGGGGTCACCGTTGACCTCGATGGTCACGTCCCCGGTGCTGACGAGCTTGCTGCGGGCCGCCAGAATGATCACGGTGAGGGCGATAACGATCACCGTGAACATGACGACGCCGAGCAAGATGACGGATGTATCAACCATGTCGGGTTCCTATTGGGTTTCGTTGCCTGATCGGTACACGACCATCCCGGTTACAGGGAGATGCCGGAGAAGGACATAAAGCCCAGCGACATCAATCCCACGGTGATGAAGGTGATGCCCAGACCCTGCAGGCCACCAGGCACGTCGCTGTACTTGAGCTTCTCGCGGATCCCGGCCAGGGCGGTAATGGCCAGGGCCCAGCCCACTCCGGAACCGAGGCCATAGACCACGGACTCGCCGAAGTTGTAGTTACGCTCGACCATGAACAGCACGCCACCGAGGATGGCGCAGTTCACGGTGATCAGCGGCAGGAACACGCCCAGGGCGTTGTAGAGGGCCGGCACGTACTTGTCGAGGAACATCTCGAGGATCTGCACCAGGGCGGCGATTACGCCGATATAGCTGAGCAGTCCCAGGAACGACAGGTCGATATTCTCGGCGCCGCTGATCCCGGTCCAGGCCAGCGCCCCCTCGGCCAGCAGGCCGTTGTAGATGACGTTGTTCACCGGCACGGAGATGGTCAGCACCACGATCACCGCGATGCCCAGGCCGAAGGCCGCCGAGACCTTCTTGGAGACCGCCAGGAAGGTACACATGCCCAGGAAGAACGCCAGGGCCAGGTTCTCGACGAAGACCGAGGCGACGAACAGGCTCAGATAATGTTCCATGTTACACGGCCTCCTTCGGTTCGGTGTTGTGCTTCATCTTGTACTCGTTCTCCTCCACCTGCTCCGGGTTGATCGAGCGCAACACCCAGATGATCAGGCCGATGATAAAGAACGCCGAGGGCGGCAGCAGCAGCAGGCCATTGGGCACGTACCAGCCGCCGTTCTGCACGGTCTCGAGCACGGTGAAACCGAACACGCTACCGGAGCCGAACAGCTCGCGGAAGAAGCCCACGGTCATCAGGATAAAGCCGTAACCGAGGCCGTTGCCGAGGCCGTCGAGGAAGGAGAGTCCCGGGCTGTTCTGCATGGCGAAGCCTTCCGCCCGGCCCATCACGATGCAGTTGGTGATGATCAGGCCGACGAACACCGAGAGCTGCTTGGACATCTCGTAGGCGTACGCCTTGAGGATCTGATCCACCACGATCACCAGGGAGGCGATGATGGTCATCTGCACGATGATGCGGATGGCGGACGGGATATGGTTGCGGATCAGTGATACGAAGAGGTTGGAGAAGGCGGTAACGAACATCACCGCACAGGTCATCACCAGCGATACGCTCATGCTGGTGGTCACCGCCAGGGCCGAACAGATCCCCAGCACCTGCAGGGCGATGGGATTGTTCTTGAATACCGGCGTCGTGATGACGCCCTTGGGAGTTGCATCCGCCATGATCAGACTCCTTCCGCTTCGGGTTCGACGTCGGCGCGCTCGGCGTCGTCCTGGGCCACGCCGCTACGGAACCGCGCCAGGTAGTTGCCGAAGCCTTCCGGGCTCAGCCAGAACTGCAGCATGTTGGTCACGCCATTGCTGGTCAGGGTGGCACCGGAGAGCGCATCGATCTCGTTCTCGCCGCTGGCCCCGCCCTTGGTCAGGTGGATGGCCGGCTCCAGGCTATCGCCATCGGCGAAGACCTCCTTGCCTTCCCACTGGGCCTGCCAGCGCGGATTGTTCACCTCGGCACCCAGCCCCGGGGTCTCGGCATGCTCGTAGTAGGTGATGCCGACGATGGTGTTGCCGTCACCCTCCACGGAGAGGAAGCCGCGCATCAGGCCCCACAGCCCCTGGCCGCGAATCGGCAGGATGATCTGCTCCGGGTTCTCCGGGTCACCGACCAGATAGACGGTGGCGAAGTTCTCGACCCGAGTCAGGCCGGCCGGGTCCCGCTCGCCGGAGAGGGTCCGCGAGGCCGCCGGATCGCGACGCGCTTCGAAGCCGTCGTAGGTCGCCGGGTCGTGGGTCGGCGAGTAATCGCCGCTGCGCAGGTCGACGACCCGCGGGGTGACCTCGCCGAAGGCCGCCTCCACATCCATGCCGGGCTCGTAGAGATTGGCCACGTTGAGGATGTTGGTCTTGCGATCCAGCTCCTGGTTGAGCTGCTGCTGAGGACGCAGGGCCACCGCCGCGGTGGAGACGATCACCGAGCAGACGATGCAGAGGGCGAAGGCCACGCCCAGGATCTTCTTGATGGAATTGTTACCTTGTGCCATCAGGCAGTCTCCTCGGCCGTGGCGCCGGTGCGCTTAAGACGACGCTTGATATTGGCCTGGACAAAGAAATGGTCGATCAGCGGGGCGAACAGGTTGGCGAAGAGGATCGCCAGCATGATGCCCTCGGGGAAGGCCGGGTTGACCACGCGGATCAGCACGGTCATCACGCCGATCAGCGCGCCGAACAGCAGGCGCCCCTGATTGGTCATGGAGGCGGACACCGGATCGGTGGCCATGAACACCATGCCGAAGGCGAAGCCGCCCACCACCAGGTGCCAGTACCAGGGCATGGCGAACATGGGGTTGGTGTCGGAGCCGATCAGGTTGAAGAGCGCGCTGGTCGCTACCATGCCGAGGAAGACCCCGAGCATTATCCGCCAGGAGGCGATCTTGGTCCACAGCAGCACCGCCGCGCCGATCAGGATGGCCAGGGTCGAGACCTCACCCACCGAGCCGGGAATAAAGCCGATAAAGGCATCCCACCAGCTGTACTGGCTGGACAGGGCCGCCATGCCATCCTGGAAGGCGATGGACAGCGCGGTCGCGCCGGTGAAGCCATCGGCCGCCACCCATACCGCGTCACCGGAGATCTGCGCCGGGTAGGCGAAGTAGAGGAAGGCACGGCCGGTCAGCGCCGGGTTGAGGAAGTTCTTGCCGGTGCCACCGAAGATCTCCTTGCCGATCACCACGCCGAAGGTGATGCCGAGCGCCACCTGCCACAGCGGGATGGTGGCCGGCAGGATCAGGGCGAAGAGCACCGAGGTGACGAAGAAGCCCTCGTTGACCTCGTGGCCGCGCTTGATGGCGAAGAGCACTTCCCAGAAGCCGCCCACCGCGAAGTTCACCAGGTAGATGGGCAGGAAGTAGGTCGCCCCGAGCACCAGGTTGGACCACCAGCTGCTGGCATCGTGACCGCCGGCCAGGGTCATCAGGATGGCCTCGCGCCAGCCGCCCATGGAGGCATAGCCGTCGGCGATGGCCAGGTTGGCCTGCCAGCCCGCCGACCACATGCCGAAGAACATGGCCGGGAAGGTACACAGCCAGACGGTGATCATGATGCGCTTGAGGTCGATGCCGTCGCGCACATGAGCGGTGGTCTTGGCCACGCTGGGCGGGGAGTAGAAGATGGTGTCCACCGCTTCGAAGAGCGGATAGTACTTCTCGTACTTGCCGCCCTTGTGGAAGTGCGGCTCGAGGTTATCGAGTGTCTGTCGGATACCCATCATCAAGCCTCTTTCTCGATCGTGGTGAGGTTATCGCGCAGGATGGGACCGTACTCGTACTTGCCCGGGCACACATAGGTGCACAGGGCCAGGTCCTCTTCGTCCAGCTCCAGACAACCCAGCTGCATGCCGACTTCGATATCGCCGACGATCAGCGTGCGCAGCAGTTGCGTGGGCAGGATATCCAGCGGCATCACCTGCTCGTAGGCACCCACCGGCACCATGGCCCGCTCGGAACCGTTGGTGGAGGTGGTCGGCGCATAGTCCTTGAGTCCCAGGATCTTGGACACATAGATGCCCATCACCGAGTGGCGGTTGGCCCCCGGCGACATCCAGCCCATGAAGGCGCGCTTGTTGCCCTCCTCGAGGAGGCTGACCTGGTGGTGGAAACGCCCCAGATAACGCAACTTGCCCTCGGCGGTGAAGCCGGAGAACACCGAACCGGAGATCACGCGGGTGCTATCGGCATCGATAACTTCACCGGCGAGAAGTTCCTCGGTGCTGGCCCCGACCCGGGTGCGCAGCAGGCGTGGATTCTCGGCGCGGGGGCCCGCCACGGCGACGACCCGAGCGGTGTCGAGCTTGCCTTCCACGAACAGCTTGCCGAAGGCGATGACGTCCTGATAGCCGATATGCCAGACCTGCTTGTGCAGACCCACCGGCGACAGGTAATGGATATGGGTCCCGACCAGGCCCGCCGGATGGGGGCCACGGAAGCTCTCCACCCGCACGCCGTCGACATCGCCGCCGGGCACCTGGGCATCGGGGGCGGTGCACAGGTAGACCTTGCCTTCGGTCAGCCGCGTCAGCACCCTGAGGCCCTGCTCGAAGGCCTCCGGCTGCTCATTGATAATCAGCGCCGGATCCGCACTCAGCGGATGGGTATCGATGGCGGTGACGAAGATATCCGCGGGGGTCGCGTCGAGGGCCGGCGTCCGCGAGAAGGGCCGGGTGCGCAGCGCCGTCCACAGGCCGGCGCCATTGAGCTGCTCCACGACCGCCTGGCGATCCAGCCGCTCCAGGGCATCGGCCCCGTGCGCGGTAAAGGTTTCGGATTCTTCGCTGCCCTCGTCGACCTTGATCACCACCGACAGCAGGCGCCGCTTCTCGCCGCGATTGATGGCAACCACCTCACCGGCCGCCGGCGCGGTAAAGCGAATGCCGTCGATCTTCTTGTCGGTAAAGAGCAGCTGGCCCAGCTTGACTCTGTCCCCCTCCCGGACCTCCATGGTCGGCTTCATGCCAACGTAGTCGGTACCCAGGACAGCCACGTGACGTACCGGGCGCGCATCTTCGATGCGCTGCTCGGGCGCCCCCGTGATGGGGAGATCCAGGCCTCGTTTGACTTCGATCATAGTCTCGCCCAGTTTCGGATCTGATGTTCAAGAAAGGGGTTCGGCAGACGCGCACGACACCGGATAGCCTGGCATTGTGCCCCACCCGGTTCTAGCCACGGCTTACGATTTTCTTTCTTATCAGAAGGTTAGCAGTTCGGCCCGAACGTGGCAGGCCGTCCCAAAAACGCGAGCATTATAAAGAGATACGCGACGAAAGGCCACATGGCCTAAGTCGCAAATAGGCGCCATCGGGTCGGCGTGATGGAGGCGGTGCGGCGGGAGAAGCGACCGCCCCGGGCGGGGCGGTCGAGGCATGCGACCTTGGTCGCAGCAGGCATCACGCCTGCCGCGACCCGGTCATCTGGTGTTCAGTCGCGCTCCTTGGGGAAGGCCAGGAAGCTGACGTTGGACATGTGCTGCAGGATACGCACCACCTGGCAGCTGTAGCCGAACTCGTTGTCATACCAGGCGTAGACCACGGCGTTATTGCCGTCGACGATGGTCGCCTTGGCGTCGACGATACCGGCGTGGCGGTTACCGACGAAGTCGGAGGAGACCACCTCGGCGGAGTCGACGTAGTCGATCTGCTTCTGCATCGGTGAATGCAGGGCCATGCGACGCAGGTAGTCGTTGAGAGCCGCGGCATCGGTGGCCTGGTTCAGGCGCAGGTTGAGAATCGCCATGGAGACATTGGGGGTCGGCACGCGAATGGCGTTACCGGTCAGCTTGCCGGCCAGTTCCGGCAGCGCCTTGGCCACCGCCTTGGCGGCGCCAGTCTCGGTGAGCACCATGTTGAGCGGCGCGCTGCGCCCGCGACGATCGCCCTTGTGGTAGTTGTCGATCAGGTTCTGATCGTTGGTGTAGGCGTGCACGGTCTCGACGTGACCATGCTCGACGCCGTAGTGGTCGTTGAGGGCCTTGAGCACCGGCACGATGGCATTGGTGGTACAGGAAGCGGCGGAGACGATGCGGTCATCGGCGGTGATATCGCCGTGGTTGACCCCATACACCACGTTCTTGATATCGCCCTTGCCCGGGGCGGTGAGCAGCGCCTTGGCGGCACCCTTGCAGGCCAGGTGCTGGCTCAGGCCATCCTCGTCACGCCAGATGCCGGTGTTGTCGACCACGATGGCGTTATCGATGCCATAGGCGGTGTAGTCGATCTCGCTGGGCGAGTCGGCGTAGATCACCTTGATGACATTGCCGTTGGCGGTGATGGTGCGAGCCTCTTCATCGACGCTCAGGGTCCCGGAGAAGGGCCCGTGCACGGAGTCACGACGCAGCAGGCTGGCGCGCTTCTCCAGGTCCTTGGCGATATCGCCGCGGCCACGCACCACGATGGCACGCAGGCGCAGCATGTTGCCGCCGCCGGCCTTCTCGATCAGGATGCGCGCCAGCAGGCGACCGATGCGCCCGAAGCCGTAGAGCACCACGTCCTTGGGCTCGCCGGTGCTGCCGTTGCCGCCATGGCCGTCGACGATCTCGGCGAGTTCACGCTTGAGGAAGGCCACCACATCGCTCTCGCCGGAGTGCTTGAAGGCCACCGCCAGCTTGCCGACATCCACGTGGGCCGGGCCCAGGTTAAGGTCGACCATGGCCTTGACCAACGGATAGGTATCCTGGACGCTGAGCTCGGTGCCCTCGACCTTCTTGACGAAGCGATGATCCTTGAGGATGCGAATCACGCTCTGGTTGATCAGCGAGCGCCCGAACAGCGAGGAGACGATGTTGTACTGGCGATAGAGCTTGCCCAGCAGGGGAATCATTTCCTCGGCAAGGGCTTCGTTGCTCTGCCATTCCTCAAAGACGGTGTCGAGCTTTTGCTGAGTCACGGGGGCCTCTCTTGGTTACGGCTAGGGGTCGTCGGCAGCGTCGCCGGGATACCGGCGCGGTGCGAACCTGGCACGCATCACGTGCCATAAACTTTTGTTATTATCCCGGGCCAACGGCGATGCAGCAATTGCTGGATGGTCGCACCCGTTGTAGGTCAATTACAGAAACGGCCCCTTGACTACAAACGCGATATGGGCCTACCTCCTGCGTCCAGGCCGATGACGCGCTACACCGACCGGATTCGACTCGACCCATGTCCCACTTCTCGCCCCTCGCTCCTCCGCACCCCGACGGCACCCGCGACACCCTCTACTGGGGCGCCCCCCAGGGCAGCGCCCAAGCCCTGGCCCTGGCGCGACTGGCCGATGCCGCCCCCCTGCTGGTGGTCACCGCCGATACCGCCGACGCCCAGCGCCTGGAAGAGGAGCTGCGCTTCTTCGCCGAGGTGCCGGTCCTGCCCTTCCCGGACTGGGAGATCCTCCCCTACGATGCCTTCTCGCCCCACCAGGACATCGTCTCGGCGCGACTGCGCACCCTGCGCCGGCTGCAGCAGGTCGAGCGAGGCATCGTGGTGGTGCCGGTCAATACCCTAATGCAGCGCCTGCCCCCCACCGACTATGTGGCGGGGCGAGTGTTGAGCCTGGCGGTGGGCCAGCGCCTCGATCGCGAGGGCTTCCGGGAGACCCTGGCGCGGGCCGGCTACCGGGCGGTGGAGACCGTCTACGAGCCGGGCGAGTATGCCCTGCGCGGCGCCCTGATCGACCTCTTCCCCATGGGCTCCGATCTGCCGCTGCGCATCGACCTCTTCGATGACGAGATCGATAGCCTGCGCCACTTCGACCCGGATACCCAGCGCAGCCAGGACAAGGTCGATGCCGTGGAGCTGCTGCCGGCTCACGAGTACTCCCTGACCCGCGGCGCCATCGCCTGCTTCCGGGAGGGCTTCGAGACCCTCTTCGACGTCGACCCGCGCCAGTGCCCGCTCTATGTGGATGCCCTCAAGGGCATCCCCTCCCCCGGCCTGGAGCAGTACCTGCCGCTGTTCTTCGAGGAAACGGCGAGCCTCTTCGATCATCTGCACGAGGGCACCCGCGTGGCCCTGCTGCCCAGGGTCCATGAGGCCGCGGAGCATCACTGGGCGGCCATCGAGAGTCGCTTCGAAAACCTCGGCGTCGACTCCAGCCGCCCCCTGCTGCCGCCGCATCGCGCCTTTATCCCGGTGGCCGAGCTGTTCGCCGCCATCAAGGCGCGCCCCCGGGTCGCCCTGGTCGAAGACGACGACCACCCCCATGCCCGTCGACCCGCCACCCGCACGCCGCCCACGGTGGCCATCGATAACCGCGCCCAGCGCCCCCTGGCGGCCCTCGAGGCCTTCCTCGACGACGCCGCCGCGGCCCGGGTGCTGCTGGTGGCGGAGTCCCGGGGTCGCCGCGAGGCCCTGGAGGAGCTGCTCGCCCCGCTGCACCTGACGCTGCCCCACCTGGACGGCTGGCCGGCCTTCCTCGCCGCCGAGACCCGCCTGGCGATCACCGAGGGGGGCCTGGCCAGCGGCCTGTGGCTCGACGAGGGCATCGCCGTACTGACCGAGAGCGAGCTGTTCGGCGAGGTGGTACGCCAGAGCCGGCGCCGCGAGAAGGCCACCGATGCGGGGGAGCTGGCGGTACGCCACCTGGCGGAGCTCAAGCCCGGCGCCCCGGTGGTCCATCAGACCCATGGCGTGGGGCGCTACCTGGGGCTCGAGACCCTGGAGGCCGGCGGCCAGGCCGCGGAGTTCCTGGCCCTGGAGTATGCCGACGGCGCCCGGCTCTATGTGCCGGTGGATAGCCTGCACCTGATCGCCCGCTACGCCGGCGCCAGCGACGAGGGCGCCCCGCTGCACCGCCTGGGCTCCGAGCAGTGGGAGAAGGCGCGGCGCAAGGCCGCCGAGAAGATCCGCGACACCGCCGCCGAGCTGCTCGATGTCTATGCCCGCCGCGAGGCCCGGGAAGGCTTCGCCTGCGAACTCCCCGTCGAGGAGTACCAGCGCTTCGCCGCCAGCTTTCCCTTCGAGGAGACCCCGGACCAGCGCGAGGCGATTCAGGCGGTGATCCGCGACATGACCTCGCCCAAGCCCATGGATCGGGTGGTGTGCGGCGACGTGGGCTTCGGCAAGACCGAGGTGGCCATGCGCGCCGCCTTCCTGGCGGTGCATTCCGAACGCCAGGTGGTGGTACTGGTGCCCACCACCCTGCTGGCCCAGCAGCACTACGAGAATTTCCGCGACCGTTTCGCCGATACCGCGGTGCAAGTGGAGTTGATCTCGCGCTTCACCGGCGGCAAGGGACAGGCCGAGACCCTGGAGCGCATCCAGGAGGGCCGTGCCGATATCGTCATCGGCACCCACAAGCTGCTCGGCAAGTCGATGAAACTGCCCAAGATGGGCCTACTGATCATCGACGAGGAGCACCGCTTCGGGGTCGCCCAGAAGGAGCGCCTCAAGAGCCTGCGCGCCGAGGTGGATATCCTCACCCTGACCGCCACGCCGATTCCGCGCACCCTGAACATGGCGATGAGCGGGATCCGCGACCTGTCGATCATCGCCACCCCGCCGGCGCGGCGCCTGTCGGTGAAGACCTTCGTACAGAACCGCAACGAGCCGGTGATCAAGGAGGCGCTGCTGCGGGAGATCCTGCGCGGCGGCCAGGCCTACTTCCTGCACAACGAGGTCAAGACCATCGAGGCCGCCGCCGAGAAAGTCCGCGAGCTGGTCCCGGAGGCGCGGGTGGCGGTGGCCCACGGCCAGCTGCCGGAGCGCTCCCTGGAGCGGGTGATGTCGGACTTCTATCACAAGCGCTTCAATGTGCTGGTCTGTTCCACCATCATCGAGACCGGCATCGACGTACCCAGCGCCAATACCATCATCATCGAGCGCGCCGACAAGTTCGGCCTGGCCCAGCTGCACCAGCTGCGCGGTCGGGTCGGACGCAGCCACCACCAGGCCTACGCCTACCTGCTGACCCCGCCGCCCAAGGCGATGACCCGCGATGCCCTCAAGCGCCTGGAGGCGATCGGCGCCGCCGAGGACCTGGGGGCCGGCTTCACCCTGGCCAGCCATGACATGGAGATCCGCGGCGCCGGCGAACTGCTCGGCGACGAGCAGAGCGGTCAGATGGAGACCATCGGCTATAGTCTCTATATGCAGATGCTCGACCGGGCGGTGAAGGCGATCAAGTCGGGCCAGACACCCAATATCGAGACGCCGCTGGACGACGGGGTGGAGGTCAGCCTCAACCTACCCGCCTTGATCCCCGAGGATTACATGCCGGATGTGCAGCAGCGGCTGATCATGTATAAACGCATCGCCAGCGCCGCGGACGACGCCGAGCTCAAGGAGCTGCAGGTGGAGCTGATCGACCGCTTCGGCCTGCTGCCGGCACCGCTCAAGACCCTGCTGCGCCAGACGCGATTGCGTCAGCGGGCCGAGCGCCTGGGTATTCGCCGCCTGGAGGCGGGCGCGGCGCGTGGCCGGGTGATCTTCGCCGCCACCACCCGGGTCGACCCCATGACCCTGGTGGGGCTGATCCAGAAGGAGCCGCGCCACTATCGCCTGGAGGGCGCCGACACCCTGCGCTTCGAGGCGGCCATGGAGGACGAGGCGTCGCGTTTCGCGGCGCTGGAACGGCTGCTGGAAACCCTGAATCGCAAGACCCAGGCAGCCTAGACGATGATTTCGCGGCGGCCAGGAGGGCCGCCCGGGTAACTTATAGGAAATCGACCATGAAAGTGCTAACCCGGGGCCTGGCCCCGCTTACCCTGGCCCTGCTACCCGCGCTCGCTTGGGCGCAGGAATTGCCCCGCGGCCATTATGCGCTGCCCGAGGAGGGCGACGTGATCGGCGCGGTGCGCACCATCGACGCCGCCGAGGAGGATACCCTGCTGGATATCGCCCGGCGCCATAACCTCGGCTTCGAGGAGATCCGTCGCGCCAATCCCGACGTCAGCCTGTGGTATCCCGGCGAGGGCACCGAGGTGGTGCTGCCTTCCCAGTTCATCCTGCCGGATGCCCCGCGGGAGGGGATCATCATCAACCTCTCGGAGCTGCGCCTCTACTACTTCCCCGCCGAGGATCCAAGCCGCGTGGAGACCTATCCCATCAGCGTGGGGCGCGACGGTTTCGCCACCCCGGTGGGCGTGACCCGCACCACCGTCAAGGTCAAGGACCCGGCCTGGGCACCGCCCCAGTCGATGCGCGAGGAGGCCGCGGCCCGCGGCGAGCCGCCGCCGGCCATCGTGCCCCCGGGGCCCGACAACCCCCTGGGGCGTCATGCCATCCTGCTGGGGCTGCCCAGCTACCTGATTCACGGCACCAACCGTCCCGACGGCGTCGGCATGCGGGTGAGTCGCGGCTGCATCCGCATGTTCCCGGAGGACATCGAGAGCCTCTACGAGCGCGTGCCCAACGGTACCCGGGTCAATATCATCGATCAGCCCTTCAAGGCGGGCTGGGACGGCGACACCCTGATGGTGCAGGCCTACCCGGCCCTGGAGGAGAACGAAGCGAGCTTCGAGCCAGTCCTCAATGCCCTGGAGATATTGAGCCGCGCCTTCGGCGATGAGGAGCCGCCGATCGACTATGCGCAACTGCGTCAGGCGGTGGAGTCCCCCAGCGGTCAGCCAGTGACGGTGCTGCGCGAGGCCGAGGAGGCACCCCGGGCACCGCAAGCGGATCCCGCCCCGGTGGAAGGGATCTATGGGGTCATCGAGGTGGCGTATCGCTGACACCTGCGCCCTGGCGTTGCAGCAGCGACGCCAGGGAGTCGGGCGGGCCCAGCAAGGGCCCGCTTCCCCACTGGTAGCCCAGGCCGCGTAGGCAACTCAATCGCTCCTCGTCATCGAGCTCGGTGACGAGAATCCGCACCCCCAGCATCACCGCCGTGTCACGAATGCCCTTGAGCAGCAGCAGCGCCCGCTGGTCGCCGGGCAGGGTCCGGATCATCTCCCCGGGCAGCCGTAGCACGCTCAGCGGTAGGCGCAGCAGCGCCTGGAGTTCTGGCCCCCGGGCCTCCCCTTCCACGGACAACCCCACGCCCAGCTCGCGCAGGCGCTTGAGGTTCCTCCAGGCCGTCTCGCCCGGCGGCAGGGCAAGGCCATCCAAGCACAGCTCGATACGCCCCGGCGGTACGCCCTGCTCCTCGCAGCGCGCCTCCAACCAGTCACTGAACATCGGCGACTCCAGGTGCTCGGCGGCGAGGGGGAAACACCAGCTCAGCCCCGGTGGCAGGGCCTGCTGGCTCAACTGTCGCAAACCGACGCTGATTAGGTAGCGCTCCAGGCCGAGGATCTGCTGGCTGAGTCGCGCCAGGGGCCGCCAGGTAGTAGGAGTCATCCTCCCCCACCGGGGGTGCTGCCACTCCAGCCGGAAAGTGCCGCCCGCCAGCTGGCGGCTGGAAAGCCGGTAGAGCGGGTTGACCAGAACACGCAACTGCTCCGCCGGCGGCACGGCCCCGCGTCGGAACTCCTCCAGCAGCGCCGCCTGCTGGCTGGGCCGGTCCACGTCCCCGGGACGAAACCAGGCCGGGCGTCGGGCGCCGTCGTCGGGCACCTGATCCGCCGCGTTTCTGGCCGCCAGCAGCAGGGCGCGGGGGCTATCTCCCTCGCTCACCGCCACCCCCAGCCGCGGCAACAGCCACTGACGCTCGCCGCCCAGCTCGATACTGTCCTCCAGGCCGCGTTGCAGGCGCTCCATGAATAGCCGTGCCTGGGGCTCATCGGGGAAGCAACCCATGACCGCGAAGGCTCCCTCATCGAGGCGCGCCAGATAGGCCTGACTGCCCACCAGTTTTCGCAGGCGCTGCGCCATGGCGGGCAGCAGGCGACTCGCCGGCTCGGCTTCCCCCGAGGCCTCGAGGGCCGCCAGGCGGTCGAAACCGATCCAGCAGAGCTGGAAGGGGTAGGCCTGCTGCAGGTAGCGGCTCATGCGCGCCTCGAGGGCCGGCCACTCGGGAAGTCGCGTGCGCTCATCCAGTTGCAACAGGCGCCGACGCTGGCGTCGACGCACCTCCGCCCAACCGGCCAGCAGCAGCAAGAGGAGCGCCAACACGCCGGCACCGACGGCGACCGCTACCAACCAACCGCCGCGCCGCTGACGCTCGGCCTGCGCCTCGTCGAGACCGAAGAGAGTGACATCCTGGCCCCCCGAGCCGGAGCGCTCGGCGTAGTGAAGGCGTGGTGCGGCGGCCGCGGCCGCGGCCACCACCCCATCACCGTCCTGGCTCGAAACGCCGTCGAGGGCATCCAGCAGCTGTGCGGCCACCGCCGTCTCGTCGGCGATAATGCCCCCCAGGCACCCCTCCGGCAGCCAGGCCGGATCCAGGCACCAGAGCCGCCATCCCAGGCGGCGCAGCGCCTCGGCCTGGCGACGTGCCTGGGGCGTCGGCGGCGCAACCAGGAAGCCCTGGTCGCGCCTGACTTCACCGGACGCCAGGCGACGCTCGGACCGGGGCAAGGGGTCGCGGCTCAACCGCTCCCAGCGCAATCGACGCCCGGCGAACTCGGCGGCCTCCGCCAGGTAGGGTGCCAGCCGCGACTCCTGGGCCTCGCCGACGCTCCACAACACCGGCAGCGTGGCCTCGCGGTGCATCACCCATGCCAGGCTGCGGCGCAGCACGGGCGCCAGGTCGATCAAGGCGATTCCTCGCGCGGCGAGCCAGTCGCGCTGATCGCGCCCGAAGATCCCATAGGCCACCAGGTCCCGGCTGCCCAGCGCCTGGGCCTGCTGGCGATAGAAACGCAGGGCCGGTTCGTGCAGCAGCACGATGCGCGATGCCGAGATCGCGAGGGCCAGGGCCTGCTGTCCCGGCAACCCCTGCCCCTGCTGGTGGCGCAGATAGGCCACCTCGGCCCGCTGCCCACGCGCCTCTATCGCCTCGGTCAGCGCCCGTACCAGGGCGGCATCCTGAGGCTGGCCGGGACTGCCCGGAGCGATGATCAAGGTCTCGGGTCGATCGATGGCCAGGGCCGGCGCCCCCCACCCCAAGAGGCACCATAGGCCTAGCAAAAACAGCAGGCGCCCTAATGTCATAGGCGAATACTCGAGGTGGAAGTCAGCTCGGTCAGGTCGTCACTGGGAATCGAGAATCCCAGCAATGACAGCTTAGGCAACGCTAATGCCTCCCCTGTCCCCACGCCCACCCGAAAGCAGACTTCGAGATGATCCCGCCCTCCTGCGCCGCCTCGTGTGTAGTTGAAAAAGCTTTCCCGACCACAGCCGCTCAACCATCCGCTTATCCAGGAGTCATCGACCCGCTGTTGGATCACGCCAGCCAGCGCCGTTTCGATCTCCGACAATGACGACTCGGGATCATCACGATAGACGGCCACGGCCGCCCGGGTCGCTTCTGAGCTCAGCGAGTGGAGGGTTTGCTGCGCGGCAAAAATCACCGAATAACTGACGATGCCATAGAAAATCACCAAAAACAGCGGGAAGAAAATCACAAACTCGATGGCCACGGCACCACTTTGCCTTCTCTCACGGATAAGAGTTGTCATAGCGCTAACTCCGCACCACCGACCTCGACTTCGATAATATGAACCTCGATCTCGGCCACGCCGATACCCAGGCCTTCCAAGAGCGGTTCGATCAAAGGCGACAATACCTCCGATGTCAGACCCGCCAGTATCGTCCCCAGACTACTGGCCAAGTCGAGCAGGTCATCGACCACGAAATCGAGCAGATCATTGACCGCATCGAGGACAGGAGACAGCAGATCGGTGATCCCGCCAATCAGGCAACCGAGGAAACCACTGCAGGATTGTTCTTGCTCGGCGTCCGGCCCTAGGCTGATCGAGACATTCAAGCCAGTGAGTAACGTCTCCAGAAAATCGGCCACGCCATCAAGGCCGGAGGTGAGAGTGGTACTGGCCGAGCCATCGGCCATCCCGGGCCACTCGACGCTGTCGCTGACATACCCCGCCGCCACGGCCCCGCTTGCGGTTCCCTCCTCAGTCTCCACGCTCAACGAGAGCAGCCCCTCGAACCCAGGCAGCAAGCTTAAATCGATAGCGGCGGCGATATCCAGGGGGGAAGTCATCGCGCCTACCTCAAGGCGATACCCTTTATCGATCAGACGTTCTACTCGCTCTATTCCAGCGACACCATTGGCCCCACTCAGGTCGAGATCGAGTGACAAACGGGCCAGTCCGATCAGATCGAGCGCCAAGGCCAAATCCAGCTCCAGTTGCGCCGGCGTGGCCTGGGTCTGCCAGTAGCGGCCATCGGCATCGGCGATCGAGCATGGCGGTAAATGCCCATCGATACAGCCCGGCGGCCCGATGGCAATCTGAGGAGGTTGAATAATGTCCAGAGCGATGTCCGCCACGACCACTCTACCAAGGCTGACCTCGAGATCAGGAATCGAGACCGCACTGTCTCGGTTGGCGAGGAAAATGGCCGAATTGAGCAGATCGCCCACGGAAATCAGGGCCCCCAGCGCGTTGGCTCGCTCCCCCTCCGGCGTGTTGACCGCGAGAATCTCACCCAACCGAATGTCCCCCAGGCTGACCAGGGTCAAGGCCTCTAACGCCTCGCGACTGCTCGCCGTCAACACCTGCCCGCCGGCAGCCCCCGCCTCCAGTGCGGAAATCGCCAGGCTCGCCAAGCCATCATTCCCCCCAATCCCAATGGGCAAGTCGAGAAGCTCGTCCATTGTCCCCACATTCGCAGAGGCCTGGATAAGATCCAAGAGGCTAACTCCAAGGTTGGCCAGGCCGGTAAAGCTGACCGCCGAGATATCGACGTCGCTCCCCAGCAAGCCTTGCAAGACCGGCCCTAACAAGGGAGAACCACTAAGGTCGGCGGTTAGCAGGGAGGTTCCCGCCGAGAACGCCACCACGCCAGATTGCTGAGCTACGGCCTCGGCTTCAAGCCATACATATGACTCGACCTCGGTACCAGGCATTAAGGCCGCCAAATTAGCCACCAGGCTAGCGGGCACTCTATGCCTCGCCAAAACCTGCACGGCTGGGCCACGTCCATCATCCGAGAAGTGATTCACGCCATTAAGGATCTCGATCTTCCCCTGAGCAGTTTCGATCTCGCGCTCCCCTGGGGCAACAGAGAAATCATTGAGAGCGGCACTCTCTTCGGCGAGGTTCTGGAGCTCGGCCGATGCAGTGCCATCCATCAGGTTTGCCCCAGCCACGGTATCCAGAGCCGCCATATCCACTACACGCTGCAGATTCTGCTTCTGCATATAGAGGCGCCCGGTATCCAGGGCCACCACGATGCAGGCAACGAGAAGCACCATGACCAGAGCGGCCATCAGGCCAATGGCCCCTCGCTGGCGGCGGGGGCACGCTTCCCAGCGATCAGTAGCCATGCTCGCTCTCCCTACTCGCCGGAGAAGTCGGTGTCGATATAGCGCTCGGGAATCGGGTGGCCAAAGCTCTCCAGGTAGCGCCGGTAGATGCGCGCCTGCACCTCGCCGGAGACATGCTGACGATGAGGCGAGGCCGCTTGACCGTGGCGCTGCAGGGCCAGCAGCTCCCGCACGGAGTGACTCCCGGCGGTGACCCGCGGCGCCGTTTCACTGTTGTGGATGGTGGCCCCGGCCTGCGACGAGGCCGTAACCCCCTGGGCCAGTGCCGAGCCACTCAGGCCCGTGCCAAGCACCAGCAGGCAGGAAGCGGTGATCTGAGTGAATCCTTTCATATGACTACCCCCTTGCGGGCTCCGGTATCGATCCGTTAGTTGTTGGTTTCCAGCCGACGCAGCTGCGCCAGGAGGGTGTCATCTACCCCATAGCGACGCGCCATGCGCTCGGCCTCGCCCTGGCGTCCCTCCTGCATCAGACTAAGCACCAGATTGGAGGCCGCGTTACGCTGCCCCTCGTCGAGCTCCAGGGCCGTCAGGAACTGCTGGCGAGCCTCGCGATGATCCTGCCCCAGCAGCAGCAGATAACCGAGGTCGTTGCGGATCCGGGCATCCGCGGGACGCCGATCCCGGGCCGACTGCATCAACACCAGGGCCTCGTCGAGGGCGCCGCGGTGTGCCGCATTGAGGGCCAGTCCGCGGTAGGCATCGGCCGCCAGGCAGGTGTCGCGGAGCTCCAGGTAGACTCGGTCCGCCAGGGCACGCCGATCGATCCGCCGCAGGGCCTCGGCCCGCAGCAGCTTAGCCTGCGGATAGTCGAAGCCGAAGGTATCCAGGTAGGCCAGGGCGGCCCGGGGACGGTCGTCATCGAGCTGCTGGCCGATCATCGCCAGCTGCACGCCCACCTCGCCGTCATAGCGCTCGCCGCAGGCCCCGCGGGCCTGTCGATCCGCCTCCTCCGGCGCCAGGGCCCCGGACACCAGGGTCGTGGTAGTGGTGCATCCGCCGAGCAGGCCCACCAGGGCCAGGAGCGAGAGCGTGGTGCGCCAGCGTCGCGGCAACATCTCAGTTCCCCAGGGCATCGAAGAGCCCTCCCAGATTGATCACCGCCGGCCCGGCCAACACGATCAGCAGGGCCGGAAAGAGAAACAGCATCATCACCAGCGACATCTTCCCGGACATCTTGGTCACCATTTCCTGAATACGGGTACGACGGCGGTCTCGAATCAGGTCACTCAGGGTCACCAGCGACTGTCGCGCCCCGCCCCCGGACGCGGATACCTGAGCCAGCAGCTTGAGCAGGTCCTGAAGCCCCTCGCAGCGCTGTATCTCGGCCAGCCCCTCCAGGACCTCTTCCCGAGCCTGGCCGGCCTCGATACGGTGTAGTGCCAGGCGCAGCTCGCGTACCGACTCCGGGGCCACCGGCGCCAGGTTGATGATCAAGCTGCGCAGCACCCCCTCCAGGGTCATGCCGGCATCCCAGAGCATCCGCGTGACCTGCACCACCATTTCCACCTCCTCGTCCAGGCGAGCGGTGCGCCGGGCGCGGCATCTTTTGATCCACCACCAGCCCAACACGCCGACCAAGAGCCCGAAGGCCAGGCCACCCAGTATGGCGCGGGGCCAGGCCTGTCCCTGCTGCCAACCGAAGAGGATCCCGCAGGCCACCGCGCCGAGGGCCACCAGCAGCACCGACCCGACCACCTGCACCTGGGCCCGGGTACCGATAAAGCCCGCCTGTCGCAGCAGCAATGCCAGCTCGGCCAGCCAGGGACGACGGCTGGCCTGACGGCGCCACAGGCTACGCCCGCCGCCCAGCAGGCGCGACTCCAGATAGGCATGATGGCGCTGCATGGCGGCTTGTCCCGACTCACCCGGGACCAGCTCGAGCTCTGGCGACTGGCCCGGCCAGCTACCCTGATCGGCCGGGACGCGGACGCGCTGCATCGCCTCACGGCGACCCGCCAGCCAGCAGGCCCAGGCCGCCAGCAGCAACGAAAAGGCCCCTAATATCAGCAATATCGCCATTGACTCTCATCCCTGCTTGCGAAGTGACGACGAAGCCCATGCCTGGCAATTCTCGGGGCTCGCCGAACGCCATCCGGACGACGCCGTTATCCCTGCCTAAACGGAGCGCAGCATCCGCCAGAGGGCAAAGCATCCCCCCAGTTCCAGCCCCAGGGCCACCCAGAGGGCCAGCTTGCCGCTCGGGCTCTCCAGCATGGGGGCCAGAAACTCCGGATTATTGATAACCATAAAGCCCGCCAGGGCCAGCGGCATCCCGGCCAGCACCACCGCCGTTACCCGGGTCTCTCCGGTCAGGGCCTTGAGCTCGCGGCGGCCGCGCTCCTGCTGACGCAGCAGCTCCACGAAGCTGCCGAGAATCTCCTTGAGGCTGCCGCCATGCACCTGATTGACCTCCACCGCCGCGGCGAGCAGGTCGAACTCATGGATCTTCAGCAGTTGTGCCTCGCGCCGCAGGCCTTCGTGGAGCTCCATGCCGAGCTCCCGGCGTATGGCGATACGGCTCAGGGCATCACGCAGCGGCAAGGGCACGCGCTCCACATTGCGGCGAAAGGCGATCTCCAGGGTGGCGCCTACGCCGATCTCGCGCACCACCTGCTCCATGAAGTTGGGCAACTGATCACGAATCTTCTGGCGCAGGTGCTGGGCGCGCAGGCCGAGCCCGACGTTGATCGCCACCAGGCCACCCAGCACCAACAGCGCTCCCAGGCGGTTGCCGAACATCAGCAGGGTGCCGAGTATCATGACCAGCAGCAGCCCGCCGAGCAGGAGCAAGCCCCGCCCTCCCAGATGAATACCCGCCGCGAGCAGATAGTCCAACACCACCTCCTGAAGCGAGTCGCGGGGTAAACGCTTACGATGGGCGGTCAGGGTATCGCCACCCAGGGCCCGTTCACTCTGGTGTTGGGCGCTCTTCCATAGCAGCCCGGCGGCCACCAACAATAGCGCCAGGGTAACCAGCCATAGCTGCCAGGGAGTCATGCCGGCTCCTCGATACGCTTGCGCCAGTCGATCTCCCTGCCCAGTTGGCGATCCTCGCGGTGATAGAGTCGCTTGAGCAGCACCTGTCCCGCCTTGAGTCCCTGCACCTGCTGCACTTCCACCACATGACGATGCCCATCGGCATCACGGGTGATATGGATCACCAGGTCCAGGGCCGTAGCGATGATCTGATTGACCAGGCCATCGGTGCCCTCGAAGCCCGCCAGGCGCACCATCATCTGCAGACGCACCAGGGCGTCCCGGGCGGAGTTGGCGTGCACCGTGCTCATGGAGCCCAGGTGACCGGTATTCATGGCCTGCAGCATGTCCAGGGCCTCGTCGCCGCGGCTCTCCCCCAGGATCACCCGGTCGGGCCGCATGCGCAGGGCATTCTTGACCAACTGCCGGGCGCCAACCTCGCCCTCCCCTTCGCTATTGGGGGCCCGGGTCTCGAGGCGTACCACATGGCTATTGCCCAGTTGAAGCTCGGCGGCATCCTCGATGGTCACCACCCGCTCCTGAGGGGGAATCTCGCGACTGAGGATATTCAGCAGGGTGGTCTTGCCGGAGCCGGTGGCCCCGCTGATCAGGATATTTCGCCGCTCACCCACGGCCTGTTGCAACAGCCGCATCAGGGGTGCGGTCAGGGCATCGCTTTCGATCAGGTCCTCCGCCGTCAGGGCCTCGCACCGGAACTTGCGGATCGACACACAGGGCCCATCGAGGGCCAGAGGCGGAATGATCACATTGACCCGGGAGCCATCCGGCAGGCGGGCATCCACCATGGGGCTCGACTCGTCCAGGCGGCGCCCCAGGGGAGCCAGCATGCGCCGCACCACCCGCAGGATATGGGCGTCGTTGAGGAAGCGCTCCGGCACCCGGCTGAGGATGCCGTCGCGCTCGACGAAGATTCGCCGCGGCCCGTTGATCAGGATATCGGAGATGCTATCGTCGCGAAGCAGCGGCTGCAGCGGACCGAAGCCGGTGAGCTCGTGCAGCACCTCACGCGTCAGCGGCTCCAGGGCCTGGGGCAGCAGGGCCAGGTGGCGGGCATCCAGGTACTCGCGAACCAAACCCTCGACCCGCATCAGCATCACCGTGGGATCATCGTCCAGCAGGCCATTCTCGTCCTCGAGACGCTCGATCACCGCCCGATGCAGGTCATTCTTCAGGGCCGGATCGTCCGCATCCACCAGGGTTCGCTTGGCCTCACCGCGCCCGCGCTGGAATTGTTTCAAGGGCATCGCGGCACCTCCTTAGCGTGAGAAGCCGACCTCACCCAGGCGCTCGATGGCACGGGCATCCTGGGGATCGAAGAGCAGCTCGAGGAAGGTCGGGTCGTAGCGACGCAGGGTATCCCCCGGCAGCTCGTCGAAGGTGGTGCCCGCCGCCATGGGGGACACCAGGTGCGGAGTGACGATCATGATCAGCTCCTTCTCGTCACGCTCGAAGCGGGTCGAGCGGAAGAAGGCCCCCAGTACCGGCAGGTCGCCGAGCCCGGGAATCTTGTCGACATTCTGCAGGGTATTGTTGCTGACCAAGCCGCTGATGATAAAGCTCTCGCCATTGCCGAGCTGAATGGTGGTATCGGTACGCCGCACGTTGAGGGCCGGCACCTGGACACCTCCCGACTGGATGCTGCGGGTAAAGTCGAGCTCGCTGACCTCGGGGGCCACCTTGAGCATGATGCGGTTCTCGTCGAGCACCGTGGGGGTCAGTTGCAGGCGGATCCCGAACTCCTTGAACTCCACGGTAATTTCGCCGTCACTGCTGCGTGCCGGGAAAGGAAACTCACCGCCGGCCAGGAAGGTGGCGCTCTGCCCGGAGAGGGTCACCAGGCTGGGTTCGGCCAGGGTATAGGCGAAGCCATTGTTGCGCAGGGCGCTGATGGCTCCCAGATAACCGCGGCTGGCGTTGCCGCCGATAATCGAGAATCCCTCAGAGAGCGGTGGCACCAGGCTGCCGTCATTGAGGAAGGCGGCACCACTGCCGGTGTTGCCGACGGCAAACTGGGTGTTTCCCCCGTTGTCACGCCCCAGGAAGAAGCCCACGGACTCCAGGCGGCGGCGGTTAACTTCGATCACCCGGATATCCGCCTGCACCTGCAAGGGGCCCACCTGGCGACTGGCATCCACCAGCGGCTGATCCTCGAAGCGTTGTCGTGCCTGGTCGTGGCGCTCCAGAGACGCCGTGTCGCCGATCATCCGCGGCACCCCGGAGGCCTGGCTAAGCCGATACTCCCCCTCCAGGCCCAGGGAGCCGCTGGGCGCCACCTCGAGTCGATAGAGGCGCGGCTCCCCCGCTCCCTCGAACCAAACCCGCAGCGAGGTGGCACCCACGCCAAGCCCGGTAATCAGTAGCTCGCTGTCACTGACCAACTGCGCATTGGCGATCTCGCCCGAGCCGATGGCGGTACGCTCGACCGCTCGAGGCAAACGCAGGCGCTGCTGATCGCCGACTATCACGTCGATAATGCGATCGCTGGGCGGGGTGATATCGGCCTGAACGAGCGGGGCAGCCCCCAGGGTCAGCACCAGGAAAACCAGACGGATGAGCCACCGAGATGCCGTCGATCTAGCCATGCATTGATATCCTTTAGGCATGAAACCATGCCGAAACCATCATCTTGAAAGGTCAGTCGCCGGGCACTTCGACGACACGTACCTCCCCCCCCACGTGCTGGACCACCCGACGCGAGGAGGAAGCATTCGACGTGAGCCGCGGTGCCGGAGAGGCAGCCGACGGCGGGCGAGATTCTAGGGCAGAAATCCGGGTGAGCTCCTCGAAGAGCACGGCGGGGCCCAGGCCGTCGCCATCATCCGTGCCATGACCGTTGGCGACGTCACCACCATTCAAGGCGGCACGCCGCAGGCCGGGCAAGGCAGTCAAGTCGTTCTCCTGGGGCGCGGCCAGGCCCTCGGCACGCTCGCTGGCGCCGATCACCGCAAGGCGCAGGCGCCCGGTGGTCTCCGCCAGCAACAGCCGCGGCGCCTGGGCTTCGTCGAGGGCCAGCACCGCGGTGCGACCGCTGCGCTGGGCCGGCTGCTCGCCGTCGGCAGGCGCCCCTCGCAGGTCGGCGCCGAAGCTCAGCACCTCCACGTCACGGAAGAGTCGCCGCGCCAGTTGGGTACGCGCTGGGTCGTTGCCCTGGGCATAGTAGAAGACATCGACCCGATCCCCCGGGGCGATAAAGCCGCCCCCGCCGATCACCTCGTCGATGCTGACCGCCAGGGCACGCTTGCCGGGTGGCACCGCCTCGGCGAGCAAGCCACCCAAGGCAAAATGCTCGGGGCGCAGGATATCGCCGGGCGCCAGGGGACGCGTCAGCACCCGCCCTTCCACCTCGGCGATTTCGGCGAAGCTTTCCGCCACCGCGACCGGGTAGTCGACGGTACGCAGTAGAGGAGTCCCCGCCTCGGGGCGTGCCTCGAGGCGGGTGCCGATAGCGAGCGGCTCGGCGGCGGTCAGTACGGGAAAACCGGGGGGAGATGCCTCGGTTGAGGACGACTCCGTCACCGGGGCCGGTTCCATGGCCGGCGGCAGATCACGGGTCAGCTGCCAACCGGCAAAGGCCAGGCCGATGGCAATCACCACCAGTACGGCGGCGATCCCCTTAAGCAGATTGGGGGACATAATCTCATTCCTTGAGTGTTTAAATAAATAAAACGCTCATGGGAAATTAAGTTCCACCATCAGTCGATTCGGTAATGGCATCAGTCACTCTATCAAAAAAACCAGAGAAGGCATCGGCAATTCCCGCTTCCGAAGCCACAAATACCGCCAAGGCGATCACGGCCGCAATTACCACATACTCGATGGCGCTGGCCCCTTGCTGCTTGCGAAATATGGGATGGTTGATCCGCATGGCCACGGCGCCACGCTGCGACAGTGCGGTGGTTTTTTCGATCACTTTTTTCATGGTTATCACTCCCTGCGTTAACCAAGGTCCCTCGTAATCGGGACTATTACCTACGCCTCGACCACCTTAGGGTGGTTGGCTTATTGAAACTTCGCTAATCCAGCCAGTAACGAAGTGTCAACTCTCGCGGGGCGATCCAGGCCGCGTGGTGACTAGCCGCCCAGGTTCCAGCTGATGCGGGCATTGATGCGCCCGTCACGACTGTCGCTATCCAGGTCCCGGTCGCCGATAGGCTGGGCATACTCGACGCCCAGGCGGTAGAGACTGCCCCGGCTTAACTCGACGCCGGCCACCGCCGAGGCGATCTCGTGCTCGGTATCGCGTTCGTTGAAACGCGTACGGGCCCCATCGACCAGCAGATAGGGCTCCACCGAGCTGACCCAGTCGCTTTCCACCGGCTGCAGATAGCGCAACTCGATCTCGCCGGCCACCCCGTAGTCACCCTCCGCCTGGCTATCGCCATAGCCGCGACCGAAGCGACTGCCACCATAGTTGCCCTGTTCCGGTGAGGGCAGGGTGTCATCCGACCAGAAGCCGGCGATGCGGCTGGTCAGGCGCCAGCGCGATGCCAGTTGCTCCACCCAGCGCGCCTCGCTCCCCAGGCGGGTGAAGTGCAGGTCTTCCGGCTGATTGATCGAGCCGGTTGCGCTGCTCAAGCGGTTGCGGTTAGCGCCCAGGTCGACGCCTTGGCGCAGGTCTCCCCGCCACTCGAGGATGCGCTCCTCGCTGGCACGGCGCAGTCGTGTATTGAGCTCGAAGGCCGAGAAATTCAGGCGCTGCTCCAGCAGGGCCAGCCCCTGCTCGACGAAGAGTGTGCGTTGATGGTGGTGATCCAGCTGGCCACCCACGAACCAGGAGAAGCGCCGTGAGAGATGGAGCGGATAGTCGAGTCCGGCGCGATAGCGCTCGGTAACCTTCTCTTCCCGGGCCAGTTGATTACCCAGCAAGCTGGTACCGGTGGACTCATCGGTCTCGAAGCGGCTAGCCGCCAGGGAGAGGCGTAGCCCCTCGACGCCCAACTCCTGCTGGTACTCGGCGGCGTAAAATTCATCGTCGGTATCGATGGGAACGAGGGCCGCCAGGGAGAGGCGTTCGGCATGGCGCGTATTGGACTGCAGTGTCAGGTTGGCCAACAGCTGGACATCGTCCTCATCGCCCCCTTGCAGGGAAAAGCCGCCATCCAGAGAGCGCATGGTGCGCTCTTCTACCCGTAAGGTGGTACCGCCACTGGGGGTACGAGGCACCGGCGCATTGATTGCCAGTTGTGCTCCCGGTATCCGCTCCATCAGGGCGGTATAGCGTTCGAAAGTGGCCCGAGTCAGGGGGCGCTCATCGACGATCCGTGCGGCGAGGCGCCGCACGCGACTCGCCACCGAGGCCTTGTCGATATCGAGCTCGGTACGGGCGATATAGCCCTCGACAACCACCACGGTCACCACGCCATTACGGAAATTGTTATCGGGGAGATAAGCGTAGGAGAGCGGGTAACCGGCCTCCTGATAACGACGGGTGATTTCCTCCACGGCCTCGATCAGTTCGCCCACGGTGACCCTCTGCCCCAGCATGGGACTCAAGCCACTCGCGAGGTCCTCGAGTTCGAAGACGGTGCCACCACGAAAATCGAGATGCGCTACCGGAACCACGGTTTCGCGACGAATGGCCCCGGCCACTTCAGGCAGAGAAACTCGAGTGGCACTACGCCGTGCCTCGGATTCCCGAATCTGCTCCAGGCCGGGCACCTGGGTCGGTTGGCGCTCGTCGACAAAGGAAGGAGAATCACTGGCATTCGCCATAGAGAGTGGCACCAGCAGACCAAAGACGCTCATGCACACAGCCAAAAATGGCGAAACGCTCGACGGCCTCCTGAATAAACCACGATAGCTTGACTGCATAATATCCTTTCCCTGGACCAGTGGCGCTCTTCAGCACCTAGACTGCTTTCATTATTATTAGCCACTTTTTATCACAGCGGCGCTTACCACACCACCCAGAGTATTAACCAATGTGAGGATTTAGACAAAATTAGGCCCTGGGTCGCTCCACGACACGACCCAGGACCCTTGGGAGAAGGCCTATTCTCCGCGGTCTAATGATCCACTCAGCAGACCGCCTCCCAGCAGGCTACCGGTGACCCCATCTACGGTGCCGATCAGGCCACCTACCAGGCCATCCTCGCCGCCAGCCGAGCCGTCATCGCCGAGCAGCCCACCTTCGCTGCCCAGTAGGCCACCGGTCAGGCCATCCACGGTCCCAGTGACGCCACCCAGCAGACCACCGTCACCACCAAGCAAGCCGCCTTCGCCATCCAGCAGACCGCCGGTCAGGCCATCCACGGTCCCGGTGACGCCACCCAGCAGGCCACCGCCACCACCCAGCAGGCCGCCTTCGCCGCCCAGTAGACCACCGGTCAGGCCATCCACGGTCCCGGTGACGCCACCCAGTAGGCCACCGTCACCACCGAGCAGGCCGCCATCGCCGCCCAGCAGAGCACCGTCACCGCCCAGCAAGCCGCCATCGCCACCCAGCAGGCCGCCGGTGACGCCATCGACGGTGCCGGTCACCCCGCCCAGCAGGCCACCATCGCCGCCCAGCAAGCCGCCATCGCCGCCAAGCAAACCACCTTCACCACCCAGCAGACCGCCGGTAAGGTCACCCTCTCCATTCAGCAGGCCGCCGGTCAGCCCACCGAGGAGACCACCATCATTGCCTAACAAGCCACCAAGCAAGCCGGCTTCGCTACCGAGGAGCCCGCCTTCTCCCCCCAGCAGGCCATCCAACAGGCCGCCGCCCAATAGGTCAGTGCCCTCGCCTGCCGTCAGCAGCCCCCCCAAGTCGCCTACCAGGTTGCCCGTACCGGTTAGCGTGCCACCCAGGCCGGCAAGCAGAGGGTCCGTCCCACCTAGGGTGTCGCCAAGACCAATCACCACGCCTCCAACCTGACCCAGCAGGTCATTGGCCACCGGCCCCACGATCAAGGCGTCGCCAAGGTGCTGCGTGGTTCCTTCGACGGAGACCAGGACCGGGCGAACGACCGCGCTCAACTCACTGGTCAGGCCGGCCAGATGGCCATCTTCGTCCGTCAGCGTCAGAGTCAGCACATCGCCAACATTGGTCACGGTCGCCCCAAGCTCGCCGACGGTCTTGCCGAGCGTGGTCACCAGCCCGGTCGACGCATCGACCTGCATCAGTACGGGCAGGGTATTGAGTGACTCGACGGTATCCCCGAGGGCCCCAACGGCTCGCCCCGTGTCGGAGACGGTACCGGTGGCTCCGGCCAGGGTGGTACCCAAGGCATTGTCATTCTCGATAAAGCTGCCCAAGCCATCATTCAACCCGGAGGAGAGACTGTTGACACCATCGCCCAGATGCACCAGCACCTGACCCGTACCATCGGTGACGCCTCCCACCAGAGGAACCTCCTGTTGACTCAGGCCATCCCCGAGCACCCTAACGGTATCGCCAAGCCCCTGAGTAGCATCGCCGGCATCCTGTACGACCCGCTCCAAGCTAGTATCTGACGTCTGGCCGGTATCACCGCCACCATTATCGCCACCGCCGCCATTGTCCGAACCGTTATCGGAGCCACCACCTCCCGGAACGGTGAGGGAGCTGCTCCCGCTGCAGCCAGCGAGTGAAATGGCAACCACCAGGGCGGCCAGAGGAAATAGACGAGTTCCCTTCGTACTCATATCGCTTACCTCACTAACGCATTTATTTAAGTTTTTACTGTGAGGTAAGCGTAAGCCGCCCTTCTGCCATTCAGAAAGGTACGGGACACGAAGTGAAGACATGGCTTACATGACACTGCAAGCGGGGACTACACCGCCATTCACAACCAGGCAATGGCAGCTATTTATTCAACAGTATCAAATAAGCATTACCCTTGTGCTTTGCAGTTCCGGTCATTAACTCGTGAATTTCGAACTCACCCATCAGCCGACATGCCAACAACTCCTTTTATGGGAAAAACCCACTAGGAGCGTAACGAAAGACGATGAATGGATATCAGAATCACAGCTGGAGTCGGCCCATCCCCGACACGACTATCAGTGCCGAAATCCGTGCCGCCGAACTGTGGTTGGATAGCACCAAGGCCCAACCCCATACCATCCGCGAGCTCGCCGCCTACCTGGGCTACTCGGAGTCACATATTCGACGCCACTTCCTTCGCGCCTTCGGCATGGGCCCCGGACGCTATCGCAACATCCTTCGCCTGGAACAGGCCGCTCGCCTACTGCTGCGCAGTCGGCGACGCATTATCGATATTGCCATCCACTGTGGCTTTCGCAGCCACCCTATCTTCAGCCGCGCCTTTCAATGGCATTACGGCATCAGTCCATCGCAATTTCGCCGGCGACAGCTTCGACATGCCCAAAACCTTCGCCCTCCCCCGGATGAAATGGGGGAGGTCGTCCTTGGCCGCCATCCGGAAATAACGCTCTGGGCAATACGCCACTACGGGCCCCCGGAGCCGGCATCGCTGTCTTGTCTTGATCGGCGCCATCATGGCGATCGAGGCTTCGAGCGCCACGACACGATCCTGGTACTAGCGGATGATCCCGCCATCACTCCCAGGGCGCGTCAACGTATCGATCTCGGGCTGCCAGTCAGCGCCTCTCGCCCTTGGCCTCCGCCCCCCTGTTATCGCCGCCTCACCTTGCCCGAGACCCTGGCCGCCTCGATCGCCTTCGATGACTCATCACGGCTCACTCAGCTACACGACTACCTGCTCGATCGCTGGCTACCGAGCCAACCGGTAAGCTATCTCGGCGAGCCCGTGCGGGTGATTCGGCGAGCCAGTGGCTCACCCCGTCACACGATGGTTCTTCCCCTGACGACCCAACCCTGCTGAATCAAGCCTATCGACCGGGCATAAAAACAAGCCCCCCCGCCGAGGCGGGGGGGCTTGAATCAGGCAGGGTGCCTGCTGCAACACACCGGGATGCCAGTGTACTGCCAGTACAAGCCTTACTTGTACATGGAACGCTCGAACATGCGGTTCATCTCTTCACGGTTCTGCTGAGACATCTGCAGGGCCGCCTGAGCGTCACGCTGAGCCTGGTTGGCGGTGTTCTGAGCCTGGGTGGCGATGCTGCGAGCCTCGGCGGCGTCGGCCTGAGCGGACTCGGCGGTCATGCGAACTTCTTCCAGGGCGCTGGTAGAAGCACAGCCGGCCAGGACGGCCAGGGAGGCTGCAGCAGCGGTCAGCTTCAGAGTGCTCTTGAGGGTCATAACGTTCTCCTTGAGGGTCTTCCTTGGTTTAGCCCGGGGTAGACGGGATACGCCTCCCTGGGCAGATCTGCTTGCCACCGAAGCGAGATTCTCGCCTTCCACTTCGGCCAGCGCGACCTTGACGGCCAAGCCGTCTTAGTCAAACGCCGTTTTATTATAGACCTAGTGCCTTTGTCTACTACAGAAGATCTTGGTTTCACGTGTCTTAGCCTAGCGGATCACCACCCGCGTGCCAATGTCGACCAGTTGCGACAACCGCTCGATCTGCTCGTTGGTCACCGCCACGCACCCCTGGGTCCAGTGGTACTGCCGATGAAAGGCGGGGTCCCCCTGCCCCAGGCCATGAATGCCGATATCCCCGCCGAGGACGGTGTCCTGAGGGGGACGCCCGTGGTGTCGCAAATAGGCGAAATAGTCATCGTACTCCTGCTGGCTCATGACCCCGGCCTCGAGCGCGTCGCGGGCATGCCAGGGCGTCGGATAATCGAGCCCCAGGAAGATATGGAAGCGACTATCGAAATTGAAACGATCGACACGGAACTCGCCGCTGGGGGTCCGGCGATCGCCCCGGGTGCGAATGGGCGCCACCCCGGCCCGCCCCAGGGCGATCGGCTGCATCCGCTCCAGCTCGCGATTCCCACGGTAGACGTAGAGGGTGGCGCTGCGATCATCCACCAGCAGCCAGAGCTCGTTGGCATGACGGGGAGCGAAACGCGCGTCCAGGTCGTCGAGACCGGCCATCGCGGGAGAAGCCAATAGGGCAAATAGGCCCACCATGGCGGCGAATCGTAGGAAGTAGCGCATTCGAGGGTCTCTTGCGGCGTCGAAACGGGCCCGGGAGCCTCGCCCCCGAGCAGAATTCGCGCCTATGCTACCCATTCCCCGCGCTCAGTTCACCCCACCTTGGCCCCTCCGGGGGAAACGATAAAGTGGTTATTGAGCAGCCGCGTCTTCCCCGACAGCACCATTTCGGTCTCATCGTAGGCGAAGGTCTCGATCGCCTCGCGAGCGTTGGCCAGGGGGCGATGCTCATGAATCAGGGCCGCGGCACAGCGCTCGCGCATGGTGTAGTAGACCACCCCGATGCTGTAACAGAGCACCTCTTGCTCGCCCAGCTTGGCGAGCCAGCGCTCGCGGGCCTCATGGTGAGCGATGGCATAGTTCACGTTGCGTGACTCGCCGATATAGATCAACCGATGCAGCGAGTACTCGTCGCTGGCCTGGTCATACTCCCCACCATAGACGCAGAAGACCCCGCCATCGTTGGGGATCTCGGTACGGTCGGCATCCCGCCAATAGCCAAGCAACTCCAGCGAAAGATACTGTCTCGACATGACGCTCTCCTTAGGCACCCCGATGCGATGGGTGCCAAGCTGACGATCCCGGGCGGGCACTCTCCTTTATCCCAGCAAAGCTTGACAAATTGCGCCAGCCCGCCCCTCAACCCTCTGAAAACGCCGCCGCCGCCCGAGGGCGGCGGCGAGAACAATGGTGAAGAAGCCTCCGTCAATGCAGGGTCGCCGGATCGGCCTGCGCCTCCTCCTCGTCGCCCTCTACCAGATGACTGCGCGACAGGGCATGATCGATCATCTCTTGAGCCACCTCGAAACGGGCGCGGCGCAGCAGATCGGCGGCCTCGGCGGAGAAGCGAATGCTCACCAGAGGCTCGCCCTCCCCCTCGGCGCTGCGCAGCACGACCTCGCCATCGGCCAGCTCGACGATTTCCAGGACTGCGGTCTCGGACACCCGAACCTCCTCAATTCGATAACAAAAGAAAGCGGCCATGGGCAACATCCATGGCCGCTATCGGTGATGTCCTTAGCCTACCATCGCGGGCCGGGCGGGACCACCACCGCGGATCGGTGTCGACGACGGGCGTTCACGCCGGCTCAGCCGAACAGGCCCTGGCTCCTCAGGTAATCGTCGTAGCTGCCGCTGAAGTCGATGATCCCCGATTCGCTCATATCGAGGATACGGGTGGCCAGGGAGGAGACGAATTCCCGGTCGTGGCTGACGAAGATCAGGGTCCCCGGGTAGTGCTCCAGCGCCAGGTTGAGGGCCTCGATGGACTCCATGTCCAGGTGGTTGGTGGGCTCGTCCATCAGCAGCACATTGGGCCGGGTCAGGCTCAGCTTGCCGAACAGCATGCGCCCCTGCTCGCCGCCGGAGATCACCTTGACCGACTTGCCGATATCGTCGCTGGAGAACAGCATGCGGCCCAGGGCCCCACGGATCGCCTGCTCGCCGCCATCGGTCCACTGCGCCATCCACTCGAACAGGGTGGCATCATTGGCGAAGTCGTCGGCGTGATCCTGGGCGAAGTGGCCGAGCTCGGCGCTGTCGGTCCACTTCACGCTGCCGGCTTGGGGTAAAAGCTCCCCGGCCAGGGTCCGCAGCAGGGTGGTCTTGCCGATGCCGTTGGGACCGATGATGGCGATGCGCTCGCCGGCCTCCACGGTCATGCCGAAGCCTTCGAACAACGGCGCCTCACCGGGGTAGCCCTGGGTCACCCCTTCCACGTTGACCGCATTGCGATGGATCTTGCGAGCCTGCTCGAAGCGGATAAAGGGGCTAACCCGGCTCGAGGGCTTGATCTCCTCGAGCTTGATCTTGTCGATCTGGCGCGCCCGGGAGGTGGCCTGCTTGGCCTTGGAGGCGTTGGCCGAGAAGCGACTGACGAACTGCTGCAGCTCGGCGATCTGTGCCTTCTTCTTGGCGTTATCGGCGTGCTGGCGCTCGCGGGCGGCGGTGGCCGCGGTCATGTAGTCGTCGTAGTTACCCGGGAAGAGCTTGATCTCGCCATAGTCCAGGTCCGCCATATGGGTGCAGACGCTGTTCAGGAAGTGACGGTCGTGGGAAATGATGATCATGGTGCTGTTACGCGCGGTCAGCACCCCCTCCAGCCAGCGGATAGTGTTGATATCCAGGTGGTTGGTGGGCTCGTCAAGCAGCAGCACGTCGGGGTCGGCAAACAGCGCCTGGGCCAGCAGCACCCGCAGCTTCCAGCCCGGCGCCACCTCGCTCATGGGGCCGCTATGCTGCTCGAGGGGAATGCCGAGCCCCAGCAGCAGCTCCCCGGCGCGGGCCTCCGCGGTGTAGCCGTCGAGCTCGGCGAAGCGCACCTCCAGGTCGGCCACCGCCATGCCATCTTCCTCACTCATCTCGGGCAGCGCATAGATGCGCTCCCGCTCGGCGGCCACCTCCGAGAGCTCGGCGTTGCCCATGATCACGGTATCAATGACCCGCTCGTTCTCGTAGGCGAACTGGTCCTGGCGCAGCTTACCCAGTCGGGCCCCCGACTCGACCATCACCTGACCCGAGGAGGGCTCCAGGTCACCGCCGAGGATCTTCATAAAGGTGGACTTGCCGCAGCCGTTGGCGCCGATCAGGCCATAGCGATGGCCGTTGCCGAACTTGATGGAGACGTTCTCGAACAGGGGCTTGGCCCCGAACTGCATGGTGATATTGGCGGTGGAGATCAAGGATAAGGGTCCGGTCGGTGCATAGAGGCTCGCGATTGTACCGGTTATGGCCGACCGACACACCGGGAAACACCGTATTGCGAGGCTATTGCGGCTGATACCCTGCCTATTCGAAGGCCCAGGGTAGCCCCGGGCCTCAGCGCAGAAAGAGTATTAACCGCGCCAGCCCCGCTACCACTCCTGGCTGGTCTCGCGCAGGGCGGGCAGCAGCGCCTTGAACGCCTTGAGGCACCCGGCGAGTTCCCGGGCCAGGGGCTCGCCGGCGCTGACGGCGATCAGGCCGCTCGCCGCCTCACGGCGGGCCGCCCCCTCGACCCCATGCAGGGCCTCGAGGCGCGTCAAGAGCCGCGCCAGCCAGCTCTCGGGGACCTCGGCCAGGGCGCGCAGCTGGGTCAGCTCCGCCACCGCCTCGTCGCCACCGAGCAACTGCCGCCAGTCGTGGTGCTCGAGGCGAGCATGCTCGGTGACCTCCCGCAGCAGCGAATCCAGCGCCAGCTCCAGGGTCGCCAGGGCGCCCTCCTCCAGCGCCCGCCGCCGCGCCTCGGCATGCTCATCGTCGTCATCCGGCGACAGGCCCAGCAGCAGTTCGGCCTGGTAAAGCAACTGATTGGTACGTCCTGCCGGCGTCATTTGCGCTTGCCCTCCACCTGCC
>NZ_BJUK01000023.1 GCF_007989625.1 Bisbaumannia pacifica
AAGCGGCTGGTCCGGGTCGCCCTCGAGGAAGGAGACCACCACCTCGTGGCCGATACGCGGGATGGCCATACTGCCGTAGCCGCCGCCGGCCCAGTCCTGGCTGACCCGAATCCAGCAACTGGCGGTGTCGTCGGGCTCGGCGTAGCGGTCCCAGGGGAACTGCACCTTGACCCGGCCGTGTTCGTCGCAGTGAATCTCCTCGCCCTCGGGGCCGACCACGAAGGCCACCTGGGGGCCATCGACCCGCGGCCGGACGGGCGGCGCGGGGCGCCAGGCGCGGTCGGCGGGGGCCAGTACCAGCTCGTTGAAATAGCGGGTGCGACCGTCGCCGCCATCCTCTTCCAGGGCCTGGGGCTGCTCGCCATGGTGCACCACCGCGATCACCTGCCAGTCGCGGTTGAGGGCGGCGATATCGTGATCGGTGAGGGTGAAGCGAGAGCCCGGGGCCAGCTCCGGCAGGTCGCTCTCGGCCTGGGCGGTGTTGGCCTCGGCGCGCAGCGCCTCCAGGCGCACCCGGGTGAAGGGCACCCCGGAGGCCGCGGCCTTGTAGCGGCCCGGGTAGTCGTAGTGCTCGTAGTCGTCGCGCTGGGCGTGCTCGCCGAGGTCCGGTGCCGGGTGCTCGTGGCGCTGGTCATAAGCCGGCTGCTTGAAGGTGTAGTCCTTGAGGGTCACCGCCGCCGGGCGCACCCGCGAGACCTGGGTGAGCTTGCGCACATGGCGGCGCGGCGGGGTGCCGCCGGCACGGCCATGATAGGTGCGCGCGCCCAGGTGGGGCAGCAGCGTCGGCGCGTCGGCGAAGATCAGCCGGTGGGTGCCGCCGACCGCGGGCTCGAACTCATGGAAGTAGACCAGCCCCTCCTCGGCGGCCAGGCGCTCGACGAAGGCCAGGTCGCTCTCGCGGTACTGCACGCAGTACTCGCGCGCCTCGGGCTCGCGGGTCAGGGCGAAGGCCACGTCGGTCAGGCCGCGCTCGGCGCACAGGGTGGCGAGGATGTCCTGGGGCGGGACGTCCTGGAAGATCCGCGCGTTGTGGCGCAGGTCGAGGCGCCACAGCGCCGGGCGGATGACCAGGGTGTAGAAGGTGCGGCGGTGGCCGCGGTCGCCGCGGCCGAACTCGCTGACCACGCCGTGGAGGTGGCGCAGCGGCTCGCCGTCCTCCCAGACGACCAGGGTGGCGTTGCGCTCGAGCACGTCGGCGGGGCCGAGGTCGGGGTCGCGGCTGGCCACGGTAAGCGTCAGGGTGAAGGGGGCGGAGAGCGCCTCGCGATGGGTGAAGTCGACCACCGCCAGGCCGGGGATGCCGGCGAGGCTCAGGGTGAACTGGAGTCCGGTGGCATCGGCCATCTTAGCTGCCCTCCCCGCTGGCGGAGCCGATCACCACGCCGCCGCAGTCCACGGCGTGACCGGTGAGGGCGGCGGGCTTGCCGTCGATCAGAATGGTCCCCGAGCCCTCGGCGATGACGCGCGGGTGGGGCGGGCTGCCGGGCTTGGCGTGGGGGACCAGGGGATCATCCTGGCGAGCCATCGGCTTGCCATCCATGATGACCGTGGGGCTGCCGGCGATCACCGGAGTCGGCGGAAACCCCTCATGGTCGGTGCCGATATCGCCGACGAGTACGAATATGCGTCCCATGCGTCCTTGTCTCCTCTCTTGGGTGGCGTCAATGCCATTCGGCGGGGGCTTCGAAGCTGGCTACCTCGGTGGCATCTACCTGCATGCGCCGGAAGCCGGCGCGCTCCAGGCTAGTCACGGCGGCGCCACAGGCCAGCGGCAGGCGGCAGTGCAGCGGCGTGCCGTCCAGCTCGCGACGGGCGGCCAGCAGCAGGCGGGCACCGTGACCGCTGCCCTGCCACTGGGGGTCGATAAAGAAGAAGCGCAACTGCCAGGCCGCCTCCTCGTCGGGGCGTACCGCCAGCAGCATGCCCAGCGGCGGCCCCTCGCCATGGCGGAAGGCCAGCAGGCGTCCCTGCCAGTGGGCGACGGCCTCGCCTTCCCGCTGCAGCCAGCGACCGCGATGCAGGGTGAACTCCAGGGCGCGGCGCAGGGTGACCAGGTGGGCCTCGTCGCGCAGCACCCAGGGGGCGTGCCCCCGGGAATCGGCGCGGCGGACCGCCTCGAGAAAGGTCTCGAGTTCCTCGGCCCGGGCGGTCACCAGGCCCCCACCGACGGCCTCATGATGAGCCTCAGGCGGTGACTCGGGAGCCGCCACCGCGCTGCCGCGGCCCAGCCAGCGCTTAAGCGTCGTCAGCATCGGGGCCTCCTTCGGCATAGAGGGCGGTGGGCAGTCGGAAGCCGGCGGCCGGCGGCCGGATGAAGGGGTTGCGGCCGCCGTTGGCATGCAGGCGGTAGCTCATGGTGCCGCCATCGACCCGGAAGCGCAGCTCCAGCTCGCGCTCGCCGGTGCCGGTGACCTGCGCCTGGTCGAGCAGCCGGAACCAGGCCCAGGCACCGTTACGGGTCAGGCTGCGCGGCGAGCGATTGACTTCGCTGGGCACCAGGGTCACCCGGCTCTCGGTGTCGCCGCGCAGGGCATTGGGCCAGATCATCGCGACGCGACCGCCACCGCTGTGGGCATAGTCGATCAGTTGGCCGTCGACGCTGATCACGCTGCGCCGCTTGTCGGGGCTGAGGCTCAGGGGCTCCAGGCTGAACTCCACGTCGAGGGCACCGTCGCGGCCGAAGTAGGCCTCGCGGATGCGCGCTCCCTGGCGCACGGCGGTGAGTACCGCGGGGCGGATCAGGGAGTTGCCCTCGGCGTCCTCGAGCTGCTCCGGGGCGGCCTCGATAAAGGGTTGCAGGTTGTCCTGATAGAAGCCGTCGAGGATGCCGCCGGGGGCAAAGAAGGCCTCGAAGTCATTCAGGGCCACCTCGCGGGAGGCGTCCCGGGCCAGTGGGTAGCGGCCCGCCAGGCGCTCCCGATAGGGGGCGACCACCTCATCGAGCCACTGGTGCTCCATATGGCGGATGGCACTGGTCATCAGCAGCCGCCAGCTCTGGTCGGCCAGGCTCTCGAGCATCGGCCCCACCGGGGCCGGGGTCTCCTCGGCCAGGCGCCGCAGGGTATGGATGGGGTCGCCGCCGCTCAGCACCAGGCGGTCGCGGACCGTGACGAAGGCCGCGCGGCCCGGGTCGCTGGCGCCCTGGACTTGGCGCAGGTAGTCGCGCAGCTCTCCGACGGCGCCCTTGATCTCGGTGAGGTCGGCGGGGTTGTCGCCGCGCGCCTCGAGCAGGCCGTTGAGGGGCACGAAGTGGCGTTCGATATCGCCGGCCAGGCGGTAGCGGGGCGAGCGCTCCAGGGCCTGGCGGGCGGCCTCGTCGTCTTCCGGTAGTTCCGGGTAGAGGCGGGTCTGCCGTGCCACCTCGCCGAGCAGCCGGTCCAGCGGCCGGCTGGCGCCGAGTAGGGTGTCAGTGACCACCACCGCCTGGTGCAGGTCGGGCAGCGGCACCAGCTCGATGCGCGCCAGGGCCTCCCGCCAGGTAACGTGATAGTCGCTGATATAACGTTGGCGCAGGGCATCCTGAAGCTGGGCGCGATCGGCCTCGCTGAAGTCGATGTCGTCACGCTGGCCGAGCACCCAGAGGTCGATCAGCGCCAGCTCGGTGGCCTGTTCCAGCTCGTTCAGGAAGTAGCCCTCGAAGCCGCCCCGGGTCACCAGGCTGGGGATGCGCAAGGCATCGTTGTCGTCGTCGCGAGCCATGAAGACGGCGCTGAATGAGGGGCCGACCCCCTGGCGCAGGTCCAGGGTCGCCGCGCTACGCCGGTCACTGCCGGCCTTGAGGGTGGCATAGACCCGCTCGTCCATGGGCAGCTCGGAGAGCACTCGCTGGGCGGCCTGGAGGCTGCCCCCGAAGGGCGCCATGGCCAGTTGGGCGTCATGATCGCCGGCGGCGGCATGGCCTACCAGGTCGGTATGGGCCAGGGCGTAGTCGAGGTGATCGAGGAGGCGGCGCTGTACGCTGCCGCGCTGGGGGAAGTCGCCTTGCCAACGGCGCGCCATGAAATCGTGCACTCGCTCGGGTTGGCGGCCGCTGGCATCGGAGAGCATGCGCAACTGGCGCAGCAGGGCCAGTTGCTCATTGCTGCCCGGCTCGGCGCGGTTCATGTCGTCCATGATGCCGACCATCAGCGAGGGCAGGAAATAGTGCTCAAGCACGGCGCGGTAGGCGTCATCCACGACGCGTCCCACCTTGTGGCCCTGGTAGAGGCCCATATCGGCCAGCCAGGGCAGGTGGGGCTGAATGCCACCGAAGGTCTGGGTCGCCTCGCGCAGGCGATCCAGCGGCTCCAGCAGCGCATAGCCGGTGGGGTCGTCACGGCGCAGCTCATGGGGCTGGGTGGCGAGGAACGCCTCGGCCCGCTCCTCCACCGCTGCCAGGGCCTGGGTGTTCTTCTGATAGAAGTGGCTCCAGCCTCCCACCAGCACGGCGCCGCCGAACAGGCAGGCGAGCAGGCTGAGGCGGTAGGCCTGGCGCCGCCGCCGGGCGGCCCGGGCGTTGTCGCCGGCCAGCCCGGCCTCCGGGTAGATCACCCGCTCGAACAGCTCCTCGGTAAAGTAGAGGGCGCTACGCGTGGCGCGGTGGGCGGGCTGGACCGCATCGCTCATGCCGTAGCGTCGGGCGGCGGCGTCGACGAAGGGGTCCTCCGGCACGCCCTGCTGGTAGACCGAGGTGAAGTAGGTGCCGCGCACCATGGCGGCGGTGGAGAAGCGGTCGCTGGAGAGGGCCTCCTTGAGGAAGCCCAGCAGGACGTCGCGCAGCCCCGCCAGCTGGCGCACGAAACGGAACACCGATTCGCGCTCCTCGCGGTCGCGGCACTCGCTGAGCAGGGTCGGCAGGCTGCGGTTGAGGCGCTCGAGCAGGGCGTCGAAGGCCTCGGCGAACTCTTCGGCCCAGCGATCCGGGGTGTCGAGGCTCGCGGCGCTGAAGGTGAAACCCAGGGGCGCGCGGCGCGCCTGCCGCGAGTAGTGGCGGAAGAAGTCGTCGAAGCCGTGCAGCAGGTCCATCTTGCTGAAGGTGACATAGACCGGCAGGCGGGCGCCGTGGCGCTCCATCAGCTCGCGCAGGCGGGCCCGCAGCAGGGCGGCGTAGGCCTTGCGCACCGCCACCCGGGCGTCGCTGAGGCGCGCCAGGTCGAGGACCAGCACCACCCCGTCCAGGGGGCGGCGGGCGCGGTGGTGCTCCAGCCAGGCGACGAAGTGATCCCACAGGCGCTGCTGCAGCTCCACCGGCTCGCCGCTCTCCAGGGCGCCCTGGGTGAGCAGCTCGCCGTCCGGATCGATCAGCACCGCCTTGTCGCCGATCCACCAGTCGAAGCCGAAGCGGTTGCCCTTGCGGTGGCCGGCGGCCTTCATCACCCGGGTCAGGGCGAACTCCTGGCCGGAGCGGTTGATCAGGCTGGTCTTGCCGGCGTTCTCGACCCCCATCACCAGGTACCAGGGCAGGCGGTAGCGGGCCCCGGGGCCGCCACCGAGGCTATCCACCAGCTCCGCCAGGGTGGCGTCCAGGGTCTCCTCCTGGCGGCGTACCTCGCCGGCGATGGGATCGCTCTGCAGGCGCTCGGCCTCCTGGCGCTCGGCGTCCAGCCGGCGCAGGCGGCGGGCCAGGCGGATCCCCCAGACCACCGCCAGCAGGGTGGCCAGGGCGAGGATCGCCAGCAGGCGGTGCAGCCATGGGCCCAGGGGCCGGGTGCCGCCGACCTCCCAGAGCGGGCCCAGCCACCAGATCGCCGCGGCGGCGATCACCGCCAGCAGGCACCAGAGGGCGAAGGCGAGGCGCCCCAGGCCCTTGGCCCGGTTGCCGTGCATCTTCGCCTGCTTTGCTCCGGCCTCGGCCCGGGCCATGCCGGGCACGACGCGACTCAGCCTGGATTTCACACTTGTCCACATGTGCCGTTAACCCTCGTCCCTGTCGATGTGCTTGGTGGTGCCATTGGTCATTGCAGTGCCTCCTCGAGCCGCGCCAGCAGCGCCGGCTCCCAGGCCTCCAGGCCGATCCCGGCGATGCTCTGCTGGACGGCCCGATAGTGTTGGCTGGCCAGGGCGGCGAGCCCCGCCTCGTGAAGCAGGTCGGCGCTGGCCAGGCGCCAGTAAGCCGCGTCCCGGGGTGCCTGCGCCGCCGCCAGACCCTGGTCGAGGCCGGCCAGGGCCGCCGCCAGGTCGCCCTCGGCGAGGCGCTCGCGGGCCTCCTCGAGGCCGGCCTGCCAGGGATCGCCCCCGGCACCGCCACCGGCCATGGCCGGCGCGGCCGCCGGCTGCAACCAGCGCCGGGTGTCGTCGTCGACGAAGGGGCTGCCGTCGTTGAAGCGCAGCGCCTCCAGGCCCGGCAGGCGGGCCACGAAACGCGCCGCCTCGTCGCGAATCGCCTCGGCGCAGCGCGGATGGCCGAGGCGCTCCGCCAGCCCGGCGCTGAGGCGGTGCCCCTCCAGCCAGTAGGGGCTCAGCGCCAGGCTGGTCTCGATGCGCCGCCACAGGGCGGCGTCGCCGCCGCGGGCCAGGGCCTCCCGGTAGTCGGCCGCCCGGTCCGCGGCGATGGGTGCCAGCTCGGTACGGCCATCGTCGCGGGCGGCGGGCAGCGACTGAATCGAGCCCCAGACGGCATGGCGACGCAGCCGGTAACCCAAGGCCTCGTCGGGGACCTGGTCGTTGAGAAAGTCGGCCATGGCCAGCAGGGCCTGGCGGTTGCCGCGCTCGTTGCCCGCCTCCAGGCGTGCCTCGGGGGCCGCGGGGGGCGGGGCCGCCGCGGGTGCGGCCGTCCCGGCACCGGCCGGCTTGGCCGCCTCGCCCTGATCGGCCGACTGGCCGGGGGCCAGCCGCTGCAGCTCCCGTTGCAGCTCCTCCAGGGCGCCCAGCGGCAGTTCCCGGGCCGCGGCGGCGTCGTGCAGGGCGGCCAGGGCGGTGAGGGCCTCGTCGTGCTGGGCGGCCTGGGTGAAGCGCAGGCCACCGGCGAGCTTGACCGCCCGCTGGGTGAACTGAGCGAACAGCTTGGGACGGGCCCGGGCGCCGCGGGGGCCGGCATAGGGGGCGGCGCTCTCCCACCAGGCCGCCAGGCTGCCGGCCAGCAGCTCCAGGGAGAGGGTGAAGCGCCGCGGGCTGGCGTCGTGCTGCAGGCAGTGCAGCAGGTGGCCGAGCACCCGCAGGTCCTTGCCCGCCTCGGCGAGCAGGCGGGCGGCCCGGGCCTCGGCGCCGGCCCAGTCCATCTCGCCGTGCTGCAGCGAGCCGATCTTCATCATCTCCTCGTCGAGCCAGGCGAAGTCGGCCAGCTCGTCCAGGGGCGGCGCCTCGGGGCGGGTCGCCAGGGGCGCCAGCAGGGGCTCGAGGTGGCTTCGGTCGGTGATTCGCATGCTTGGCTCCTTACCAGCGACAGGCATCGCGCAGGGGCTGGATCTGCTCGCGCAGGTCGCCCAGCTCGAAGCGCAACCCGTCCAGGGCCTCCCGCTCGCTGGTCAGGCTCAGGGTCTCGCTATCCAGCAGCCGGCGCAGGGTATCGATGGCGGGCAAACCGCGTCCGCCGCTGACCACATGGCCGCCGCCGCGGATGCGCCAGGTCTGGGTCAGATCGCCCCGATCGCCCCGCAGGCGCAGCTCCACCCGGGGCGCGTCGAGGGCCTCGGGCAGGTGCAACTGGAAGCGGGTGATCCACTCCTGGCAACTGATCACCAGCACCGGCCGCGGCGGGACCCGGCCCAGGGCCGGGGCGGTCAGCAGCACTTCGTCGCCGCTGACGC
The DNA here is from genome assembly GCF_007989625.1 of Bisbaumannia pacifica. Lineage (GTDB taxonomy): Bacteria > Pseudomonadota > Gammaproteobacteria > Pseudomonadales > Halomonadaceae > Bisbaumannia > Bisbaumannia pacifica. The sequence continues at coordinate 7,725 of NZ_BJUK01000023.1, forward strand.
CGGCGAGCAGGCCGAAGGCGTCGTCGTCACGGCGCGCCTCCTGGTCGAGCACCGCCTGCCACAGCGCCGGCAACTCGTCGTCGGCGCTGGGGGCCGGGGTGCCCTGGAAGAGGGCGTCATAGCAGTGCAGGCGCTCGAGCCGGGAATCGAGGGTGGCGCATTGCCGGGCCTCGGCCAGGCGCGCGGCCTCGTCGGCCTGGGCCGGCGGCCCGGCCAGCCAGGCCAGGATCAGTAACGGCAGGGGGTAGGCGAACGGTCTCGTCATGGGGTATCCAGCTCCAGCCGTTGACACTTATGGGCCAGGGTGCGCTTGGGCAGCCCCAGGCTCTCGGCGGCCCGGGCGCGGTTGCCGTCGAAGCGGGCCAGCCGCTGGCGGATCAGGGTGGCCTCGAAGTGACGCATCGCCTGACGCAGGTCGTCGATGGCATAGAGGTCGAGCTCGTTGGCCGCGGCACGGGAGGCCGGCGCCAGGGTGCCGGCGTCGACGCCAGGCAGCGCCGAGGGGCCGATGTCCGCCCCGGGACGGGTCATGGCACAGGCGTAGTCGATCAGGTTCTTGAGCTCGCGCACGTTGCCGGGGTAGTCCCGCTCACGCAGCAGGCGCAGGGCCGCGGAGGTGATGCCCATCTCCGGGCGCCCCTCACGGGCGCAGAAGTCGGCGATAAAGGCCTCCACCAGCAGGGGGATATCCTCGCGACGCGCCGCCAGCGGCGGCAGCGCCAGGGGGAACTGGCCGAGCCGGTAGTAGAGGTCGGCACGGAAACCGCGGTCGCGAATGCGCTCGCGCAGCGGCTGGTGGGTGGCGGCGATCAGCCGCAGGTCGGCCTGGCGCTCCTCGTCGGCGCCCAGGGGGCGATAGCGGCCGCTCTCCAGGACCCGCAGCAGCTTGGCCTGGAGCGGCAGCGGCATGTCGCCGATCTCGTCGAGGAAGAGGGTGCCGCCGTCGGCCTGGCCGATCAGTCCCTCCCGGGCCTGGTCGGCGCCGGAGAAGGCGCCCCTGGTGTGACCGAAGAGTTCCGCCTCGAGCAGCGATTCGGGGATGGCGGCGCAGTTGATGGCCAGGAAGGGGCCATCACGACGAGCCGAGAGGCGGTGGATTGCCCGTGCCACCCGGTCTTTCCCGGTGCCGGTCTCGCCCTGCAGCAGCACCGCCAGGCTGGTCTCGGCGGCGCGCACCACCTGGTCGCGCAGCGCCAGGCTGGCCGCGGAGGTCCCCAGCAGGTCCTCACCGAGGCGCTCGGCCAGGGCCCGGCGGCGGGCGCCGTCGCTGAGCTGGGTCAGGGAGTCACGCAGCCGCGCCTGGCGGTCGCGCTCGCCCTGGTGGCGGGCCAGGCGCGCCCAGAGCCGGCACAGCAGGGCCTCGAAGGCGGCGAAGCCGGGGTCGGCGAGCAGCGCCTCGAGGCGCTCGGGGGCATCCGCCAGGGCCAGGGCGCCCAGCCACTCGCGCCGGCCATCTGCGGCGCGCAGGGGACGCACCTCCAGGTGCCACTCATGGGAGAGCCCGGCCACCTGGGCCTGGAAGTCCGGGTGGTCGAGGCGCGAGCGGGCCTCGCCCAGGGCCAGGCGCAGCGGCTCGCCGCGGCGGATGGCATGGGCATAGGGGTGACGGAAGTCGTCGCAGGCCAGGCGCCAGTCGCTGTCGTCGCCAGCCAGCCGGCGGCCGTTCTCCGCCAGGTAGAGGCAGTCGACCCAGGCCGTGGACTGGCAGTGGCCGAGCACCTCCCGGGCCCGCCGGCGCAGGGCCGGGGGGGCCTCGCTCTCCACCAGGGTTAGCGCCAGGGCCATGCCGCCCAAGTCTCGCTCCCGACACGCCATGGCTCAGGCCACCTCCGCGGTGAAGTCGCCGGCGCCATCGACGCCCAGCACCACCCGGGAGATCGGCTCCTGGCGGGCCAGGCGCTCGAGCAGGGCGCGGGAGAGCGGCGGCAGCAGCTCGCCGTCGATCACCGACTCCAGCATGCGCGCGCCGTTCTCGCTGCGGGTGGCCCGGGCACGGATCGCCATCGCCAGGGCCTCGTCCAGCACCACCTCGGCCTGGCGATGGCGGGCGGCGAGGCGCCCGGCCAGGCTCGCCAGCTTGGCGGCGACGATGGCATCCAGGGTGGCGTCGTCCAGGGGCCGGTAGGGCACCACCTCCATGCGCGCCAGCAAGGCCGGGCGGAAGAAGTCCGCGAGCACCGGGTAGAGCGCCTCGTCCAGGGCCTCGGGGGCGTCGGCATGGGCGACGATGGCCTCATAGCCGAGGTTGGAGGTGAGGAAGAAGAGCACGTTCTTGCAGTCGATCAGGCGCCCCTCGCCGTCGGCCAGCTCGCCCTTGTCGAAGGCCTGGTAGAAGAGGTTGAGCACGTCGGGGTGGGCCTTCTCCACCTCGTCGAGCAGCACCACCGAGTAGGGGCGCTGGCGGATCGCCTCGGTGAGCAGGCCGCCCTCGCCGAAGCCCACGTAGCCGGGCGGCGAGCCGATCAGCCGCGAGACGGTGTGCTTCTCCTGGTACTCGGACATGTTGATGGTGGTGAGGAACTGGCGGCCGCCGTAGAGCTGCTCGGCGATCTGCACCACCGTCTCGGTCTTGCCGACGCCGCTGGGGCCCACCAGCAGGAAGGCGCCCAGGGGGCGGCCGGGACGGCGCAGGTCGGCGCGGGCGGTGAGCAGGTGGCGATGGATGCGCTCGATGGCCGGCGCCTGGCCCTGCACCTCGCGGCCCAGGTGCTCGGGCAGCTCGGTGAGTCGGCTCAGGGCATCGCGGGTCATGCGCTCCACCGGAACGCCGGTCCAGTCGCCGATCACCTGGGCGATCTGGGCCTCCTCGACGCTGGCGTTGACCAGGGCGAACTCCCGCTGCAGGGCCTCCAGCTCGGCCTCGCGCTCGGCCAGCTCGGCGCGGTCCGCCGCGCGCTCTGCCTCCGGGGTGGCGTCCTCGAGCAGGCGGCGGTGCAGGGCGAGGATGGCGTCGACGCCCTGGCGCTGGGCTTCCCAGGCGGCCTCCAGGCCGGCCAGCTCGTCGTCGAGGCGGACCAGTCGGCTGGTCAGCTCGTCGACCAGGGCGGCGTCCGGGGTACGCCCCAGTTGCCGCTCGCGGTCGAGCTGGTCGCGCTCGCGCAGCGCCGCCAGGTGCTCGCTCTTGAGGTGGCTGAGGCGCCGCGGCGGGGTGTCCAGGGCCTGGGCCAGGCGGGTGCAGGCGGTGTCCAGGACATCGATGGCCTTGTCGGGCAGCTGGCGGCCGGCCAGGTAGCGGGCCGAGAGCTCGGCGGCGGCGCGCAGGCCGCTGTCGCCGATCAGCACGCCATGGGCGGCCTCGTAGGTGTCGCGCAGGCCGCGCAGGATCACCAGCGCCTGGGCGGTGCTGGGCTCGGCCAGGCTGACCGGCTGGAAGCGCCGCGACAGGGCGGGGTCCTTCTCGAAGTACTTCTTGTATTCGCGCCAGGTGGTGGCGGCGATGGTGCGCAGCTCGCCCCGGGCCAGGGCCGGCTTGAGCAGGTTGGCGGCGTCGCTGCCGCCCTCGGCGTTGCCGGCACCGATCAGGGTGTGGGCCTCGTCGATAAACAGCAGGATGGGCCGCGGCGCGGCCTTGACCTCTTCGATCACCGCCTTGAGGCGCTTCTCGAACTCGCCCTTGACCGCGGCGCCGGCCTGCAGGGCGCCGATGTCCAGGGCTAGCAGCTCGACCCCGGCCAGGGCGCCGGGCACCCGGCCCTCGACGATGCGTGCGGCCAGCCCCTCGACCACGGCGCTCTTGCCGACCCCGGCGTCGCCGATGACGATGGGGTTGTTCTTGCGCCGGCGACCGAGGATATCGAGCATCTGGTCGATCTCCGGGTCGCGGCCCAACACCGGGTCGAGCTCGCCGCGCCGGGCCTGCTCGGTGAGCGAGCTGGCGAAGCGCGCCAGGGCCCCGTCGGCCTCGCCGCCCGGGGCCGCGTGGCGCGGGGTCGCCGCCACCTCGGGGCTCGGCGCCTCGGCGGAGTCGGCGGTGAGGCGGTCGAAGTCGCGACGCAGCGCCTCGCGGTTGATGTCGGCCAGCAGGGCGACGCCGCCGGGCCCCAGGTAACGGGGGGCGTCGTGCAGCAGGGCGGTGAAGATCATGCCGCTGCGCAGGGCGTCGTGGCGGAACTCGGTGGTGGCCAGCAGCCAGGCGTCCTGGAGCAGTTCCACCAGCAGCGGCGAGAAGCTCGGCGTGGTGACCCGCAGGTCCTGGGCCGGGCGGCCCTCCTCGGCGAGGCGGGCGCGCAGCCCGGCGGCGTCGATCCCCGCGGCCTCGAGCAGGCAGCGCAGGTCGCACAGCGGCTGGTCGATCAGCGCCTGCAGCAGGTGGCCGGCGGTGACCTCCGGGGCCTGCTGTTCGGCGCATAGCGCGGCGGCCTGTTCGAGGCCCTGGCGGGCGATGGCGTTGAGGCGGCCGATAAGGGCCGGAAGCTCTACCCTGAGCATGCTATCTCCTATCGAAAGATCTGATCGAGCAGGCCGGTGACCTGGAGGGCCTGCTGGTCCAGCGACCAGGCCAGGCCCGCATAGGTCGCCACCATGGCGCCGGCGAAGAGGGTGAAGAGGGCCCACACCGGCAGGCCCTGGCCGTGGCGGCGGCCACCGCCCATGACGTTGTCGAGGGGGCGGGTCAGCTCGTCCTCGGGGGGCGTCTCCAGGGAGGCCAGCAGGTCGCCGAGGGCGCGTACCACCTGCTCGTATTCGTCGCGGGCCTGGGGAATGACGTGGTAGCGTCCCTCGAAGCCGAGGCACAGGCAGAGGTAGATAAAGGCCAGGATGTCCCGGTAGCGGCGCGGCTCCTGCTGCAGGCGGGCGAGGATCGAAAAGACCTTCTCGCCGCCCCAGGTCTCGTTGTGGAAGCGGGTCAGCAGGGAGTGCTCGGCCCAGACGCTCTGGCGCCCCCAGGGGGTGCCCATCACCGCCTCGTCGATAAAGGAGCAGAGCACGTAGCGGTAGGCCAGCAGGGTGGGGCGGTCGTAGCCCTGCTCGGTGAGTTCGATCTCGATGGCGGCGATCTCGTCCACCACCTGGCGGTAGAGGCGCTCGATATCGTCCAGGGCCTCCAACTGGCGGACCCGCAGTACCATGCCCAACAGGCCGCTGGCGGCATCCACCAGGGGGTTGAGGTTGTAGCCGCGCAGCCGGAACCAGAACGCCTCGTCGGCGTCCAGGTGCTCGGCGTGGCTATGGATCAGGTGCTCGAGGCCGCGGTCGTCGATGCGATCCTCGTGGCGGCCGACCTCGGAAAATTCCGCGTCCTCGATGCCGTCGCGACGGCGCACTAGCTCGTTCATGGCTTAGCTCCTGATCGCCCAGAATTGCAGTTCCAGCCCCGGGAAGTCGCCGGCCACATGGAAGGCGAAGCCGCTGGCGCCCTCCAGCATGCTCCAGGCCTGGCCGCTGCGGTCGAGGCGGAAGTAGCTGTAGCCGGCGTGGTAGGGCAGCTCGCGGGGGGCCACCGGCAGCGGTTCCAGGGGAATCCCCGGTAGCTGCAGGCTGATGAGGTCGCGGATGCGCTCGACGCTGGCCACCTTGGTCTGCTGCAGGAACAGCTTGCGCAGCCGCTCGTGGGGCATATCGGCGCGCACCGCGAGGATGAAATCGGCGTTCTCGATCAGCCCGGGGTCGGCCAACGGGGCCACCAACAGGCCATAGCGGCGGGCCTGCAGCTGGATGGCCATGGCGCGCGGCTCCAGCACCGTGGAGAGAGACTGGCGCAGGCTCTGCATCAACGGCCGGAAGGCGCGCTCCGGATGGTCATGGTCGTAGGCCGGGAACTCCGGCGGCAGCCGCGACTCGTCGGTGAAGGTGACCAGCTCGCTGGCGGTCTCCAGCATCTCGGCGTAGAGGCGCTCCGGGTGCAGCCGGCCGAGGCGCGCCAGGTGGGCGAAGCGCGGCTGGGCACGGTTGAGCTGCTGGAGCAGCATGAAGTCGGCCACGTCCGCCACGCCGCTCTGCTGGGGCGAGGCCAGGCGCTGGGCGATATTGCGGGCACGCTCGCGCATCAGCCCGGCCATCTCGCCGAGGAAGCGCCCCAGCCGGGGGGCCGCCTGGACATTGAGCAGGGTCGGCAGGAACTGCTCGTCCAGCACCAGGCTGCCGTCGGGACGACGCTCGTGGATGCGCGCCACCGCCAGGCAGGCGTAGGCGCTGCGATCCTCGTTCTCCAGCAGCAGTCGGGGCGCCACCCGGGCCAGTTCCAGGTCGGTGGTATCGCCCTCCCGAGAGTGCAGGTCACGCACCCCGCGGGGTTCCAGGCGAAAGCGCGCCGGCAGGTCGTCGCCGGGCCAGCGCACCTCGGCCACCGCATCGGTGGCCAGCGGCAGGCCCAGGTAGACCACCTGGTTGGCAATGGCGGCATCGTCGATCTCCAGGGGGGGAGGCTCGATATCGTCGTCGGGCAGGCGGAAGGCGGTGCCGTCCGGCATCACCCCGCTGGCGCGACTCAGGGCGATGCGCCCGAAGCTCAGGTATTCGACGTTGAGTTCCAGGGAGAGGAAACCGTAGGGGTGCTGGCCGATGCCCTCCAGGCGGGCATCGATCAACCCCTCCAGGCTACGCTGCTGCTGCTGGAAGTGCTGGGGCTTGATAAACAGCCCCTCGCTCCATACCACGCGGTTGCGACTGGCCATCAGCCTTCCTTCCTCAGTTCGACTTCGTGGGCGCGCAGGTGGACCAGCAGGTGGTGGTGTTCGCCGCGGGAGCGCACCCGCACCACCTTCTTCCATTCCGCCTCCTCGGCATCGCCATAGAAGGCGATGATGCCCAGGTAGCGGGTCTCGGGATCCACCTCGAAGGGCTCGTAGAACTTCCACTGGCCGGGCAGCAGGGTGAAGTCGTCATGGCTCAGGTAGTTGGTGCCCAGGGCGCCCTCGAGATCGTCGCGCAGCTGGTCGAGGTCCGCGGCCATCAGCATGGAGTCGTCCTTGAGCTGCAGGACCTGGAAGCGCAGCGGCGCGCCCTCGCCCTCGCGGTTGGGGTTGACGTCGGGCTCGGCAACCATCGCCAGGTCGATGCGGGTCGGGCGATCCTCCGGATAGCCCACCGGGATCGAGGGATCACGCATCACCTGCCAGGTCTTGCCGGCGGCTTCCCGGGTCGAGGCGCAGCCACCCAGCAGGCCGGCGATCAGCAGCAGGGCGAGAGCGGAGACGAGCAGTCGCTTCATGCGTCCTCCCGCTGCTGGCGGCGCACCGAGTGATCGTAGGCCTGCTCGAAGACCTCCCAGAACAGCTTCTGGAAGCCCCGCTGGCGCCCGGAGTTGAGCTCCCGGTAGTAGTGGCGATACATCTCCCAGGCCCAGCCGCCCTCGTCCTCGAGGCGGTTACCGGCGCCGCGATAGGCATGGAAGCGGCGCAGCAGCGCCTCGGGGGCGAAGGCATCGAGGATGGCGCCGAGGGCCTGCTCGATGGCCTCCTCCACGGCCTGCTGGTGCTGTCCCTGGTGGGCCAGGCACTCGGCCACGGCGGCAGGCGGGGAAAGATGTACCGGGCTGCGGTCGGCGGCGAACAGGGTAGTGAGGGTCTCCGGGTAGGCCTGGCCCAGGCGCAGGGGGTTGTCCTCGATGGGTTGCAGGCGGCGGTCGCGCAGCGGGTAGCGGCTGTCGTCCTGGACGCGCTGCAGGGCCATCAGCCCCTCGAGGGCGGCGCGCAGGGTCTGGCCGGCCTCGGCGAGGAAGGCCTGCTGCTCCTCGCTGTCGCGCAGCGGCAGTTGCGCGCCCAGGCCGCGCAGCAGGGGGTCGGCGCCCACATGGCCGGTGGCGGCGGCCTGGGGCTTGTGCCAGCGATCCTCAAGCTGCTCGCCCACCGAGCGCTCCAGGTCATTCAGTAGCCGTTCATCCATGATCAGGTCCTCGTTGGTGCGAATCGTCGGCATGTCCACGGCCGTGGCGTGCCGTGGTGGGGGGCTGTAACCGCGACTCCCGGGCGTGGCCAGGAGGTCGTCGTCGGTGGTCAGGGCCTCGGGCTCGGTCAGCGCCAGCATGGGGTCCTGCTGGCCGGCGCCGGGGCTGACGCCGCCCAGGGCCGCCAGGGGATCCTCCTGATCGGGGCCTCGGCTCGCCTGGGCGCCCAGCGGGGAGAGGGTCGCCGGCAGGCCATCGCCCTCCAGCGCCTCGGGCTCCTCGTCGATCAGTTGGCTCAGCGGCTGGCTGCCCGGGGTGCCCTGCTGGCGGTCACCCAGGTGCACCCGCAGGCAGTAGTCACCCAGGCGCAGTGCGTCGCCGTCGCGCAGGGCGGCGCGTCGGCCGCGCCCCAGGGGCAGGGTGGCCTGGTTGACGAAGGTGTGGCCGCAGCTATCGATCAGGCAGAAGCGCCCATCGATGCGGCGAATTTCGGCGTGATTGGAGCGAATGCGCCCGGCATGATCCTGCAGCAGCCAGTCGTCGCCGCCGCCGCTGCCTATGGTGCCACCGGCCGCGGCGAACACATGGCTGCTGGTGGAACGCCCCTCAAGGCGTTCGCTGTTGGTGACAACCAGGGTGATGGCATCGTGATGGGGGGAGGCGTGCATGGGCATTACCCTGTCATCTGAATGCGGACCCGGCGGCGCCGGCCGGCGCCCCGGGCATCGGGGTTGACGAAGGTGGTCCAGCCGAGCTGGCAGCTGCCGGCCTCGCCGAGGCGCATGGGCAGCACGGCGCTCTCCAGCAGTTCGAGCTCCAGGTCGTAGGCCAGGGGCTCGCGCAGCACGAAGGCCATCAGGGTCTTGAGGGCGGCATGCTCGCGGCCATCGGGCAGGAAATCGCGGAAGCGCGCCAGGCTGAGGCCGCGCAGGCAGAGGACGAACTTGCCCCCCACGTCGGCGACCCGCTCGCCGGCGATCAGGTCCTGGCCCAGGGACATGTTGCCGAGCCCGGTGCGGCTGCGCTGGTCCTCGGGGATCGCCACCCAGCGGTGCACCCATTGCTCGATATGCACCTCGTCCAGGTCGAAGCAATGGGAGACGATGCCGCCGACCACCTCCGGCGAGCGAGAGCGCCCGGCCAGCAGGCCGGCATAGGCCAGCATCTTGCTCCAGTTGATGGGTGTCTCGCCGCGCAAGTCATCGTCGGCCAGGCCCACTAGGGCGAAGATCGCCGCCGAGAAGCCATCCCTGGCGTTGTCCTGGTAGCGGGCGTAGTGGCGATACTTGCGCCAGGCCCGGTGCATCAGGGTCAGCAGGCGGTGGTTGAAGAAGTCGAGGAAGTCGCCGGCGGTGCCTTCGCGGTGGGCGCGGCCGTGGGCCAGGGCCTCCAGGTAGTAGCCGGGCAGCGGCGACTGGGCGCCCTGCAGGCCGAAGAAACTGACCTCCAAGGCGTAGCCGTCGCGCGGCCGCGGCGCCAGCTCGATCACGTCGCTGCCGGGAAAGCCCAGGGAAGCCGAGGCGTGGAAGCGCACCCGCTCATGCCCCGGGACCTCCTGGCGCGCCTCGAGGTCATCCCCGTGGTAGCGATGCAGGAGTTCGACGAGCTGGAAGAAGTCGTAGCGCCGGGCCCCGTCGAGCAGGGGCCGGAGCGCTACATCAGGGGCTGCTGGCCCGGCCGCAAGGTCCATGCGTAGCGCTCTCGGTTGTGACGGTTGATGACATGCAACTCGTGGAAGGAGTTGATGCTGGCGTACAGGGAGAAGAAGTGCGACAGCACGCTGCCGAACAGGTAGAGGCTGCCTTCGTCGCCGAAGGCCGACTGCTCGAGGGTCATGGTCGAGCGCAGGCCGCGCACCGGCAGGCCCCGCTCCAGGCGGTCGATGGGCCGGGTCTCGATGGCGGCGATGCCGGCCAGGCGCTGCTGGGAGACCCGTTCCGCCTGGCGGTCGACCAGGGCACGGAAGTCATAGGCGCGCAGCACCGAGCTGAGGGCGTCGCGCTCCAACAGCGACAGGTAGTTGAGCGACAGGTTGGAGATCAGCGTCCACAGCAGGCTGCCGTCCAGGGTCGGGCGCAGCGTCGGCGTCGGCCGGGTCAGGTTGCGGAAGTCGGCATAGGCCGGGCTCGACTCGGTGGGGACGCAGATATCGCCCACGGTGAGTCGCTCCGGCAGGGCCCGATTGCTGCAGGTGAGGCGCAGCGACAGGGTCTCGCGCAGCCCCAGGCAGGCCCGTTCGTCGCCACGCACGAAGGCGATGTCATGGTCGAAGCCATCACCGCGCAGGCTGTCGCGGACCCGCACTCGATAGTAGAGGGACTCCCGCTGACGGTCGCGCTCGATCTGGTGCTGGAAGCTCTCGAAGGGCACATAGTCGCGGGGCTTGCCGCGGATCTTGCCGGAAGCGCTCTCCAGCCAGCCCTGCACCGCGTCGACGCTGAACACCTCGTAGTGATCGGGATGGCGGCTGCTGGGGTGGATGCGGTATTCGCTGCGCTCGCCGCTCAGGTCGATGGGGTCGGCATCGTGGGTGAAGAGGTTGATGGCCGGGGTGCAGTAGAGCGCCAGGTGCTCGTCGTGCACCTTGGCGTCCGCCGGCAGGGTCCGCGAGAAGACGAAGCGCAGGGTCAGGCGCCGGGCCTGGCGCGGCGGGAGCCGACGCCCCAGGGCCTCGAGCTCCACGAACTGGAAGGCCTCGGGGAAGCACAGGTACTCCTGCAGGATGCGATAGCCCTGATGGACATTGCGTGGGTAGGGCAGCAGGGCATGCTCGCGCTCGAAGCCCACCGGTTTGAGGGTGCCGACCGGCAGTCGCTGGGTGTCGCCATCCACCTCCAGCTCGATACGCGCCAGGTAGTGGTTGAGCCACAGGTAGAGGGTGCGGGCGGTATAGCCGTCGCCGCCCAGGTGCAGGCGCAGTGCCTCGATACCCAGCTCGTCCAGGGGCTGGTCGCTATGCACGTCCAGGGCCAGCTCGACGATGGAGGCCTCCCGGGAGTGCTGGGCGGTGACCCCGGCATGTTCCAGGGGATAGAGCGCCACCTCGTGGCAGGTGTGGAAGCGGCAGGGGGTGCCATCCACCGGCTGGCTGGCCAGGGCGGTGCCCGCGGCGATGCGCTGGCTGGCGCTCAGCGCGTGCCAGATCGGCTGGAACTGCACCAGGGTCATGCTGGGCACCGGACGCAGGTAGTTGGGCCACAGCATGTTGATCAGCGAGTGGGTCAGTTCCGGGAACTCGTCTTCCACCTTCTCGCGCATGCGCCCGGTGAGGAAGGCGAAGCCCTCGAGCAGGCGTTCCACGTCCGGGTCGGTGCTGCGCTCGGAGAGGAAGCGGCTCAGGCCGGGGTTGGCTTCGGCGAAGTCCCGCCCCTGGCGTTTCAGGAAATTGAGCTCATCCCGGTAATAGCGATTGAGCATACGGACCTCGCCGCGGTGGTGGTCAGTTCAGGCACTGGTAGCGCTTGTCGTTGAGCAGCAGGTCGATGGTGGCCTCCGCCTGGTCGGCGCCGAGGTCCAGGGTGGCGTGCACCTGGAAGCGCAGCTGCAGCGGCGCGCCGCTATTGGGCAGCGACTCCACCTCGGCACGGCGAATACGCGGCTCGAAGCGCTCGATGCACTGACGGATGGCGCGCTGGACGTTGAGTTCCAGGTCCAGCACACCGATGGTGGCATCGTTGAAATCGAGCAGGCCCAGCTCCGGGGCGGACTCGCTGTGCCCCGGATGGCTGTTGAGCAGGTCGACCAGGTGGCGCTTGACCGACTCCACCGTCTCGAGGGTGGAGTCGGCGCTCGGCGCGTCGGGAGGCGCCGTCAGGCGCTCGAAGAGCCGTCCGCGGGACCGGCCATCACGAGGATGCGTCATGGCTCGGGGCCCCTCACTCCTTGTCGAGGCGACCCACCAGCGACAGTTCGAAGTTGGCGCCCATGTACTTGAAGTGCGGACGCACCGCCATGGAGACCTGGTACCAGCCCGGATCGCCTTCCACGTCGGAGACCTGGATGGAGGCGGCGCGCAGCGGCCGGCGGCTGCGTACGTCGGCGGGCGGGTTCTCCTGATCGGCCACGTACTGGCGGATCCAGGCATTGAGCTCTCGCTCCAGGTCCTGACGCTCCTTCCAGGCACCGATCTGCTCGCGCTGCAGCACCTTGATGTAGTGGGCCAGGCGATTGACGATGAACATGTAGGGCAATTGGGTGCCGAGCTTGAAGTTGGTCTCGGCGGCCTTGCCCTCGGGGGTGTTGGGGAAGGTCTTGGGCTTCTGCACCGAGTTGGCGGAGAAGAAGGCGGCGTTGTCGCTGCCCTTGCGCATGGTCAGCGAGATGAAGCCCTCTTCGGCCATCTCGAACTCGCGGCGGTCGGTGACCAGCACCTCGGTGGGGATCTTGGCCTGCAGCTGACCCATGGCCTCGTAGGTGTGCACCGGCAGGTTCTCCACGGCGCCACCGCTCTGGGGGCCGATGATATTCGGGCACCAGCGGTACTTGGCGAAGCTGTCGTTGAGGCGCTCGGCCAGCAGGTAGGCGGTGTTGCCCCATAGATAGTGCTCGTGGCTCTCGCTCACCGTCTCCCGGTAGTTGAAGCTCTTGACCGGGTTCTCCACCGGGTCGTAGGGCATGCGTAGCAGGAAGCGCGGCGCGGTCAGGCCCAGGTAGCGGGCGTCCTCGGATTCGCGCAGGCTGCGCCAGCGGGCGTACTTGGGCCCCTCGAAGATCGCCTTGAAGTCCTTGATATTGGGCAGCTCCTCGAAGCTGTCGATGCCGAAGAAGCTGGGCGCCACCGAGGAGAGGAAGGGCGCATGGGCCATGGCACCGACGGCGGCGGTGTATTGCAGCAACTTGATGTCCGGGGTCGAGGGCGAGAAGTCGTAGTTGCCCACCATGGCGGCCACCGGCTCGCCGCCGAACTGGCCGTACTCCGCCGCATAGACGTGCTGGTAGAGGCCGCTCTGGCTAAGCTCCGGGGCGAACTCGAAGTCCTCCAGCAGCTCCTCCTTGGTGGCGTGCAGGACATCGAGCTTGATGTTCTCGCGGAAGTCGGTGCGATCCACCAGCAGCTTCAGGCCGCGCCAGGCGGATTCCAGGTGTTGGAAGGAGGGATCGTGAAGGACCTCATCGACCTGCTGGCCGATCTTGCGGTCCAACTCGACGATCATGCGGTCGACCACCGCCTTGTTGACCTGGGGGGTGCCGTCGTCGCTGCGCAGGAGTTCGCCGATAAAGGCGGCGACGCCTTGCTTGGCGATATCGTAGCCGTCGTCGGCGGGGGCCATGCGGGTCTGGGCCATCACCTGGTCGAGGAGGCTCTCCTCGGCTTGGGTCTGGGTCGCCTGTTGCTGCTGTTGTGCCGTGTCGGTCATGAGCGTGCCTCGGTTCCGTTGCCGTGCGATGGGTTAGGCGTTGTCGCCGCGGGTCTCGAGCAGGTCCAGCTCGGCCAGCAGCTGTTGACGCGCTTCGTCGCTCTCCAGCAGGCGCTGCAGGCGGTCGCGGAAGGCGGGGACATTGCCCAGCGGGCCCTTGAGGGCCACCAGGGCCTCGCGCAGCTCCACCAGCTTGCGCAGCTCGGGGACCTGGCGGGCGACGCTATCGGGCGCGAAATCTGCGAGGGACTGGAAGGCCAGCTCCACCGGAAGATCTCCGGGCTCGTCGCCCTCCGCGAGGCGGTTGGGCACGCTGGTCTGCAGCGACAGGCCGGCCTCGCGCATCACCGACTGGAAGTTGTTCTTGTCCACCGAGACGGTGCTGCGCTCCTCGATCGGTGCCTCTTCCGCCCCCCCCTTGAAGTCGCCGACGATCAGCAGCTTCTGGGGCAGCTCGGTCTCGGCCTGCTGGTCGCCGGTGGCGGGCACATACTTGATATTGATCCGTTCCTTCGGTGCGACGGTGCCTTCTTTGGCCATGATCAAACTCCCTGACGAACCTGGTGCGTCTATCCGTGATTTGTATCGGCAAAAAATTGCTGCTGGCCCCGCTAAGAAACGAGCCAACAGCAACTTTTTGTTATTTACAGAAATAAGAATCCGCCACAGGCCGCGCAGAGCCGAGCGGTGACAGCGGATCGCAACTTTTCTCAGTTGCGCGATGATAGCAGCATTGATTTCCACTGTGCAGGAGGGGGGGGAAGGCGCAGCTAGCCGACCTATCAAATTCAACAATATTAGGAATTAAAAATAAATCTATGAAATATATGGATTATTTTTCCAGACATCTTGCCGAAATCGATAGTCTCACAGGTATCGCCAGGATTTTTCTACAGAAAACATGGCAAATCTCCTACAAGATAACCGTTATAGGGTATCTTGCTAGTCGATCCCCACCCATGAGCTCCGACAGAATCTAATTAAGATTAGGCAAAAAATTGCCCATACCGAGCAACTCACTTCCCGGCCTGACAATCACATCTCCTGACAATCACATCTCCTGACAATCACATCTCCTGACAATCACATCTTCTTACATTTCTTATAATATATATAACTCTTGCGTTTTCGATCACGCTTCCAAAGTGTCTTCCATCCAGACAGGCACCAAAAATTTATGGCGGTCCAATCCTTCGCTCCTGAATTCACGCACCGCCTCTTGCCTAACGGTCTAGGGATATGCCTGCCACCGACGAAAGCAGGAGACGACTTCCCCCACGGCAGCCCCTGGCGGGAAGGGGCTGCGCGCCGGCAGTGATACCCATGTGGTCTCCGCTCCCACTGCCTTATAATGGGCCCACACTCATCCAGCCCCATGGACCCGCTCCCATGACCCAAGACGAACTCAAGGCCGCCGTGGCCGCCGCCGCCATCGACGAGATCCGCCCCCATCTGCACCGCGACACCGTGCTGGGTATCGGCACCGGCTCCACCGCCAATCTCTTTATCGATCAGCTGGCCCGGCTGCGCGACGACTTCGCCGGTGCCGTGGCCAGTTCCGAGGCCAGCGCCGAGCGCCTCAAGGGGCATGGCATCGAGGTCTTCGAGCTCAATTCGACCGGCAGCGTGCCCTTCTATATCGACGGTGCCGACGAAGTGAACGCTCACCTGCATATGATCAAGGGGGGCGGCGCGGCCCTGACCCGGGAGAAGATCGTCGCCGCCTGCGCCGAGCGCTTTATCTGTATCGCCGACGCCTCCAAGCGGGTGGCCACCCTGGGCGCGTTTCCGCTGCCCGTCGAGGTGATTCCCATGGCCCGTTCCTATGTGGCCCGGGAACTGGTCAAGCTAGGCGCGGACCCGGTCTATCGGGAGGGCGTGGTCACCGATAACGGCAACCAGATCATCGACTGCTATGACTTTATGATCGAGGACCCGGTGGCCATGGAGGCCCGCCTCAATGCCATCGTCGGGGTGGTCACCAATGGCCTCTTCGCGGCCCGCGGCGCGGATGTGCTATTACTCGGCACCGAGACCGGCGTAGAGCGGCTGCCCCCGGCCTGATCGACGATAGCGATAGCGCCCCGGGCGCGACTCTCGAAAGTTTTCTGTTGCTGGGTATCGACAAGGGTGTCGAACGACTCAGCCCACAGGAGTAAGCGCCTACTGACTCTGGAAGGGCGGCTTTGCGAGCCCTTCCAGGGTGCGTGCCAGGGCGCCACGATTGGCGGCCACCACGCGACGCCCCGCCTCACCGAGGCGCTGGCGCCTCGGTTCATCGGCGAAGAGCGCCGCCAACCGCTCGGCCAAGGCCGTGCCATCCGCCACTTCCTCCAGGGCCTCGGCCTCGCGCAGCACCTCGGCGACCTCCTCGAAGTTGGCCAGGGCCGGGCCGCTCAGCACCGGCACCCCCAGGGCCGCCGGCTCCAGCAGGTTATGACCACCCACCGGCACCAGGCTGCCCCCCACGAAGGCCAGGTCCCCCGCCGCGTAGAGGGTCATCAGCTCGCCCAGGGTATCGCCCAGGTAGACCGCCGTCTCGCCATCCACCGCCTCCTCCCGGGAGCGCCGGGCGGTAGACAGGCCCCGACGCTCGCAGAGCTCGGCCACGGCGTCGAAGCGCTGGGGATGACGGGGCACCAGGATCAGCAGCGCCTGGGGATACTGCTCGCGCAGCCGGGCATGGGCGCCCAGCAATTGCTCGTCCTCGCCCTCATGGGTCGAGCCGGCCACCCAGACCGGGCGCTCGCCCAGCCGGGTACGTAAGCGCCGACTCGCCTCGCGTAGGGCCTCATCCGGACGGATATCGAACTTCAGGGAGCCCACGATGCTGGTTCGCTCGGCGGCCATGCCGAGGGCCCGGAAGCGCTCGGCATCCGCCGCCGACTTGGCGGCCAGCCAGTCGACGCTACTCAGGGCTTCGTGCATCAAGGGGCGCAGGCGCCGATAGCCGTGGAAGGCTCGGGGGGAGAGGCGACCATTGAGTACCGCCACCGGCACCCCGCGGCGATGGCAGGTGGCCAACAGATTGGGCCACAGCTCGGTCTCGAAGAACAGTGCTCGTGACGGGCGCAGCCGGGACACGAAACGCCGCGCCGCGCCGGGAAAGTCCAGGGGCAGGAAAACGTGCCCCACCCGGCCCCGACCTGCCTCGGTGAGCTGCTCGGCCAGGGCCAGGGCGCGCTGGGCCCCGGTGGCGGTCATGGTGGTGATCACCAGGCGCTCGCCGGGGCGAGCCAAGGCCTCGATCAGCGGGCGGGCGGCGACCACCTCGCCCAGGGAGGCGCAGTGTAGCCAGGTGACCCGCTCGCCGGGAGGCGACGGGGGAATCCACCCCAGACGCTGGCGGCGCGGGTGAGTGAGCAGTGACTCACGCCACACCCGTCGCCAGATCAGCGGTGCCAGGCCATAGAGAGCCGCCGAATAGAGCCAGCGAGGCCAGCCCATCAGCGCTTCCCGGGCTCGGTCGGCATCCGCCTAGTCCTCGCGATCGAGGATGGTGGAGATCATCGCGGTGGTGGAGACCCCGTCCTCGAAGCCCAGCACCTTGACCTCGCCGCCGTGGGCAATCACCGCCTCGCCGCCGGCGATCTCCTCGGGGCGGTAGTCGCCGCCCTTGACCAGCACGTCCGGCAGCACCCGGCCGATCAGCTCGGCGGGGGTATCCTCGGCGAAGGGCACCACCCAGTCCACGGCGCCCAGGCCGGCCAGGACCTGCATGCGCCGCACCAGGGGATTGATGGGGCGCTTGGGGCCCTTGAGGCGGGCGATGGAGGCGTCGTCGTTGACCGCCACGATCAGGCGGTCGCCCAGCTTACGGGCCTGCTCCAGGTAGGCCACATGGCCGGCATGCAGGATATCGAAGCAGCCGTTGGTCATCACCACCCGCTCGCCGCGGGCCTGGGCGGCGCGCACCGCCTCCGTCAGGGCCGGTGCCTCGATCATGCCAAACTCGGCCAGCTTGTCGCCGTGCAGGGCGGTGTAGAGCTCGGCGATGGAGAGGGTCGCGGTGCCGGGCTTGGCCACCACCAGGCCGGCGGCCAGGTTGGCCAGGGTCATGGCCTCGGGGAAGCCGTGGCCGGCGGCCAGCGCCAGGCCCAGCACGCCGATCACGGTATCGCCGGCGCCGGTGACATCGAACACCTCCCGGGCCCGGGTGGGCAGGTGCAGGGGCTCGTGATCGGCGCGGATCAGGGTCATGCCCTTCTCGCTGCGGGTGATCAGCAGCGCCTCGAGATCGAGCTCCCGGCGCAGCGCCTCGCCCTTGGCGGCCAGCTCGGCGTCGTCGCGACAGGGCCCCACCACCGCCTCGAATTCGGTGAGGTTGGGGGTGATCACGCTGGCCCCGCGATACTTGCGGAAGTCGCTACCCTTTGGGTCGACCAGTACCCGCTTGCCGGCGGCGCGCACCGCGTCGATCAGCGCCTCGACCCGGTTGAGGGTACCCTTGCCGTAGTCGGAGAGGATCACCAGGCCGACCTCCGCCAGGCGTGCGGCGACCCGTTCGCCCAGCTCGCCGGTATCCACCTCGCAGAGCCCCTCCTCGAAGTCGAGGCGAATCAGCTGCTGGTTGCGGCTCATCACCCGCAGCTTGGTGATGGTCGGAATCTCGGCGCTGCGCTGAAAGTGAACACTCACTCCGGCGTCTTCCAGGCGCTCGCTCAGCAGGCTAGCGTTGTGGTCATCGCCCACCAGGCCGGCCAGTTCGGCCTGGGCCCCCAGGGAGGCGATATTCAGCGCCACGTTGGCGGCGCCGCCGGGGCGGTCCTCGCTCTCGCCCACCTTGACCACCGGCACCGGCGCCTCGGGGGAGATACGCGAGGTGCCGCCGTGCCAGTAGCGATCCAGCATGACATCGCCCACCACCAGCAGGCGGGCCTGTTCCAGGGCGGTCAGATCAAGCTTCATTCCTTGGCTCCGATAGCAGGGCGTCGAGACGCGCGATCACGTCCTCGGCACGAATCAGGGACATGGCGTCCGGGTGGCGCACCCGTTGGCCCCATTCCAGCGCCTCGGGGTCCTTGTTCAGGTAGGTGCGTACCGCCTCGGGGTAGCGATTCACCACCGAGTCGCGCCACCGATAGGGGCCGGCCCGCTCCGGGTTAGTCGTGGCGAAGAGCCCCACCACCGGAGTATCGAGGGCGTTGGCCATATGCACCGGGCCGGAATCGGGGGCGACCACCACCCGCGCCCGGTCGATCAGCGCCAGGAGTCCCTTGAGGGAGGTGGCACCGATGGCATCGATCAGCACCTCGTCCTGGCACAGCCGGCGAATCTGCTCGGCCATCTCCCGCTCCTGGGGCGTGTCGCTGCCGGTGAGCACGGTTTTCAGGCCATATTGATGCCAGGCGTGATCGATCACCGCGGCGAAGCCCTCGGCCGACCAGTTGCGGAAATTACGCAGCCGCGCGCTGCTGCAGGGGCTGATCAGCAGATAGGGCGCCTCGCCGGTGAGCCGACGAGCCTCGCCCACGGCGGCCTCGGGAATCGGCAGGTCCCAGGTCAGGGAGCTGTCCTGCACGCCCAGTAGGCGGGCGAAGTCCATAAAGGAGTCGAGCACATGGGCGCGGGGATGGGGCGCCAGGTGACGCTGCACGAACCAATGCTGCTTGTCCTTGGCGCGGGCCGGGTCGTAGCCGATGCGTACCCGGGCCTTGAGGCCGAGGGAGAGCACGCTGGCGCGCACCGCCTGCTGCATGTGCAGCAGGGCATCGAAGCGGGTCTCGCGCAGTTGGCGCCAGATGGCGCGCATACCGGCCAGGCCGGTGGCCTTGTCGTAGACCACGAACTCGACCCCGGAGAGGCCGGCCAGTAGACTGTGCTCGCCCTTGCCGATGATCCAGGTGATGCGCACGCCGGGCCACTGGCGTTGCAAGGCACGCACCGTCGGCACCAGGTTGCAGACATCGCCCAGGGCGGAGAGCCGCAGCACGCAAAGGTGCTCGGGGTGGGCGGGCAGAGGATGCTTCATGCGGTTGGCTATATCCCGAACGGAAAAGGCGGTCATTCTATATGATGCCGACAGTTTAAGTGACGCCGCCCCCGGGCCACAAATCGGCCCCGGCAGCGCACCAACGCCTACCTGGTTCCAGGGCGCCTTCTGGGAGGCCCGTCAGGCGGTGGTCGGCCAGGCCCCGGGGCGGGGCGCCAGCCTGTTTCTCGAGGCGGGCCCCGAGGAGTGGGTACTGCGTCCCTATCGCCGCGGCGGGCTGATCGCCCGGCTCAGCGAGGCGCGCTACCTGTGGACCGGCGAGGCGCGCAGTCGTGCCTTCCGCGAACTGCGCCTGACGGCGGCACTCCATGAGCGGGGCCTGCCGGTACCGCGGCCGGTGGCGGCCTGCCTCTGGCGCCATGGCCTGACCTACGAGGCGGCACTGATTACGGTGCGCCTGCCCGGCGCCAAGGCCCTGGCCGAACGCCTGACCCGCGCCGACGCCTGCCTGCTGGCGCGGGTCGGCCGCACCATCCGCCAGTTTCATCGGGCGGGGCTGGATCACGTCGACCTCAATGCCCGCAACCTGTTGGTGGACGAGACCGGCCAGGTGTGGCTGATCGACCTCGACCGCTGCCGCCTGCGCCACCCCGGCCCTTGGCGCGAACGCAACCTGCAACGCCTGGAGCGCTCGCTGAAGAAATTCGGCGTCCCCGAGGCCATGGCCGCCATTCGCCGCGGTTACGCGGAGTAGAGGCGCGACAACAGGGACTCCTGCGTGCCCAGGATATCGCTTGTCTCGGGCACCCGGCCGTCACGATGGAAGACCGCCTCGTGGCACGCCTCGTAGTGGGGCCAGTAGCGGAAGGGTACCGTCATATAGAAGATCCCCAGCGTCGGCGTATGAGTGGCCAGGGCCAGGTTCCTGACCCCAGTGTCCCCGGAGACCAGCAGCGCGCTCTCGGCGAGGAAGGGCGCCAGGGCATCCAGGTCGAGGCGCCGTTGCACCGAGACATTGGCATGCCGACCGGCGATATCCATCAGGAAGTCACCGCTCTCTTCCGCCTTGTTCCCTTCCAGCAGCACATGCTGATAGCCGGGGAAACGGATGGCGGCCTGATCGATCAACGCCGCCCAGGATTCTCGAGAGAGGGACTTGCGGCTCACCGCCGCATAGGGGAAATAGACGATGCGGTGGCGCGCCTCCCCTGGCCGATGGCGAGGCAGGGAGAACTCCAGCGGATACTGCGGCTTATGCCCCATGATCTTGAGGAAATCGAGCAGGATCTCCGCCTCATAGTGGAAGTCGGAACGCAGGATCCCCACATCGAAGAGCAGCCGATTAAAGACCTGGCGATAGGGAAAGCCGAGCTTGACCCGCGCCCGGGTCACCAGGCTGAGCAGCCGGGAGCGGGAGGTGTCGGCCAGGTCGAAGAGCACGTCATAGCGCCCCGGCTCGCGCAGCGAGCGCCATTGCTCGGCCAGGAAGCCTTCGCCATCCAGCACATGCACCTCGTCGATCAGGTCCCTCGGTAGGGCGTACTGATAGCGGCTGACCGTACTCAGGGTGATATGGGCCCGCGGGAAGACGCGACGCAGCTCCACCAGGAAGGGGCGCGCCGCCATCATGTCACCGAAGGCGCACTGGCGAATCACTAGGATTCGGCGCACCTCCTGCGGATCCAGTGCCGATAGCCAGCGCCGCCCGCGCTCATTCAGATACCCGCCCTTCTCCACCCAGGCCTTCATGGTGCCTTCTCCGTTTCTATGTCCCGATAAATCGCCGTCAGGGCAGCGATATGTGCACTGATCTCGAACTCCTGGGCAACCCGCTCCGCGGCGGCCTTCCCCAGGGCCCGGCGCAGGCCGGCATCCTCGGCCAGCTCGCGTAGGGCCTCGGCCCAGGCCAGGGGCGAATCCGGTGGCGCCAGGCGCCCACACGTCGGCGGCAACAGCTCGGGGATGGCGCCGCTGTCGGCGCCGATCACCGCCTTGCCGGCGGCCATCGCCTCGATCACGGTGAGGCCGAAGGCCTCGTTCACCGAGGGCACGCAGACCACGTCCAGGGCCTCCATCAGCCGCGGCAGGTCGCGACGAAAGCCGGTCAGGGTGACGCGCTCGCCCAGGGCCAGCTCGGCGATACGCGAGCGCAGCCGCGCCACATAGGCTTCGTCGCTGCCCTCGCTGGCCTCGAGGCCGCCGATCAGCACGCCCTGGAAGCGTAGCGCCGGCGCCAGCCGCGCCAGTTCCGCCAGGGCCTCCAGCCACAGTTCCTGGCCCTTGCCGGGCGTCAGCCGCCCCGGCAGGCCGATGGCGATGGCGCCGTCGGCAATGCCCAGTTCGCCGCTCAGGGTAGCGCATTCTCGCGCCGTCAGCCGCGGCCGATAGGGCGCGGTGTCGATGCCCAGATAGAGGCGCCGAATGCGTTCCGGGGGCAGCGCGAAGGCCTTGAGGTTACGGGCCCGGGTCGCCTCGCTGATGGAGAGCAGCCCGCTCAGCTTGCCGTAGGCCCAGCGGTGGTAGGGCCCCTTCTTGGGCCGGGTCACCCCCATGTGCTCGGTGAACACCAGGCGCAGGGCGGGCCAGAGAGTGGCCAACAGGGCGGCCAGGCGCAGGTCGCTGGACTTGTGACAATGCACCACGCGGATATCATGGTGCTTCAGGTAGCGCAGGATCCGCGGCGCCGCCAGCAGGGCGCGCCCCCGGGAGGGCACCGTCAAGGGCGTGATGCCGGCCTCCTCGAGGCTGGCCGCCACCCGGGAACCCGCCAACGCCAGGCCGTGGGCCTGCCAGCCCTGGCGTTCGAGCTCGGGGATCATCCGTGCCGGGTACATTTCCAGTCCACCCCACCCTTCAGAGAGGCAGATATGCATTACCTTGTGGGACAAGGTCGTCTCCTTCGTTGCCAAGCCGGGATCCGGGCCCGCCGATGACCGATGCCACCGCCTCCCCGCGGCGCATCCTGGTGGTGCGCAACGACAAGCTGGGCGATTTCATGCTCGCCTGGCCGGCCCTGGCGAGCCTTAAACGGGCCAGTGGCGCTAACCATATCACCGTCCTGGTGCCCGGCTATACCGCGCCCCTGGCGCGGGCCTGCCCCTGGGTGGACGAGGTGCTGGTGGATCCCGGCGATCACGCCGGGCGTCGTGCCCAGCGCGAGCTATTGGACACCCTGCGCCGGGGACGCTTCGATGCCCTGCTGACCCTCTTCTCCACGCCACGTATCGGCTGGTTGGGCTGGCGGGCGGGCATTCCCCTGCGCCTGGCGCCGGCCACCAAGTGGGCGCAGGTATTCTACAACCGCCGGATCACCCAGCGCCGCTCCCGTTCCGAGAAACCGGAGTACGTCTACAACCTGGAGCTCGCCCGCGCCCTGCAGCGCGAGCTGGGGCAGGTCACGCCGGAGGTGGCGCCCCCCTACTGGCCACTGCCTGCCGCGGAGCGCCAGGCCCAGCGCCAACGGCTCGGTGACGAGCTGGGCCTGGCCTCCGAGCGCCCCTGGCTCTTCCTCCACCCGGGCAGCGGCGGCTCGGCGGTCAACCTGACGGCGGCACAGTATCGCGACCTGGCGGTCGGCGTCTCCGCCCGCCTGACCCACCCGCCCCTCTGGCTGCTCACCGCCGGCCCCGGCGAGGAGGCCGCCGCCGATGGCCTGGCCCAGGATCTGGGTGACGCGGGCCTCGAGGCCCATCGGGTGCCCGCGCGCCCCGACCTGGCCGCCTTCGCCAGGACCCTGATGGCGGCGGACCTGTTTATCGCCGGCTCCACCGGCCCGCTGCATATCGCCGGCTGCCTGGATCGCCCCACGGCGGGGTTCTATCCCGCCAAGCGCTCGGCGACGCCGCTGCGCTGGCAGACCTGTAACCGGGCGGAGCATCGACTGGCCTTCAGCCCGCCGGCCCTGCCGGGTCAGGAGACCGAGATGTCGCGGATCGACTTGCAAGCGGCCGCCGAGGCCATCGCCGAGCGGATCCATCAGCAAGACAAAAGCGAAGAATAATTAACCATCGGAACTCGGCGGTGATCCTGGAGAGCGGCGAAGGACCTTCGCCCTTCGGCCGTTAGTGACTATCGGAGGTATCGCCGGGCGGCGGGCTAGTGCGGGTCCGTACCCAGAGGTCCGCATACTTGGCGAAGGTGGAGTGCGCCGAGAGCAGCGCCAACAGCAGCCCCTGGCGCCCGTCCAGGAAGCCCGCCTTGAGCAGGTACATGCGCAGGAAACAGCCGATGCCGTGCACCACCCCCGCCCCCAGGCTGCCGCGCTTGCCCCGGGCGGCTCGCTGCTCCGCCCAGGCCTGGGCGTAGTGGGCCGACTTCTCCAGGTAGTGGCGCAGGTCACGGTAGGTGAAGTGGAGCAGGTCTCCGGCGAGCGCCTTGACCGGCAGGCTCTCGGGATTCTCCAGCTTCTCGTGCACCAGGGCATCGTTATAACCGGCGCGGCCCCGGGGATAGAGGCGGGCGACCCGATCCGGGTACCAGCCAGAGTGGCGAATAAAGTCGCCGAAGCACCAGGAGAGCCGCGCCAGGGTGTAGATCGCCGGGGTCGCCTCGGCCAGGGCGGCCTGGAGGCTCCGGCGCAGCTCAGGGGTGACCCTTTCGTCGGCATCCACCATCAGGATCCAGTCGCTCTCCACCAGGGCCTCGGCCCGGCGACGCTGGATACCGAAGCCCTGCCAGTCCGCCGCCACCGCCACCTTGTCGGTATAGCGGGCGGCAATCTCGCGAGTGGCATCCTGGCTGCCGGCATCCAGCACCACGATCTCGTCGACCCAGGTGAGGGTATCGAGACAGGCGGCGAGGTGCTCGGCCTCGTTCTTGACGATGAGTACGGCGGCCAGCGACATGGGACGATCCTGCGCGACGATGGGGAAGGCGCCAGTGTAAGGGGGCCCCGGGGCCATCGCAACGCGCCCTCTCCAGCCCGGTAGCGAAGCTTGTTAGGCTAGGAGGTTGCCGAATGCGCTAGTGGAGTCGGCAGTCTTCCAGGTCCCACCTCAACCGCCAGAGAAACCGCCTTGAAATCGAGCCTCCCCCTGCTGAGCCATCCTTTTCGCCACCCCCGCTGGTGGGCCCTGGGCTTCCTGGGCCTCTGCCTGGGACACGCCCTGAGCGTGCTGCTGCCGATCCCCTGGTTCAGCCTGCTGCCCATCGCCGGCCTGTGGCTGGGCCTGGCCGCCAGGCTGGGCTGGGGAGCGCCCCGCCATGCTCGCTATCGACGCGTCTGGCCCTGGTCGCTGCTGCCCCTGGCCCTGTGGTGGGTCTACCTCTACCTCTCCCATGGCTTCGGCATCGTCGACCTGGGGGCGGTTTTCTTCCACCTGCAGGCGGGCATCTCCGAGCACGGCGGCGCCGGGCGCATCACCGCGGCCATCCTCTATACTCTGGCGGGCCTGCTGAGCCTGGTGGCCTTCACCTGGCTGATTCGCACCGACAGGCGCTGGCGACTGTGGGAGAAGGTACTGATGCTGGCCCTGGTGGCCGGCAATCCCCTGCTCTTCGGCCTGGGGCAGCGCGGCGCGGCCATCGTGGTGGAGGACGACGGCGCCTGGCTCGACCGCCGCTATCAGCAGCCCGTGCTCCAGGGCCGCCCGGCCTCTCCCCCCAATCTGCTGGTGATCTATCTGGAGAGCCTCGAGCGCACCTATGCCGACCGGGAGCGCTTCGGCGATGCCTATGCCGACCTGGATCGGCTCGGCGCGCGGGGCAGCGTCTTCGCGGGGGTGCGCCAGCTCGACAATACCGGCTGGACCATGGCCGGGATGATCGCCAGCCAGTGCGGGGTGCCGTTGATGCCCGCCGGCCTGCTGCATGACCGCCAGTTCGAACCCCTGGAGGCGGTGGCCCCCGGGGTCGACTGCCTGGGCGACCTGCTGAGCGAGGAGGGCTATCGCCTCACCTACCTGGGCGGCGCCAGCACCGACTTCGCCGGCAAGGGCCTGTTCTACGAGGGGCATGGCTTCGATCGGGTGCTGGGCCGCGAAGCGCTGACCCCGCGCCTGACCGACCCGGATTACCTCAACAGCTGGGGGCTCTACGACGACACCCTCTTCGACATCGCCATGCAGGAAATCGACGCCCTGGAAGCCGAACCAGGCCCCTGGGGCCTGGTCATGCTGACCCTGGGCAGCCATGCCCCCAATGGCTACCCGTCCCGGCGCTGCCGGGAGCGCCAGGGCGAATTCGATGGCGTGGATATCCTCTACTCGGTGGAGTGCACCGCCTGGCTGACCCGCGACTTCCTGGAACGCCTGGAGGCCAGGGGCCTGCTGGACGACACCCTGGTGATGATCGCCAGCGATCACCTCAGCATGCGGGTCTCGGCCTGGGACCAGTTGGTCCTCGGCGAGCGGGACAACACCTTCATGCTGTTGGGGCCGGGCGTCGAGGCGACCCGCATCGAGCGGCAGGCCTCGACCCTGGACCTCTACCCCACCCTGCTGGAGGCCATGGGCTACGACCTGCCCCAGCACCGGGCCGGCCTGGGCGTCTCCCTACTGGCGCCGACCCTCAACCTGGTGGAACGCCACGGGGTCGAGGAGATCAACCGGCGCCTGACCCAGGAGCGTGCCCTGCAGCAGCGTCTCTGGGAGGGGTTGGCCCCGCGGCCCAGGGCCCAGGGCGACGAGGACGCCGCTTCGGGTGGCGTGGAGCAGGTCACGGAAATGCCCCGGGACAAGCCCGCGGGAGAGATGCCGCCGCTTTAACCCTCGCCCCCGAAGGGCTCGGCGAGCAGGGCCGCCAGCAGGCGTTCGGGGGCCATCCGGGTCAGGCAGTGGGTATGTCCCAGGGGACAGGTACGCTGAAAGCAGGGCGAGCACTCGAGGGACAGGGTATGGATCTCGGCGTTGCCGGTCAGCGGCGGCGTATAGGCCGGCGAAGAGGAGCCGTAGAGGGCATGCACTCGGGTCCCCACCGCCGCCGCCACATGCATCAGGCCGGAGTCGTTGGTCACCACCTGGCGGCAATCGGCGAGCAGGTCCACCGCATCCGCCAGCCGGGTCTTGCCGCACAGGTTATGGGCATGCTCGAGCCCGGCGCCGATCGTCTCGCCGGCCTCCACGTCCTTGGGGCCGCCCAGCACCCGCACCTCGAAGCCTCGCTCTACCAACGCCTCGGCCAGGGCCCGGAAGTGTGCCAGGGGCCACTGCTTGGCGGGCCCATACTCGGCCCCCGGCATCATGCCGATGGCGGGCCGCGACGACAGGCCTTGGGCCAGGCGCAGCTCCACCAGGTTATCGGCATCCACCGCCAACCGCGGTCGCGGGATCGGGAAGTCCCCAGCGGCGGCCGCCTCGGCGGGCATCCCCAGGGCCACGAAGCGCTTCACGGTCTGATCGAGTACCGCCTTGTCGAGGCGCCGACGATCATTGAGCAGGCCATAGCGCTGCTCGCCGGTGAAGCCGGTGCGCCGGGGAATGCGCGCCAGGAAGGGTACCAGGGCCGACTTCAGGGAGCGCGGCAGGACGATGGCACGATCGAAGTGCCCCTTGAGCCGGGCGGCCAGGGCTCGACGCGCACCCCAGCCGAACTGCCCATGCCCCACCTCCAGGCCATGGGCCTCGTCCACCTCGGCCATGCGCTCGAGGATCGGCAGCGACCAGGGCGGCGCCACCACGCCGATGCGGCAACCGGGGTGGCGCGCCTTGAGGGTCATGAACAGGCTCTGGGCCATCACCATGTCGCCGACCCAGGAGGGGCCGACCACCAGGATGCGCGGCCCCCCGGTGGCCTCGGCGCTAGCCATTCAGCCACTCCAGGTAGGCGCGCACGCCCTGGGCCACGCTCTTGAACTCGGCGTCATAGCCGGCCTCCCGCAGCCGCGAGATATCGGCACGGGTGTAGCTCTGGTAGCGCCCCTTGAGCTCCTCGGGAAAGTCGATGTACTCGATCTTGCCGCGGCCGTAGTAGTCGATCACCGCCTCGCCGATGGCCTTGAAGGGCTCGGCGCGGCCGCTGCCCAGGTTGAAGATGCCGGAGCGCTCCGGGTGATCGAGGAACCATAGGTTGACGTCGACCACGTCGCCCACATAGACGAAGTCGCGGCTCTGCATGCCCGCCTCATAGCCGTCCCAGGCACCGAACAGCTTGAGGTCCTGGCCGGCGCTCACCTGGGTATGGTGGTGATAGGCGACGCTGGCCATCTTGCCCTTGTGCTGCTCCCGGGGGCCATAGACGTTGAAGTAGCGGAAGCCCACCACCTGACTGGTGAACTGATCCCAGCGAGCGCGCACGTACTGATCGAAGAGCAGCTTGGAGTAGCCGTAGACGTTGAGCGGTTTCTCGTGCTCCGGCGCCTCCACGAACACCTCGCTGCCGCCATAGGTGGCCGCCGAGGAGGCGTAGAGGAAGGGGATGCCACGCTGCTGGCAGAAGTGCAGCAGCACCTTGGAATACTCGAAGTTGTTGTCGAGCATGAAGCGGCCGTCCCACTCGGTGGTGTCGGAGCAGGCCCCCTCGTGGAAGATCGCCTCGATGGTCGGCAGGGTCGCCGGCCCACCGGCGAGCTCCGCCTCGGCGCGACGCCGGAAGTCATCCTTGTCCAGGTAGTCACCCAGGGTGCAGTCGGCCAGGTTGACGAACTTGGTGCCGTCGGAGAGGTCGTCCACCACCATCACGTCCTGGTGGCCGCGGGCATTCAGGGCCTTGACCAGATTCGAGCCGATAAAGCCGGCCCCGCCTGTTACTACGATCATCGCTTGAGTCCTCTATCGTCCGGGCCGGCGCCGCGGACCAACTTGCCCGGGTGCCTATAACCGATTCCCCACTGATTGTATACTTGACGCCTTGTGAATTCATGGGCCAACCGGTGCTTCACCAATGACAGAGTCGACGCCTGACGCGAAAACCTTCCAGGGCCTGATCCTCGCCCTGCAGCAATACTGGGCCGAACAGGGCTGTGTGGTCATGCAGCCGCTGGATATGGAAGTCGGTGCCGGCACCTTTCACCCGGCCACCTTCCTGCGCTCCATCGGCCCCGAGACCTGGAACGCTGCCTATGTGCAGCCGTCCCGCCGCCCCACCGACGGCCGCTATGGCGAGAACCCCAACCGCCTGCAGCACTACTACCAGTTCCAGGTGGTGATGAAGCCCTCGCCCAAGAACCTCCAGGACCTCTACCTGGGGTCCCTGAAGCGCCTGGGCATCGACCCCCTGGTACACGATATCCGCTTCGTGGAAGACAACTGGGAATCACCGACCCTGGGCGCCTGGGGCCTGGGCTGGGAGGTGTGGCTCAACGGCATGGAGGTGACCCAGTTCACCTACTTCCAGCAGGCCGGCGGCATCGAGTGCTTCCCGGTCACCGGCGAGCTCACCTATGGCCTCGAGCGAATCGCCATGTACCTGCAGGACGTGGACAGCGTCTACGACCTGGTCTGGACCATCGCCCCAGACGGCTCCCGAGTCACCTATGGCGACGTCTACCTGCAGAACGAGCGCGAGCAGTCCGCCTACAACTTCGAGCACGCCGACGTGCCGGCGCTGTTCAATGCCTTCGATCACCAGGAGAAGGAGTGCGCCAAGCTGCTCGAGGCCGGCCTGCCGCTGCCCGCCTACGAGCAGGTGCTGAAGGCCTCCCACACCTTCAACCTGCTGGACGCCCGCCACGCCATCTCGGTCACCGAACGCCAGCGCTATATCCTGCGGGTGCGCACCATGGCCCGGGACGTGGCCCACGCCTACTACGACTCACGCAAGGCCGCCGGCTTCCCCATGGCCCCCGAGGCCCTGCGCCGTGAACTGCTGGCCGACGAACAGGGAGACGCTTGAGCATGGCATCCTCTACTTTCTTGCTGGAACTCGGTGTCGAGGAACTGCCTCCCGGTGCCATCGATAGCCTCGCCGAGGCCCTGGCCGAAGGCCTGCGTCGTGGCCTGAGCGACGCCGAGATCGACTTCGGCGCCATCCGCGCCCACGCCACCCCCCGCCGCCTGGCGGTGGAGATTCTCGAGCTCGCCGACAAGCAGCCGGACCGCGAAGTCGAACGCCGCGGCCCGGCCCTGGCCGCCGCCTTCAAGGACGGCCAGCCCACCAAGGCCGCCGAGGGCTTCGCCCGCTCCTGCGGCGTCGGCGTCGACGAGCTGATCCACCTGGAGACCGACAAGGGCACCTGGCTCGGCTACCGGGAACAGCAGCAGGGTGAGGCCACCACCGCCCTGCTGCCGGGCATCGCCGACAAGGCGATCACCGCCCTGCCGGTGCCCAAGAACATGCGCTGGGGCGCCTCGCGCATCGAGTTCTCGCGCCCGGTGCACTGGCTGGTGATGCTCTATGGCGACGCCGTGGTGGAGGCCGAGATCCTCGGCCTCACCGCCTCCCGCACCACCTATGGCCATCGCTTCCATGCCCCCGAGGCCATCGAACTGGCCCAGGCCGACGGCTACCTGGCGACCCTGGAAGAGGCCTATGTGCTGGCCGATCGCCACAAGCGTCGCGAGCGTATCCGCGAGCAGGTACTGGCCGAGGCGGAGTGCCAGGAGGCCGAGGCGGTGATCGACGAGGCGCTGCTCGACGAGGTCAGCGGCCTGGTGGAGTGGCCCGTGGCCCTGACCGGCAGCTTCGACGAGCGCTTCCTGGAGGTGCCGCCGGAGTGCCTGATCTCCTCGATGAAGGCCAACCAGAAGTACTTCCACCTGCTGGACAGCGACGGCAAGCTCAAGCCGCTGTTTATCACCGTGGCCAATATCGAGAGCCGGGATCCCCAGCAGGTGATCGAAGGCAACGAGCGGGTGATCCGCCCGCGCCTGGCCGACGCCGCCTTCTTCTACGACACCGACCGCAAGACGCCGCTGGCCGAGCGCCGCGACGGCCTGGCCAGCGTGGTCTTCCAGCAGCAGTTGGGCACCCTGGCCGACAAGGCCGACCGCTCCGCGGTGGTGGCCCGGCATATCGCCGAGCGCATCGGCGGCGACCCCCTGCATGCCGAGCGTGCCGCCCAGCTGGCCAAGTGCGACCTGGTCACCGAGATGGTGCTGGAGTTCCCCGAGCTGCAGGGCATCATGGGCTGCTACTACGCGCGCCAGGATGGCGAGCCCGAAGCCGTGGCCCGGGCCCTCTACGAGCAGTACCTGCCGCGCAACGCCGGCGACGAGATCCCCCAGAGCCAGACCGGCCAGGCCGTGGCCCTGGCCGACCGCCTCGACACCCTGACCGGCATCTTCGGCATCGGTCAGCGCCCCACCGGCACCAAGGACCCCTTCGCCCTGCGCCGCGCCGCCATCGCCGTGCTCAATATCCTGGTCAAGGGCGAGCTGGATCTCGACCTGCGCGAGCTGCTGAGCCTGGCGGTGGAGCAGCATGGCGAGCTGCCCAAGGTCGAGGGCCTGGTGGATCTGGTGCTCGACTATATGCTCGAGCGCTTCCGTGCCTGGGCCCAGGACGAGGGCATGGCGGTGGAGAGCTACCTGGCGGTGCGTGCCCGCCCGGTTACCAAGCCCCTGGACTTCGCCCGCCGCATGCGCGCCGTGCACGGCTTCGCCGCCCGCGACGAGGCCACGGCCCTGGCCGCCGCCAATAAGCGGGTCTCCAATATCCTCGCCAAGCAGGAACATGACGGTAGCACCCGGGTGAACCCCGAGCTGTTGCAGGAACATGCCGAGCAGGTGCTGCACCAGGCCCTGGCGGCTCGCCGCGAGGAGGTGGCCCCGCTGTTCCGGGCCGCCGACTACAGCGCCGCCCTGGACCGCCTGGCGGCCCTGCGCGAGCCCGTCGACACCTTCTTCGACGAGGTGATGGTGATGGCCGAGGAGCCGGCGGTACGCGCCAATCGCCTGGCCCTGCTCGCCGACCTCCAGGCGCTGTTCCTGGAAGTGGCGGATATCGCCGAACTCCAGCAGTAAGCAGAGCCCCCGCAAGACCAAGGGCCGGCGAGTGTGACTCGCCGGCCCTTTTCTATTCACTCCGCCCATCCGGGCGTTTCACGTGAAACACCGCCGGCGCCAGAACCGACTAGCCGACTTGGCAGGCGATGTTCCACGTGAAACACTCCCCACCACCTAACGACAGCCATGAGGACGCGATGCCCATGCCCTCCCCCGACCGATTGGTCATTCTCGATCGCGATGGCGTAATCAACCAGGACTCCGATGCCTACGTGAAGTCCCTGGAGGAGTTCCTCCCCTACCCCAGCGCCATCGCCGCCATCGGCTGCCTCTGCCGGGCGGGGTGGACGGTGACGGTGGCCACCAACCAGTCGGGCATCGCCCGGGGCTACTATAGCGAGGCCACCCTGGGAGAGATGCACGCGGAGCTTCGGCGTCGAGTCGCCGCGGCCGGCGGGGAGCTGGCGCATATCGCCTACTGCCCCCATGGTCCCGACGACGACTGCGACTGCCGCAAGCCGCTGCCCGGCCTGCTCGAGCAGATCCGCGATGCCCTGGATCTCGACAGCCTGGAGGGGAGCTGGATGGTGGGCGATAGCCTGCGCGATTTGCAGGCCGGTGAGACGCAAGGATGTCACCGCGTGCTGGTCAGGACCGGCAAGGGCGAGCGCACCCTGGCCAAGCATCCGGAGCTCGCCGCCCGCGGCAGTGAGCCCCGCGTCTTCGCTGATCTGGCCGCCTTCGTCGACTGGCTACTGGCCGAACAGGCGCCATAGGTACAAGTTGCCTAAACGAAATCGCCCCCATGGCCAGGCCATGGGGGCGATGTTTCTTCCGACTTCCAGCTTAAGGCTTCGAGCGCCCGACGCAACCGGGATCACACATCGAGGTTGGCGACCAGGGCATTGCGTTCGATAAAGTCGCGACGCGGCTCCACCTCGTCGCCCATCAGGGTGTTGAACATCATATCGGCGGCCACCGCATCCTCGATGGAGACCCGCAACATGCGCCGGGTGTCCGGGTTCATGGTGGTCTCCCACAGCTGGTCGGGGTTCATCTCCCCCAGCCCCTTGTAGCGCTGGATGGAGAAGCCGCGCTGGGCCTCCTTCATCAGCCACTCCAGGGCCTCGTAGAAGGTCGCCACCGGCCGCTGGCGCTCGCCGCGGGCCACGTAGGCGCCCTCCTCCAGCAGACCGTCCAGGGTCTCGCCCAGGGCGGCCATGGCGCGGTAATCGGCGCTGCCGAAGAAGTCGTTGCCCCAAATGTAGTCGGTGGTCACCCCATGGGCGATCAGCGACACCTTGGGCAGGTAGAAGCCCCGCTCGCTGTCCTCATGGAGCTGGAAGACATAACGGGGCCCGCCCTCGTAGGCCACCATGGCATCCATCTCCGCCTGCAGGCCATCGATCCATTGCTGCATGGTGCCACGATCGCGAAGGCTCTCGTCACCATTGAGGACCGCGGCGTGCACCATCTTGCGCAGCACCTCGATGGGATAGACCCGAGACAGGCGATCGATGCGATTCATCACATCGCGATACTGCTTGACCAGCGCCTCGAGTTGCTCGCCGGCGATGCCAGGCGCGTCGGCATTGACGCAGAGGCGAGCACCGTCCAAGGCGGTCGCGGTGAGGTAATCGGTGAGCGCCTGCTCGTCCTTGAGGTAGCTCTCCTGCTTGCCACGCTTGATCTTGTAGAGCGGCGGCTGGGCAATAAACACATGGCCCCGCTCGATCAGCTGCGACATCTGACGGAAGAAGAAGGTCAGCAGCAGGGTACGGATATGCGAGCCGTCCACGTCCGCATCGGTCATGATGATGATGGAGTGGTAGCGCAGCTTGTCCGGGTTGAACTCCTCCCGGCCGATGCCGCAGCCCAGGGCGGTGATCAGGGTGCCCACTTCCGCCGAGGAGAGCATCTTGTCGAAGCGCGCCTTCTCTACGTTGAGGATCTTACCCTTGAGCGGCAGGATCGCCTGGGTACGGCGATCGCGCCCCTGCTTGGCGCTGCCGCCGGCGGAGTCACCCTCCACCAGGTAGAGTTCGGAGAGGCTCGGATCCTTCTCCTGGCAATCCGCCAGCTTGCCGGGCAGGCCGGCGATATCCAGCGCACCCTTGCGGCGGGTCATGTCGCGGGCTTTGCGCGCCGCCTCCCGGGCCCGGGCGGCGTCGAGCATCTTGTTGACCACCGCCTTGGCCTCGTTGGGATGCTCGATCAGGTACTCGGAGAAGAGCCGCCCCATCTCCTGCTCCACCGCGGTCTTCACCTCGGAGGAGACCAGCTTCTCCTTGGTCTGGGAGGAGAACTTCGGATCCGGCACCTTGACCGAGATGATCGCCGTCAGGCCCTCCCGGGCGTCGTCGCCGGAGGTGTTTACCTTGGCCTTCTTGAGTAAACCCTCGGCCTCGATATAGCCATTGAGGGTACGGGTCAGCGCCGCCCGGAAGCCCGCCAGGTGGGTGCCGCCATCGCGCTGGGGAATGTTGTTGGTATAGCAGAAGATATTCTCGGCGAAGGTATCGTTCCACTGCATCGCCACCTCGACACCGACCCCGTCCTCGCGCTCCACGTTGAAGTGGAAGACCGAGTTGAGCGTGCTCTTGTTGGTATTGAGGTGATTGACGAAGGCCTTGAGGCCCCCCTCGTAGTGGAACAGCTCTTCCTTGCCGCTACGCTCGTCGATCAGGCGAATCGCCACCCCCGAGTTGAGGAAGGAGAGCTCGCGCAGGCGCTTGGCCAGGATATCGTAGTGGAACTCGATATTGGCGAAGGTCTCCGGCGAGGGGCGGAAGTGGACCCGGGTACCGCTCTGCTCGGTCTTGCCCACCACGCTCAGGGGCGCCTCGGGCACGCCGTGGCGATAGATCTGTTCATGAACCTGGCCGGCACGCCAGACAGTCAGCTTGAGCTCCTCGGAGAGGGCGTTGACCACCGAGACCCCCACGCCGTGTAGGCCGCCGGAGACCTTGTAGGAGTTGTCATCGAACTTGCCGCCGGCGTGGAGCACGGTCATGATCACTTCCGCCGCCGAGACCCCCTCCTCCTCGTGGATATCGGTGGGGATACCGCGGCCATTATCGCTGACGGTGATCGATTCGTCCGGATGGATCACCACCCGGATCTCGCTGCAGTGTCCCGCCAGTGCCTCATCGATGGAGTTGTCCACTAGCTCGAAGACCATGTGGTGCAGGCCCGTGCCATCGTCGGTGTCGCCGATATACATGCCGGGGCGCTTGCGTACCGCATCCAGGCCCTTGAGGACCTTGATGCTCGATGAGTCGTAAGCCTGTTCGCTCATTGACTACTCCATCATGTGAAGTCTTTTCATTCCGTCGCCTGGAACTCTAGCCGGCCCTGTTTCACGTGAAACATGGCGACCGGGGTCTCCGGTCGCCAGCGTCCGGCGAGTGCCTGGGGTTCGACACTGGTGATGAATGCTTGACAGTCCAGACACGACAGCCAGTGGCAGAACATCTCGCGATGACCCGCATCCAGCTCCGCGGGTAGATCGTCGATCAAATAAAGGCAGGTGCGGCCGGTCATCGCCTCCAGCACCCGTCCCTGGGCCAGTTTCATGGCACTGACCACCAGCTTCTGCTGGCCGCGGGAGAGCACCTCCACCGCCGGCCGCCGCTTGAGGCGGATACGCAGATCGGCGCGCTGGGGCCCCTGCTGGGTAAAGCCCATCTGGCGGTCGGTGTCTCGCCCCTGGTGCAGGAGCTCGGCCAACGGCCGGCGCTTGTCCCAACCACGGGAATAACGTAGCTCGAGACCCGGCAGCGGCAGCAACTCCTTGAGGGTCTCGTCGAAGACCGGCAGGAAGTCGTCCATATAGGCACGGCGCAACTCGTCCAGGCACTCGCTCCAGCGCACCAACTCATGCTCCCAACTATCGAGGGAGCGTCGATCGATTCTATCATGTCTGAGCAGGGCATTCCGATGTTTCAGGGCCCGCCGCACCCCCTTCCACACTTCCATGAAGCCATGTTTCACGTGAAACACGCCCCAGTCGAGAAACTCTCGACGCGCCGCCGGCCCTCCCTCCAGCAAGCGGAAGGCATCGGGATTGATGAGTTGCAAGGGCAGGGCCTCGGCCAGCTGCGCCAGGCGGGCGATCCGCTCGCCGCCCAGGCGTAGCTCCAGCTCGCTGGCATCGCGCTGGCGACGTACGCCCAGGGCGAGATCACCCGACAGGCGGGCATGCAGGGTCAAGGCGGGCTGGTCATGGGCGATGGCGTGACGCAGTTGCTGAGTGCGAAAAGAGCGCCCCATGCCCAGCACATGAATGCCCTCCAGCAGGCTGGTCTTGCCGCTGCCGTTGGGGCCGAGGATCAGGTTGATCCCGGGCTGCGGGCGCATCTCGAGGGGCTCGAGGTTACGCAGGCCGCTGAAGGCGAGACGCTCGATGGCCATCGTCAGGGCTCGCCGCCTCTCGAAAAGGCGACAAAAAAACTTGAAAAATCAGCCGATTAAAGCCGCATCGGCATGACCACATACATGGCATCACCGCCCCCGGGCTGCTCCAGCAGGGCGCTGCTGTTGGGGTCGGAGAGGGTCATCTGCACCCGTTCGTCATCGACGGTGTTGAGCACGTCGATCAGGTAGCCGACGTTGAAGCCGATCTCCAGGGTGTTGCCGCTATATTCCACGGCCACATTCTCTTCGGCTTCTTCCTGCTCGGGGTTGTTGGCCATGACCCGCAGGTTGCCCTCCTCCAGCAGCAGGCGTACGCCACGATACTTCTCGTTGGAGAGGATGGAGGTACGCGACAGGACCTGGCGCAGCTCGGCGCGGTCGGCCAAGAAGACCTTGTCGCCCCCCCGGGGCACCACCCGCTCGTAATCCGGGAACTTGCCGTCCACCAGCTTGGAGGTAAAGGTGAAATCGCCGGTATGGGCGCGCACATGGCTGGCCCCCAGGGTCAGGGTCACCGGCTCGTCGCTGCCGTCCAGCAGGCGCGCCAACTCCAGCACCCCCTTGCGCGGCACGATCAGCTTCTGGGCCGGAGCGACCTGGATATCGGCGGGCCGCGAGCAGACCGCCAGGCGGTGACCATCGGTGGCCACGGTGCGCACCAGGTTGTCCTTCAGCTCCAGCAGCATGCCGTTGAGGTAGTAACGCACGTCCTGCTGGGCCATGGCGAAGGCGGTGGCATCGATCAACTGCTTGAGGGTGCCCCGCGGCAGGCTCAGCTCGGTACTGCCCTGCCCCTCCTCGATGCTCGGGAACTCCGCCACCGGCAGGGTCGAGAGGGTGAAGCGGGAGCGCCCGCTGCGCAGTACCGCGCGCCCCTCCTCGAGGGCGAAGTGCAGCTCGGCCTGGTCCGGCAGCGACTTGCAGATGTCCATCAGCTTGCGGGCCGGCACGGTGACCGCCCCGGGGGCCTCCACCTGGGAGGCGGCGGTACGCCCGATCAGCTCGACCTCCAGGTCGGTGCCGGTCAGGGCCACTTGCTGGGCCTCGTCCACCTGGATCAGCACATTGGACAGCACCGGCAGGGTCTGGCGCCGCTCCACGACGCCAGCGACCAGGGCCAGCGGACGCAGCAGGGCTTCGCGGGAGATGGAAAATTTCATGGGGGCTCCACTTGTCCTGGAATGGGATGACGGCCAATCATCGCGCCTTGCCTGGCGCCTGGCCTCAACTGGTCAGCAAACGCAGTAGGTTCTTGTAATCCTCGCGGATATCCGCGCTCTCTTCCTGCAATGACTGCACCTTGCGGCAGGCATGCAGCACCGTGGTGTGATCGCGACCGCCGAAGGCATCGCCGATCTCCGGCAGGCTATGGTTGGTCAGTTCCTTGGCCAGCGCCATGGCAATCTGCCGCGGCCGGGCCACCGAACGGGAGCGCCGCTTGGAGAGCAGATCGGCTAGCTTGATCTTGTAGTACTCCGCCACGGTGCGCTGGATATTGTCGACCCCCACCTGCTTGTCCTGCAGGGCCAGCAGATCCTTGAGGGATTCGCGGATAAAGTCCTGGGTGATCGGCTTGCCCATGAAGTGGGAGTCGGCGATCACCTTCTTCAGCGCCCCCTCCAGCTCGCGCACATTGGAGCGGATCTTCTGGGCGATAAAGAAGGCCGCGTCGTGGGGCAGATCGACCTTGGCCTGATCGGCCTTCTTCATCAGGATCGCCACCCGCGTCTCCAGCTCCGGCGGCTCGATGGCCACCGTCAGCCCCCAGCCGAAGCGCGACTTGAGGCGCTCCTCTACCCCGCTGATCTCCTTGGGATAGCGATCCGAGGTGAGGATCATCTGCTGGCCGCCCTCGAGCAGGGCATTGAAGGTGTGGAAGAACTCCTCCTGGGACCGCTCCTTGCCGGCGAAGAACTGGATATCATCGATCAGCAGGGCGTCGACGCTGCGGTAGAAGCGCTTGAAGTCGTTGATGGCATTGAGCTGCAGCGCCTTGACCATATCGGCCACGAAGCGCTCGGAGTGCAGGTAGACCACCTTGGCGTTCTCGCGACGCCCGGCCAGGGCATTGCCCACCGCATGCATCAGGTGGGTCTTGCCCAGGCCCACGCCGCCATACAGAAACAGCGGGTTGTAGGCCCCGCCGGGGTTCTCGGAGACCTGGCGGGAGGCGGCTCGAGCCAGTTGGTTCGACTTGCCCTCGACGAAGGTCTCGAAGGTGAAGTTGGGGTTGAGGCCGCTGGAGTGCTTGAGGCTACCCTCCACCTGCACCTGCCGCTCGCCGCGGCGCGGGGCCTTCTCCTCGAGGGCCTCGATCTCCCGCTCGTCGGCATAGTCGTCGCCGCGGGGCGGTGTCTTCACCGCCGGGGCACTGGGACGGCGAGGCGTCGCCGAGACCGGGGTCCCCAGGTTGCGGGGCTGCGGGCTGGGCACGCTGCCGCGGCTGCCCACCGTGAGACTCACCTTGGGCGGTTTGCCCGAGGCCAGCTCACGCAGCAGTTCATTGATGCGCTTGATGTACTTGTCGCTGACCCAATCGCGCACGAAGCGATTGGGAGCCAGCAGGCGCAGCTCATTGGACTCGCCTTCCTCCGCCTGCAGGGGACGAATCCAGGTATTGAACTGCTGCGAGTTCAGCTCGTCCTGCAGGTAATCCAGACACTGTTGCCAAAGAGCGACGGACACGCGACCTCACCATGCAGTTGTCGAATGACCGGCCATTGTATCGTCACAGGCCCGGGTTATCCACACGAGAGGCACCACCGGCGGTGCTGTGGACAACTTGTCCCCAACCCCTGGGAGAAACGGAGGACCCAGGGTGGACGCCCCGGGTCCTGTGGACGAACGCGCCTCTCGTCACCAGGCTCCTCCCAGCTTCCCCACCGTTTCCCGGCACTTTTCCCACACCCTTTTCTAAAGGCTAGCCCACTGATATGAAATGACTAATATCAGTTATCCACAAATCTTTTCCCCAGTATTAATAACAACATCGTTTAAAAGGGCTAAATTATTATAATTGAGTGCACTAGCCTGGCCGAATGGCGCGCCCCTCCCATTCCGGCACGCCGGCTCCCCCATCGTGGCGCAGTTTCTTCGCCCTGGCGGCGCGGAAAAATTGCACCGGGGCAGCGAATTCTCTAGAATTCCCGGTCTTGACCCGAAAGCTCCCGCGTAATCCGTCGGGGAAACCGGGCCGCTACTCTGACGTTCAGTCCAACCAACCACGTGGGAATCGAGAGTTATGAAACGCACCTTTCAACCGAGCGTTCTCAAGCGCAAGCGTGTGCACGGCTTCCGTGCTCGCATGGCCACCAAGAACGGTCGTGCCGTCCTGGCGCGCCGTCGCGCCAAGGGCCGTAAGCGTCTGAGCGCCTGATCGCGGATCACGCGTGTCCTGTCAGGGCTTTCCCCGGCGGCTGCGTCTGCTGACGGCCGGGGACTATCGACATGTCTTCGACCATGCGGACTTCAAGGTCCATGGCAAGGGGCTGATGGCCCTGGCAAGGCGCAATGATCTCGGTCATGCGCGCCTCGGCCTGGTCTTCAGCAAGAAGAATGTGCGTCGTGCCGTCGATCGCAACCGCCTCAAACGGCTGGTGCGCGAGTCGATCCGACTGCAGCAGCAGCGCCTGCCCGCGGTGGATATCGTGGTCCTCGCTCGACGCGGGGCGCATGAGCTGGACAATGCCACCCTGCACCGCCAGCTTCACGGCATGTGGCGACGCCTGGAAAAAGACGCTCGCAAGATGGCGGTCGACGCCACAGGGTCCTGACCTGACACCGCCGTTGTCGCCGTAACGGTGACGCCTTCAGCCTGCCTCCGGCAGGCTTTCGTGTGTCTCGAAGACGGCGTGCTCACACCTTCATCACCCACCGGGCAGGATCCCCATGGACGTAAAACGACTACTCCTACTGATTCCATTGGCCGTGCTCGCCTATCTGCTGATCGTGCAGTGGAATCAGGATTACGGTCAGGCCACCCCCGAGCCTACCGCCCCCACCATCACCCAGAGCGGTGAAGCCGCCTCCCCCGGCGATGATGGCCTGGCCGTGCCGACGGCGCCTCGGGCGAACGCCATCGATGGCGAGATGCCGGAAGCACCAGGCGCCCAGGGTAGCCGCCGCGACCTGATCGCCGTGACCACCGATGTACTGGACCTGCGCATCGATCCCCAGGGAGGCGATATCGTCTATGCCGCCCTGCCCCAGCACCGCCTGACCCTGGATTCCGACCGCCCCTTCGTGCTGCTCTCCGATACCGAGGCCCGCAGCTATGTGGCCAAATCGGGCCTGCAGCTGGAAGGTCACCAGGGACGCATTCGCTTTACGCCGGAGCAGACCGAGTATCGCCTGAGCGAGGAGGCGGATCGCCTGGAAGTCGATATGCGTGCCGACGTCAACGGCGTCGCGGTGCTCAAGCGCTTCACCTTCGAGCGCGATAGCTATGCGGTGAATGTCAGCTACCACCTGGCCAACCAGGGCGAGGCCCCGGTCACCGCCCGCTTTATCGGCCAACTGGCCCGGGACAATAGCCCCGACCCCACCAGCGGCGTGGCCATGGGCATGAAGTCCTACCTGGGCGCGGCCTTCTCCACCCCGGAGACCCGCTACGAGAAGGTCGACTTCGAGGACATCCAGGACGGCAGCTTCGCTAACCAGGATGCCCAGGGCGGCTGGGTCGCCATGATCCAGCACTACTTCGTTTCCGCCTGGGCCCCCAGCCAGGATCAGCAGAACCTCTACTACGCCACCACCGATTCCCGCGATCGCAACGTGGCGGCCTTCGCCGGCCCCAGCCAGACCCTGGCCGCCCAGGGCGAGGCGACCCTCGCCGCGACCCTCTACCTGGGTCCCAAGGTGCAGGAGCGCATGGAGGCGATCGCCCCCAACCTGGAGCTGACCGTCGACTTCGGCTGGCTGTGGTTCCTGGCCAACCCCCTGTTCTGGCTGCTGGACAATATCCACGACGTCCTCGGCAACTGGGGCTGGTCCATCGTGGTGCTGACCCTCTTCGTCAAGCTGGTGATGTGGCCGCTCTCCGCCAAGGCCTACAAGTCCATGGCGCGGATGCGCAAGCTAGGCCCGGAGATGCAGCGTCTCAAGGAACTCTATGGCGACGATCGTCAGAAGATGTCCCAGGAGATGATGAAGTTCTACCAGAAGGAGAAGATCAATCCGCTGGGGGGCTGCCTGCCGATCCTGGTGCAGATGCCGGTATTCATCGCCCTCTACTGGATGCTGCTGGAGTCCGTGGAGCTGCGCCACGCGCCCTTTATGTTCTGGATTCAGGACCTCTCGGTGAAGGATCCCTTCTTCATCTTGCCGATCCTGATGGGCGCCTCCATGTTCGTGCAGCAGATGCTCAATCCGGCACCGCCGGACCCCATGCAGGCCAAGATCATGAAGATGCTGCCCATCGTCTTCACCTTCTTCTTCTTGTGGTTCCCGGCCGGCCTGGTGATCTACTGGGTGGTGAACAACATCACCTCCATCGCCCAGCAGTACGTGATCACCCGCAAGATCGAGAACGACCCCACTATCGGCAAGGGCATGAAGACCAAGGGCTAGTCCCCGGCTTCGCGACCGATACGTCCCAGACCCCCGCCCCGGCGGGGGTCTGGCGTTTCTGGCCCACC
Organism: Bisbaumannia pacifica; assembly: GCF_007989625.1. Classification (GTDB taxonomy): domain Bacteria; phylum Pseudomonadota; class Gammaproteobacteria; order Pseudomonadales; family Halomonadaceae; genus Bisbaumannia; species Bisbaumannia pacifica. The sequence continues at coordinate 48,710 of NZ_BJUK01000023.1, forward strand.
GCCACGACAATAGCCCCATCGCCGCAAGGAGCCCGACATGTCCACCACGCCGCTCTATACCCAGGACACCATCGCCGCCCTGGCCACCCCCCCGGGGCGAGGCGGGGTGGGTATCATCCGCGTCTCCGGCCCCCTCAGCGCCACCCTGGCGGAGGCCATCCTGGGCCATTGCCCCCGCGCCCGCTACGCCCACTACGGGCCCTTCCGGGGCGCCACGGGCCAGCTCGACGAGGGCATCGCCCTCTACTTCCCCGGGCCTCACTCCTTCACCGGCGAGGACGTCCTCGAGCTCCAGGGGCATGGTGGCCCGGTGATCATGGACCTGCTGCTGGAGCGCTGCGTCCAGTTGGGCGCACGGCTGGCCCGGCCCGGTGAATTCTCCGAGCGCGCCTTCCTCAACGACAAGCTCGACCTGGCCCAGGCGGAGGCCATCGCCGACCTGATCGACGCCAGCTCCCGGGCCGCCGCCGAGAACGCCCTGCGCTCCCTGCAGGGGGAGTTCTCGGCCCGGGTCGCGGCCCTGGTCCAGCGCCTGATCGAACTGCGCATCTATGTGGAGGCGGCCATCGATTTCCCCGAAGAGGAGATCGACTTCCTGGGCGACGGCAAGGTGGCGGAGATGCTCAAGGGCGTCGGCGATGAGCTGGCGGCGGTGCGTGGCGCCGCCGGCCAGGGCGCCCTGATGCGCGAGGGCATGAGCGTGGTGATCGCCGGGCGCCCCAATGCCGGCAAGTCGAGCCTGCTCAATGCCCTCACCGAGCAGGAGACCGCCATCGTCACCGATATCGCCGGCACCACCCGGGACGTGCTGCGGGAGCATATCCATATCGACGGCATGCCGTTGCATGTCATCGATACCGCCGGCCTGCGCGACACCCCGGACGCGGTGGAACAGATCGGCGTGGCCCGGGCCTGGGACGAGATCGAGAAGGCCGACCGGGTGCTGCTGCTGGTGGATGCCACCACCACCGAGGCCACCGACCCCATGGCCATCTGGCCGGAGTTCGTGGCGCGCCTGCCGGACCCTACGCGGCTGACCCTGATTCGCAACAAGATCGATACCAGCCGGGAGTCGCCGCAACTCGACTTATCCACAACCCCGCCGGTGATTCGTCTCTCCGCCAAGACCGGCGAGGGTGTGGATAACCTCAAGGAGCATCTCAAGGCGGTGATGGGCTATAGCGCCACCACCGAGGGGCGTTTCTCGGCCCGGCGCCGCCACCTGGACGCCCTGGATCGCGCCGGGGAGGCGCTGGAGAACGGCGAGGCCCAGCTCCATGGCCACGGCGCCGGCGAGCTGCTGGCGGAGGACCTGCGCGAAGCCCAACAGGCGCTGGGCGAGATCACCGGCGAGTTCAGCGCCGATGATTTACTAGGCGAGATCTTCGGTAGCTTCTGTATCGGCAAGTGATTATCTCACCCGGCCCCGCTTATCGTCGGTTACTCTCGCCATCGGCTCGCTTAACCGACCTACGCGTTCCGGATCGGCGCCTTCTACTCCGGTAGCCACCATTCGGCCCGGTGGCGGGCCGGGGCGCCCCAGATGGCGGTGACCTGGTTCATCGCCTCCTCCACCGCCTGATCCAGTCCCCAGGGCGGATTGAGCACCAGCATGCCGCTGCCATACATGCCGTGGCGTTCCGCCCCCGGTTCCCTGAGCCGCACCTCGCTGCGCCAGACCTTGCGCAGGCCGGTGTTCTTGAGCCCCTCCAGCAGCTCCTGGTGACGCCCCGCCGGCAGCAGCGGGTACCACACCGCCACCACCGCATGGCGCGCCTTGCGCCCCACCCAGGCGAGGATCGCCACCAGGTCGCGATACTCCTCCTTGAGTTCGTAGCTGGGGTCGATCAGCACGCAGAGCCGGGGGGTCGCCACCGGCAGCAGGCGCTTGAGCCCCGCCAGGCCATCGCCATGCACCCGTCGCACCCGGGCGTCCTCGTCGGCCCGCTCCAGGTGCCCGAACTCACCGGGATGCAGCTCGAAGAGACTGAGGCGATCCTGAGCTCGCAGCCCCGCGCTCAACCACCGAGGCGAACCGGGATAGTGGGTCAGGTCATTGCCCGGCTGTGCCTCGGCCAGTTGCGCCAGCCAGGCCTTGAGGGCCCCCGAAGCGGCGCTACGGGCGCGCCATATCGGCTCGACTCCCTCACGGTGCTCCTGGAGCTTGCGGGCCTCCTCGGCGTGGAGCGGATAGTGCCCCCGTCCCGCATGGGTATCGATGTACGTAATTGCCGACTCTTTACGTAACAGGCGATCCCGTAGCGTGACCAGGAGCAGGTGTTTATGCACATCGGCAAAATTGCCGGCATGGTAGGCGTGTTGATAGGCGAGCATGACGATTTCCATGAAAAGGCCCACGGAATCGCTTCCGTGGGCCGGGATGCCGAGCGGCCAGCGAGATTACATCTGCTGCTGCATCGGGCTCAGGGTGATCTCGACGCGACGATTCTGGGCGCGCCCCTGCTCGGAGGCGTTGCTGGCCACCGGCATGGTCTCGCCATAACCCATCATATTGAGCCGATACATGGCCACGCCGCTCTGGGCCAGGTAGTTACCCACCGCCTGGGCACGGCGTTCGGAGAGCCCCTGATTGTAGCGGTCATCCCCGGTACTGTCGGTATGACCGGCGATATTCACGCGGGTATCGGGAAAGTCGCGCAGCACCTGGGAAACGTCGTTGAGGGCGGAGCGCGCGGTAGGGGTCAGCTCGCTGGAGTCGAAGCCGAAGGTCACGCTGCTGGGCATATTGAGGATGATATCGTCGCCGCGGCGATCCACCTCGATACCGGTGCCCTCCATGCTCTGCCGCAGTTGTGCCTCCTGGCGATCCATATAGGCGCCGATTCCGGCCCCGGCGGCGGCCCCCACGGCGGCGCCGATCAGGGCGCGATCGCGACGGCTGGTGCTGCCGCTACCGCTCAGGGCCCCGGCGGCGGCGCCCACGGCGGCCCCGATACCGGCACCGCTCAGGGTGCGGTTGCGGTCGGTCTGTGAGCCGTAGGGATCGGTGGTGGCACAACCGGCCAGCAGCAATCCGGCTGCCAGGGGATAGGCCAAACGAAGCATCTTGGGCATAACGTAACTCCTAAACGTCGTGAAATGGCTATGGATCACTCCTCGAGGGAGGCCAACAGCTCATTCAAGAATAATAGACCCTGAGGGGTAGCTTGCAGGCGAGAGTCATCTTCCACAAGAAGTCCCAGATGTCGGGCCCGCGCCAGGCGCGCCTCCAGGGTCGCCCGAGATAGACCACTATGTGCCTCCCAGAGTGCCATGGGCACCCCCTCGGTAAGGCGCAGGGCATTCATGGCGAACTCCAGGGGCAACTCCTCCGCCTCGATACGGCGATGGCCGGCGACGAAGCCCCGCGGATCCTCGCGACGACGCAGATAGGCCTCCGGCTGGCGACTCTTCCAGCGCCGCTCGATGATCAGGCCACCGTCCTGCGGCGTCTCTCGACTCAGCTTGCCATGGGCGCCGGCGCCGATGCCCAGGTAGTCGCCGAAGCGCCAGTAATTGAGGTTGTGCCGGGCCTGGCGTCCGGGGTGCGCGTAGGCGGAGATCTCGTAGCGGGCGAGGCCGGCGGCCTCCAGGCGTTCATGGCCGGCGTCCTGGATCGCCCACAAGGCCTCTTCCTCCGGCAGCACCGGCGGCCGCGAATGGAATTCGGTATTGGGCTCCAGGGTCAGCTGATACCAGGAGAGGTGGCTGGGGGAGAGCGCCAGGGCCCGGTCGATATCGTCCAGGGCCAGCGCCGGGCTCTGCCCCGGCAGGCCATGCATTAGGTCGATATTGAGGTTGTCGAAGCCCGCCGCCCGGGCCTCCCTCACCGCCCGCTCTGCCTCCAGGCCGCCATGGATCCGCCCCAGGGCCTGGAGCTGGGCGTCCTGAAAACTCTGTACCCCCAGGGAGAGGCGGTTGATGCCCACCTCGCGATAGGCGGCGAAGCGCGCCTGCTCGAAGGTGCCGGGGTTGGCCTCCAGGGTGATCTCGATATCCGCGGCCCAGGGCAGCGCCTCCTCCAGCCGCGCCAGGAAACGCCGATAGAAGTCCGCCGACATCAGGCTGGGGGTGCCGCCGCCGATAAAGACGCTGACCAGCTCGCGCCCCGCCACCAGGGGCAGCTCCGCCTCCAGATCGGCGAGCAGCGCCACCAGGTAGTCGTCCTCGGGCAGGCTGGCCCCGGCACCCACCCCGTGGGAGTTGAAATCGCAGTAGGGGCACTTGCGCACGCACCAGGGCACGTGCAGATAGAGCGACAGGGGCGGCAGGGGGCGATTCATGCCCGCAGCCGCTCCACCAGCTCGGCCATGGCTCGGCCGCGATGACTCAGGCGGTTCTTCTCCTGGGCCGAGAGCTCGGCGGCGCTCATGCCGGCGCCCCGGGGCCAGAACAGCGGATCATAGCCGAAGCCCCCTTCGCCTCGGGGGTGGGCCAGGATCTCGCCCTCCCAGCACGCCTGGACGATCAGCGGTACCGGATCCTCGGCGTGGCGCAGGTAGACCAGCACGCACCAATAGCGGCCACTGCGCTGGCCCTCCGGTACCTCCGTCAGGGCCTCCAGCAGCTTGTGGTTGTTGCGTTCATCACTCTTCGGTTCGCCGGCATAGCGGGCCGAGTAGATCCCCGGCGCCCCCTTGAGAGCATCCACCTCCAGGCCCGAATCATCGGCCAGGGCCGGCAGGCCGCTGATTCGGCACGCCTCCCGGGCCTTGAGCAGGGCATTCTCCACGAAGGTCAGGCCGGTCTCCTCCACCTCGGGGACCCGGAACTCGGCCTGGGGCCGCACGCGAAAGCCCAGCGGCGCCAGCAGGGCCTCGAACTCGCGCAGCTTGCCGGCGTTACCGCTGGCCAGCACCAGGGACTGGGGTTCACTCATTCACTACTCCTAACATGGCTTATCTCTTGGTCAATCGACCTCACCCACCGCATGGCCCATAGGTTGGCGAATCAGGCTGACCGCTCGGTCAATCGCCGCTGGCATCTTCCCAGCGGCCCGACTTAGGTCAATTCACCTCGCCCACCGCATGGCCCATAGGTTGGCGAATCAGGCTGACCGCTCGGTCAATCGCCGCTGGCTTCATGCCAGCGAGTGACATAGGTCAATCGACCTCACCCACCGCATGGCCCATATGTTGGCGAATCAGGCTGACCAGGGTCTCGCTGGCATCCGCGGCCGTGGTATCCAGATGCACCAGATGACAACGTTCCTCCTCGGCGAAGGGCTCCCGGGTGGCCAGCTGGCGCTCCAGCACCGCCAGGCCCGCCTCGGAGGGGTCGCCGCCGCGGCGGGTGCGCTTCTCGATGCGTCGGCGCAGGGTCGCCTCGTCGGCCTCGAAGCTGACGATCAGCTGCGGCAGACCGCGGGCCTCCGCCTCGTGGCTCAGCAGGTCCCGCTGCCAGCGAGCCAGGCAGGTGGCATCGATGCACACCGGCAGCCCCGCCTCCAGCAGGGTGCCGGTCAACCGGGCCAGGCGCTGGTAGGTGCGTCGGGTGGCCTCGGGGGCATAGAGAGCCACGTCGCTGCCGCGGCTATCGGCCAGGGGTGCGAAGCCGTAGAGGCGCTTGCGCTCCACGTCGGAGCGCAGCCGCACCGCGCCCAGGCGGCGCACCATCTCGCCGGTGAAGCGGCTCTTGCCGCTGCCGGAGACGCCGGCCCCCAGCACCAGGTAGGGGAAGCGGAACTCCGCATAGCCCTCGGCCAGGCCCAGGTAGTGATCGATCTCGGCCAGTACCGCCTCGCGCTCGTCGCCACCGACCTGTTCCAGGCGCAGCGCCGCCACCTTGACCCGCACCAGGGCCCGATAGAGCTTGTAGTAGCCCAGGGCCCTGACCAGGCCGTAGTCGCCGGAGAGCTCCAGGTAGCGATTCAGGGCGTGATGAGCCAGGGCACGCTCGTCCCGGGCCTCCAGGTCCATCAGCAGGAAGGCCAGGTCACAGCCCACATCGCTCCAGCGCAGCGCATCGTTGAACTCGATGCCGTCGAAGAGCAGCGCCCGCCCCCGGTGCCGCACCGCGTTGCCCAGGTGGATATCGCCATGGGTCTCGCGCACGAAGCCCTGGGCATGGCGTTCGGTCAGGACCGGTGCCAGGCGCGCCTGGGTCTCCTCGACCAGGGCCTGGAGTCGCTCCAGGCGAGCCAGGCGTGCCTCCCCCGGCAAGCGTGGGGCGATCAGGGTGAACTCCCGGGCGAGGATCTCGGCGGTGGCCTCGGCCCCGCCCAGGGGATCGTCCGGGGCGATGCGCGCGGCGCTCTCGTGGAAATCCACCAGTTGATCGATCAGGTCATCGATCAGCTCCAGGGAGAGGCTGCCCTCTTCCTGGAGGGTGCTGAACAGGTGGCGATTGCTGAACTGGCGCATCTTCACCGCGTACTCGAAGGGCGCGCTGGCATCATCGACCCGCGGCGCCTCCGGGGTGCCGGAGATGGGCACCGCCGCCAGGTAGAGGCTGGGCGCCAGGCGCCGGTTGAGACGCACCTCCTGCTCGCAGAGCCGGCGACGCTGCTCCAGGGTCGAGAAGTCGAGGAAGCTACCGAACTCCAGCGGCTTCTTGATCTTGTAGGCGTAGTCACCGGTGAGCAGGATCCACGAGATATGCGTCTCATGGACCTCGACGCCCGTGACGTCATGGTCGTAGCAGGCCGGGTCCCGCAGGGCCTGGATCAGGGTCTCGCTCACCGTGACACCTCCTGACGACGAGTTAGCGCTGGGCCAGTCGGGCGAAGGCCCGCTCGGCGGCATCCAGGGTGGCCTGGATGTCCTCCGCAGTATGGGCGCTGGACATGAAGCCCGCCTCATAGGCGGACGGCGCCAGGTAGACACCCTCGTCGAGCATGGCCGAGAAGAAGGTGCGGAAGGCCGCCGCATCGCAGGCGGTGGCCTGGGCGAAGTTGTCGACCCGGGACTGGCCGGTGAAGAAGACCCCGAACATGCCGCCGGCGCGCTGGGTGATCATCTCGATGCCGGCCGCCTTGGCGCGTGTCTCGAGGCCGCTGCAGAGGGTCTCGACCCGCTGGGCCAGGGCATCGTGGAAACCGGGCTCGCGCACCTTGGTGAGCAGGGCGATGCCGGCGGCCATGGCCAATGGGCTGCCGGAGAGGGTGCCGGCCTGGTAGACCGGGCCCAGGGGCGAGATCTGCTCCATGATCTCGCGCTTGCCCCCGAAGGCCCCCACTGGCATGCCGCCGCCGACGATCTTACCCAGGCAGGTCAGGTCCGGGGTGATGCCGTAGTAGGCCTGGGCGCCACCCAGGGCGACCCGGAAGCCGGTCATCACCTCGTCGAAGATCAGCACGCTGCCGTGACGGTCGCAGGCCTTGCGCAGCCCCTCCAGGAAGCCCGGCAGCGGCGGGATGCAGTTCATGTTGCCGGCCACCGGCTCGACGATGATGCCGGCAATCTGCTCGCCCAATTCGGAGAAGCACTGTTCCACGGCATCCAGGTCGTTATGCGGCAGGGTGATGGTGTGCTCGGCCAGGGAGGCGGGCACCCCCGGGGAGCTGGGCTCGCCATGGGTCAGGGCCCCAGAACCGGCCTTGACCAGCAGGGAGTCGGAGTGGCCGTGGTAATCGCCCTCGAACTTGACGATCTTGTCTCGGCCGGTATAGCCCCGGGCCAGGCGGATCGCCGACATGGTGGCCTCGGTGCCGGAGTTGACCATGCGCACCAGCTCGATGCTGGGCAGGATCTCGCAGATCAGATCCGCCATGGTGGTCTCGATGGCGGTGGGGGTGCCGAAGGAGAGCCCCAGGTCGAGGCGCTCGCGCACCGCGCCCAGCACCTCCGGGTCGGCATGGCCGGTGATCATGGGCCCCCAGGAGCCCACGTAATCGATATAGCGCTGGCCCTCCACGTCGAAGAGGTAGGCGCCCTGGGCGCGCTCGATAAACACCGGCGGCCGCTCGAGGCCCTTGAAGGCACGCACCGGCGAGTTGACGCCCCCGGGGATATGACGGCAGGCCTGTTCGAAGAGCTGTGCGGAGGTGGTCATGGAAGCCTCTCATGATGAAATTGTGGATAACTATCTGGATAGTGCGGATAACTTTCGTGAGCAGCCTGTGGATAAGCGTTTAACAGGCGCTCAGCCGGCGGTTCAGGTCGCGGACGCTGGCCTCGATATCGGCGGCGGCGAAGACCGCCGCCACCGTGGCCAGCAGGTCGGCGCCGGCCCGACGGGCCGCGCCGATGGTCTCGGCGTCGATGCCGCCGATGGCCACCCGCGGCAGGCCGATGGCCTCGGCCTCGCCCAGCAGGTCGAGGGTGGCGGGGGGGGCCTCGGGCTTGGTGCGGGAGGCGAAGAAGCGCCCGAAGGCCACATAGCTGGCGCCCTCCCGGGCGGCCCGCTCGGCGAGGGCCAGGCGACCATGGCAGGTGGCGCCGAGGATCGCCTCGGGGCCCAGGCGCTCGCGGGCCTCGGCCAGGGCACCGTCGCCCTGGCCCAGGTGCAGGCCGACGTTGGCGTGGCCCTCCCGGCGCAGGCGCTCGGCCAGGGCGGTATCGTCGTTGATGATCAGCGGCACGTCATAGTCGCGGCACAGGGCGGCCAGGGCCCGGGCCTGGCGCAGGCGCTTGTCGGCCTGCGTCGACTTGTCGCGGTACTGGAGCAGCGCCAGGCCGCCGCGCAGGGCCGCCTCGCAGCCGGCCAGCAGGCGCGGGTCGTCGGGCAGCAGCGCGGCATCGGTGATCGCATAGAGGCCACGGGCCCAGCTAGGGTTGTGCATAACTACTCCGCCGTCAGGGTCCAGTCGGGATGGCGCCACAGGCGCCGCGGCAGGGCCTGGGCCTCGCCCGGGCGCCAGCCATGCTTGAGGGCCTGCCAGGTGAAGTCCTGGGCCTGCTCGCAGGCGCCGGCCAGGGGTTCGCCCACCGCCAGGCGGGCCGCCAGGGCCGCCGCCAGGGTGCAGCCGGAGCCGTGGTAACTGCCGGCTAAGCGCGGCCACTGCCATTGGCGATCATTGTCCGGGGTATGCAGGGTGTGGACAACCCTATCCGGGGGCTGTCCCGCCTCGGGACTGTCGGTGCCGGTGACCAGGACCGCCTGGCAGCCCAGGGAGAGCAGTTCCACACAGCGCTGGGTCTCGTCCTCGAGCTCGGGGCCGGCCAGGCGCGCCAGCTCGTCGCGGTTGGGCGTCAAGATATCCACAAGGGGTAGCAGCCGCTCGCGGAAGGCATCCACCAGTTCGGCTGTGGATAGTTCTCGGCCGCCGCCGGCCTTGAGCACCGGATCCACCACCAGGGGCACCCCGGGGTAGCGCTTGATCACATCCACCACCGCGTCCAGCGCCTCCAGGCTGGCCACCAGGCCCACCTTGATGGCGGCCACCCGGAACTCGCCCAATGCCGCCGCCATGCGGCGAATCTGCTCGCCGGCGCAGGGCAATACCGCCGCCACGTCGGCGCTGTTCTGCACCGTCAGGGCAGTGGGCACGGTCAGCGCCCAGGCGCCACAGGCGGCGATGGCCTCGCTGTCGGCCACCAGGCCGGCGCCGCCGCAGGGATCATGGCCGGCCAGCACCAGCACCACCGGCAACTCACGGGTCTCGCTCGAAGCCGCCATCAGAACGGCTTCACCACGGCGAGGATCACCACCGCCAGCAACACCACCACCGGCAACTCATTGAAGACCCGGAAATAGCGATGGGACTTGTCGCAGGTACCGGCGGCGAGCCGCTTCATATGCGCCAGGCAGACATGGTGATAGCCCACCAGCAGCACGATCAGGGTCAGCTTGGCATGCAGCCAGCCCTGACTCAGCCAGCCGGGCACCAGGTAGAGCATCCAGCCGCCCAGCAGCAGCACCGCGATCATCGAGGGGGTCATGATGCCGCGGTAGAGCTTGCGCTCCATCACCAGGAAGTAGTCGATGGCCTGGCGATCCCCCTGATCCCGGGCCATGGCGTGATAGACGAACAGACGCGGCAGATAGAAGAGGGCGGCGAACCAGGTGACCACGGCGATCAGGTGCAGGGCCTTGATCCACGGATACATAGCGACTCCAGCAGGGGGTGGGGACGACCTCAGCGCGGAGGCCGGAAACGGTAGTAGAGCTCGATGGCTTCGCGGGTGATGATACCGGAAATCCGCCGCCCGGGTGGCGCCACCGGGTTCTCCACATAGAGCGCATCCACGTCGTGCTGGTCGAGGCGCTGGAAGGCCTCGGAGAGGGTCGCCTGCACCGGGATGGCGGCCATGTCCAGGCGCTGGCCCGGCACTTCCAGTAGATCGATCTGCGCCTGGTCGGCCCAGCGCGGATCGAGCAGGGCCCGGGCCAGGTCCGCGGCCTTGAGGGCCAGGGTCGGCTTGTCATCCGTGGAGCGGCGAATCACGATCCAGCTCGGCTTGTGATCCAGCAGGGCCTGGGCCTCGTCGTGGGTGACCTGGCGCAGGGTCACCGCCACCCGCGACTCCATGACCGCCGGTACCGAGACCCGTGAGAGGGCCTGCATCAGCGGCTGCTGCAGGGGGTGCAGGCCCTGGCGGGTGAGGGTCACGAAGAGCCCATCGCAGCGCCATAACTGCCTCGCCGTCAGCCCGGAGATCACCACCGCCAGCATCCCCGGCAGGATGATATTGGGGTTATGGGTCAGCTCCAGCAACGCCATCAGCGCCGCCAGGGGCGCCTGGAGCACGGCGCCCATCATCGCCGCCATGCCTAGCATGGCGTAGAGCCCCGGGTCGGCGGCCGCCCCCGGCCACAGCCAGACGCCCAGCAGGCCGCTCAGGGCCCCGGCGGCGGCGCCCACCACCAGCACCGGCCCGATGATGCCGATGGGCACCCCACAGGCCAGGGTGAAGGCGGTCAGCAGCAGCTTGCCCACCACCAGGGCCAGCAGCACGTCCAGGGCCAGCTCGCCGTTCAGCGCCAGGGCCAGGCTGTCGTAGCCGATCCCCTGCACCTGGGGGTACCACCAGGCCAGGACAGCGGTGGCACCGCCGGCCAGCAGCAGGCGCAGCCAGAAGGGCAGCCCCGCCAGGCGTTCGCCGCTGCGGGCCACGCGGATAAAGGCCCCCGCCAGCAGGCCGATGACCAGGGCGGTGACCACGATCCAGGGCAGGTTGGTCAGCGACTCCAGGCTGAGGATGGGCACCTGGAAGGCCGGTTCGGCGCCATACACCAGTTGGGCCACCACCGCGCCCATGGTCGAGGCCAGGATCACCGGCATAAAGCCGGTGATGGTGTACTCCATCATCACCACTTCCATGGCGAAGATGACCCCGGCGATGGGGGTATTGAAGGAGGCGGAGATCCCCGCCGCGGTGCCGCAGGCCACCAGCACCCGCAGGCTGTTGTGGGGCAGCCGCAGCAGCTGGCCGATACCGCTGGAGGCGGCGGCCCCGAGATGGATGGCCGGCCCCTCGCGCCCGGCGGAGAGCCCGCCCAGCACCGCCACGGCCCCCACCCACCACTGGTTCAGCCAGTTGCGCAGCGGAAAGCGTCCCTGGTGCTGGCTCAGCCGCTCCACCACATGGCCGACCCCCAGCTTGCGGGCCGCCGCCGGCTGACAGCCGAGCCCGGCGCCGATCAGCGCCACCGCCAGCAGTGGCAGCAGGGCCCGCAGCCAGGGCTCCAGGGACTCGAAGGCCTCCACCCCGCCGGCCGGCATCAGCGCCAGGGCGCCGCCCTCCAACAGCAGACGAAAGGCCACCATCACCCCGCCGGTCAACAGGCCCGAGATCAGCCCCAGCACGCAGAGCTGGGGCAGGGCATCGACGCTGGCCAGCTGGCGGCGGAAGGCCTCGAGGCTGGGGCGGGGCAGGCGGAGTCGCGGCAAAGGAGGGCCTCTAAGAGTGGGGTGGCAGGCCCTAGAGATGTATCATAAAGGCAGGCTTTCGTCAGATTCGGTCAAGAAGGAGTGCATCGTGATCAAGGTTGGTATCGTCGGCGGCACCGGCTACACCGGCGTCGAGTTGCTGCGCCTGCTGGCGCAACACCCCCAGGTCGAGGTGACCCTGATCACCTCCCGCTCCGAGGCGGGCGTCGCGGTCAGCGACATGTACCCCAACCTGCGCGGTCACTATGACCTGGCCTTCAGCGAACCGGATCCCGAGCGCCTGGCGGCCTGTGATGCGGTCTTCTTCGCCACGCCCCACGGGGTGGCCCACGCCCTGGCCGGCGAGCTACTGGCCCGCGGCACCCGGGTGATCGACCTCTCCGCCGACTTCCGCCTCAAGGATGCCGAGGAGTGGGCCCAGTGGTATGGCCAGCCCCACGGCGCTCCGGAGCTGCTCGAGGAGGCGGTCTATGGCATGCCGGAGGTCAATCGCGAGGCGATCCGCGGCGCGCGCCTGATCGCCGTGCCGGGCTGCTACCCCACCGCCGTGCAGCTGGGCCTGCTGCCGCTGCTGGAGGCAGGCCTGATCGATGCCCAGCACGTCATCGCCGACTGCAAGTCCGGGGTCACCGGCGCCGGCCGCGGCGCCAAGGTGCCCTCGCTGCTGGCCGAGGCCAGCGAATCCTTCAAGGCCTACGGCGCCAGCGGCCACCGCCACCTGCCGGAGATTCGTCAGGGCCTGACCCAGGCCGCCGGACAGCCGGTGGGCCTGACCTTCGTCCCCCACCTGACGCCGATGATTCGCGGTATCCACGCCACCCTCTATGGCCGCCTCAACGGCGAGCCCGGTGACCTCCAGGCGCTGTTCGAGAAGCGCTTCGCCGACGAGCCGGCGGTGGACGTGATGCCCGCCGGCAGCCACCCGGAGACTCGCAGCGTCAAGGGCAGCGATATCTGCCGCCTGGCGGTGCACCGCCCCGGCGACAGCGACACCGTCGTGGTGCTGGCGGTAATCGACAACCTGGTCAAGGGCGCCTCCGGCCAGGCGATCCAGAACCTCAACCTGATGTTCGGCTTCGACGAGATGGCCGGCCTCGGCGCCCCGGCCTTGATGCCCTGATATGACAGCCTGGTATATCGAGGCCCGGGGCTACCCTGGAGGCAGGCACTCCGCAAA
>NZ_BJUK01000024.1 GCF_007989625.1 Bisbaumannia pacifica
TCTCTACGGCTCGCCGCGCGGCGCCCTGCGCCTGGCGTTGCTCGATCACTGCCTGCCCCGCCAGCTCGAGCTCGACGGCCAGCCGCTGCTCGACGTCGGCGGTGGCCTGGGCCAGATGGCCGCCTGGTTCGCCGCCCGCGGCCATGAGGTGACCCTGGCCGAACCCGCCGAGGAGATGCTGTCCCGGGCCCGGGCAGCCCTGGCGGGGCAGTCGGTGCGCTTCCTGCGGGAACCCCTGCAGCGGCTGCCCGAGGCGGCCCCGGGGCCCTGGCCGCTGATCGTCTGCCATGCGGTACTCGAGTGGCTGGCCGACCCCGAGGCGGCCCTGGCCACCCTGGCGAGCCTGCTGGCTCCCGGCGGTCAGCTCTCGCTGATGATCTTCAACCGGGATGCCCTGCGCTTCTCCAATGTGGTCAAGGGCAACCTGGAGAAGGCCCTGGCGGATCGCCTGGAGGGCGCCGGCCGACGCCAGCGCCTGACGCCCATCTCGCCGCTGACCCACGATCAGATCGCCACCTGGGCCGAGGCCCAGGGGCTCGAGATCACCGCCGTGGCGGGGATTCGCGTCTTCCAGGACTACCTGCGCGAGCGCCATCCCGACGAGGCACAACTGGAGCAGCTGCTGGCGCTGGAGCGGCGCTACTGCGACGTCGAGCCCCACTGGCGCCTGGGGCGTTACCTGCTCTACACCCTGCACAAACCCGAGTGACTGCCATGTCCGCCGAGACCCCCGTCTGCCAACTCCTCGAACGCCAGGAGCAGGACCACCGCCACTGGCTCTGGGTGGCCCCGCCCCGGGACGCCTGGTTGTCCCCGCAAGAGACTGCCCTGCTGAGTGGCGATGCCGCCCAGTCGGCCGACTGGCGCGCCCGGGGCGGCGTGGTTCACGACCCCTTCGCCACGACACCCCTGGGCGAGGTGCCGGGGGCGGTGCTGTTCTGGCCCAAGAGTCATACCCTGGGGGAGTGGTGGCTGCTGTCGCTCTGCCAGCGCCTGCCCGAAGGCACGCCGCTATGGCTGGTGGGGGAGAACAACGGCGGCATCAAGCGGGTGCTCAAGGTGCTGGCGGCCCTGGGGCTGGGCTGTCGCAAGCGCGACAGCGCCCGCCGTTGCAGCCTCTTCGAGACCCGGGTGGGGCGGGTGGCCCTGGATCCGGCCCTGGCCTGGCAGAGCTTCGAGGCCGAGGGGCTGACCCTGCACAGTCACCCGGGGGTCTTCGGCCATGGCAAGCTGGACGACGGCACCCGGCTGCTGCTGGAGACCCTGGCGCCGCGCCTGCCCGAGGGCCCCTTCCGCGCCCTGGACATGGGCTGCGGCGACGGCATCCTGGCCTGCTGGCTGGCCCGCCGCGGGGCCCGGGTCAGCGCCACCGATATCAACGCCTTCGCGGTGGAGGCGACCCGGCGCAGCCTGGCCGCCAACGACCTGGCCGGCGAGGTGGTGGCCGGGGACGTCTATTCGGGGTTGCCCGAGGGGGCGCGCTTCGAGCGCATCATCAGCAACCCGCCCTTCCATCAAGAGAGGGCCATCGACTATGGCCCGGCGGGGCGGCTGATTCGCGAGGCGCCGGCCTACCTCACGCCCGGCGGCGAGTTGTGGCTGGTGGCCAATGCCTTCCTGCCCTATCCCGACCTGCTCGAGGCGAGCTTCGGCGGCTTCGAGATCCTCGCCGACGATCGCCGCTTCCGGGTCTATCGGGCCATCAAGTGCTGATTATTTCGTGCCCGGCTCACGGTAGCGGATCTCGGTAATCAGATAGGTGGTCTCGCCGCCGGGGGCGGCCACCGTCACCTCATCCTCCTCCTCCTTGCCCAGCAGCGCCTTGGCCAGGGGCGCGTCGATGCTGATCCAGCGCTTGGCGGTATCGGTCTCGTCATGGCCGACGATGCGCAGGGTCATCGCCTCGCCGTTGTCATCCTCCAGGGTAACGAAGGCGCCGAAGTAGACCCGGGAGGTGTCCGCCGGCAGGCGATCCACCACCTGCAGTTCGTCGAGGCGCTTGGTGAGGTAGCGGATCCGCGCGATGACCCGGTTGAGTTCCTTCTTGTTGTAGGTGTAGTCGGCGTTCTCGCTGCGATCACCCAGTGCCGCCGCCTCGCCCACCTTGGTCGATAGGGCCGGGCGCTTGACTCGCGAGAGGTGGTCGAGGATGCCGCGCAGGCGCTCGGCGCCCTCGGCGGTGATCAGGTGGCTCTTGGGCTCCTGGCGCGGATCCTTGGCCGGATCGCGCCAGCGGGTCATATTACGACCTTTCATGAGGTTCTCCATTGGCTATTGCTGGGACCTTACTGCGCCGTTGGGCCGGCGCCAAGGGACGGCTACGACTTTGGTGGGCTAGGGTGTGATTCAAACGTTCGTTAGAGTGACGGTGGCGCCACCGTCACAATAACAAGCAAGGAGCCCGATCATGTCCAAGCGTCATGCCTTTCCCGCCCTGGCCCTGGGCGTCAGTCTCGTTTTCTCGCCGCTGGCCGTTGCCCAGCAGCAGGAGGTCGCCGAGCTGCGACGGCAGTGGGAGCGGATCACCACCCAGCCCGGTGAGCAGGGCGATGCCCTGGCGGCCCTGGCCGAGCGAGCCGAGACCCTGGTCGGGGAGTACCCCGAGGCCGCCGAGTTGCTGACCTGGCAGGGCATTATTCTCGCTTCCGAGGCCCGCGAGCGCGGCGGCCTGGGCGCCCTGAGCCGGGCCCGTGGCGCCCGTGAGGCCCTGGAACGGGCCGTCGAGCTCGACCCCCAGGGTCTCAACGGCTCCGCCTATGTGACCCTGGGGGCGCTCTATGACCGGGTGCCGGGGGGGCTGATCGGCTTCGGCGATGACGACACCGCCGAGGCGATGTTCCAGCGGGCCCTGGCGATTCGTCCCCAGGGCATCGACGTCAACTTCTACTATGCCGAGTTCCTCGTCGAGTCGGGACGCCAGGACGAGGCCATAGCACACGCCCGCCGCGCCCTGGAGGGCGAGACGCGCGGCGAGCGCCAGGCCTCCGACGAGGCGCTGCGTACCCAGGCCCGGGCCCTGCTGCGCCGCCTCGAGGGCTAGGAGAGGGCTGGCGGGGGAGAGAGGCGGTTGGCATCGCCGTCCCATGACCGGATAATGGCCCCTTCGTTGACCCCGGAGGTGTCATGGCCGATACCGGCGACCGATCCTTGACCCTGCTCAGGCCGCGCTTCGGCAATGCTGACGTGGAGCGCCTGGAGACCACCCGCCTGCATCAGGGCTTCTTCCGCCTGGAAGAGCGCACCCTGCGCCATCGCCTCTTCCAGGGTGGCTGGAGCCCTACCATCAAGCGCGAGGTGCATGTGCGCCGGGATGCCGTGGGGGTGCTGCCCTACGACGTGGAGCGCGATCGCGTGGTGCTGGTGGAGCAGCTGCGCGCCGGCGCCTTGGACGACCCCCAGGGCCCCTGGAAGCTGGAGCCGATCGCCGGCCTGGTAGAGGCGGGGGAGGCCCCCGCCGAGGTGGCCCGCCGCGAGGCCCTCGAGGAGGCGGGGTGCCGCCTCGCCGAGCTGATCGAGTTGCACAGCTACTACCCCAGCCCCGGCGCCTGCGACGAGCGGGTCACCCTCTACCTGGGGCTGACCGACAGCCGTGGGCTCGGCGGCGTACATGGCCTGGCCAGCGAGCACGAGGATATCCAGGTACATGTGCTACCCTTCGGCGAGGCCTGGGAACTCCTCGAGGCCGGACGACTCGACAACGCCATGTGCCTGATCGCCTTCCACTGGTTGGCACGGGAGCGGGCCGCATTGCGAGCACGGAGGTAACGCCATGGCAAGAGCCGCCTATGTATCCGACCTCAAGGGGCTGCAGGCCGAATGCAGCATCAACTACCTGCGCCTGTCGCGCCTGGTGGGGGAGCTTAGCCCCGGCGAGACTCGCGAGATCGCCCTGCGCGGTCGCGAACAGCGCTTCGGCTCCCTGTGGCTGGAGCTGGTCGAGGAGGCGCCTTATACCAGCCGCCTGCGGGTCTCCCAGAGCGGCATCATGGATGCCTTCGTCGAGCCGCCGCGCATGCTGGTGCACCTCTACCACGACGTGCGCATGGCCGAGGTCACCGACTTCCAGCGCCAGCGCCACTTCCACGGGCGCTATCGCTACCCCAATGCCCGCATGCATCAGCCCGACGAGAAGCTGCAGATCAACCGTTTCCTCGGCGAATGGCTGGAGCATGCCCTGGCCCACGGTCACTCCCTGGATCTGCCGGAGCTGAATTGATGCGTCTGGTGCAAGTCACCGATTGTCACCTGCATGCCGACCCCGAGGCTCGCTCCCGGGCCGGCGTGCCCCTGCGTCAGCTGCACCGAGTGCTGGAACACGCCCGGCGGCTGCGCCCCGACCTGCTGCTGGTCACCGGCGATGTCAGCCAGGACGAGACTCCCGCCTCCTATCGCCATGCCGCCGAGGCTTTCTCCGCCATGGAGTGCCCCTGGTTCTGGTTGCCCGGCAACCACGATCATGGCGACTTTATGACCGAGACTCGCGACTTCCATGACGAGCTCGACCTGGGCGCCTGGCGGCTGCTGATGCTCGATACCCGGGTGTTGGGGCGGCCCCATGGCGAGCTGGGAGCCGAGCGCCTCGCGGACTTGGCCGACAGCCTGACCCTGGACGAGCGCCCGACCCTGGTGGCCATGCACCATCCGCCCCTGGCCATCGGCTCCGCCTGGATGGACGCCATCGGGTTGGCCGACGGTGAGGCCTTCTGGGAGACCCTGGCGCCGCATCCTCAGGTCAAGGCGGTGCTCTGCGGGCATATCCACCAGGCCTTCGTCGGGGCGCGGCGCCTGCCCGAGGGCGAGGTGGCGGTCTATGGCACGCCCGCCACGACCGATCAGTTTCTCGGTGGCTCTCCCGAGTTCGCCATCGACCAGGCCTCGCGGCCCGGCTACCGGGTGATCGACCTGGATGGCGAGCGGCTGACCACCTGGGTCGAGCGGGTCGACCTCTGATGGCGTGCGCTTGCTTATTCCTTTGTAGGCTAAAAAGATAGTTCTTAATTCTTTGACGTTATTGTTGCGCCCTCAGTACCCTAGCTGGCATGACGCTGCCATGGCGCGTCCGCGGGCGCTTTTCCGGTCGATCGACCGCTAGCGCTCGGCGTCGACCGGCGCCACTGGCAGCCCACCCACGGCGATGCGCCGTCCCAGGTTACAAGAGGTTGCCAAGCCGCGATGCTTTCTCCCGAGCGACAGACCCATCTCAAGCAACTCGAAGCCGAGTCGATCCATATCATCCGTGAAGTGGCCGCCGAGTTCTCCAACCCGGTGATGCTCTACTCCATCGGCAAGGACTCCTCGGTGATGCTGCATCTGGCGCGCAAGGCCTTCTATCCCGGCACGCCTCCCTTCCCCTTGATGCATATCAATACCACCTGGAAGTTCAAGGAGATGATCGAGTTCCGCGACCGCATGGCCGCGGAGGCCGACATGGAGCTGATCGAGTACATCAACGAGGAGGGGCGGGCGGCCAATATCACCCCCTTCGATCACGGCAGCGCCAAGTACACCGACACCATGAAGACCCAGGCCCTCAAGCAGGCCCTGGACAAGTACGGCTTCGACGCCGCCTTCGGCGGCGCCCGCCGCGACGAGGAGGCCAGCCGCGCCAAGGAGCGGGTCTACTCCTTCCGCGACAAGTTCCACCGCTGGGATCCCAAGAACCAGCGCCCGGAGCTGTGGAGCCTGTTCAACGGCAAGATCAACAAGGGCGAGTCGATCCGCGTCTTCCCGCTCTCCAACTGGACCGAGCTGGATATCTGGCAGTACATCTACCTGGAGCAGATTCCTATCGTGCCCCTCTACTACGCCGCGCCGCGTCCGGTGGTGGAGCGCGACGGCATGCAGATCATGGTGGACGACGAGCGCCTGCCCCTGGAGCCGGGCGAGGTGCCCGAGGAGAAGTGGGTGCGCTTCCGGACCCTGGGTTGCTACCCCCTCACCGGCGCCGTCGAGTCCCAGGCCGCGACCCTGCCGGAGATCATCCAGGAGATGCTGCTGACCCGCACCTCCGAGCGCAGCGGCCGCGCCATCGACCACGATCAGGCCGGTTCCATGGAGAAGAAGAAGCGCGAAGGCTACTTCTAACGACGCGCCGGCGGTTCATCGGGTCACCAGCTTCCAGTAAAGGGTTTGAAGATGTCACATCAATCGGCACTGATCGCGGACGATATCGAACAGTATCTCCACGAGCACGAGAACAAGGATCTGCTGCGCTTTATCACCTGCGGCAGCGTGGATGACGGCAAGTCGACGCTGATCGGCCGGCTGCTCCACGATTCCAAGATGATCTACGAGGATCAGCTGGCGGCCATCACCCAGGCCTCCAAGACCAGCGGTACCACCGGCGAGGAGGTGGACCTGGCGCTGCTGGTGGATGGCCTGCAGTCGGAGCGCGAGCAGGGCATCACCATCGATGTGGCCTATCGCTTCTTCTCCACCGACAAGCGCAAGTTCATCATCGCCGACACCCCGGGGCACGAGCAGTACACCCGTAACATGGCCACCGGGGCCTCCACCGCCAGCCTCGCCATCATCCTGATCGATGCCCGTTACGGGGTGCAGACCCAGACCCGGCGCCACAGCTTTATCGCCGACCTGCTGGGCATCCAGCACCTGGTGGTGGCGATCAACAAGATGGACCTGGTGGACTTCGCCGAGCAGCGCTTCCACGAGATCGTCGCCGAGTACCAGCAGGTGGCCGAGAAGCTGAATGCCCGGGATATCCGCTTCGTGCCGATCTCGGCGCTCAAGGGCGACAACGTGGTCAACCCCAGCGAAGCGATGCCCTGGTACGACGGCCCGGCGCTGCTCGAGCTGCTCGAGGGCGTGGAGGTCTCTCGGGACCAGAACCTCACCGACCTGCGCCTGCCGGTGCAGTACGTCAATCGTCCCAACCTGGACTTCCGCGGCTACTGCGGCACCCTGGCCGCCGGTATCCTGCGCCCCGGCCAGGCCATTCAGGTGCTGCCCTCCGGCAAGCGCTCCACGGTGGCGCGCATCGTCACCCAGGATGGCGACCTGGAGGTGGCCTATCCCGGCCAGGCGATCACCGTGACCCTGGAGGACGAGATCGATATCTCCCGGGGCGACTGGATCGTCGCCGCCGATGCCGAGGTGCCCGGCTCCAATGTCTTCGAGGCGGACATCGTGTGGATGCACGAGGACGCCCTGACCCCGGGCCGCCTCTACGACTTCAAGCTGGCCACCCGGGACCTCTCCGGCCAGGTCAGCGCCATCGACTACCAGGTGGACGTCAATACCCTGGAGCACCACCCGGCGGAGCGCCTGGAGCTCAATACCATCGCCCGCTGCCAGGTGGAACTCACCGCCGAGGTGCCGGTGGACGACTATCGCCGCAGCCCGGGCACCGGCAGCTTCGTGGTGATCGATCGCCTGAGCAACGTCACCGTGGGCGCCGGCATGATCCGCGGCCTGGGGCAGGCCCGCCAGAGTCGGCCCGGCCAGGTGGACTGGGCCGCCTTCGAGCAGGACCTCAATGCCCTGGTGCGCAAGCACTTCCCGCACTGGGAGGCCAAGGACATTCGCGACCTACTCGGCTAAGTCGCCGCCGAGCGAATCCGGCACCAAGCGACGCCCCCGACGGTGACAACCGTCGGGGGCGTCTTTGTATGGGCCCGGTGCTTGGCCTAGCGGGCCAGTACCAGGGCCGGGGGCTCGCCATCGTCGCTGGTGGTTTCCCGGAGCTCGGCATCGAAGACCCTGGCCAGGCGGGCGGCGCTAAGCACCTCCTCGGGTGTGCCGGCGGCGATCCGTTGTCCCCTCTCCAACAGCCAGACCCGGTGGGCGAAGCGCCCCGCCAGGTTGAGGTCGTGTAGCACGCAGGCGATGGCCAGGCCGCGTTCGCTGGCCAGGCGCCGCAGCAGCCGCATCAGGCGCTGCTGCTGGCCGATATCCAGGGCACTGGTGGGTTCATCCAGCAGCAAGAGCCCCGGCGGGGACTGATCGGCAGTGGTGCCCGTCTCTCCCGCCAACTGGTCCGCCGCCAATTGGCAGAGCGCCCGGGCCACCAGGCAGCGCTGGGCCTCGCCGCCGGAGAGGCCGGTGATGCGCCGCTCGGCCAGATGGGTCAGGTCTAGGGCTGCCAGGCAAGCGTCGACCCGCTCTGGGGCGGCGTCGCTGCCGAGTGCCACCAGCTCGCGCACGCCCCAGTCGAAACTGGGGCGTACCTGCTGGGCCACCAGGGCGCGACGCCGGGCCAGGGCCTGGGGGGCCCAGGCGGTCAGCGGCATGCCATCCAGGCAGACGCTGCCCCGCTCCGGGGCACGGAAGCCGGAGAGCAGGGTCAGCAGGGTGCTCTTGCCGGCGCCATTAGGGCCGACGATGGCCAGCAGCTCACCGGGTAGCAGGCGGTCGCTGATGGGCTCGAGGCGTGGCGTGGTGGTAAAACCGGCGGAAAACAGGGTCAGCATAGGCGTCTCTCGGGCATAGGCGTCTCTCAGGCGCGGCGGCGCATCAGTAACCAAAGCAAGATAAAGAGCCGGGCCCTATTAGGGCGTCTCTCAGGCGCGGCGGCGTAGCAGTAACCAGAGGAAGTAGGGACCTCCCAGCAGGCTGGTCAGCAGGCCCACCGGGATCTCCGCGGGGCTGGCCAGGGTGCGGGCCAGGGTATCGGCCACCAGCAGCAAGAGGGCGCCACCTAGCATGGAGGCGGGGAGCAGCAGGCGATGCCCCGGCCCCAGCCAGAGGCGCAGGCAGTGGGGCACCAGCAGCCCCAGGAAGCCGATGATGCCGGCCAGGGCCACGCAGACCCCCACCCCCAGTGCGGTGGCCAGGATCACCCGACGCTTGAGGGCGCGGGCATCGAGGCCGGCGCCGTGGGCGGTGAACTCGCCGAGCTGCAGCAGGTCCAGGCCGCGGGCCGTACGCAGCAGCCATAGCAGCGCCGGGGGAATGCAGAGCAGTGCGCCGATGGCCGCCGGCCAGAGGGCGTGGGCCAGGCTGCCCATGCCCCACAGGCTTAGCTGGCGCAGCTGCTCGTCGCTGGCCACGAAGGCCAGCAGGCCGCCGAAGGCGCCAGTCAGGGTGTTGATGGCCAGCCCCGCCAGCAGCAGGGTAAAAAGCGCCTCCTGGCCGGGGCGTTGGGCGCCCAGGCGAAAGACCAGCAGGCAGACCGCCAGGGCCCCCAGGAAGCCGGCCAGGAACTGTCCGTAGAGACCGGAACCGCCCAGCAGCACGATCCACAGCGCCACGGCCAGGCCCGCGCCGCTGGCCAGCCCCAGCAGGCTGGGGTCGGCCAGGGGATTGCGAAACAGCCCCTGCATGGCGGCGCCGCTGCCGGCCAGCATGGCGCCCACCAGGCTGGCCAGCAGCAGGCGGGGCAGGCGCAGCTGCCACCATACCTGCCAGTCCGACGAGCTGGGCCACTCGCCCAGCAGCAGCCGCGGCGAAAGCCCCAGGCTGCCGCTGAAGGCGCCCAGCAGCCAGGCCCCCAGCAGGGCCAGGAGCAGGCCGGCCAGGGTGCCGGAGCGGGTCGGCCAGGCGGGGGAGGGCCAGGGCAGGGAAGGGCGTCGCAGGATCATGGCTCACCTCTTGCCGCTGCCGGTTGCTCCATGGCTAGGGATTCCAGGCGTTCATAGAGGGCCAGCAGGGGCGCCTGATGGAGAGGGCGGGCGCTCATGGGGTCGCCTCCGTGCTGGGCAGTTGCCCCATGGCCAGGCGCTCCAGGCGTTCGTAGAGTGCCAGCAGGGTCGCCGGGGTGCGCGGGCCGAAGCCCAGCAGCGCCTGATCATCGAAGACCACCAGGCGCCGGGCCTGACCCGCCGGGGTTAGGGCCAGCCCCGGCAGTTGCCAGAGGCGCGCCTCGCCGCCCATGGCCTCCAGGCCGCCGCGGGTGGCGATCACCACCTCCGGGGCCTGGCGGATCAGTGCCTCGCCCCCCACCGGCTGGTAGCCCGGCATCTCGGCGAAGGCGTTGGTCACCCCCACGGCATCCATCATCGCCTGGGCGGCGGTCTCGCGACCGGCGACCCGGGGCGTGGCACCGCCATGGCCGAGCAGGAACATCGCCCGCAGCGGCGGCAGTTCTGGCAGGGCGGCGAGTTCGGCGATCTCCGCCTCCAGGCGGCTGGCCAGGACCTCGCCGCGCTCCGCTTGACCGAGGGCGTCGGCCACCGCCCGCACCTTGGCGGGAATCGCCTCGAGGCGTGGCGGGGTGGCGATGCGGATCACCGTAACGCCGCTCGCCTCGAGCTGGGCCAGCACCTCCGCCGGGCCGGCCTGGTCCGCCACCAGCAGCCGCTCCGGGCGAAGCGACAGCACCCCCTCGGCGGCCAGCTGGCGCAGGTAGCCCACCGAGGGGAGCGCTTCGATCGCGGCCGGGAACTGGCTGGTATCGTCGCGACCGATCAGCCGCTGTGCCTCGCCCAGTTCGGCAACGATCTCGGCCAGGTCGCCGCCGAGTACCAGGTCCCTTGACGGCGGCTGCGCCGCCGTGGTCAGTGCCGAGATCGGCATCAGCCAGGCCAGGGCCAGGCGCACCAGCCAGCGGTTCATGCCACCGCCTCCTCGTCGCGCAGCTCGGCCAGCAGATCGCGCCAGTCGCCGCGTTCACCGCTGCCCTCGCGGCGTTCGGCGTAGAGCTGCAGGATCAGCTCGCCCTGGGCATCGAAGGCCTCCAGGCTGGTGACGCCGCCGTCCCGATTGGGCTTGTGTACCGACCAGACGCTGGCGATGGCGGCGTCGTCCAGGTGCAGGGTGAAGTCCTCGCCGAAGAGGTTCAGCCAGCCGCGCATCCGTTGGGGCGCCGGCAGCCGCCCGGTACGGATCTGGACGCAGCCGGGGCTGGCGACGAAGAGCATCAGCGGCAGTTCCCGCTCGGCGGCCCGTGCTAGGGCCGTGGCCACCGCCGTGGCGTCGAGGCGACGGGTAAAGCGCCCCTCCATCAGGGCATTGGCCTCGTGGCGGGCCAGGCCGTGGCGGCGCAGCAGGGTAAAGAACTGGTGGACGTCGCGCATCCGCGTCCAGTCGTCGGCCAGGCCCGGGGCCTCCGGCAGAGGCCGCGGCGCGGGATCTGCCGTGCCGGTAAAGACCGGCGGATGGGCGTTGCCGATGCTCTCCAGGGCCGGCCAGCCCTTGCCGGGCCAGGTCTCCAGGCAGAACAGCTTGAGCAGGGCGCGACCGTGGCGGTCGAAGACCTGCAGGCTCAGGCGCTCATGGGCCTCGCCCTGCGCATCGGGCAGGGTGTCACGGATCAGGCAGGCCCAGTGCCAGTGGGCGAACAGCAGGCGCATGTCCAGGCCGCCGGGGGCCAGCAGCAGGCCGGCCTGGGGGGCGCCGCCGAGCGCCGGGCACTCCCCCTGCTGTTCCAGCACCGCATGGCGGGAGCGGGTCAGCGCCTTGACCCGTCCCAGGGTATGGAAGCGCGCGGCGAGCTCCGCCGGCGTCAGGGACAGGCCGATGACATCGCGGCCCAGGCGGGCCGCCTGGAGGGCGCCCTCGCTGATCGACAGGCGTTGGGCGATATCGATGGCGGGCAGGCGCGGGGTGGCGCGGCGGGCGGCATCGAAGGCGGCCAGGATGGCACTCTGGTCGTGGGAGGGGGCGCGTTCGAGTTCGGGCATAAGAATCACCATTGCAGGCTGAGGTTGACGAGCAGGCTGCGGCCATCGCCGAGGCTGCCGTCGGGGCGATACCAGGTCTTGTCGGCGAGGTTGCGCAGCTTGAGGCTGGTCTCGACGCTGGCGTTGGGGGCCCAGGCCAGTTGCAGGTCGTGCAGCCCATAGCCGGGGGCCCGGGCGTCACCGGCGTCGTGGGATTCGGCGAAGCGGCCTCGCCAGCCCAGGGTCAGGTTCGGTGACGCGAAGTGATAGTCGAGGCCGACCAGGGCCTCCAGGGGCGTGAGCCGGCCCAGGGGGTCGCCGCTGTCGCGGTCGCGGCCGCTCACTTCAGCGAGGCCGAGCTGGGCGTGAAGGGGCCCAGGAGACCAGCTCAGGCGGGCATCGAAGCCCCAGAGGTGGGCCCGGGCGACATTGGCGGCCCGGGTGGTGCCAGCCAGGACATCCACCTCGCTATCGATGAAGTCATCGGCGCGGGTGTCGAAGTAGCTGGCGCGCAGGCCCCAGTCGCCGGTCTGCCAGGCGAGGCCGCTCTCCCAAGTGCGGCTGGTCTCCGGCCTGAGATCCGGGTTGGGCACCCAGAAGTTGTCTGGAAAGCAGAAGAAGGGGGAGGGGCAGAAGCCGGCGAAGTGGCGCTCGTCGGCGTAGAGCTCGGAGAGCGTCGGCGCGCGAAAGGCCTCGGCATAGCCGCTGTAGAGCATAAGGCCGTCGAGGGGGCGCCAGGCCAGGCGCAGCCGTGGCGAGACCTGAGTCTCGCGACTTTCTCGGCCGGCGCTGTCCTCGGCCCGGTAGTGATCGAAGCGAGCGCCCAGGCCGAGGTCGAACTCCCCGACCCCGCCGCTATCCAGGTAGCGGCCCACCGTCAGGGTGTCGTCCAGGTAGAGGGCGGCAGTGTCGATATCCGCCTCGGGGAAGCCACTGGCATCGTCCCCGGGGCGCTGGCGGGCGCGATCCAGTTCGGCGCCGAAGGCTAGGGTCTGGGTCAGCCAACCGTGCTCCAGGCGGTGGTAGCCGTCGCCCTGCAGCCCCAGGCGCGCCTGGGTGCGCTCGGCGGTGGGCTCGTCGATGGCCTGACGCGCGAAGGTCAGACGAGTCTCCCAGCGGGTGGCGACGTCGGGCTGCCAGCGGTGGCCGAGCTGGACGTTATCGCTGGTGACCCGGCGATCGCGCAACGGGTTGCTGGCATTATCGGCCAGGGCCTGGGGGTTAGCAGGCTGGGTGCTGTCCTCCCGATAGTGCTGCCAACTGGCGAAGAGGCGCTGATCCGGGGCGATCTCGAGACCGCCCTTGGCCAGCAGGCTGTCGAGGCTGGCGTCATCCGGGGCGGTGTCGCCGCCAGCGCGACGGATATCCCCAGACTTGCTACGCCCCAGCGCCAGCAGTCCATCCGCCTCGCCGAGGGTGGTATCGGTGCGGCCGAAGAGGGAGAGAGTGGCGCCCAGCTCGTTCCGATCGCTGGCACCGCGCAGGGCCAGGCGGCCACCGCGGGTCTCTCCGGGGCGCAGCAGGTCCGCCGCCTCCACGGTCTCGAAGCTGATTACCCCGCCCATGGCGTTGCCGCCATAGAGGCTCGACAGGGCGCCACGGGCCACTTGCACCTCGCGCAGCAGGGCCGGATCGAGGAAGAAGTTGCCGAGATGGCCGGTGGTGATGTCCTGGCGTACGCCATCGAGGCGCACCAGCACCCCGCCGCGGCCGAAGCCGCGCAGGCTCAGGGTCTGGCCGTTGCGGCGTCCCTGTCCGGCCACCTGCAGGCCGGGCAGGTCGCCGAGCAGCTCTTCGATACGCCCAGCGGTGCTTAGCGCCGGGTCATGGCGGTCGATCACATCGAGGATCAGTGGCGCCCGTGCGGGGTCGGTGGGGGCGCGGGTGCCGGTGACGACCAGCGGTGCCGAGGTTTCGACACGCTCGGTCGGCAGGGTATCGGCCAGCAGGCCGGGGGAGGGTATCAGCAGCGCCAGGGCGGTGCCGCAGCAGAGTGCTCGCTTCATGGGGATGACGTTGTCCTTGGGGCATGACGTCATCGAGCGGCTGGCTGGGCGTGGCCTGGCTGGCG
The DNA here is from genome assembly GCF_007989625.1 of Bisbaumannia pacifica. Classification (GTDB taxonomy): domain Bacteria; phylum Pseudomonadota; class Gammaproteobacteria; order Pseudomonadales; family Halomonadaceae; genus Bisbaumannia; species Bisbaumannia pacifica. The sequence goes on from NZ_BJUK01000024.1 coordinate 13,630, forward strand.
GGTCTCGATGTGGGTTGGGATGAGTAGGGAAGAAGTCCGCTTCAGCAGGTCAGGATAAGCTTGCCATTGCGGGTCTCGCGGAGCTGATAGCGGCGCCCTTGGTGCTCGATCTCCAATGGTCCCCGGCCATCCAGCAACTCGCGGCTGGGGATACGGTTATCACGGATCACCAGGGTTCTGGCATCATGCGGTGCCTGGGGGAGGGCCTGATGGGGTAAGGGCCGGTCCATGGAGCCTCCTGAAGCGTCGGTAAACGATAATTATTATTATTTGTATCTTTCTCTTAGTCAAGCCCGGAACGGCGGGGCTCCCGATGGGTCGAAGCGAACAGAGCGATGGCGGAGGGCGGAAGACGTGATCTGGCTGCTGTTGGTGGGCGGGCTCCTGGCCCTCTTCCTGTTGCCCAATGCCTGGGCGCGCTGGGCATTGGCGCGCCATGGCGCTCCCCGGGACGACTACCCTGGCAGCGGCGGCGAGTTGGCCGAGCACCTGATCGAGCGCCTGGGCCTCGAGGGGGTGGCGGTGGAGGTCACCACGGCCGGGGATCACTACGACCCCGCGGCCCGGCGGGTGCGCCTGAGCCCGGAACATTTCGAGGGGCGGTCGCTGACCGCGGTTACGGTGGCGGCCCATGAGGTGGGGCACGCCATCCAGCATCACCAGGGCTATCAACCGCTGCTGGCGCGGACCCGCCTGGTGCGCCTGGCCCAGGGCGCCGAGAAGCTCGGCGCGGCGCTGATGATGGCCGCGCCGCTGCTGTTCCTCTTGACCCGTACCCCCACCGGCCTGGCCCTGGTGATCCTGGCCGCGGTGTTGAGCTTCGGCACCGCCGCCCTGGTGCACCTGATCACCCTGCCGGTGGAGCTGGATGCCAGCTACCGACGCGCCCTGCCGCTGCTCGAGGAGTATCTGCCTCCCTACGATATGCCGGCGGCCCGTCACCTGCTGACCGCCTGCGCCTTTACCTATGTGGCGGCGTCCCTGGCCAGCCTGCTCAACCTGGGGCGCTGGCTAGTGATCCTGCGGCGCTAGCTACGCCGCGTCGCGGCGAATCGCTCGGCGACCGTGCGTGGCAATAGCCGAGCGCCCACCGGGCGTTACGACGGGCGATTGGCGATGATGACCGCTCGGCGTGGGGCCGGGTAGCCCTCCCGGGTCTTGGTCGGGTCCTCGGGATCGAGGAAGTCGGCCAGGGACTGGAAGGTCATCCAGTCGGTGGCGCGCTGCTCCTCGGTGGTGGTGATCGCCTCGTCCACCACCCGGACATCGTCGAAGCCGCAGCGCTCCAGCCAGTGACACAGGGCGCGTGAGGAGGGCAGGAAGTAGACATTGGGCATGGCGGCGTAGCGCTCCCCGGGCAGCAGCACCGTGGTCTCGTCGCCCTCCACCACCAGGGTCTCCAGCACTAGCTCGCCCCCCGGGCGCAGGCACGCCTTGAGCTTGTGCAGATGTTCCAGGGGCGAGGGGCGGTGGTAGAGCACGCCCATGGAGAAGACCGTATCGAACCACTGCAGGTCGTCGGGGACCGCCTCGATGCCCACCGGCAGGAAGTGGGTGCGGTGGGTGTCGCGGTCGCCGACGAAGTGGCGTACCGCCTGGAACTGATAATAAAAGCGCGGCGAGGGGTCGATCACCAGCACGAAGGAGGCCCCGGCTCCGGCCATGCGCCAGCCGTGGTAACCGCTGCCGCCACCCACGTCGAGCACCCGGCGCCCGGCCAGGTCGGCCAGGTGGGGGGCCAGGCGCTGCCACTTCCAGTCGGAGCGCCATTCGGTGTCGATGGTGATGCCGCCGAGCCGATAGGGGCCCTTGCGCCAGGGGGCGAGTTTCCTCAGCAGGTTCTCGCACTGGCGGCGCTGGCTGTCGCCGAGGGCCACCTCGACGCTGACGGTGTCGGCGTCCAGGTAGGCCTCGCGCTCCTTGGGGAGCGGCGGCAGCTTGGCCACGGCCTTCTCCCAGGCCGGCAGGTCGCCATAACGCTTGCGGTCGAGGCCCTGGGCCAGCTGTTCCGGCAGGCGGGCCAGCCAGGTCTCCAGGCCCTGGTCGAGGAAGGCGCGGTAGAGGTCGCGATGGGAGTTGTTCATGGGGTCCTTAAAAAGTGCACCAGCCGCTGGCCTCCATCAGCCGGTAGCGCCAGTAGCGCCAGGCCGTGGCGTCGTCCCGGGCCGGGAAGGGGCGGCTGTGGGTTTCTCCGTGGCGATTATGCCAGTAGCGCAGGAAGCTTGCCCGGGCCCGGCGGATCACCGGATGGTCCGCCGGCGCCTGCAACTGGATATTGGCCTCGAAGTTGTTGTCGTCGAGGCTGCGTCGGCTAAGGTTCGCCGAGCCCAGCAGCAGGGTGGCGTGGTCCCCGGGGCGTTGGTGAAGCAGCCACTTGCCATGCCCTTGGGACTCGGCGTCGCCATACCAGCGGATGGCCAGGCCACGGCGGGCCAGCTCCCGGGCCGCCGGCCGGTTGGGCAGGCCGGGGCTGGCGCGGCCGAAGTGGCGGTCATTGGGGTCCAGCAGCACGCGGATCGCCACGCCGCGCCGCCGGGCGGCCAGCAGGGCGTGGATCACCCGGCGGTGGGCCAGGTAGTAGGCGCATACCCAGAGGCGGTCGCCGGGGCGGGCCTCGGCGAGCAGCCTCAACAGGGTGTCGCGGATGGCCCCTTCGGTTAGCAGGCGCAGCCGCGGCAGGGTCGCAGGAGCGTCGGAGGGCGGGGCCGGGCAGGGCGGTAGCCAGGTGAGGCCGGAGCGCCGCGCCAGGGTCAGTTCACTATGCAGCAGGTCGAGCGCCACGGGGCCGCCCAGGCTCAGGGCGGCGTTGCGGTAGTCGCGGCTCGCCTCGTCGGCATTGGCCGACCCCACCACCGCCCGCCAGCCGTCGCCCTCGTCCACCACCAGGGTCTTGCGATGGTCGGCGTTGAGGTTGAGCAGCGCCAGGTAGCTGCGCAGGGAGACCCGACCGGGCCCCAGGGGATCGGGCAGCCAGCCGCCCCGGGGCGAGTTGCCCAGAGGCCGAAACAGCCCCCGCCAGAGTGCCGACCAGCTCGGGTTGGGATCGCGTCCCGGGGTCAGGTCGCAGCTGACGAGCCGAATGCCGGCGCGACGCAGGCGTTCCAGATGAGGCGCCTCGCGGCCGCCATAGCGGTGATTGATGGGGTCCACCAGGACCACCGCCTCCAGGGCCGGGAGGCGGGCCTTGCGCTGGATCAGTGCCCGGCACAGCGCCCGCCCCAGGGGACCGTCGTCGAGCAGGAAGAGGTCGATCACCACCAGGCGGCGGGCCTGGGCGATCAGTCGCCGCCACTCGGCGAAGATGGCCTGGCGCCGCTGGCGGCGGCCCGAGGTATCCGCATAGGTCTCGTCGAGTAGCAGGCGCGGGGCGTCGGCGCTCCGCCAGGGCCCCACCACATGCAGGCCCGGCGGCAGGGGCTTGCGGCTGTGCCACCAGGCGGTGGCCAGCCAGGCGCCGCCGAGGGGCAGCAAGAGGGCGAGCAGGGTCGGCGACATGGAGAGCCTCCCGGCCTCGCCGATGCCCGCTACTCCTTGAAGGCGATCAGCGAGGCGAAGTTGAGGAACTGGAACCAGGTCAGGCTGCGCGAAAAGCCGGCCTCGGCCAGGCGCGCATGGTGCGCCTCCAGGCTATCGGGGATCAGCACGTTCTCGAGCGCCGTGCGCTTCTGGCTGATCTCCAGGTCACTGTAGCCGTTGGCGCGCTTGAAGTCGTGGTAGCGCTCCACCAGCCAGGCGTTCTCCTGCTCGTCGGCGGCCTTGATTTTCTCGGAGAGGATCAGCACCCCGCCGGGCTCCAGGGCCTCATGCAGGCGGCGCATCAGGGCGTCGCGATCCTCGGGCGGCAGGAACTGCAGGGTGAAGTTGAGCAGGATCATGCCCGCGGGCCGGTAGTCTAGGGTACGAATGTCCCCCTCCAGCACCGTCATGGCGTGCTCGGGGCACTCGCTACCCAGGGTCTCCCGGGCCCGGCTCACCATGGCCGGAGAGAGGTCCACCCCGGTGTAGTCGAAGGCCGCCGGCGGCAATCGCCCGGCCAGGGCCAGGCCGGCGGCCCCCAGGGAGCAGCCCAGGTCGTAGACCCGGGCGCCGTGGCGCAGATGACGTTCGCCGATCACTCCGAGCATGCCGAGGATCTGGCCATAGCCCGGCACCGAGCGGCGAATCATGTCGGGAAAGCAGGCGACCACCTGCTCGTCGAAGGAGAAGCGCGCGACCCGGTCCAGGGGTGTGGAAAAGATCGCGTCACGGTAAGATGCGTCACTCATGGCATGGTGGGCCCGGGGGAAATACGGCCATTCTACTGCGTGTCGCGGGATGACACGACCCCGGCGAAATCCGGTGATGGACGCCACCAGGCGTTGAGGCCCGGGGCTATCCTGGGCGCGGGCAACGTCGCGAAGACGCCGTAACCCCCTCCCTGGGCGCTCGGCATTCTCGTCCCCGATAGTGACGCTTCGCTCCGGCCTGCTCCCCGCGTCCCTGGTCAGCTCTATGGCAGTGCCCCCAGGCAAAGCCGTACCGACAGCCCTTCAAGGAGAGAGAGTTATGCCGTCAGCGTCACCCCTGTCGCGGCGTCCCGCCTGGCGGGCCCTGGTTGCCCACCGCGAGGCCCTGGGGGAGGTGCATCTCAAGACGCTGTTCGCCGAGCAGCCCGGCCGCCACCGGGCCTTTACCCGCAGCGCCGCGGGGCTGACTTTGGACCTGGCCAAGCAGCGCTGGAGCCCCGAGACCCGGGAGCTGCTGCTGGCCCTGGCCCGGGAGGCCGGCGTGCCCCGGGCCATCGGCCGGTTACTCGATGGCGAGCGGGTCAATATCAGCGAGGATCGCCCGGCCCTGCATACCGCCCTGCGCCTGCCCGCGTCGGCCTCCCTGGTGGTAGAGGGCGAGGACCTGGTGCCGGCGGTGCATCACACCCTGGCGCGCATGGAGGCCATGGTAACCAAGCTGCATGCGGGCCAGTGGCGGGGCGCCACCGGCAAGCCGATCCGTGACGTGGTCAACCTGGGGGTAGGGGGGTCCGACCTGGGGCCATTGATGGTGACCCACGCCCTGGCCGATTTCCGCGCCGAGGGGAGCCAGGCGCTGGAAGTGCACTTCGCCTCCACCATGGACGGCTCCCAACTGGCCGACTACCTGGGGCGCCTCAATCCCGAGACCACCCTGTTCGTGCTCTCGTCGAAGTCCTTTACCACCATCGATACCCTCTCCAATGCCCGCACCGCCCGGGACTGGCTGCTGGCGCGGCTCGCCGGCGAGCGTGTCGGCATGCCGGCGGCGCTGGTCATGCGCCAGCACTTTATCGGCGTCTCGGCGAGCCCCGAGAAGATGCACGATTGGGGCATCGATGACGCGCACCAGTTAGAGTTCTGGGAGTGGGTCGGCGGACGCTATTCGCTTTGGGGGGCCATCGGCCTGCCCATCGCCCTGGTGGTGGGCATGGACCACTTCCGGGAGCTGCTGGCCGGGGCCCATGCCATGGATCGTCACTTCCGCGAGGCGGAACTCGCCGACAACCTGCCGGTATTGCTGGCCCTGGCGGGGATCTGGAACGTCAACTTCCTGGATATCCGCGCCCACTCCATCCTCCCCTACGACGGCCGCCTGGAGTACTTCGCCGCCTACCTCGAGCAGCTGGAGATGGAGTCCAACGGCAAGTCGGTGACCCACGACGGCCATCAGTTGGACTACGCCACCTGCCCGGTGCTCTGGGGCCAGTTGGGCCCCAATGCCCAGCACGCCTTCTATCAGTTGCTGCACCAGGGCACCCAGGCGGTGGTCTGCGACTTTATTGCGCCGCTGCGCCGCTATGACGAGGTGGCGGACGCCGCCACCCGGGCCCACCTCAAGGAGCAGCACCGCCTGACCCTGGCCAACTGCTTCGCCCAGTCGCGGGTGCTGATGCTCGGCGACGAGGCCCTGGCGGATGGCGACGCCCAGCCCAGCCACAAGCGCTACCGGGGCAACCAGCCCTCTACCACCCTGCTGCTGGAGCGCCTGACCCCGGCCACCCTGGGGGCGCTGATCGCCCTCTACGAGCACAAGGTCTATGTCCAGGCGGTGATCTGGGACATCAACCCCTTCGACCAGTGGGGGGTGGAGCTGGGCAAACGCATCGCCGGCGAGACCGAGCGGATCCTCGCCGGCCGCCGCGGCCAGGAGGCCATGGACGACTCCAGCCGCGGGTTGATCGAGGCCTTCTGGGCCGCCGAGGCGGAAGCGCCATGAGCAGGACTATCCAGACGAGGTGCCTCGGGGCCCCAAAGGCCGCGGCTACTCTGGGGGCAGGCACCCGGCAGGCCGGACCCTCGCGAAGACCCTGTGAACCCCTCCCTGGGCGCTCGACTTTTTCCTGCGGCGCTCTCGCATCCGGCTTCGCTTGCAGGGCCGGGGTAGGCCATCCATGGCCTACCCGTTCGGAAGGGCCTTCCTCATCCCTGAAAAAGACGCTTCGCTCCGGCCTGCCCCCAGCGCCCCTTGTGCCTTCATTCGACGGCAAAGCTGGTGTCAGATGTTGTGTGCTGGTTATTCATCCAGGGGTTGCGGTATGCTAAGCGCGCCGCGACACGGGGAGCCGGCCTCGGGCCTGCTCTATCTGCATGGTTTCAATAGTGGCCTGGGCTCTCCTAAGCTGCGCCTGATGGTGCGGGCCGGCGAGGCCCTGGGCCTGGCCTGCGCCGCCCCCCAGCTGCCCCATCGCCCCGAGGCGGCCCTGGCCCTGGCTGAGGAGGCGCTCGGGGCGTTGGGCCCTAGGCCGTTGCTGGTGGGCAGCTCCCTGGGAGGCTTCCTGGCCAGTTGCCTGGCCGAGCGACACGGCCACGCGGCGGTGCTGATCAACCCGGCGCTGCGGCCGGCGGCGCTGATGGCCGACTGGATCGGCGAGGACTTCGTCAACGACCATACCGGGGAGGCCTTTCGCCTCACGGTGGCCCACCGGGAGGCGCTCCTGGCCATGACCCCCGAGCGGCTGACGCCGGAGCACTACCTGCTGCTGCTGGGCACCGCCGACGAGGCCCTGGACTGCCGCGAGGCCTTCGCCGCCTACCGCGGCGCCGCCACCCTGCTGCATCCCGGCGGCGATCACGCCTTCACGGCGCTGGCCGACTACCTGCCGGCGGTCCTCGCCTGGGGCGGCCATCGCCTGACCCCGTCCCAGGCGGCGAGTCTCGTCAGGGCGTTGGAGCAGGAAGCGCCGTCCGGCGATACCATGGGCATCGATAACGACTAGCGACCGGAACATTTATGACGCAATACAGTGCCAGCTCCATCGAGGTACTCTCCGGACTCGAGCCGGTGCGCAAGCGCCCCGGCATGTACACCGACACCAGTCGCCCCAACCACCTGGCCCAGGAGGTCATCGACAACAGCGTCGACGAGGCCCTGGCCGGCCATGCCCGGGAGATCAGCGTGCGCCTCGGCGAGGATGGGCGCATCGAGGTGGCCGACGACGGTCGCGGCATGCCCATCGATATCCACCCGGAGCATGGTGTCTCCGGGGTCGAGCTGATCCTTACCAAGCTGCACTCCGGCGGCAAGTTCTCCGACTCCAGCTACCGCTTCTCCGGCGGCCTGCACGGGGTCGGGGTCTCGGTGGTCAATGCGCTCTCCACGCGCCTGGAGGTCGAGGTGTGCCGCGACGGCAGCCGCCACGCCATCGCCTTCGAGCGGGGCGAGAAGGTCGCCGACCTGGCCGTGATCGGCAGCTGCGGCAAGCGCACCACCGGCACCCTGGTGCGCTTCTGGCCCGAGGCGAGCTACTTCGATAGCCCCAGGCTGGCGCTGGGGCGGCTGAAGCACCTGCTGCGGGCTAAGGCGGTGCTCTGCCCGGGACTCAAGATCACCCTGGTGGAGCCCGACGGCACCGAGAGCGCCTGGCAGTATGAGGATGGCCTACGCGACTACCTGGCCCAGTCCACCGATGGCTATGAGGTGCTGCCCCAGGCGCCCTTCGTGGGCCACTTCGCCGATGACGACCAGGCGGTGGACTGGGCGGTGCAGTGGCTGCCGGAGGGCGGCGAATCGCTGCAGGAGAGCTACGTCAACCTGATCCCTACCCCCCTGGGCGGCACTCATGTCAATGGCCTGCGCTCGGGGCTGCTCGAGGCGCTGCGCGAGTTCTGCGACTACCGCAGCCTCCTGCCCCGGGGCGTCAAGCTGACCGCCGACGACCTCTGGGAGCGGGTCGCCTTCGTGCTCTCGGTGAAGATGCTCGATCCCCAGTTCGCCGGTCAGACCAAGGAGCGCCTCTCCTCGCGTACCGTGGCGGGCTTCGTCTCCGGGGTGGTCAAGGACGCCTTCTCGCTGTGGCTCAACCACCATGTCGACCAGGCCGAGGCCCTGGCGGAGCTGGTGATCAGCGCCGCCCAGCGGCGCCAGAAGAGCGCCAAGAAGGTGGCGCGCAAGAAGGTCACCTCGGGCCCGGCACTGCCCGGCAAGCTGGCGGACTGCTCCGGCCAGGACCCCGCCACCAGCGAGCTGTTCCTGGTGGAGGGCGACTCCGCCGGCGGCAGCGCCAAGCAGGCTCGGGATCGCGAGACCCAGGCGATCCTGCCGCTGCGCGGCAAGATCCTCAATACCTGGGAGGTGGACAGTCACGATATCTACGGCTCCCAGGAGGTGCATGACATCGCCGTGGCTATCGGCCTCGACCCGGGCAGCGACGACCTCTCCAAGCTGCGCTACCACAAGGTGTGCATCCTCGCCGACGCCGACTCCGACGGCCTGCATATCGCGACCCTCTTGTGCGCGCTCTTCGTGCGCCACTTCCCGGCCCTGGTGGACGCCGGCCACGTCTATGTGGCCATGCCCCCCCTCTACCGCATCGACCTGGGCAAGGAGGTCCACTACGCCCTGGACGAGAGCGAGAAGGCGGCCACCCTGCGCAAGCTGGAGGGCAAGCGCGGCACCCGGAAGGCCGGCCCCATCAACGTGCAGCGCTTCAAGGGCCTGGGCGAGATGAGTCCCCTGCAGTTGCGCGAGACCACCATGGCTCGGGACACCCGGCGCCTGGTGCAGCTGACCCGGGACGACGGCGACGGCACCCTGGAGATGATGGACATGCTGCTGGCCAAGAAGCGTGCCGCCGACCGCAAGAGCTGGCTCGAGGACTACGGCAACCTCGCCGATATCGAGGTGTAGCGCCAAGCGCCAAGGGCGAGCGGCGCCGGGGACAGGTCGGAGGGGAGGTCCTATGCCAGGGATGGCATCGGTAGCGCCCAGGGATGGGTTCACAGCGCCTCCCCGAAGGCCTGTCGCCGGATCAGCCGTGACTCGGAGCCACTGGTGCCGATGAGTGTGCAGAGGGATGATCCCTCGACGATTCCACAAGTGTGAACAAGGCCACCGTGCTATGACCATGGATATCCAGGTGGCGGAGGGCGACGTCGAACGCCTTTCGCTGCGCGAATATACCGAGAAGGCGTACCTCGACTACTCGATGTACGTCATCCTCGACCGGGCGCTGCCGCATATCGGCGACGGCATGAAGCCGGTGCAGCGGCGCATCGTCTACGCCATGCGCGAGCTTTCGCTCTCCGCCAATGCCAAGTACAAGAAGTCGGCGCGCACCGTCGGCGATGTGCTGGGCAAGTTCCATCCCCACGGCGACAGCGCCTGCTACGAGGCCATGGTGCTGATGGCCCAGCCCTTCAGCTACCGCTACCCGCTGGTGGATGGCCAGGGCAACTGGGGCAGCCCCGACGATCCCAAGTCGTTCGCCGCCATGCGCTACACCGAGGCGCGGCTCTCCAAGTTCAGCGAGGTGCTGCTCTCGGAGCTGGGCCAGGGCACCGTCGACTGGACCCCCAACTTCGATGGCACCATGAACGAACCCGTGGTGCTGCCGGCGCGGCTGCCCCATGTGCTGCTCAACGGCGGCACCGGCATCGCCGTGGGCATGGCCACCGATATTCCGCCCCATAACGTCTCTGAGGTGGTCGAGGCCACCTGCCATCTGCTGCGCCATCCCGAGGCCACCACCAGCGACCTGATCGAACATCTGCCGGCGCCGGACTTTCCCAGCGCCGCCGAGATCATCACCCCCCGCGCCGACCTCAGGAAGCTCTACGAGAGCGGCCGCGGCTCGGTGAAGCTACGCGGGCGTTACGTCCTCGAAGAGGGCCGGGTGGTGGTCACCGCCTTGCCCTACCAGGTGAGCGGCGCCAAGGTGCTGGAGCAGATCGCCGCCCAGATGCAGGCCAAGAAGCTGCCCATGGTCGCCGACCTGCGCGACGAGTCGACCCATGAGGAGCCCACCCGCCTGGTGATCGAGCCGCGCTCCAACCGGGTCGATATCGAGGCGCTGATGGCGCACCTGTTCGCCACCACCGACCTGGAGAAGAATATCCGGGTCAACCTCAATGTCATCGGCCTCGACGGCCGGCCCCGGGTGATGCCGCTGCCGGAGCTGCTCGGCGAATGGCTGCGCTTTCGCCGCACCACGGTGCGCCGGCGCCTGGAGCATCGCTTGGGCAAGGTGGAGGAGCGCCTGCACCTGCTCGAGGGCCTGCTGATCGCCTACCTCAATATCGACGAGGTGATCCGCATCATCCGCGAGGAGGACGAGCCCAAGCCGGCCCTGATCGAGGCCTTCGGCCTCTCGGAACGCCAGGCCGAGGCGATCCTCGAGCTGCGCCTGCGCCACCTGGCCAAGCTCGAGGAGATGAAGATCCGCGGCGAGCAGGACGAGCTGAGCAAGGAGCGCAAGCGCCTCCAGGCCCTGCTCGGCAGCGAGGCCAAGCTCACCGACCTGATCGAGCGGGAGCTGCGCGAGGCGGCCAAGGACCACGGCGATGCGCGGCGTTCGCCGCTGGTCGAGCGCCAGGAAGCCAAGGCGCTCTCCGAGGTGGAGCTGATGGGTGCCGATCCCATCACCGTGGTGCTCTCCGAGAAGGGCTGGATCCGCGCCGCCAAGGGGCACGAGATCGACCCCGAGGGCCTGGCCTTCAAGGCCGGCGACCGCTTCCTGCTGGCGGCCCGGGGCAAGACCAACCAGCCCCTGGTGCTGCTCGACGACACCGGTCGCGCCTATACCCTGGCCGCCCATAACCTGCCCAGCGCCCGCAGCCAGGGCGAGCCGGTCACCGGCCGGGTCAACGTGGCCGCCGGTGCCCATATGGCGGGGCTGATGCTGGCCCCGCCCGAGGCGCGCTTCCTGCTGGCCTCCGACGGCGGCTATGGTTTCGTGGCGCGCCTCGATGACCTGACCGGCAAGAACAAGGCCGGCAAGGCGGCCCTGAGCCTGCCCAAGGGCTGTGCCGTGCTACCGCCGCGGCATATCCCCGAGGGCAACAACGTCCGAGTGGCGGTGGTCTCCAACGAGGGGCGCCTGCTGGTCTTCCCCCTGGAGCAGCTACCGGAGATGGCCAAGGGCAAGGGCAACAAGATGCTCGATATTCCCGGGGCCCGGGCGGCACGCCGCGAGGAGCTGGTGCGGGATATCGCCCTGCTGGCCGAGGGCGATGCCCTGGTGATCCACGCCGGCAAGCGTCACCTCACCCTCAAGACGGCGGATCTCGACTACTATGCGGGCGAACGCGGCCGGCGTGGCAGCAAGCTGCCCCGGGGCTTCCAGAAGGTGGATAAACTCGAGAGCTTGAAGCCGGAGGCTTGAAGCTTGCAGAAACAACCGGCTCGGCGCTGGAGATGGGACGCTTCCCGCCTCCGGCTGCTGGCTCAAGACTGGGGTTAACATGACACGACGAGTATTGATTCGCGCCACCGGGGCGGCACGCCCCGGCCAGCTGGCCGGGCTGGGCAAGGCACTGGCCCGCAGCGGGGCGCGGCTGCTGGACATCAACCAGAGCGTGACCTTCGGCATGCTCTCCCTGGAGGCCCTGGTAGGCCTCGACCACGAGAGCGACCTGGAGGCCCTGTTGGGGGAGGCCGGGGACGAGCTGGGCCTGGACGTCCAGGCGATCCAGGTAAGCGCCGAGGACTACCAGCGCTGGAGCAGCCATGCCAGCCAGCCGCGGCTGATCCTGACCCTGCTGGCGCCGCATCTGCCGGCGGGCATCCTCGCCGAGGTGGGGGCGCTGACTGCCGAGCACGGCCTGACCGTGGAGCTGATCCACCGCCTCTCCGGCCGCGAGCCTCTTGACGGTGGCGTGCCCGTTGAGCATGACGTCATCCAGGGCGCCTGCGTGGAGTGCTGGCTGCGCGGCGAGGAGGTCGATCTCGACGCCCTGCGCGAGAAGGCCCTGGCGCTGGGTGCCATGCATGGCGTCGATATCGCCATCCAGGAGGACTCCATCTGGCGTCGCCACCGGCGCCTGGTCTGCTTCGATATGGATTCCACCCTGATCCAGGCCGAGGTGATCGACGAGCTGGCCCGCCGCCACGGCGTCTACGACGAGGTGGCCGAGGTCACCGAGCGGGCCATGCGCGGCGAGCTGGACTTCCAGCAGAGCTTCCGCGAGCGGATGGCGAAGCTCCAGGGCCTCGACGAGTCGGTGCTCGCCGAGATCGCCGAGGAACTGCCGCTGATGGACGGCGTCGAGCGGCTGATGACCCAGCTCAAGCGCCTGGGCTACCGCACGGCGATCCTCTCCGGTGGCTTCACCTACTTCGCTCGCCACCTGCAGCAGAAGCTCGGCTTCGATGAGATTCATGCCAACGAGCTGGTGATCGAGAACGGCAAGGTCACCGGCGAGGTCAAGGAGCCGATCCTCGACGCCGACCGCAAGGCACTGTTGCTGCGCGAGATCGCCGAGCGCGAGGGGCTGGCCCTGGAGCAGACCATCGCCGTGGGCGATGGCGCCAACGACCTCAAGATGCTGGCCACCGCGGGGCTGGGTATCGCCTTCCGCGCCAAGCCGCTGGTCCGCGCCCAGGCCAACCACTCCATCTCCACCCTGGGGCTGGATGCGGTGCTCTATCTAATCGGCTATCGCCAGGGGGACCTGGAGAAGTAAGGGAATCGACCTTGTGTGGAACGCTGGGGGGGCTGGCGGCATGCGACATCTAATCGGCTATCGCCGGGAGGACCTGGAGAAGCCTTAAGCCATTATCGCCTGCCGAGAGGGAGAGGCCCGCGTTGCGTGGAAAACCGGGGCTGGCGGGGCGCGCGCCGCTGGCGTAGGGTCGAGGGACTTCCCCAGGTCGCCGGAGGCCGCCATGACCGCATCACGTTTCACCCCGGAACTCCTCGATGAGCTGCACCTGCTCTGCCTCTACAACCTGAGCACCACCCAGGAGGGGCTCAAGGTGCACGCCTCCAGCGCCGCCCCCGGCCTGGTGGCCGCCGCCGGCCGGCTGCATGCCAAGGGCCTGCTCAGCCAGGCCGATGGCGGCTACCTCACCTCCCTGGGCCGCGATGCCGCCGCCCACGCCCAGGACCTGCTGGGCATCCTGGAAAGCGATAGCGTGACCACCTGAACGCTCGGCCCTGGTCATTGCCGAGAGCGTGGCCAGGGTTAGCCCCGTTTCCAGCAGGCTTGCCCTACTTCTTCACGATTCCTGCCCTTGCCATCCCGGGGCGATAGGGGATAATCCACGGCATCCCGTGACCCTAGCCAATTTCCGTCTGCCGTGACCGATTCGCCCATGACCTCCCTGAGCACCTGGCGCGGCCGCTTCGAGCGGCTGCGCAGTAACAAGGTCTTCGAGACCTTCGTGATCGCCATCATTATCCTCTCGGCGCTACTGATCGGCGCCAAGACTTATGAGGAGACCTCGCGCTTCGAGCAGGCGCTGCTGGTCTTCGATACGGCGGTGACGATCTTCTTCCTGGTCGAGATCCTGATCCGTATCGGTGCCGAGCAGCGCCTGCGCGACTTCTTCAGGAAAGGCTGGAACGTCTTCGATTTCCTGATCGTCACCGCCAGCCTGATTCCCCTGGACGACTCGGAGATGGTGCTGCTGGCGCGGCTGCTGCGCATCTTCCGGGTGCTGCGCCTGGTGTCGATGATCCCGGAGCTGCGCATCCTGATGGTGGCGCTGGTCAAGTCGATCCCGCGCATGGGCTATGTGGCCCTGCTGATGTTTATCATCTTCTATATCTACGCCGCCATCGGCAGCTTCCTGTTCGCCGAGGTGGACGAGTTCCTGTGGGGCAATATCTCCATCGCCATGCTCACCCTGTTCCGTGTCGCTACCTTCGAGGACTGGACCGACGTGATGTATGCCACCCAGGAGCTGTACGCCTGGAGCTGGATCTATTACCTGACCTTTATCTTCCTCAACGCCTTTATCTTCCTCAACATGATGATCGGCATCGTGCTGGACGTGATGCAGAAGGAGAGCCTGGCCATCGAGCTGGAGAACGGCGAGGGGGAGGCCGCGGAGCTGCATGGCCTGCGCGACGACGTGCGCGATCTCAAGGCGCAGTTGTCGCGGATGGAGGAGGCGCTCCAGCGCCGCGGTAGTTGACAGCGTCGGCCGTTCCTGATTTTCTAGAGGCCATGAACATCACATTTTGCCGCCTCAGCCTAGACCTACGACTACTAGCCGACCGCTAAGCGTGTCGGGCGATGCCGTGCATCGCGAAGTCGTTTTCTAGTCTCGAGGTTGCAAGATGTCCATTACCCCCAGTTTTTCTTCCGTATGCCGTGCCCAGGCCGCGATCATCCGCATGATCGTGGCCCGAGTGCTTTCTGACGCCCCGGTCGGCCCCTGTGCCACCGGGGCGTCGCCGTTTCTGCCCCCTCGCCAGGAGATGCCCGCATGATGCTCAAGGACCCGTCCATCAAGTACCGCCCCTTCGTCGCCGTGGACCTGCCCGATCGCCAGTGGCCGAGCCGGCGCATCGAGACGCCGCCGCAGTGGTGCAGTGTCGACCTGCGCGACGGCAACCAGTCGCTGATCGATCCCATGGACGCCGAGCGCAAGCAGCGCTTCTTCGACATGCTGCTCAAGATCGGCTTCAAGGAGATCGAGGTGGGGTTCCCCTCCGCCTCCCAGACCGATTTCGACTTCGTGCGCTCGCTGATCGAGGAGGACAAGATTCCCGATGACGTCACCATCCAGGTGCTGACCCAGGCGCGCCCGCACCTGATCGAGCGTACCTTCGAGGCCCTGAAGGGGGCCAAGAACGCCATCGTTCACGTCTACAACGCCACCGATCCGGTCTTCCGCCGCGTGGTCTTCAACGTCGACAAGGCCCAGTGCACCCAGATCGCCGTGGACGCCACCACCCAGATCCGCGCGCTGATGGAGGCCGCCCCGGAGACCCACTGGACCTTCCAGTACTCGCCGGAGCTCTTTACCACCACCGAGATGGACTTCGCCAAGGAGGTGGTGGAAGCGGTGATGGCTGCCTATGGCGCCAGCGCCGAGAAGAAGATGATCGTCAACCTGCCGGCCACCGTGGAGGCGGCGACCCCCAATAACTATGCCGACCAGGTGGAGTGGTTCTGCCGCCACGTCAAGGATCGCGAGGCGCTGATCGTCAGCGTCCACCCGCATAACGACCGGGGCACCGGGGTGGCCGCCGCCGAGCTCACCGTGATGGCCGGCGCCGACCGCGTCGAGGGCACCCTGTTCGGCAACGGCGAGCGCACCGGCAACGTCGATCTCGTCACCCTGGCCATGAACCTCTACACCCAGGGCGTGCATCCGGGCCTCGACTTCTCCAACATCACGCCGATCATGCGTGAGGTGGAGTACTGCAACCAGCTGCCGGTGCACCCTCGCCATCCCTATGTGGGCGACCTGGTGTTCACCGCCTTCTCCGGCTCCCATCAGGACGCCATCAAGAAGGGCATGGCCGAGCGTCGTGCCAACCCGGAGGCGGTCTGGGAGGTGCCCTACCTGCCCATCGACCCGCTCGACGTGGGGCGCAGCTACGAGGCGGTGATCCGCGTCAACAGCCAGTCCGGCAAGGGCGGGGTCTCCTACCTGCTGGAGCAGGAGCATGGCATCGAGCTGCCGCGGCGCCTGGCCATGGAGTTCAGCCAGGTGGTGCAGGAGGTGGCCGATCGCACGGGCAAGGAGATCACCTCGCAGATGATCTACCAGGCCTTCGCCGACGAGTACCTGGCCCAGGAGGCGCCCCTGGCCCTGATCAATCACCGCCTCTCCTCCGAGCCGGATAGCCCCCGGGTGGTACTGGAGGCGGCCATCACCGTGGACGGCAAGCCCCAGAGCGTGCGCGGCGAGGCCAATGGTCCCCTGGCTGCCTTTATCAAGGGGTTGGCGGCGGCCGGTCATGACGTGGAGGTCATCGACTACCACGAGCACTCCCGCGGCCAGGGCGCCGACGCCGAGGCGATCGCCTATGTGGAGGTGCGCATCGACGGCGAGGCGGTGTTCGGCGTGGGCACCGACGAGAGCATCACCAGCGCCTCGATGAAGGCGGTGGTCGGCGCCATCAACCGCCGCGCCTCGAGCGCCGCGCCCGCGGCCAATGTGACCGCCGAAACGCTGGCCTGAGGCCATCGGCTCGAAGCTTGAAGAAACCCCGATAAACTCAGCCCCCATGCCGAGCCCTCGGCATGGGGGCTGAGTTTTCTGCCGGCTTCTAGCGTCCGGCTTACAGGGGGGTCTTGCTCGCCTCGCCGGGCACTTCCCGGGCCAGGGTCGGCATCAGGAAGCCTGGCAGGACTTGCCTGAGGCCCGCGACCAATTCACGGGCCTGGTCGTCGGGAACGTCGAAGTGGGCCGCGCCGGCCACCGGGTCGAGCACATGCAGGTAGTAGGGCAGGACGCCGGCCTCGAAGAGTCGTTCGGAGAGCGCGGCCAGGGCCTCTACCGAGTCGTTGACGCCGCGTAGCAGCACGCTCTGGTTGAGCAGGGTCACCCCTGCACTCTTCAGGCGGGCACAGGCCCCGATCAGCGCCTCGTCGATCTCGTTGGCATGATTGATATGCAGCACCAGCACCTTCTGTAGTCGGGTGGCGGAGAGCCAGCCGAGCAGGGTGTCGTCGACCCGCTCGGGGATCACCACCGGCAAGCGGCTGTGGATCCGCAGGCGCTTGAGGTGGGGGATGGCGTCGAGGCGCGCCACCAGCCAGGCCAATTGGCGATCGCTGGCGGCCAGGGGGTCGCCGCCGGAGAGGATCGCCTCGCGGATGGAGGCGTCGCCGCGCAGGGTGTCGAGGCTTGCTTCCCACTGGGCCCGGGAGGGAGCGTTCTCGCCATAGGGGAAGTGGCGACGGAAGCAGTAGCGGCAGTTGATGGCGCAGCTGGGGCTGGCAATCAACAGGACCCGGCCGGCGTATTTGTGGATCAGCCCCTTGGCCGGGGTATGCTCGGCCTCCTGGAGCGGGTCGGCCAGGTAGCCCGGCACCTCGAGCGTCTCCTCGCCCAGCGGCAGTACCTGGCGCAGCAGCGGGTCGTGCGGGTCGCCGGGGCGGATGCGCGCCAGATAGGCCTTGGGCACGCGCACCTCGAAGAGTTCATGGCCGGCCTCGGCGCCGGGCAGCCAGGCCGGGTCCAGGTCGAGGCGCCGGCAGAGTTCCACCGGGTCGCGGATCACCCCGGCCAGCTGACGCTGCCAGGGGGCGCGCTCCTGAGGGAGGGCGAGGGGGACGCTCTGCACATCGGCCGGGCTTCGGGTTATCATGCGGCACACCAATTGCGGGCGGGCGCCACGGCGCCCGTCGATACATTTCCTGCGCCGCCGCCATGGCGGGGCGCCGATCATTCAGCGAGGAATCATGGCGAACTATTCTACCAACGAATTCAAGGGCGGTCTGAAGGTAATGCTGGACGGCGACCCCTGCGCGATCCTCGAGAACGAGTACGTCAAACCGGGCAAGGGCCAGGCCTTCAACCGGGTCAAGCTGCGCAATCTGATCAGCGGCCGGGTCTGGGAGCGCACCTTCAAGTCCGGCGAATCCCTGGAGGGCGCCGATGTCCTCGAGCTGGAGATGGAGTACCTCTACACCGACGGCGAGATGTGGCACTTCATGAAGACCGACGGCTCCTTCGAGCAGTACGCGGTGGAGAAGAAGGCCCTGGGCGATACCGAGAAGTGGCTCAAGGAGCAGGTCGCCTACACCGTGACCCTGTGGAACGACAACGCCATCAACGTCACGCCGCCCAACTTTATCGAGTTGGAAGTGGTCGAGACCGACCCGGGCCTCAAGGGCGACACCGCCCAGGGCGGCTCCAAGCCGGCGACCCTCTCCTCCGGCGCCGTGGTGCGTGTGCCGCTGTTTATCAACCAGGGCGAGGTGCTGAAGGTCGATACGCGTAACGGCGAGTACGTCTCCCGCGCCTGACAGTCTGCTGTCAGGGCTATTGCGCTCGCTCATACGGCGTTGAATCCCGGGACGGCTTGCTCATTTAGCGCTGCTAAACTCCGCCGCCTTACCCGCCCGGGATTCGCCTGGCGACCCACAGTTAGGTGGGGAGTACGTGGGCCCGTAGGGAACCTAGCCCTGAGCATTGCTGATGACGCTCTGAGCAGCGACTGTTCGTCGAAGATGGCCACGCCAAGGCGTGGCCATGGTGTTTCTGGAGGCTGTGATGACCAATGACTGGCACCCCTCGGCGTCTCTCGAGACCCTGCGCCAGCGGGCGCGGCTGCTGGCCGAGGTGCGCGGCTTCTTCGCCGCGCGTGGCGTGCTGGAGGTGGAGACCCCGGTGCTGGGCCATGGCGGCAGCACCGATGTAGGGCTGGCGTCGCTGAGTTGCGAGGCGACGACCCCCGAGGGGCGCGAGCGCCTCTGGCTGCAGACCTCGCCGGAGTTCGCCATGAAGCGCCTGCTGGCCGCCGGCGCCGGCCCCATCTATCAGATCGCCCGCAGCTTCCGGGACGGCGAGGTGGGGCGCCGCCATAACCTCGAGTTCAGCATGCTGGAGTGGTATCGCCCGGGCCTGGCCCTGGACGCCTTGATCGAGGAGACGGTGGCGCTGATCCAGGCCGTGCTGGGGCGGGACCCGGGGCCGGTGCGGCGGTGGCGCTATCGGCAGTTGTTCCGCGAGCAGCTGGGAGTCGACCCCTTCACCACGCCGCTCGGCGAGCTTCGCCGGCTGGCCGCGGCGCGGGGCGGCCTCTCCATGGACGAGGCGTCCCGGGATGACTGCCTGGACCTGCTGCTGAGCCTCGAGATCGAGCCGACCCTGGGCCGCGACGGCCTGGACGTGGTGGTGGACTACCCGGCCAGCCAGGCGGCCCTGGCCCGGCGCCATCGGGACCCGGAGGATGGCGAATGGGTGGCGGGGCGCTTCGAGGTCTATCTGCAGGGGCTGGAGCTGGCCAACGGCTATGACGAGCTCACCGATGCCGCGGAACAGGCGGCGCGCTTCGCCGAGGACAATGCCGCCCGGCGTGCCCGGGGCCTGCCCGAGGTCACCGTGGACCGGCGCCTGCTGGACGCCCTGGCGGCGGGCATGCCGGCGGGAAGCGGCGTGGCCCTGGGCCTCGACCGGCTGATTCAGTTGGCTCTGGGCAAGGCCAGCGTGGCGGAGGTCATGGCCTTCGCCACGCCACGCTGTTGACCCGATGGCTCTTTAGCCATTATCCGCCAGATGGGGCAGGCGGCTAAGGCGCTCGCCCATTTTTACCGAGATATCGGGGACGAGCTCCTCGAAGTCGATCTCCTTCGCGAAGCACATCACCACCGTGGAACCGAGCTTGAAACGGCCCATCTCGGCGCCCTTCTCCAGGGTGATGGGCTCGTCGAAGCGAATCGTTTGGACCCGCCCGGAGAGGGGGGTGATCTGCCCGGCCCACACCGTCTCGATGGCGGCGACGATCATGGCCCCCACCAGCACCATGGCCATGGGGCCCTCCTCGGTATCGAAGAGACACACCAGGCGCTCGTTACGGGCGAAGAGGTTGGGCACATGGTCGGCGGTGGCCCGGTTGACCGAGAAGAGCCGGCCCGGCACATAGACCATCTCCCGGAGGGTGCCGGTCAGCGGCATATGCACCCGGTGGTAGTCTCGGGGCGAGAGGTAGATGGTGGCGAAGCTGCCCTGGCGGAAGGGCGCGGCGCGATGCATATCGCCGCCCAGCAGGCTGGTGATCGAGAAGGCCTGGCCCTTGGCCTGGATCAGAGTGCCATGATGGGTCTCGCCGAACTGGGAGAGGGTGCCGTCGGCGGGGGAAATCAGGCCCGACTCGATGGGCCGCGCGCCTTCCCGGAGGGGCCGGGTGAAGAAGTCGTTGAAGCAGGCATAGGCCCCGGGATCGGGCTCCCGAGCCTCGCTCATGTCCACCCGGAAGCGGCGGATAAAGGCCTTGATCAGCAGTTGCTTGAGCCAGCCGACGCGGGTCTCGGCGAGCCGCCCCACCAGCCGCGAGAGCAGGTGGTGGGGCAGGGGGTACTGGATCAGGGCGAATAACTTGGATGGCGACACGAAAGGACGATCTCATCAAAAGGGGGTTAGGGATTATGGCTTCTCTACCGGCGTATCATCGCGATTGCCCCACTCCTTCCAGGAGCCGGGGTAGGCGCGCATCTTCTCGAAGCCCAGGGCCTTGCCCACCAGCCAGGTGAAGCCGCTGCGGTGGTGGCTCTGGCAGTGGGTGACCACTTCCATGTCCGGGGTCAGGCCCAGGGCCTCCAGCTCGGTGATCAGCTCCGCATAATCGCGAATACGCAGCTGACGCGCCTTGTCCATGGCCTCGGTCCACTCCAGGTTGACCGCGCCGGGAATATGCCCGAGACGCCGGTTCTGCCCCTTCTCGCCGCGGTACTCCTCTGGCGAGCGGGCATCCCAGACGGCGAAGCCCTTGTCGCTGAGGCGCTCCTGGAGGCTCTCCCGATCGATGGCGACATCGGGGTTGAGGATCGCCGCCTCGTACTCGCTGGGCACGGGGGCCGTCGGGGTGGTCTCGCTGGGCAGGCCCTCGGCGCGCCAGGCGTGGATGCCGCCGTTGAGGTAGGAGTAGCGGCGGTGGCCGATCAGCTCCAGGGTCCACAGCAGGCGGCCGGCCCAGCCTCCGCCCTCGTCGTCGTAGGCCACCACATGGGTGTCCCGGGTCAGGCCCAGCTCGGAGAACAGCGCCGACAGCGCCGCCTCATCGGGGACCTCGTTGGGCACCTCGCCGCTGCCCACGAGCAGGCGGCGATAGTCGAGGAAGCGGGCCCCGGGCACATGGCCCTCGGCGTAGCTCTCGGGCTTGAGGGGCACATCGATAATCAGCAGCTGGGGGTCGTCCAGCACCTCGGCGAGCCGGTCAGGCTCGACGATCAGCGGCAGAAGATTGGCTTCGGAGCTCATGGCACCCTCCTTGTCTCGGTTGCTGCGAAGGATAATGGCATATTGCCGGCGTCCGGAGCGACACCGCCGCTCAACGCCCTTCGTCCTCGAGGCTCTCGAGGATGCGCCGGTAGCTGTTGAAGCGCTCGGCACGGACCTCGCCGCGCTCCACGGCCTCGAGCAGGGCGCAGCCGGGCTCCTGCCGGTGGCGGCAGTCGCGGAAGCGGCACTGCCCCAGCAGCTCGCGAAACTCTACGAAGCCCTCGGTGACCTGCTGGGCATCCAGGTGGGTCAGGCCGAACTCGCGGATCCCCGGCGAGTCGATCAGCTCGCCGGCCGCGTTATCGTCGTCATCGAAGGCGTAGAGGCGGGCGGTAGTGGTGGTGTGGGTGCCCTTGCGCGAGTCCTCGGAGAGGGCGCCGATGCGCAGGGTCTCGTCGGGCAGCAGGCGGTCGATCAGCGACGACTTGCCGACCCCGCTCTGGCCGACGAACACCGAGGTGCGCCCGGCCAGCCGCGCCCTCAGGGCGTCCAGGCCGCTCTCCTCGGCGGTGGTGGTGGTCACCACCGGGTAGCCCAGCGCCTCATAGTGGCCGAGCAGGGTCATCAGCTCGCCGCCGCCCGGCGGCAGCAGGTCGGTCTTGTTGAGCACCAGCACTGGGGCGATACCGGTGGCCTCGGCGGCCACCAGGTAGCGGTCGATCAGGTTGGCATGGGGCGCGGGCTCCACGGCGAAGACGATCAGGATCTGGTCGATATTGGCCGCCACCGGCTTGAGCTGCCCCCGAGCGTCGGGGCGCTCCAGCACGCTGTCGCGTTCGCCCCGGGCCACCACCACGCCGCTGCCGTCATTGGCGGCGCGCCAGATGACCCGATCCCCGGTGACCAGGGGCTCCAGGTTGGCGCGCAGATGACAGCGGTGCAGGGGGCCGCCTTCGGCGGGGCGCACGTCCAGGCTGCGGCCGAAGTGGGCGATCACTCGCCCGTTGCGCTCGGGGCCATATTCGCCGGCCTCCAGCTTGTCGGCATCCTGGGCATCGCGCTTGGCGGCGCGCTCGGCGCGCTCGGCCTGAATCTTCTCGATGCGCCAGCGCTGCTGGCGAGTTAGCTTGCGTTTGCTCATGGGCCGCCCGAGGTCTGTACAATGGGGGCATTGTACGCATAGACCACCCGCTTAGACACCGGGCCGGCGCGCGATCGGCGGCCCCGAGAAGGAAAACACGCACCATGGCTACGACCCCCGACGCCACCCCCCGCAAGGATCTGCTGGTCTGGATCGACCTGGAAATGACCGGCCTCGACCCCGAGAAGGAGCGCATCATCGAGGTGGCGACCCTGATCACCGATAACGAGCTCAACCTGATCGCCGAGGGGCCGGTGATCGCCGTGCACCAGCCGGAGCACCTGCTGGCCGGGATGGATGCCTGGAACCAGAAGACCCATGGCGAGTCGGGCCTGGTGGCCAGGGTGCGCCAGAGCACCATCGAGACCCGGGCGGCGGAGCGGCGCACCCTGGAGTTCCTGCGCGCCCATGTGGCCCCGGGCAGCTCGCCCATGTGCGGCAATAGCGTGCACCAGGATCGCCGCTTCCTGGAGCGCGAGATGCCCGAGCTGCTGGCCTTCTTCCACTACCGCAACCTGGATGTCTCTACCCTCAAGGAGCTCGCCAAGCGCTGGAACCCGGCGGCCCTGAAGGGCTTCGAGAAGCGCAACACCCACCAGGCCCTGGACGATATCCGCGAGTCCCTGGCGGAGCTGGCCCACTACCGCAACACCTTCCTGCAGCTGGCACCGCCGGCGGCCGACGAGGAAGAGCAGTAAGCGCTTAGCCTTCGGTGGCGATACGCCGCTCTCGCTTGTCCCGCTGGCGGGCCAGGGCCCAGCGCACATGCTCGCGGACCAGGTCGGAGGGGTAGGCCAGGCGCGCCTCGAGGGCCGCCTCCGTCGCCTCGCTCCAGGGCGCATTGCCGAGTCCCACCGCCAGGTTGCGCAGCCAGCGCTCGTAGCCGATACGGCGGATGGGACTACCCTCGGTCTTGCTTAGGAACTCCTCCTCGCTCCAGGCGAACAGGCGCAGCAGGTCGGTGCGGTCCAGATCATGGCGGGGGGCGAAATCCGCCTCGTCGCTAAGGCGGGTGAAGCGGGTAAAGGGGCAGACCAGCTGGCAGTCGTCGCAGCCATAGACCCGATTGCCCATGGCTTCGCGGAACTCCTCGGGAATCGCCCCGTGCAGCTCGATGGTGAGGTAGGAGATGCAGCGCCGCGAGTCCACCACCTTGTCGTCGACGATGGCGTCGGTGGGGCAGGCGCTGCGGCAGGCACTGCACTTGCCGCAATGCTCGCTCTCGAAGGGCGGGTCCACCGGCAGCGGCAGGTCGGTATAGAGTTCGCCGAGGAAGAACAGCGACCCGGCGCGGGGGTTGAGCAGCATGGCATTCTTGCCGAACCAGCCGAGGCCGGCCTTCTGGGCCAGGGCGCGCTCCATCACCGGGGCCGAGTCGACGAAGGCGCGGTAGCCGAAGGCCCCCACCTCGCCCTCGATACGCTTGGCCAACTGGGCCAGGCGCTTGCGAATCAGCTTATGATAGTCGCGACCCAGGGCGTAGCGGGAGACATAGGCCTTCTCCGGCCGGCCGAGCAGGCGGGTGGTCTCCACCTCCGGCGGCAGGTAATCCATGCGCACGCTGATCACCCGGAGGGTCCCCGGCACCAGCTCCTCGGGGCGGGTGCGCTTGGTGCCATGCTTGGCCATGAAGCCCATCTCGCCGTGGTGACCCGCCGCCAGCCAGCGCGCTAGGTAGCGCTCGTGGGTGGCCAGGTCGGTATCGGTGATTCCCACCTGCTGAAAGCCCAGCTCGCGGCCCCAGGTCTTGATGGTGGCGGCGAGGGCAGCCGGGTCGAGGGCGTCCGGGGCGAGGTCATCGGGGGCTGGCATGATCGTGAAACTACCGAGAAAGCGGGAAGGGGCTGGGCGTGGCGCAGGCACACCCTACACTAGACTCAAATCCTCGTCATGGGGAGTCATGATGCCGTACAGTCCCTCTCCCTGGCGTGAGGCCCGGGGCTACCCTGGGGCAGGCCCCGGAAGGCCGGATCCTCGCGAAGACGCTGTCGACCCGTCCCCGGCGCCCCTCAGCAAGATCTATTCCGATGGCGAAGGGAGGCAACAATGAATCCAGGCAGGCCGCTCTATCTGGCCGAACAGGTTCGCGAACTGGATCGGCGCACCATCGCCGCCGGTGTCGAGGGCTTCGCTTTGATGCACAAGGCGGCTCAGGCCGCCTATCGCGTACTGCGGGCGCGCTGGCCCGAGGCGCGCCACCTCAGCGTGTTGTGCGGCGCCGGCAACAACGCCGGCGATGGCTATGTGATGGCGGCCCTGGCCGCCGCGGAGGGGCTCCAGGTGCAGCTGCTGGCGCTGCGCCCGGTGGAGCGCCTCGTCGGCGATGCCGCCCGGGCCGCCGAGCTCGCCGTGGCCAGGGGCGTGATCATTACCCCCTGGACGGCCCAGGCGCGGCTCGAGGGCGAGGTGATCGTCGATGCCCTGCTGGGCACCGGGCTCAGCGGCGAGGTGCGCGAGCCCTTCCTGGGCGCCATCGAGCGGATCAATGCCGCCGGGCGGCCGGTACTGGCGGTGGATATCCCCTCCGGACTCTGTGCCGATAGCGGCGCCGTGCTGGGCGCGGCGGTATCGGCCAGCGCTACCGTGACCTTTATCGGCGACAAGCTGGGGCTGCATACCGGCGCCGGCCCGGCGCGAGTCGGTGAGTGCTATTTCAAGCGTCTCGGCGTCGATGCCGAGGCCCATGGCGACCTGGCGCCGGTGGCCCGCCTCCTGGACGAGGCGCTGATCGGCGAGGTCGTGGCGCCGCGTCCTCGGGATGCCCACAAGGGCGACTGCGGTCACCTGCTGGTGATCGGCGGCGCCCCGGGCTTCGGTGGCGCGGCGCTGCTGGCCGCCGAGACGGCGGCGCGGCTCGGGGCCGGCAAGGTGAGCCTGGCCACGGCGCCGGAGCACGTCACCGCCAGCCTGGTGCGCTGTCCCGAGGTGATGGTGCATGGGGTACGAGGCGCGCCGGAGCTGGCGCCCCTGCTGGCGGGGGCCGATGCCATCGTGGTGGGCCCCGGGCTGGGGCAGGGGCCCTGGGGGCAGGGGCTGCTGCAGGCGACCCTGGCGGCGGGCAAACCGCTGGTGGCGGATGCCGATGCCCTCAATCTGCTGGCTCGGGGACTCAGCGAGGCACGACCGCCGGCCTGGATCCTCACGCCCCACCCGGGGGAGGCGGCGCGGCTGCTGGGCGGCGACGCCGCCGGCGTGCAGGCCGACCGCGCCGGTAGCCTGCGCGAGATCGCCGCGCGCTTCGCCGCCGTGGTGCTGCTCAAGGGAGCGGGCAGCCTGGTGGGGGAGGATGACGGGGCGCCCCTGGCGCTCTGCCCTTACGGCAACCCCGGCATGGCCAGCGGCGGCATGGGCGATGCCCTCTCCGGGATCCTGGGCGCCCTGCTGGCCCAGGGGCTGGCGCCGCGAGCCGCCGCCGAGGTGGGCATGCTGCTGCATGCCCGGGCCGCGGATCTCGCCGCCCGGGCCGAGGGCGAGCGTGGTCTGCTGGCCGGCGATCTGGCATCCTATGCGCGACGCTTGATCAACGGGGTAGGGTGGAACTAGATGATGCGGGTCAGACTGCTCGATGAAGAGGCGCAGGTCGCCTTCGGCGAGGCACTGGGGCGGGCCCTGGAAGGGCGGGGGCGCGTCTACCTCAGCGGCGACCTGGGGGCCGGCAAGACCACCCTGACCCGAGGCATCCTGCGTGCCCACGGCCACCGTGGGGCGGTGAAGAGTCCCACCTATACCCTGGTGGAGCCCTACGAACTGGGCGAGTGGCGCCTCTACCACTTCGATCTCTATCGCCTCGGCGACCCCGAGGAACTGGAGTTTATCGGGGCCCGGGACCTCTTCGATGACGATGACCTGTGCCTGGTGGAGTGGCCCAGCCGCGGGGAGGGCTGGCTGCCGCCCGCGACCCTGGAGATTCATCTGCGCCTGGCCGAGCCGGGACGCGAGGCAAGCCTGGTCGCCGGCGATGCCCGGGGCGAGGCGGTGTTGGCGCGTCTCGCCGATGCCTGGCCCATGACCGATTGAGGCAGCCCTTTTCCCCATGGACGACCGGAACCCCCTATGATCCCTGGAGCCTTGCCATTTCGCCGACTCCGCCGACGGCTGCTGCCCTGGTTTGTCCTGGCGCTGCTGCTGGCGCCGTCGGCGCAGGCCACCGAGGTCAACAACCTGCGCCTCTGGGCCGCCCCGGATCATGCGCGGCTGGTCTTCGACCTCTCGGCCCCCGCCGAGGCCAATGTGTTTGTCCTGGAGAACCCGCGACGCCTGGTGATCGACCTGGCGGATACGCGCCTGGCGGCGGATCCGGCGCGTCTCGACCTCTCCGGTAGCGCCATCGGCGGCGTGCGCAGCGGTGTGCGCGACGGCGACGACCTGCGCATCGTCCTCGACCTGGAGCGCGAGGTGGCGCCCCGGGACTTTACCCTGGCCCCCAACGATCAATACGGCCATCGCCTGGTGGTGGACCTGGAGTATCCCGGCGAGAGCGCCGTGGAGGATCCCATCGATCCCATCGAATCGATGATCCGCGAGCAGGAGATGGCCGCCCGGGCGGGGGAGGCGGCGTCGACGGCCTCCACCGAGGCGCCCGTGGCGCGGCAACCGGCCCAGCCCCATCCGCGGCGCGATATCATCATCGCCGTGGATGCCGGTCATGGCGGCGAGGATCCCGGTGCCATCGGCCCCTCGGGGACCCGCGAGAAGGACGTGGTGCTGGAGATCGCCCGACGGCTGCAGCGCCTGGTGGACGAGGCCCCGGGGTTCCGCGCGGTGATGATCCGCGACGGCGACTACTATGTGGGGCTGCGCCAGCGCATCCGCATCGCCCGGGAGCAGCGCGCCGACTTCTTCGTCTCGGTACACGCCGACGCCTTCAATAGCCCGCGCCCCCAGGGTAGCTCGGTCTATGCCCTCTCCCAGAGCGGCGCCACCTCCGAGGCGGCCCAGTGGCTGGCGGACAGCGAGAACCGTGCCGACCTGATCGGTGGTGTCGACGGCAACCTCTCCCTCAACGACCATGACGAGGTGCTGCGCGGGGTGCTGATGGACCTCACCCTGACCGCCACCCTCAACGACTCCCTGGCCATCGGGGGGCGGGTGCTGGATCGTTTGGGGCGGATCAATCGCCTGCACAAGTCGCGGGTGGAGCAGGCCGGCTTCGTGGTGCTCAAGTCGCCGGACATTCCCTCCCTGCTGGTGGAGACCGGCTTTATCTCCAACCCGGACGAGGAGCGCCGCCTGCGCGACCCCGGTCACCAGCTGAGCATGGCCGAGGCGATCTTCGCCGGGGTGCAGGAGCACTTCCAGCGTAACCCGCCCCCCACCAGCCTGCTGGCCTGGCAGCGCGACCAGAATCGCGGCGGTGCCGGTAACGAATACCGCATCCAACCCGGCGATACCCTCTCGGAGATCGCCGATCGGCAC
This sequence comes from Bisbaumannia pacifica, assembly GCF_007989625.1. Lineage (GTDB taxonomy): Bacteria > Pseudomonadota > Gammaproteobacteria > Pseudomonadales > Halomonadaceae > Bisbaumannia > Bisbaumannia pacifica. Next base: position 41,258 of record NZ_BJUK01000024.1, read on the forward strand.
CGGGTCTCCCTCGGCGCCTTGCGGCAGGCCAATGCCATTAATGGCGATGTGATCCGGGTCGGCCAGGTACTGCGGATACCGCAATCCTAGATAGCGCGGCGAAGAGGGAAGACATGCCTCTTCTGCCTTCCTTATCCCCTCTGCCGCTGGTATGGAGTGATATGTCAGAACAGCGACCCATCCGCATTCTCGATCCCCGGCTGGCCAACCAGATCGCCGCCGGCGAGGTGGTGGAGCGTCCCGCTTCGGTACTCAAGGAGCTGGTGGAGAATGCCGTGGATGCCGGCAGCCGGCGGATCGAGCTGGAACTGGAGGCCGGCGGCGCGCGCCTGATCCGGGTGCGTGACGATGGCGGGGGGATCGCCGAGGCGGACCTGCCCCTGGCGCTGTCCCGACACGCCACCAGCAAGATCGCCTCCCTGGAGGAGCTGGAGGGCGTGGCCAGCCTCGGCTTTCGTGGCGAGGCGCTGGCCTCCATCGCCTCGGTGTCGCGGCTGGAGCTGATCTCCAATACCGACGACGACCCCCAGGCGGGCTGGCGGGTGGTGGCCGAGGGGCGCGAGATGGAGCCCCGGGTGACCCCGGCGCCTCACCCGCGCGGCACCACGGTGGCGGTGCGCGACCTGTTCTTCAATACCCCGGCACGGCGCAAGTTCCTGCGCACCGAGAAGACCGAGTTCGGCCACGCCGAGGAAGCCTTCCGGCGCCTGGCGCTATCCCGTTACGATATCGGCTGGAGCCTGCGCCACAACCAGAAGACCCTGCATCAGTTGCGTCCCGCCGCGGACGCCGCCGGTCGCGAGCGGCGCATCGCTGCCCTGCTTGGCAAGGGGTTCCTGGAGAACGCCCTGGCCCTGGACCTGGAGGCCAATGGCCTGCGCCTGTGGGGCTGGGTGGGGCTGCCCACCTTCTCCCGGGCCCAGGCCGATCAGCAGTATTTCTTCGTCAATGGTCGGGTGGTGCGCGATCGCCTGGTCGCCCACGCCATCCGCCAGGCCTACCGGGACGTGCTCTTCCACGGCCGTCACCCGGTCTTCGTGCTCTACCTGGAGCTCGACCCCAGCGTGGTGGACGTCAACGTGCACCCCACCAAGCACGAGGTGCGCTTCCGGGATGGCCGCCTGGTTCATGATTTCCTCTTTTCCAGCCTGCATCGCGCCCTGGGCGAGGCCCGCCCCGGCCATCAGGAAGCCGAGGAAGCGGTGGAGGCGGGTGCCGAGGCGGCGACGACCGTCGCGGCGCCGGGCGTGGCCGAGGCGGCGCCCCGCTGGCAGCAGCAGCCCATGGCCCTGGGCGGTGGCGACGAACGCGAGCGCCACCCGGGGGCCGACAAGGTGCGCCAGTTTATGGCCGGCTATCGGGCGCTGCACCCGGATCATGAGGAGAGCCTGCTGACGCCCCAGCCGGCGCCGCCCGGTGGCGCGGCGGCGGCCCAGGCCCGCGGCGAGGCGGGGGGGGGCGAGGGCACCTCTCTCCGGCCCATACCGAGCGCGCCGCCGCGGCCGAGCCTGCCGGAGGAGGACCCCACCCAGGCGCCGCCGCTGGGCTATGCCATCGCCCAACTGCAGGGGGTCTATATCCTCGCCCAGGGGCGCCGCGGCCTGGTGGTGGTGGATATGCACGCCGCCCATGAGCGCATCACCTATGAGCGGCTCAAGACCCAGGTCCACGGTGGGGCCCTGGAGGCCCAGGCGCTGCTGGTGCCGGTGTCGCTGGCGGCCAGCGCCGCCGAGGTGGCCACCGCCGAGGCGGAGCGCGAGGCCTTCGCCCGCCTGGGGGTGGAGCTCGACGTGGCCGGCCCGGAGACCCTGCTGGTGCGCCAGGTGCCGACCCTGCTGGCGGAGGCCGACGTCGAACCGCTGATTCGCGACATGCTCGGCGACCTGGAACGCTACGGGCGCTCGGATCGCCTCGAGGCGCATATCAACGAACTGTTGGCCACCATGGCCTGCCATGGCAGCGTGCGCGCCAACCGCAAGCTATCGATCGCCGAGATGAACGCCCTGCTGCGGGACATGGAACGCACCGAGCGCAGCGGTCAGTGCAATCACGGCCGGCCCACTTGGTTCGAGATGTCGATGCACGAGCTCGACAAGCGCTTTTTGAGGGGGCAGTGATGAGCGCCGCCCGCCGCCCGCCGGCGATCCTGCTGATGGGGCCCACCGCCGCCGGCAAGACCGATCTGGCCATCGCCCTGCATGAACGCCTGGGCTGCGAGCTGATCAGCGTCGACTCGGCGCTGATCTACCGTGGCATGGATATCGGCACCGCCAAGCCCTCGGCCGCGGAGCTGGCCCGGGCGCCCCATCGGCTGGTGGATATCCGCGACCCCGCCGAGGCCTACAGCGCCGCCGAGTTCCGCGAGGATGCCCTGGCGGCGATGCACGAGATCACCGCCGCCGGCAGGATTCCGCTGCTGGTGGGGGGCACCATGATGTACTTCAAGCGCCTGGTGGAGGGGGTGGCCGAGATGCCCGCCGCCGACCCGGCGCTGCGCGCCGCGCTGGAGGCGGAGGCGGAGCGCCGCGGCCTACAGGCCTTGCACGAGGAGCTGGCGCGGGTCGATCCGAGGCTCGCCGCCGAGCTGCATCCGCACAATCGCCAGCGCCTGCTGCGCGCCCTGGAGGTCTACCGTCTCAGTGGGCGGCCGCTCAGCGCCCTCTGGGCGGAACAGCGGCGAGAAACCTTGCCCTGGCGCACGCTGTCGATAGGAGTGGCGCCCGCCGAGCGTCGCGTCCTGCACGAGCGTATCGGCCGGCGCTTCGAGGCGATGCTGGCACAGGGCTTCCTCGACGAGGTGGCGACGCTGAAGGCGCGGGGCGATTTGCACCTGGATCTGCCCTCCATGCGCTGCGTCGGTTACCGTCAGGCCTGGGAATATCTCGACGGCCGCTACGATCGCCAGGCCCTGATCGACAAGGGCACGGCGGCCACGCGGCAGTTGGCCAAACGGCAATTGACCTGGCTGCGCGGCTGGCCGGAACTGCACTGGCTGGAAGGGCAGCGGGGCGATGCCCTGGAGCGGGTCCTGAAACTCGTGCGCCGCTTTAGTAGTTAGCGTAAGATACGGTGTTCGGTTGGCCGCTTGCCGCGCCGTATACTCGGGCCGCCCCTGGTCGGTGGCCCACATAACATGACATCAATGCAAAATTAGAGACAGTTAGGGAGAGCAAAATGTCCAAAGGACAGTCCCTTCAAGACCCGTATCTGAACATCCTGCGCAAGGAGCGCATTCCGGTGTCCATCTTCCTGGTCAACGGCATCAAGCTGCAGGGTCAGATCGAGTCCTTCGACCAGTTCGTCATCCTGCTGCGCAACACCGTGAGCCAGATGGTCTATAAGCACGCCATCTCCACCGTGGTGCCGTCCCGCAATGTGCGCCTGCCGGCTCAGGACCCCGCGGCGGCGCCGGACTCTTGATCGCGAGGTAGTGATTGTTTTTTGAACGCCCCAACGCCGGTGAAACGGCGGTCCTCGTCCATGTCGACTTCCAGGACGAACGCGAGCGCGAAGATCCGGGTGAATTCCTGGAGCTGGTGCGCTCCGCCGGTGCCGAACCGGCTACCCTGCTTAACGGTAGCCGGAGTCGGCCCGATCCCCGCACCTTTATCGGCAGCGGCAAGCTCGAAGAGCTTCGCGAGCTGCTGGCGGTGCATCATGCCGAGCTGGTGATCTTCAACCACGGCCTGAGTCCTTCCCAGGAGCGTAACCTGGAGCGGAGCCTCAAGTGCCGGGTGCTCGATCGTACCGGCCTGATTCTCGATATCTTCGCCCAGCGGGCGCGTACCCACGAGGGCAAGCTGCAGGTGGAGCTGGCCCAGCTGGAGTACATGTCCACCCGGTTGGTGCGCGGCTGGACCCACCTGGAACGCCAGAAGGGCGGTATCGGCCTGCGTGGCCCCGGTGAGACCCAGTTGGAGACCGACCGCCGCCTGCTGCGGGCGCGCATCAAGGCGATCCACAAGCGCCTCGACAAGGTGCGCAGCCAGCGCGACCAGAATCGTCGCGCCCGGGCTCGGGCGGAGATCCCCAGCGTCTCCCTGGTGGGCTATACCAACGCCGGCAAGTCGACGCTGTTCAACGCCCTGACCGAGTCCGGCGTCTACGCCGCCGACCAGCTCTTCGCCACCCTGGACCCGACCCTGCGTCGCCTCGAGATCGACGACGTGGGGCCGGTGGTGCTGGCGGACACCGTGGGCTTTATTCGTCACCTGCCCCACAAGCTGGTCGAGGCCTTCCGGGCCACCCTCCAGGAGGCCGCCGAGGCGACCCTGTTGGTGCATGTGATCGACGCCGCCGACCCCGACCGCGAGCTCAACGTGGAGCAGGTGGAGGCGGTGCTCAAGGAGATCGGCGCCGACGCGATTCCCTGCCTGCGGGTGATGAACAAGATCGACCTGCTGGACAGCGCGCCGCGCATCGAGCGCGATGGCGAGGGGCGCCCCGAGGCGGTATGGCTCTCGGCCCAGAGCGGCCAGGGGCTCGAGCTGCTCGGCGAGGCGCTCTCCGGTTGCCTGGCCGGCGACGTGGTGGATGCCGAGCTGACCCTGGCCCCTGCTCAGGGGCGGCTGCGCGCCGCCCTGCACGAGCTGGGCGCGGTACGTCAGGAGCGTTTCGACGAGCACGGCCAGACCCGGCTCGAGATTCGCCTGCCACGGCGCGATTTTTTGCAGTTGATGGCGCGTCTCGGCGAGAATGCCGACGACTACCTGCCCCCGGCGCAGCGCGAGCCGCGCGCGGAGTGGGAGCTCTAGAAAGCGTTGTGCTGAGACGGAGGGGCGTGAGAGCGACCCTCCGGCGGACGGATTCAATGCATAGTGTGGAGACGACGTATGGCTTGGAATGAGCCTGGTGGTGGCAAGCAGCATGACCCCTGGAGCGGGGGCGGTCGTCGCGGTGGCGGCGGCGGTGGCGGTGGTAACGGGGGCAATCAGGGCCCGCCCGACCTCGACGAGGCGCTGAAGAAGTTTCAGGACAAGCTCAATGGCATGCTCGGTGGCCGTGGCGGCAAGGGCGGCGGTCGTGGCGGCAAGGGCGGCGGCGGTCGTCGCAACACATTCGCCTTGCCGGGCCTGCTGGTCATCGTGGCCCTGGCGATCTGGGCCGCCTCGGGCTTCTACCTGGTCGATCAGTCCGAACGCGGCGTGGTGCTGCGCTTCGGCAAGTTCCAGGAAGTGGTCAGCCCCGGCTTGCACTGGAATCCGCCGCTGATCGACGACGTGCGCATGGTCAACGTGACCCGGGTGCGCTCGCTGACCCAGACCCAGTCGATGCTGACCCGCGACGAGAATATCGTCGAGGTGGAGATCTCGGCCCAGTACCTGGTCGCCAGTCCGCGGGACTTCGTGCTCAACGTGCGCAACCCGCAGCTCTCCATCGAGAATGCCCTGGACAGTGCCCTGCGCCATGTGGTCGGCGGCACCGAGATGATCGATATCCTCACCTCGGGCCGTGAGATCCTGGGCAGTTCCGTGGCCAGCCGCCTGCAGTCCTACCTGGACAGCTACGGCACCGGTATTCGTCTGCAGACCATCAACATCGAGTCCACCTCGGCGCCGGCGCCGGTGATCGATGCCTTCGATGACGTGATCCGCGCCCGCGAGGATCGCCAGCGCACCATCAACGAGGCGATCGCCTACGCCAATGCGGTGATTCCCGCCGCCCAGGGCCAGGCCCAGCGCATCATCGAGCAGGGTCAGGGCTATCGCGAGTCGGTGGTGGCCGAGGCCCAGGGTCAGGCCAACCGCTTCCTGTCGTTGCTGACCGAGTACCAGAGCGCGCCGGAGATCATGCGCGAGCGCCTCTACCTGGATGCCATCAGCGAGGTGTTGAGCGGCACCGACAAGGTCCTGCTGGATGTCAGCGACAGCGCGCCGCTGATGTACTTGCCGCTGGATCAGCTGCGTTCCGGCGCGAGCGGCCGGACGTCGTCGAGTGGGCAGTATGACCAGGACGAGCGACTCGACCCCCAGGTGCTGGAGCGCCTGCGCAGCAGCAGTAGCCAGACATCATCCGGCAACCAGAGCAGTGGTATTCGCAGGGAGGGCCGCTAAGTGATCAATAACCGTTCCTTGCTGATCGTCGGTGGCCTCGCCGCCGCCGCCTGGCTGGCCAGCAACAGCCTCTATGTGGTCGATGAAACCGAGCGTGCGGTCAAGCTGCGCTTCGGTGAGGTGATCGAGGAGAACATCCAGCCTGGGCTGCACTTCAAGGTGCCCATCACCCAGACGGTGCGCAAGTTCGACACCCGGGTGCTGACCCTGGACACCGACCCCAGCCGCTACCTGACCCTGGAGCAGAAGGCGGTGATCGTCGACTCCTACGTCAAGTGGCAGGTGGTCGATCCCACCCGCTACTACGAGGCCACCGCCGGTGACGAGCTGATGGCGGTGCGCCTGATCCAGCCGCGGGTGGACGAGAGCCTGCGTAACGAGTTCGGTCGCCTCAACCTGCAGCAGATCATCGCCGAGCGCCGCGACGAGCTGATGTCGGGGCCCACCGAGGACCTGAATGCCTTGCTCCGCGACGAGCTGGGCGTGGCCATCCTCGACGTGCGCGTCAAGCGGATCGACCTACCGGAAGACGTTTCCGCGGCGGTCTACGACCGCATGCGCTCCGAGCGCGAGCGGGAGGCCCGCGAGTGGCGTGCCCAGGGCCAGGAAGAGGCCGAGCGCATCCGCGCCAACGCCGATCGCCGCCGTCAGGTGCTGCTGGCCCAGGCCACCGAGCGCTCCGAGACCCTGCGCGGTGAGGGTGATGCGGAAGCCGCGGCCGTCTATGCCCAGGCCTACCAGCAGGATGCGGAGTTCTTCTCCTTCTACCGCAGCCTCAACGCCTACCGTGAGACCTTCGGCGGTGACGGCAACATGATGGTGTTGGAGCCCTCCAGCGACTTCTTCCGCTACCTCGGGGACCCCAGGGGCGGGGGCGAGTAAGGCCCCACCCCGGCGATCGCGGTCGCCGGGGTTTATCCCGGGGCCAAACGTGGTAGACTCCCGAAACCGGGCGTGGCCCGGTTTTTTTGTGGCCCGAGATCGGCGTATCCCGGGCCTGGAACCGACTCCCTACGGGGCCCGGCAGGCAGATGCCGGGCCTTCTTCCGGCCTTCTTATCGGGCGGCACGTGGCCGCGTCGCGCCCGGGCCAACGAATACTGGCAGGACAGAACACATGACCATCGCTGACCGCTGGCTGCTTCCCGACGGCATGGACGAAGTGCTGCCGCCTCAGGCGGCGCGGATGGAGGAGCTGCGTCGCGCGCTGCTCGATCTCTATCATCGCTGGGGCTATGACCAGGTGATGCCGCCGCCCGTGGAGTTCCTCGACTCCCTGTTGACCGGCACCGGCACCGACCTGGAGCTGCAGACCTTCAAGCTCACCGATCAACTGACCGGCCGCATGATGGGCGTCAGCGCCGACGTCACCCCCCAGGTGGCGCGCATGGATGCCCACTCCCTGCATCGCCAGGGCCCGGTGCGGCTCTGCTACTGCACCAATGTGCTGCGTGCCACCGCCGACCAGCATCAGGGCGGTCGCAGCCCGGTGCAGGTGGGGTTGGAACTGTTCGGCCATGCCGGTCTCGAGGCCGACCTGGAGGTCCTGCGCCTGGCCCTGGGGTCGCTCTCTGCCGCCGGGGCGGACGAGATGCACCTGGCCCTGGGGCATATCGGTATCTATCGCAGCCTGGTGCAGGCCGCCGACCTGGAGCCGGCCCGCGAGCGGGCGCTCTTCGAGGCCCTGGAGCTGAAGTCGCCGGGCGAAGTGGCGGCGCGGGTCGCCGAGAGCGTTGAGGATCCGGCCCTGGCCGAGATGTTCCTGGCGCTGGTCCACCTGCATGGCGGTCCCGAGGTGCTCGAGCAGGCCCGCGAGGCCTTCGCCGAGGCGCCGGCACCGGTGGGCGCCGCCCTGGATCAGCTGCGCGAACTCTGCGCCGGGGTGGCCGCCGATTACCCGCAGGTAACCCTCTACTTCGACCTGGCCGAGCTGCGCGGCTATCAGTACCACACCGGCATGATGTTCGCCGCCTATGTGCCGGGCTATGGCCAGGCGCTGGCCAAGGGCGGGCGCTATGATGATACCGGGCGGGTCTTCGGGCGCGCGCGTCCGGCCACCGGTTTCTCCATGGACCTCAAGCTGCTGGCCTCCCTGGCGGTGGACGAGCCCCCCTGCGATGGCATCTGGGCCCCCGCCGAGGAGGACGCGGTCCTGGCCGAGGTGGTGGCGCGGCTGCGCCAGGACGGCGAGCGGGTGATCCAGGCGCTGCCCGGTCAGCGAACCGGCCCGGCCGAGCACCGCTGCAATCGCCGGCTGGTGCGCCTGGGCGAGGATTGGCAGGTCTCCCCCCTGGCCTGAACGGAATGCGAGGCACCCGGTACCCGTCGCGTGAGTTGCGCCGACGCCGCCGGGGTGCTATTGGCGGATTCTTCGATCAAGAGACGAGAGCAATGGGCAAGAACGTAGTCGTACTGGGCACCCAGTGGGGTGATGAAGGCAAGGGCAAGGTCGTCGACCTGCTGACCGAGTCGGCCAGCGCCGTGGTGCGCTTCCAGGGTGGCCATAATGCCGGCCACACCCTGGTCATCGACGGCGAGAAGACCGTCCTGCACCTGATTCCCTCCGGGATCCTGCGCGACGACAAGACCTGCGTGATCGGCAATGGCGTGGTGCTGTCGCCGGAGGCGCTGATCAAGGAGATCCGCGAGCTGGAGGCCAAGGGCGTGCCAGTGCGCGAGCGCCTGCGCCTGTCGCCCTCCTGTCCGCTGATCCTGCCCTATCATGTGCGCCTGGATCAGGCCCGCGAGAAGGCGCGTGGCGTGGCCAAGATCGGCACCACCGGCCGCGGCATCGGCCCGGCTTACGAGGACAAGGTGGCGCGTCGCGGCCTGCGCCTGGGCGACATGCTGCATCGCGAGCGCTTCGCCTCCAAGCTGGGCGAGGTGCTCGACTACCATAACTTCGTGCTGACCCAGTACCACGGCGAGGCCCCGGTGGACTTCCAGCAGGTGCTGGACGAAGCCATGGAGATGGTCGAGGAGCTGCGTCCGATGGTCTGCGACGCGGTCAGCCTGGTGCACGACTTCCGCAAGAAGGGCGAGAACATCCTCTTCGAGGGTGCCCAGGGCTCGCTGCTGGATATCGACCACGGCACCTACCCCTTCGTGACCAGCTCCAACACCACCGCCGGCGGCACCGCCACCGGCTCCGGCGTCGGCCCCCTCTACCTGGACTACGTGCTGGGCATCACCAAGGCCTACACCACCCGGGTCGGCTCCGGGCCTTTCCCCACCGAGCTGTTCGACGAGTTCGGCCGCCATTTGGCGGAGAAGGGCCACGAGTTCGGTGCCACTACCGGCCGTGCCCGCCGCTGTGGCTGGTTCGATGCGGTGGCCCTGCGCCATGCGGTGCAGATCAACTCCGTCTCCGGCCTCTGTCTGACCAAGCTCGACGTCCTCGATGGCTTGGAGAATATCCGCGTCTGCGTGGGCTATCGCAGCAAGGACGGCGACGTCCTGGATGCCCCGGTGGACTCCGAGGGGTACGAGGCCATCGAGCCGGTCTACGAGGACCTGCCGGGCTGGAGCGAGTCGACCCTGGGTGCCAAGCGCCTGGAAGACCTGCCGGAGAACGCCCGCGCCTATATCCGTTACCTGGAGCAGCAGGTGGGCACGCCCATCGATATCATCTCCACCGGCCCGGATCGCAACGAGACCATCGTGCTGCGTAACCCGTTCGAGGGCTGAGCCGCCGGTTCCAGAGGGTCAACGAGAGGGTGCCCTGTGGGCGCTCTCTCCAGACCGATATCCTCTCCACCGGCCCGGACCGCAGCGAGACCATCGTGGTGCGCAACCCGTTCGAGGGATAAGGCTGGCAAAGCCTCCGGCGCTGAGGCCCGGGGCTACCCTGGGGGCAGGCCACTGCGCGAAGACGCTGTGAACCCGTCCATGGGCGCTCGACTTTTTCGTCCCTGAAAAAGACGCTTCGCTCCGGGCTGCCCCCAGCGCCCCTCGGCCATTCCAGTGAGGGTGGCCCAAGTGCTGGAAGATCTACTTGAAGAGGGCGCCCCGGGGCGCCCTTTTTCGTGGGCGGTCGATAGGCATTGCCAATGAGAATAATTGGCGTTAATGATTCGAACGCCGTCGAACCGGCGTCGATCATGGCGTTTTGCGTCGCCCCTCTTCACAAGCCGAACCATAGAGGACTAAAATGGTACCCAATTCGAGTGGGGTGCCTGCGGGGTGCCCGTCACGGGGGTAGGAACAACGGCATGATGAAGCTCTCCAGGCTGACCGACTACGCCGCGGTGGTGATGGCCCAGATCGCCCGCCAGCCGCAGCAGCCCCATGCGGCGGCGGAGCTGGCCGAGGCGGTGAAGCTGCCACATCCCACCGTCAGCAAGACCCTGAAGATGCTGGTCAAGGCCGGGCTCCTGGAGTCCCAGCGCGGCGCCCAGGGCGGCTATCGCCTGGCGCGGCCGGCCCACGAGATCACCGCCATCGACATCATCACCGCCATCGAGGGCCCCGTGGCCATGACCGAGTGCAGTCAGAGCGATGGCGACTGTGACCTGCTCGACACTTGCGGGGTGGCCGACAACTGGCAGCGCGTCTCGCTGGCGGTGCGCACCCTGCTCGATAGCGTGACCCTGGCCCACCTGGCCCAGACCGCGCCCATCAAATTACCGGTCCGGCTGCCCATCCAGAGCATCGATCTGGGCGCCACCGCCGACACCTGAATTGCCCAAAGGGCTCGAACGCAACCGCCCGGGAGGGGGAAAGACCATGGCTAGTGAGGAAATGGAACAGCTGGTCCGTCGCGACTACAAGCAGGGCTTCGTGACCGATATCGAGAGCGATACGGTGCCGCCGGGTCTCGACGAGGGCACCATCGCCTTTATCTCCCAGAAGAAGGGTGAGCCGGAGTGGATGCTCGAGTGGCGTCTCAAGGCCTACCATCAATGGCTGAAGATGACGCCGCCCTCCTGGGCGCACCTCGATTATCCGCCCATCGACTATCAGGCGATCTCCTACTACAGCGCCCCCAAGAAGCCCGAGGATCGTCCCCAGAGCCTCGACGAGGTCGACCCCAAGCTGCTCGAGACCTACGAGAAGCTGGGCATCCCCCTGCACGAGCGGGCGGCGCTGGCCGGGGTGGCGGTGGACGCGGTCTTCGACTCGGTGTCGGTGACCACCACCTTCAAGGAGAAGCTGGCCGAGGCCGGGGTGATCTTCTGCTCCATCTCCGAGGCGATCCGTGAGCACCCGGAGCTGGTCAAACAGTACCTGGGCACCGTGGTGCCCACCTCGGACAACTACTTCGCGGCGCTCAACTCGGCGGTCTTCACCGACGGCTCCTTCGTCTTCGTCCCGGAAGGCGTGACCTGCCCCATGGAGCTGTCCACCTACTTCCGCATCAACGCCGCCAACACCGGCCAGTTCGAGCGCACCCTGATCGTCTGCGAGAGTCGCGCCCAGGTCTCCTACCTGGAGGGCTGCACCGCGCCCCAGCGCGATGAGAACCAGCTCCACGCCGCGGTGGTCGAGCTGGTGGCCCTGGAGGACGCCTATATCAAGTACTCCACGGTGCAGAACTGGTACCCCGGCGACGAGGACGGCAAGGGTGGCATCTACAACTTCGTCACCAAGCGCGGCGACTGCCGCGGCGACCGCTCGCGGATCAGCTGGACCCAGGTCGAAACCGGCTCCGCCATCACCTGGAAGTACCCCTCCTGCGTGTTGCGCGGCAAGGACAGCATCGGCGAGTTCTACTCCGTGGCGGTGACCAACGGCCGCCAGCAGGCCGATACCGGCACCAAGATGATCCACCTGGGCGAGGGCAGTCGCTCCAGCATCATCTCCAAGGGGATCTCCGCCGGCCGTAGCAACCAGGCCTACCGTGGCCTGGTCAAGGTGGGGCCGCGGGCCAAGGGCGCGCGCAACTTCACCCAGTGCGACTCCCTGCTGATCGGCGACCAGTGTGGCGCCCACACCTTCCCCTACCAGGAGATCGGCAACGCCACCGCCACCGTGGAGCACGAGGCCACCACCTCGAAGATCGGCGAGGACCAGCTCTTCTACTGCCAGAGCCGGGGCATCTCCGAGGAGGACGCGGTGAGTATGATCGTCAACGGCTTCTGCAAGGACGTCTTCCAGGAGCTGCCGATGGAGTTCGCGGTGGAGGCCGAGGCCTTGCTGAATGTCACCCTGGAAGGTGCCGTCGGTTAAGGAGACGGCTGCACGACGCCGGCCTCCAGTAGGAGCCCGCTTCAGCGGGCGCAAGGCTTCCCTCGCGAGGCCGGCCAGCGTCCCAAAACCGTCGCTTATAACGCGCCTAGTCAGCCGTCAAGCCATATAACGTTTCCCCAGTCGCCGCGGCGGCTGGCCAGATCAAAAGGTAGTCACGATGCTCGAAGTCAAGGATCTCCACGTCACGGTCGAGGGCAAGCATATCCTCAAGGGCCTCAACCTCACCGTCGCGGCGGGCCAGGTGCACGCCATCATGGGCCCCAACGGCGCCGGCAAGTCGACCCTATCGGCGGTGATCGCCGGCAAGGAGGGCTATGAGGTGACCCAGGGCAGCATCACCTTCGACGGCCAGGACGTGCTGGAGATGGAGATCGAGGAGCGCGCACGCAAAGGCCTGCTGCTGGGCTTCCAGTACCCGGTGGAGATTCCCGGAGTGAAGAACATCTACCTGCTCAAGGCGGCCCTCAACGCCAAGCGCGAGGCCGAGGGGCTGGGCGAGATCCCGGCGCCGGAGTTCATGAAGCTGATCAAGGAGAAGATCGCCTTTATGAAGATGGACGCCAGCTTCCTGCAGCGCGCCGTCAACGAAGGCTTCTCCGGCGGCGAGAAGAAACGCAACGAGATCCTGCAGATGCTGGTCCTGCAGCCCAAGCTGGCGCTGCTCGACGAGATCGATTCCGGCCTCGACATCGATGCCATGAAGGTGGTGGCCGACGGCGTCAACTCCCTGCGCGCCGCCGATCGCGCCATCCTGATGGTCACCCACTACCAGCGCCTGCTCGACCATATCACCCCCGACGTGGTGCATGTGCTGGTGGACGGCCGCATCGTCAAGTCCGGCGATGCCGAGCTGGCCAAGGAGCTCGAGGCACGGGGCTATGACTGGGTGCTGGAGGAGTCCGCGGCATGAGTGAGGTACAAGGCTTTCTCGACCGCCTGAGCGAGCGCGCCGCGGCCCGCGGCGCCGAGCCCACCTGGATCGCCGCCCGGCGCCAGGCGGGCGCGGCACGCTTCGAGGCGCTGGGCTTCCCGGACCGCAAGGTGGAGGCCTGGAAATACACCGACGTGCGCGGCATCGCCCGGGGCGATTTCGCCCTGGCCGAGTCGGCGGACTTCTCGCCGGCCAGCGCCGCCGCCCTGACCCTGCCCATCGCGGCGCATCGGCTGAGCTTCGTCGACGGCGTCTTCGCTCCGGCCCTCTCCGACCTGGGCGAGCTGTCCGCCGGGGTCAGCGTCGAGCGGCTCTCCCAGGCCCTGGCCGCCAACCACGAGGCGGTGGGCGGCGCCCTGGGGCGCCTGGCCGGGGTCGACTTCTCGCCCTTCACGGCCCTCAATACCGCCTTCGCCGAGGAGGGCGCGGTGATCCGCCTGGCCCCCGGCGCGGTGGTGGAGCGCCCCATCGTCCTGCAGTTTCTCTCCAGCGCCGGGGCGACGCCGCGGATGAGCCATCCGCGGGTGTTGGTAACGGCCGGCGCACGCAGCCAGGCGACCCTGATCGAGCACCAGGTGGGCGAGGAGGGCGCCGCCAACTTCTCCAACCTGGTCAGCGAGGTGCTGCTGGAGCGGGGGGCTATCCTCACCCACTACAAGCTCCAGGAGCTGCCCCAGACCGATCACCACATCGCCAGCCTGCACGTGGATCAGGCCCGGGACAGTCGCTTCACCTCCTTCAACCTCAACCTGGGCGGGGCCCTGGCGCGCAACGATATCGTCAGCGACCTCAACGGCCAGGGCGCCGAGGCCAACTTCTTCGGCCTGTTCTTCGGCCAGGGACGCCAGTTGCTGGATACCCATACCCTGGTCAATCACAATGCGCCCCTGACCTTCTCCAATGAGAACTACAAGGGCATCCTCGACGACCGCGCCCGCGGCATCTTCAACGGCAAGGTGATCGTCAAGCGGGATAGCCAGAAGATCGAGGCCCACCAGAACAACGCCAACCTGTTGCTCTCCGACCGGGCCGAGATCGATACCAAGCCGGAGCTTGAGATCTACGCCGACGACGTCAAGTGCTCTCATGGCGCCACCACCGGTCAGCTCGACGAAGAGGCGGTCTTCGCCCTGCGCGCCCGGGGCATCGACGAGGCCACCGCCCGGGGCCTGCTGACCCTGGCCTTCGCCGGCGAGGTGATGGAGCAGGTGGCCATCGACGCCGTGGCCGAGCGGGTCGAGCTGGCCGTGGCCGGCAAGCTGCCGGAGCGTTTCAACCTGGCCGGGCTGGTGGAAGCCGCCGTGGCCCTGCACGAGGAGTAAGCCATGAGCGATCTCGCCGCGCCCGCCGAGGCGACCGTGCTGGATGTGGCCCGAGTGCGCCGCGACTTCCCGATCCTCGATCGGGAAGTCCATGGCAAGCCGCTGATCTATCTGGATAACGCCGCCACCAGCCAGACGCCGATCCAGGTCATCGACTGCCTGGATGACTACTACCGGCGGCTCAACGCCAATATCCATCGCGGCCTGCATACCCTGGCCGACGAGGCCACCGCGGCCTACGAGGGCAGCCGCGACAAGGTTCGCGACTTCCTGGGCGCCGCCGATCGCCGCGAGATCGTCTTCACCCGGGGTACCACCGAGGCCATCAACCTGGTGGCCAATGGCTGGGGTCGGGCCCACCTGCGCGCCGGCGACGAGGTGCTGGTGTCGCGCATGGAGCACCACTCCAATATCGTGCCCTGGCAGCTGCTGGCCGAGGAGCTCGGCATCGTCATCAGGGTAATCCCGGTGGACGAACGCGGCGTGCTGGACCTCGCCGCCTACCGGACCCTGTTCAGCGAGCGCACCAAGCTGGTGGCGGTGAACCATGTCTCCAACGCCTTCGGCACCATCAACCCGGTGCGCGAGCTGGCCGAGGAGGCTCATCGCCATGGTGCCCTGATCCTGGTGGATGGCGCCCAGGCGACCCCGCACCAGGTGGTGGACGTCCAGGCCATCGGCGCCGACTTCTACGCCTTCTCCGGTCACAAGGTGTATGGCCCTACCGGCATCGGCGCCCTCTACGGGCGCCTCGAGCTGCTCGAGGCGATGCGTCCCTGGCAGGGCGGCGGCGAGATGATCGCCACCGTCTCCTTCGAGGCCGGCACCACCTATGCCCCGGTGCCCCACAAGTTCGAGGCCGGCACCCCGGCCATCGCCGAGGGCGTGGCCCTGGGCGCGGCCCTGGACTGGGTCACCGCCACCGGCCTCGAGGCCATCGGCGCCTGGGAAGACCAGTTGCTGAGGCGTGCCACCCTGGGGGTGTCGCGCATCGATGGCCTGCGCCTGCTCGGCACCGCTCCGGACAAGGCCGGGGTGCTCTCCTTCGTGGTGGACGGGGCCCATGCTCAGGACATCGGCCTGCTGATCGATCAGCTGGGGGTGGCGATTCGCACCGGCCACCATTGCGCACAGCCGCTGCTGGCCCAGTTCGGCGTCGATGCGACCTGTCGTGCCTCCTTCGCCGCCTACAACACCCTCGACGAGGTGGACGCCTTCGTGGCCGCCCTGGAGCGGGTGATCGGCATGGTGCGCTAAGCGAACGTCAGAGGAGCGGGAGATGTCGGCGATGGAACAACTGGAGGGCTTGCACAAGGGGCAGGAGCTGCCGTTGCAGCGGGACGTGGCGGTGATCTCCATCCCTTTCGGCAAGACCATTACCCTGCCCGAGGACAGCGTCGTCTCGGTGATGCAGGCCAAGGGCAGCTCGGTGAGCGTGGCCCATGAGGGGCGCCTCTACCTGGTGGAGGGCGCCAACCTGGATGCCCTGGGACTCGAAGCCCTGCCGCGGCCCACGCTGCCCGAGGACGCCACGGATGACGAGATCGAGGCCTTCGTCTGGGAGCAGCTGCGCACCTGCTTCGACCCGGAGATCCCCGTCGATATCGTCGAGTTGGGGTTGGTCTATGGCTGCCGTATCGAGCGGCTGATCAGCGGCGAGCGGATCGTCACCATTCGCATGACCCTGACCGCCCCGGGTTGCGGCATGGGCGACGTGATCGCCGCCGATGCCCGCAACAAGATCCTCGGTGCGCCGCAGATCAGCCAGGTGCACGTGGATATCGTCTTCGATCCGCCCTGGAGCCGTGAGATGATGAGCGACGAGGCCAAGCTGGAACTTGGCATGTTCTAAGCTCTGTCTGAAAAGTCGGCGAGCGATGGCCAGACCAGGC
>NZ_BJUK01000025.1 GCF_007989625.1 Bisbaumannia pacifica
CGGGCCCGCCATCTTGGCGGGCCCGAGTCGTTTCGGCGGGAAGCTTAGTAGCGGAAGCTGATGCCGCCCATCACCACCCAGGGATCGATATTGACGGTGCCGATATCGGCGCCATTCAGGGTGGCATCGGCATCGATATCCAGGTACCAGGCCGCGGCGTTGAGCGCCCAGTGCTCGTCGATCAGCAGGTCCACCCCCAACTGGCCGGCGGCGCCCCAGGAGTCATCCAGGTCCAGGTCGCCCAGGGCGCTGGATTCATCGGAGAAGTGGGTGTAGTTGATGCCGGCGCCCACATAGGGCTGGATCCGTGCCTCGGTGCCACCCAGCGGGTAGTACTGCAGGGTCAGGGTGGGTGGCAGGTGCTTGGTGGAGGCCAGGTTGGTGCCGTTGAGGTTGATGTCATGCTCGAAGGGCAACGCCGCCAGCAGCTCTACCCCCAGCTTGTCGTGGAAACGGTACCCCAGGGTAAAGGCGAAGCCGTTCTCGTCCTGCACGTCGGCGGCGACGGTGCCGCCTGCCAGGCTGCCGTTATCGCTCTCGGGTGCCACCTTGGCGATGCCCAGGCGGGTGTAGAGATCCCCGGCACCATAGGCCAGGGCCTGGGTGCTGGTCATCAGGGTGGCGGCGGCCAGGCCGCCGGCGAGCAGGGAAACCACTGAGGACTTGCGCATTACTGAACTCCTGTATCGGGAAAAGCCTATGACGCTAGGCTACCCGCCCGGGCGACGGCGAATCTTGACCCAAGACAAGGCCGTCACCCGCGGTTATTGATCCAGCGCAAGTTCCTGAAAGTTCAGGTTTCCAGGAGGCGTTGACGGCGGCTGGCGGCGAGCCCCAGCAAGGTGCCGGCCAGCGCCGGCAGTAGCCAGCCGAAGCTGGTCTCGCCGAGCGGCAGGTGTTGCTGCAGGGCGCCGGCGGTATCCGCCACACCGGCCAGCTCGGTGGCCACCAGGCCATCCAGCAGGCTGGCAACGAGGGTCAGGCTCAGGGCCCAGCGAAAGACTCGCGGTGCGTCGCCTAGCCAGGGGCGAATCAGCGACAGCAGGATCAGCACGATGGCCGGCGGGTAAAGCGTCACCAGCACCGGGATGGAGACACGGATCAGCGTCTCCAGGCCCTGGTTGGCCACCAGGATGGCGAAGCCGCCCATGGCGATGACCAACAGCCGATAGGGAAGCCGCGGCCATAGCCCATGAAAATACTCGCCGCAGGCGGTCAGCAGACCCACGGCGGTGGTCAGGCAGGCCAGGGTGATGACCGCCGCCAGCAGCACCGGGCCCCAGGGGCCGAACAGCGCCGCCACATAGGTGGGAATCAGCTCGCCGCTGCCGGCCTGGGCGGCGAGTTCGTGGCTGGTGGCCCCCATGTAGGTCAGCGGCAGGTAGACGGCGGCCAGACAGGTCGCGGCGATGATGCCCGCCCACAGGGTGTAGCGGGCGACCAGGCGCGGCTCGTGGATGCCGCGATCGCGGATGGCGGTAACAATCAGGATGCCGAAGACCAGGGAGGCGAGGGTATCCATGGTCAGGTAGCCGTTGCGAAAGCCTTCGGCAAAGGGCGCGGCCCGCCAGCCGGCCTGCGTCTCGCCCAGGGGCCCCTGGGGGGCGACCAGGGTCGCCAGGGCGATCAACCCCAGCAGCAGGATCAGCAGTGGCGTGATCCATTTGCCGATGATGTCCATCAGCCGCCCCGGCATCAGCGCCAGTAGCGTGGCCAGGCCGAAGAACAGCAGCGAGTGCAGGGCCAGGCCGGTGCCATCAGAGAGCGAGACGAAGGGGCGCATGCCCATCTCGAAGGCCACGGTGCCGGTGCGCGGCAGGGCGAAGAGGGGGCCGATGGCCAGGTAGATGCCCAGGCCGAAGGCGAGGGCGGCCAGGCGGGGGAGCGGGGCGGTCAGGGTCTCGAGGCCGCCGCCGACCCTGGCCACGGCGAGGATGCCGAGCAGCGGCAGGCCCACGGCGGTGGCCAGAAAGCCCAGGGCCGCGGGCCAGAAGGCGGCGCCGGCGCCGACGCCTACCTGAGGCGGAAAGACGATATTGCCGGCCCCGAGGAAGAGCGCAAAGGTCATAAAACCTAGCGCCAGCAGCTCGAGGCCGGTGAGGCGTGTTTTCACGGGAGAGGTACCTACTGCGTGGGGAACATTCGATGTTCGGGTGACTTGGCGGTCGATATTATCTCGCAATAGGTAATTGCTAGCAAAAAAATGCAGGATGTTATTCGGCATAAACCAAGACGCCGGCCCGGGGCCGGCGTCAATGCCAGAGGGGGGCTCGCGCCGCCCTAGAAGCGCAGCGTTACCCCGCCGCCGATGGTCAGCGGGTCGAGCTTGGCTTCGCCCAGCTCCTCCCCCAGGTAGGAAACATCGCTCCCCACGTCGGCATAGTTCAGCGAACCATTGAGCAGCAGGTTGTCGGTGATGGCCAGGTCGACGCCGATCTGGCCGACGGCGCCATAGGAGTCGTCCAGGTCGACGCCGGCCGGCTCGCCGGAGAAGCTGGTGTAGTTGAGCCCGGCCCCCACATAGGGCTGGACCCGGGAATCGAGGCCCCCCAGAGGGTAGTAGTTGACCATCAGGTTGACCGGCAGGCGCTGGAAGCTGCCCGCCACATCCACGGGGGCGCCGATATGGGCGTCATGCTTGATGCGCTCGCTGCCGGCGAGTTCGACGCCGAACTTGTCGTGGAAGAGGTAGCCCAGGCCATAGGTGAAGCCTCGTCCATCACGGATGTCCAGCTCGGTCCGGAAATTGCCCGGGTCGACCAGGTCGATATCGGAGTGGGAGTCGGTCTTGGCGAAACCGCCGCGGACGAAGAAGTCGCCGGCCTCATAGGCGAGGGCGGTCTGGGCGGCGAGGGTCAGGGTGGCGGCGGTGAGCGCGCTGGCGAGCCACTTGGCGTTGCGCATGGGTTCCTCCTTGGAAGGTCGGCCAGTCTGGCCTCGAGCATTGGGGTGTCCCAAGGGTAAAGGGGGATCGCCGACGCTTCGAGACGAGGAAGTCGATGCTGGGAGTAAGAAAAAACCTACGCCGCATCCGGCGGCGTAGGTTGTTGGTAGGGGGGTCGTCGGTCGACGGGGGGATCGATCAGAAGCGCAACGTGACGCCGCCGCCGATGGTCAGCGGGTCGACCTTGGCTTCGCCCAGGTTCTGGCCATCGCTGGTGCTGATTCGGGTATCCACGTCGGCGTAATTGACGGCGCCGTTGAGCATCAGGTTATCGGTGATGGCTAGGTCGATGCCCACTTGTCCCACGGCACCATAGGAGCGGCGGGCGTCGAGTCCTGCCGGCTCGCCGGAGAAGCGCGTGTAGTTGAGGCCGGCCCCCACGTAGGGCTGGACCCGGGAGTCGAGGCTGCCCATGGGGTAGTAGTTGACCATCAGGTTGACCGGCATGCGCTCGATGCTACCGATGTCACTCCCGCCCAGGGCCAGGTCGTGTTCGAACTTCTCGCTGCCGCTCAGCTCGACGCCCAGGTTGCCATAAAACATGTAGCCGAGGGCGTAGGTGAAACCGCGTTCATCGGCGATATCCAGTCGCTGATCGGCCACGTCACCGTTATTGGATCGGGGTTCGCTCTGGGCGACGCCGCCGCGAACGTAGAAGTCGCCGGCCTCGAAGGCCAGGGCCGCCTGACCGAGCAGCAGGCTGGAGCCCAGCAGGGCCGAGGAGGCGAGTCGGGGAAGCAGGGTCATGGCAGTCTCCAATGGCGGGTGTCTTGGCGTTTCGATATCGATGAGGGGCTCATCGTTGGTTTTACAAGACTAGTATAGAGAACGCTGTTTTTCTTCGCTCGTAGAAAATGCCTATCGGCGTGATTGGCCGGATTGTCGGGCTATATCGCAGTTATTGGCTAATGTAGGTTGGCCAAAAGGCTAGCCGTCGAACAGTATTTGTATAGGTTTTTGTGGCCGGGAAAGGTGGGATTACAACGGCAACAGGCCGCCCGAGGGCGGCCTGTTGCGTCGATGGATCACCCCCGCTTGATGGCATCGAACTCGTCGGTGATCTCCTTGGAGGGCTCGGCGGTGGCCAGGCTCGCTACCACGATGGCGATATAGGCGAAGATGACGCCCGGGACGATCTCGTAGAGATCGAAGATACCACCGGAGAGCTCGGCCCAGAGGACCACGGTCACGCCGCCGACGACGATACCCGCCAGGGCGCCCCACTGGTTCATGCGCCGCCAGAACAGCGACATGATCAGGGCCGGGCCGAAGGCGGCGCCGAAGCCGGCCCAGGCGTAAGCGACCAGATCGAGGACGGTGGAGTCGGGGTTCAGGGCCAGCAGGTAGGCGAGCACGGCGATGGCGACCACGGCGAAGCGCCCCACCCAGACCAGCTCGCTCTGGGAGGCGTCCTTGCGGAACAGCGCCTTGTAGAAGTCATCGGTCAGCGCCGAAGAGGAGACCAGCAGCTGGGAGTCGGCGGTGGACATGAT
Organism: Bisbaumannia pacifica; assembly: GCF_007989625.1. Classification (GTDB taxonomy): domain Bacteria; phylum Pseudomonadota; class Gammaproteobacteria; order Pseudomonadales; family Halomonadaceae; genus Bisbaumannia; species Bisbaumannia pacifica. The sequence goes on from NZ_BJUK01000025.1 coordinate 4,438, forward strand.
CGCCGCCAGGATGGCCGCCAGCAGGATACCGGCCATCACCGGATGGAAGATCAGGTTGACCATGACCATGAAGACGGTCTCGCCATCGCCCAGCTCCCGGGAGACGAAGCCCACCCCCAGCAGGCCCACGGCCATGGAGCTGATCAGGGCGATCGCGGTCCAGCTCACGGCGATGGTGCGAGCGGCGGGGATGTCGTCCTCGCTGCGGATAGCGGCGAAGCGCGCGAGGATATGCGGCTGGCCGAAGTAGCCCAGGCCCCAGGCCAGCGAGCTGACGATACCGATCACCGACAGGGTCTCACCGGTGGAGGCGTCGCGGAACCAGGCCAGCATGTACTCGCTCTGCTCGGCCAGGGCCGCGCCGGCGCCGCTGGTGCCGCCCAGGTCGGCGAAGGCGATGATCGGCACGATGGCCAGCGCCGCCGCCATCATCAGGCCCTGGATCAGGTCGGTCCAGGAGACCGCCAGGAAGCCGCCGATAAAGGTGTAGGCGATGATCGTCAGGGTGCCCACGGTGACGGCGATGCGGTAGTCGAGGCCGAACACGGTCTCGAACAGGCGCCCGCCGGCCACCAGGCCGGAGCTGGTGTAGAAGAGGAAGAACACCAGGATAAAGATCGCCGAGATCACCCGCAGCAGCTGGCTCCTGTCACGGAAGCGGTTGGCGAAGAAATCCGGCAGGGTCAGGGAGTCGCTGGCCCGGAAGGAGTAGATGCGCAGCGGCTTGGCCACGATCAGCCAGTTGAGCCAGGTGCCGATCAGCAGGCCGATGGCGATCCAGCTGGCCGAGATGCCGCTGACATAGGCCGCCCCCGGCAGCCCCAGTAGCAACCAGCCCGACATGTCCGAGGCCCCGGCGGAGATCGCCGAGGTCCAGGGGCCCAGGGAGCGGCCCCCGAGGATGTAGTCGGAGAGGTTGCTGGTACGCCGGTAGGCGACGATGCCGATCCCCAGCATCGCCAGCAGGTAGACGGCGAAGGTAAAGCCGATGGTGAGATTGCTCTGAACCATGTCGAGATCCTTCTATGGGTTATTGTTGGTCGTGATCACTCGTCCCCCAGCGCCAGCAGGGAGGCATTGCCGCCGAGGGCGGCGGTATTGATGGTCACCGTCTTCTCGGTGGCGAAGCGCAGCAGGTAGTGCGGGCCGCCGGCCTTGGGGCCGGTGCCGGAGAGTCCCTGGCCGCCGAAGGGTTGAACCCCGACCACGGCGCCGATGATATTACGGTTTACATAGACGTTGCCTACACGGATTTTCTGCGCAATTGCCTCGGCAAAGGATTCGTTACGGCTATGCACGCCGAAGGTCAGCCCATAGCCGCGGCCATTGATCGACTCGATCACCCGGTCCAGCTCGCTGGCCTGGTAGCGCACGATATGCAGGATAGGGCCGAACTGCTCGCGTTCCAGGGCCTCGATGCCGTCGATCTGGAAGGCCGCCGGGGCCACGAAGGTGCCGTGGGCGGTGTGGGCGGGATCGAGGTGGGTCTCGGCCAGCAGCCGGCCCTCGCCCTTGAGCCTGTCGATATGCGCCAGCAGTCCCCGACGGGCCTCCTCGTCGATCACCGGGCCCACGTCGGTGCCCAGGTCGCGGGGATCGCCCACGCGCAGCTCGGCCATGGCGCCTTCGAGGATCTCGATGACCCGATCGGCCACGTCGTCCTGGAGGTAGAGCACGCGCAGCGCCGAGCAGCGCTGGCCGGCGCTCTGGAAGGCGGACTGAATGACGTCGGCCACCACCTGCTCGGGCAGCGCCGTGGAGTCGACGATCATGGCGTTCATGCCGCCGGTCTCGGCGACCAGGGTCGGCAGCGGGGCGCCTTCCCGGGCCGCCAGGGAGCGGTTGATGATCTGGGCGGTGTCGGTGCCGCCGGTGAAGACCACCCCGGTGATGCGCGGGTCACCGCTGAGCACGCTACCCACGGTGGGGCCGTCGCCGGGCAAGAGCTGTACCACGTCGCGGGGCATGCCGGCCTCATGCAGCAGCTCGATGACCCGGTGGGCGACGATGGAGGTCTGCTCGGCGGGCTTGGCCAGCACGGTGTTGCCGGCCACGGCGGCGGCCACCACCTGGCCGCAGAAGATCGCTACCGGGAAGTTCCAGGGGCTGATGGCGGCGAAGACGCCCTTGCCACCTAGCATCAGCTCGTTGGACTCGCCGGTGGGCCCGGGCAGGGCCGTGGGCGCGGCGAACAGCTCCTCGGCACGCATGGCGTAGTAGCGGCAGAAGTCCACCGCCTCCTTGATCTCGTCGACGCCGTCGGTGAGCAGCTTGCCCCCCTCCCGGGAGCACAGCGTCATCAGCTCCGCCATGTGCTCCTCCATCAGGTCGCCCAGGCGGCGAATGATGGCGGCGCGCTCGGCCACCGGGGTGGCCTCCCAGCGGGGGAAGGCGGCCCAGGCGGCATCCACGGCCTGGGCGGCCTGCTCCTTGGTGGTCCATTGCACGCTGCCGACCCGCTGGTTACGGTCGTAGGGGCTGGTCACCTCATGGGTCTGGGCGGCGTCGTCGGCCACCGCCACGGCCAGCAGCGGCTTGGCCCGATAGGCCTTGTCCATGAAGCCCGCCATCTTGTCCATGAGCGGCTGGTAGTGGCTGCGAATATTCAAGTTCACTCCCCGCGAGTTCTTGCGTTGTGGTCCATAGATATCCCGCGGCAACGGGATGCGATGATTGGCGTAGCGCTCGTGCTGGTTCAGGGTCTCCACCGGGTGGACGCAGAGCGACTCCACCGGCACCTTGGGATCCACCAGCTGATGCACGAATGATGAGTTGGCGCCGTTCTCGAGCAGGCGGCGCACCAGGTAGGGGAGCAGGTCCTTGTGGGCGCCCACCGGGGCATAGATGCGGCAGTAGGTGCCCTGGGGCGCGCGCCTCAGGGCGGCGTCATAGAGGGCCTCGCCCATGCCGTGCAGGCGCTGGAACTCCAGCTGGCGCCCGGCGGCGTTGGCCAGTTCGAGGATGGCGCTGATGGTATGGGCGTTATGGGTGGCGAACTGCGGGAAGATGCGCCCGCGGGTGTTGTCCGACAGCAGGTAGTTGGCGCATACCAGGTAGGCCACGTCGGTGCTGGCCTTGCGGGTGAAGACCGGGTAGCCATCGACGCCGAGCTGCTGGGACTCCTTGATCTCGCTGTCCCAGTAGGCGCCCTTGACCAGGCGCACCGGAATCTCGTCGCCCTGTCGATCGGCCAGCCGGGTCAGGTACTGCAGGGTGGGCAGGGCGCGTTTGGAGTAGGCCTGGACCACCAGGCCGAAGTGCCCCCAGCCCTTGGCGGCATCGCTCTCGTAGATGGCGCGGAACACCTCGAGGGACAGCTCCAGGCGATCCACCTCCTCGGCATCGATGGTAATCGCCACCTCGCGTGCCCGGGCCAGGGCGACCAGCTCGCGGACCGTGGCGGTCAGCTCCTCGAGGACCTGGCCGCGGCGGCCGAATTCGTAACGCGGGTGCAGCGCCGAGAGCTTGATGGAGACCGAGGGGGCCGGTGTCTTGGCGGGCAGCGCCTTGCTGGTCTTGCCCACCCGCTCGATGGCTTGGGCATAGTCGTCGAAGTAACGCTTGGCATCCTGGCGGGTGCGGGCGGCCTCGCCGAGCATGTCGTAGGAGTAGGTGTAGCCTTTGTCGAACAGCGGCTTGGAGCGCTTCAGTGCCTCGTCGATATCGCGGCCGAGGACGAACTGCTTGCCCATCACCTTCATCGCCTCGCGCATGGCGCGGCGGATCACCGGCTCGCCCATGCGATTGACCAGCTTGTTGATGAAACCGCTGGGCTTGCCGTCCTTGGGCTTATCCATGGTGACGACCCGGCCGGTCATCAGCAGGCCCCAGGTGGAGGCATTGACCAGCCAGGAGTCGCTCTGGCCCACATAGGACTGCCAGTCCGCCGGACCCAGCTTGTCTTCGATCAGGGCGTCGGCGGTCTCCTTGTCGGGGATGCGCAGCATGGCCTCGGCCAGGCACATCAGCATCAGCCCCTCGTGGGTATCCAGGCTGTACTGCTGCAGCAGCTCGTCGATGGTGTCCACGGCGGTATCCATCTCGCGTACTTCCCGCACCAGTTCGGCGGTCTTGGCGGCGATGCGCTGGAAGTCGGCCTCATCGGCGGAGAGGAAGGTCACCAGCTCGCCCACGAAACTGTCCTCATCGACGATGTAGTGATCGCTGATGCGCTGGAAGAGGGTATCGAGGTCCTGTTGCCAGGTGGATGCGTCGAGCAGGGTCTTGGCTGTGAGCATGTCACTCTCCCGGAAGCCTTTTTTGGATAGCCTGAATGTAGGGTGGGAGAGTCGTGAGCGTCTTGCCAATTTCTCGGCAGGATTTGTCAAAAAGCCGGGCTCTGTTGCTAATGGCGGCGAAAATTACGACTTTGGTCGAGTATTGACGAGTTGTTGCGACGCCGTACGGCGCAGTTGTCCCGGGGGGTGGCCATAGCGGCGACGGAAGGCGTGGGAGAGGGCGCTCTGGTTGGCGAAGCCGGTCAGGGCGGCGACCTCGGAGAGTGGCAGACGGCTCGAGGTCAGTAGTCGATGCGCCGCCTCCAGGCGGCGGCGCAGCAGGTACTGGTAGGGCGTCAGGCCGGTCTGGCGGCGGAAGCGCTCGCTGAAGTGGGCCTCGCTCAGGCAGGCCTCTTGGGCCAGGTCGGCCACCGTCAGGCGACTGGCCAGGTGGCGGTCGATAAAGCGCTCCAGGGCGGCCAGGTCCAGGGGGCGACCGGGCTGGGGGCGCTCCTCGGGGAGCAGGCGGGCATGCAGACAACCCAATAGCGTGGCGGTGAGCAGGTCGTCCTGGAGCCGTGGCACCGGGGCCCGGGCCTGCTCCAGCTCCAGGGTCACGAAGGCCAGGTAGCGGCGCAGAGGCTCGTCCAGGGCGAAGAAGCGCGGGGCGTCGAAGAGTCGAGCCAGCTCATGGTAGTGGCCGGTCAGGGGCGCGGCATTCCGGGGCAGGTCGAGAATCAGTTGGCGGTTGTCGCCGATGCCTTCGTAGTAGTGCACATGGCTCGCCGGAACGATGCAGCCGGAGAGAGGCGCGATGGAACCACCCAGGCCTTCGATCTCGAACTCCGCATGCCCGGTCAGCCCGATCACGATCTGATGGAAGTCGTGATCATGGTGGCGGGTGGTGTTGTCGAGGGGAATCAAGCGAATGGCACTGGGCATGGTGCGACCTCGAGCCTTGGCGAACGGCGCAGGCGACTAGTGTAACAGTCTTTGGGCGCTCGGGACGTTACCGGGATCTTGCCACCGGGACCTTAGTGGGAGCGTCGCCGTGCCCGGTGGCGGGCCAACTGGTCGCGCAGCTCGGCCAGCTCGTCACAGCCCTCTTGGCTGAACAGCTTGCCACCCCGGGCCGCCTGCCAGGGGCGGCCATGCTCGTCCATCAGGCGCTGGGCCCGGCGGCGAATGCCTTCGAGGATATCATCGTGGCGGATCGGGTAATTGACGACGGTCTGCCACTCGGTCTCCTGCACCGTGCCCTCCAGAGCGCGATCGAAGAGCGCCAACAGGTCCTCGGCCTCGGTGCGATAGCGCGGGGTCCGGGAGAGCATGAGAATCGCCACCATGCCACCGAGGATCAGCAGGCAGACGGTAAAGATCAGCAGGAATAGGGCCATGAAGCCGCTCCAGGAACTCGTGTCGCTGGGAGCGCGGGGCCGGAAGAAGCGGGCAAGAAAAATTGACACGAGGAGAGAGTTGGAGCGGGTGAAGGGAATCGAACCCTCGTCTTAAGCTTGGGAAGCTTCTGCTCTACCATTGAGCTACACCCGCAAAGCGGAATGATAGTAAAACCAAATGCTTAGGCTTTGCAAGCGGCGATGGGCATTTCTCGTGATTCTGTTGCTAAGTGGCTGATCTATCGAGTCGCTGGTGGTCGGAACCGCCAACGCCGCCACCTTCGGCGGCGTTGGCCGGGAACTCGCGTCAGGCCGGCAGGTGGGCGGCTCGGTGCGCCTGGGGGCCGAGCAAGGGGAAGCGCTGGGAGAGGCTGACCTGGCCCTGGCGGGCGACGCTGACCTGGACGCCGCGACCGCAGCAGCGGCACTGCACATAGGTGTCGAGGCGCAGGCGCCGGGTGCTGAAGTCGCCACCGATGCGCGACAGGCTGGGTGCCGTTTCCTGGGCGCCACAGGCGCAGTCGATGACCCAGTGGTGAGTATCGCTCCGATAGACGTGAATCGCTGACATGACGAGCCTCCTGCTAGACGCGGTACTCCATGTACCCTTGTCATCAAGGGTGGCAGATCGAGAGGGGCCGCGATGTCAGCCATTGCCGACAGGGGCTGTCATATCCCGGTGAAAGTCGCCGTGGAACAAGGGGTTGCCGGAGCGTCGTGGCGAGTGTTGAAAGCCCGGACAGAAAATTTCCCTGAGGGCGGAGAATTTTCGCCGCCCCGTGGTCACACTGCAGGTGAGCACAATGAATTCAGTCGATGGCAGTCGCACTGAGTTTCCATTGAGGCTTGCGTTTCGATCCCGCTTGCCGCCCGTGCCTTGGCCCGGGCGGCTTTTCTTTGCTCGAGCGGCGCTGGTCCGCAGGCCGCTGGGCGACAAATGCACTCACCCCGGCGGGAGCCGGGGTGAGGAGAGGGCAGGGAGAGGAGTCTTCAGCGTTTGCGCATTCGCAGGATGGCGTGAATCACGTCGCGTCGGGTGACGATACCCACCAGGCGCTCCTGCTCCACCACCGGGTAGACCTTGGGCTTGGTGCCCAGCATCTCCTGGGCCAGATCGGTGATGCTCTTGTTGGGCGTCACCGAGAGCACCTCGTGGCGCATCAGTTCCTTGACCAGGGGCGGTTCATGATTGAGGTAGGTGCTCTCCAGTAGCTTGCCCAGCACGTCCTGTTCGGAAATGAAGCCAATCAGGTGATCGCGGTCGTCGACGACCGGCGCCCCAGGCAGGCGGTGGAGTGCCAGTCCCTCGACAAGGTTGGACACCGAGGCGTTACCGCGGACCCGGTAGCAGTCGCGGGACATGATCTCACGAACGGTGGTAGGCGCCTTGTTGGGCATGGCGAGTCTCCTTTGCTGCGATCGCGCCGGCCCCGACCGCGGGCCGACCTGAGCGAGCGATACCAATGGTCAGTCTCCGGGGCGCACTCCATACAGCGCTCGACGAGGAAGAGGGCGCAGCCGTGCTCGGCATAGTCCCGCAGCTGGCCGCGATTGGCTCCCATGGCCGGGGGCGTTCCTGCCTCTCGATGGAGGCTACGGTCGGGCAGTCGCCGCGGCGTCGCTCGAGTTCAGCATAGCCGAGGCCGGCGTGGGCCATCTGGGCTCGCTAAACAGTATGGCTAACGGTGCGCGGTGCGTAGTTCCGGAGGGTGGTGTCGCCCCGGCGTTCTTGCATCTGCGTGTCTTCTTCCGAGAGCGAGGACGGCACTGGAACCTCATCGCGCGAGACCCTTCCAATCTAGAGAGCCTTCGGCGTGGGTGCCATGGCTGAGTCATGGCAGTATCCGCGGCGCATGATGCTAGATAAAGTTGACTGGTTTGAACGTTTCGATGGTCATGAGCAATTAGAAGGGGGAGGCGAGTCACCATGGATGCACGCGAATACCTGGCCAGGAAGGGCGTGGCGATCGGCAAGGACGAGGACAAACCCAATACCCTGGAGGAGCTGGCCTGGTCCCGGGCTCGCCAGTCGGGGCAACGCCCGCCCCGGGCCGGAACGCCCCACGACTGGGAGGATTGGGCGCGTTATCACGATGAGCTGGCCGGCGAGGCCAAGCGGCTCGGCCAGAAGATCGACCCCGAGGCGCACCTGCATTACGAGGCCGAGGGCCATGCCGAGGCGCCGCGGATGGCGCCCCGGCGGCCCAAGAAGTAGGTTGCCCCGCGTCGCGTCTCCGGCGGCATCCATTGGCGGGGCCGGGCCCCGTCAGGAGGCGGCTTCTCCGAGCCTGGTGCCTGGGGTCAGGCGCTCGGCCAGATAACGTTCCAGCCGCTGGCGCTCGGCCTCGCTCAGGCGCAGCCCCAGCTTGGTACGGCGCCAGAGGATGTCGTCGGCGCCGCGCGCCCATTCCCGCTCCACCAGATAATCCACCTCGCGGCGGCTAAGCCCCGCGCCGAAGTCCTCGCCGAGGTCGCTCTCGGCTTGGCAGTCGTGCAGGAACTCCAGGCACAGGCTGCCGTAACTGGCGGCGAACCGTCGCGCCCGGGTCTCACCCAGGAAGGGGTAGTCCGCCAGCAGGCGCGCCACGAAGGCCGCCTGGCTACCGATATCCCCGCCGGGCAGAGGGGCCTCGGCGGTCCAAGTCTGCCCCATCGCGGGTAGGTGGGGCGCCAGTTGGGCCAGGGCGCTCTCGGCCAGCTTGCGGTAGGTGGTGATCTTGCCGCCGAACACCGACAGCAGGGGCGCCCCCTGGAGATTCAGGTCGAGGGTGTAGTCGCGGGTCATGGCGGAAGGGTCGGTGGACTCGTCGTCGCACAGCGGGCGTACCCCCGAATAGGAGGAGACCACGTCGTCGCGGCTCAGTTGAGTACGGAAGTGCTCGTTGACCACGGCGAGGATATAGCCGGTCTCCTCGTCGCTGATCGCCACCTCGGCCGGATCGCCCCGGTAGCGGCGGTCGGTGGTGCCGATCAGGCTGAAGTCCTGCTGATAGGGCAGGACGAAGACGATGCGGCCGTCCTGGTTCTGCAGGATATAGGCCCGCTCGTCGTCGTGGATCCGCGGCACGATCAGGTGGCTGCCCTGGATCATGCGGATACCGTAGCGGGAGCGCCGCTGGGTTCTTTCGCGAATGAATTCCTCCACCCAGGGACCCGCCGCATTGACCAGCGCCCTGGCGCGACGGATCTGACGGCGCCCGCTGTCGACCTCTTCCAGCTCAATCTCCCAGATGCCATCCACCTGGCGGGCCGCGACGCAGCGAGTACCGACCAGGATCTCCGCGCCTTGCTGCCTGGCCTGAAGGGCATTGAGGACCACCAGGCGGGCATCGTCGACCCAGCAGTCGGAGTACTCGAAGCCCTGGGTGATCTCGGGCTTGAGGGGGCCCTGGCCGGTGAAGCTCAGGCGTCGGGAACCGGGCAGGCTGTCGCGCTTGCCCAGGTGGTCGTAGAGGAAGAGGCCGGTGCGAATCATCCAGGCCGGACGCAGATGAGGGCGATGGGGCAGGATGAAGCGCAGCGGCCAGATGATATGCGGCGCCTTCCTGAGCAGCACTTCGCGTTCCTTGAGGGCCTCGCGTACCAGGCGAAACTCGCGATGCTCCAGATAACGCAGGCCGCCGTGAATCAGTTTGCTGCTGGCCGAGGAGGTGGCGCTGGCCAGGTCACGCTGTTCGCACAGGGCGACCCGGAGGCCGCGACCGGCGGCGTCATTGGCGATGCCGGTGCCGTTGATGCCGCCACCGATAACGAAGAGATCGAGAAGGGGAGTCTGCGAGGCCATGGTGTGCTTCCGTTGTCGTTATGAATCCGCAAAAAGCGTTGATGTTTGAAAACGAAAATAGAAGAAGGCGGGGCGAACATCAAGCGTTAGCCGAAGGTCGTTTCTGCGCCGGTCGCGGGCAGAGGGGCAAGGGGTTGTGATTATTTCTTTGATTTTTAATGATAAATTTCAAGATCTGTCAGCGAGGGGCAGATCGCCAGGCGGGCGGGTTAGACGAATGTCGTATCTCTTGAGGGTGCGTTTTTGTTGTGTCCCGACGCCTGGGTGGCTAGATTTGTGGTCGTAAAAAAACATTATTGGCAAGATAATGTTCGATTTAGTTCGCTGTCGATGCTTGATAGACCTCTGTTGAGGTGCCTCTCTCCACTTGGGCGCCCCGGGATGGCTGGGGAGAAGTGGGTCGGCCGCGGCACGACATAACAACCAAAACGATAATGGAGAGCGTGATGACTCCCTTTCTGGGTGAGCTAATCGGAACGATGATCCTGATCATCTTCGGCGGCGGGGTGGTCGCCGGGGTGGTCCTCAAGGGCTCCAAGGCGGAGGCCAGTGGTTGGATCGTGATTACCTTCGGCTGGGGGCTAGGGGTCGCCATGGCCATCTATACGGTAGGCCAGTTCAGCGGGGCCCATATCAACCCGGTAGTGACCGTCAGCCTGGCCGCCATCGGTGAATTTCCCTGGCGCCTGGTGCCCCTCTATGTCATCGCCCAACTGATTGGCGCCTTCGTGGGCGCCCTGGTGGTCTGGCTGCACTACTTCCCCCACTGGGAAGCCACCGAGGATGCCGATGCCAAGCTGGCGGTGTTCTGTACCGCGCCGGCCATTGCTCATACCCCGGCCAACCTGATCAGCGAGATCATCGGCAGCTTCGTGCTGGTACTGGGGGTGCTGGCCATTGGTGCCAATACCTTCAGCGAGGGCCTCAATCCGCTGATCATCGGCCTGCTGATCGTGGCCATCGGTCTCTCCCTGGGCGGGACCACCGGCTACGCCATCAATCCGGCCCGCGACCTGGGACCGCGCCTGGCCCATTGCCTGTTACCCATCGCCGGCAAGGGCGGCAGCCACTGGAAATATGCCTGGGTCCCCGTGGTGGGGCCGCTGTTGGGTGGTATCGCCGGTGCCCTGTTCTATCGGCACGTGTTTATCGAGCATAGCGGCCTGGCGGTGGCAATGGCCCTGGGGATCGTCGCCATCAGCCTGGCCACCGGGGTCCTGGGGGCCCTGAAGCGCACTTCCGTATCGGATGCCTGAGCCTCGCTCGGACAGGCCCGCCCGTATGTCTCACAATGACAACAACCTTTGAGTCAGGAGTCTGAACGTCATGCACAAACCCTATATTCTCGCCTTCGATCAGGGCACCACCAGCTGTCGCGCGATTCTCTTCGACCGCGATGCCCGCATCGTCGGCATCGCCCAGAAGGAGTTCACTCAGCACTATCCCACGCCGGGTTGGGTCGAGCACGACGCCATGGAGATCTGGGGCAGCCAGATGGGGGTCGCCCGGGAGGTGCTCGAGACCAACGGCATCAAGCCCTCCGAGGTGGCCGCCATCGGTATCACCAACCAGCGCGAGACCACCGTGGTCTGGGATCGTCACACCGGCCGGCCGATCTACAACGCCATCGTCTGGCAGGATCGCCGCACCGCGGAATTCTGCGACGAGCTCAAGGCCCAGGGACTGGAGGCCTATATCCGCGACACCACCGGCCTGGTAGTCGATGCCTACTTCTCTGGCACCAAGGTGCGCTGGATCCTCGACAACGTGGCGGGGGCCCGGGAGCGGGCGGAGCGGGGCGACCTGCTGTTCGGCACCATGGACAGTTGGCTGGTGTGGAACCTGACCCGCGGCGAGCGCCACGTGACCGACGTCAGCAATGCCTCGCGCACCCTGCTCTACAACATCCGCGAGCTGGAATGGGATGGGCGCATGCTGGATGTGCTGGGCATTCCCTCCAGCATGCTGCCCGAGGTGCGCTCCTCCAGCGAGGTCTATGGCACCACCGGTGCCGAGATGTTCGGCGGTGCGCGGATTCCCATCGCCGGTATCGCCGGTGATCAGCAGGCGGCCCTGTTCGGCCAGGCCTGTTTCGAGCAGGGCATGGTCAAGAACACCTATGGCACCGGCTGCTTCCTGCTGATGAATACCGGCGAGACCCCGGTGCCGTCGAAGTCCGGGCTGCTGACCACCATCGCCTGGGGCATCGGCGGCCGGGTCGAGTACGCCCTGGAGGGGTCGATCTTTATCGCCGGGGCCGCGGTGCAGTGGCTGCGCGACGAGCTCAAGCTGATCGACTCCGCCGAGGACTCCGAGTACTACGCCGGCAAGGTGGACGATGCCGGGGGCGTCTATGTGGTGCCGGCCTTCGCCGGCCTGGGGGCCCCCTACTGGGACATGTACGCCCGGGGCGCCATGTTCGGCCTGACCCGGGGTACCCGCAAGGAGCATATTACCCGCGCTACCCTGGATGCCTTGGCCTACCAGACCAAGGACGTGATCGATGCCATGCAGGCCGATTCCGGGATCACCCTCAAGTCGCTGCGGGTGGACGGGGGCGCCGTGGCCAACAACATCATGATGCAGTTCCAGGCCGATATGCTGGGCGTGGACGTGGAGCGCCCGCGCATCACCGAGACCACCGCCCTGGGAGCCGCCTACCTGGCGGGCATCGCCGTGGGGGTCTGGACCCAGCAGGAAGTGGCCGCCAAGGGGGGGCTGGATCATAGCTTCCCCCCGCAGATGGCCCCCGAGCTGCGCGATCGCAAGTATCGCGGCTGGAAGAAGGCGGTGAAGCGCACCATGGACTGGGCGCGCGAGGATGCCGAAGAGGCCGCCGCCGACTGAGTGGTCGCGACACGACAGTCTCTCTCGTAGACCCTTGCCCCGACGCGTTCGGGGCTTTTTTCCCTTCTTCCCCGTCGATAAGGAGTTTGTCGTGCCAGGGCGAGCGTCCTGCTCGATACTATTCGAAATCTTGTGTTGGAAATCGAACATTCGGCATGGTGCGGCACTTGTCGGTGCGTAGGGTCACCTCCGTGGCTCTTTTTCGGCGCGACAATTACTTAGTTGATTGAAATTATTTGATTTATTTGGCTGATTGACGGCTGATCCCGGCGATTCTAGATGGCCGTATAGTGGCCGATCGATTCCTTCGACTAAGGTCTAGTGTATTTATTCGCGCATTCTATTGCCGCTGATCCACTACTGGACTAGCCTGATTGTCGCAAACGAACATTTATTTTTCGTTTGTATGATCCGAGGGGGCAGGCAGGCGTTACTCCCTCGCCCGACACGAGTCCGCCCTGGTCGGGGTCGGGCTCCACCACGCCGAAGAGACCATCGACCCGACCCTGATTTCGCGACGCAGATCGACGACAACGACAACAACTCTCGAGCGAGCACATCATGTCTCTGAAACTCGACAGTATTGACCATGTGGTCAATGGCAATGCCCATATCGAGGGCATTGACCTGGAGCTGGCCCCTGGCTCCTTCAATGTCCTGCTGGGACGAACCCTGGCCGGCAAGACGACCCTGATGCGCTTGATGGCCGGCCTCGACCGCCCCACCCGCGGACGCATCCTGATGAACGGCGAGGACGTCACCGGCGTATCGGTACGCCGGCGCAACGTCTCCATGGTCTATCAGCAGTTCATCAATTACCCCACCCTGACGGTCTTCGACAATATTGCCTCGCCGCTGCGCCTGGCGCGGGTGGCCAAGGCCGAGATCACCCGCCGGGTCCATGAGGTGGCAGAAATGCTGCATATCGACCACCTGCTGAGCCGCTACCCTCAGGAGCTCTCCGGGGGCCAGCAGCAGCGCACTGCCATGGGGCGGGCCCTGGTCAAGGAGGCGGATCTGATCCTCTTCGACGAGCCCCTGGTCAACCTGGATTACAAGCTTCGCGAGGAGTTTCGTCAGGAGCTGCGGGAGCTGTTCAAGGCGCGCAACTGCATCGCCGTCTATGCCACCACCGAGCCCAACGAGGCCCTGGCCTTGGGCGGCAAGACGGCGGTGCTCCACGAGGGGCGCCTGCTGCAATATGGGCGCACCGAGGACGTCTACCACCGGCCACGGGACCTGCTCACTGCCGAGATGTTCTCCGAGCCCCCCATCAATGTGGTGCCGGGGCTGGTCTCCGGCCGCGAGGTCACCTTCGACCGCAGCATGCATTTTCCCCTCAACGAGGACCTGGGCTCCCTCGCTCCCGGGCAGTACCACTTCGGGGTGCGACCCTCGCATATCGGCCTGACGCCCCAGGCCGACGATGACCTGGAGCTCGAGGTGCGGGTCGAGCTGGCCGAGATCAGCGGCTCCGAGACCTTCCTGCACGTGGGCAACGAGCTCTTCTCTCTGGTCCTCCACCTGGCAGGGGTGCACGAGTTCCGGGTCGATCAGCCCCTCAAGGTCTACCTGCCGACCCACCGGGTCTATGCCTTCGACCGGGATGGCGCCGTGGTGCATATCCCGTCGCACCTGGGAGGAAAGTGAGATGGCGCAGATTACCCTCAACGCCCTGGCCCATACCTACAGTCCCGATCCCGCTGGGCCCAAGGACTACGCCATTCGCCAGATGAGCCATGTATGGCAGCAGGGCGGCGCTTATGCCCTGCTAGGGCCCTCCGGCTGCGGCAAGTCGACCCTGCTCAATATCATCTCGGGCCTGCTGGAGCCGTCGGACGGCGAGGTGATCTTCGATGATCGCATCGTCAATGCGCTGCCCCCGGAGGAGCGCAATATCGCTCAGGTTTTCCAGTTTCCGGTGATCTACGACACCATGACGGTATTCGACAACCTGGCCTTCCCGTTGCGCAATATCAAGACGCCGGAGGCACAGATCAAGGGCAAGGTGGAGGAGGTGGCCGATATCCTCGACCTGACCCCGCTGCTGTCGCGCAAGGCCAAGAACCTGACCGCCGACGAGAAGCAGAAGGTCTCCATGGGGCGCGGACTGGTGCGCGATGACGTCTCCGCCATTCTCTTCGACGAGCCACTGACGGTGATCGATCCCCAGCTCAAGTGGAAGCTGCGCCGCAAGCTCAAGGAGATCCATCAGCGCTTCAATATCACCATGATCTACGTCACCCACGATCAGCTGGAGGCGTCCACCTTCGCCGACAAGATCGCGGTGATGTACGAGGGGCAGGTGGTGCAGTTCGGCACGCCCCGGGAGCTCTTCGAGACCCCGGCGCATACCTTCGTAGGCTATTTCATCGGCAGTCCCGGCATGAACTTTCTGGAGGTCACGTTGACGCCCCAGGGGCTCGCCTTCGGGACCCTGCCCATCCCGGTGGCGCCGGCCCTGCTGGAGGCGGCGCGCCACAGTGGTTCGAGCAATATCAAGCTGGGCATTCGTCCCGAATTCATCGAGGTGAGTGAGGCTCCCGGCGACGAGACCCTGGCGGTCGAGGTGGAGGACGTTCAGGACCTGGGAACCTACGCCATCCTCTCCTTTCGGATCGGCAGCGCCGCCTTCAAGGCACGCCTCGACGAGGGTGTCTCGCCGCAGGGCCCGCGGGCCCATGTGCGACTGCCGGCGGAAGCCACGCATCTCTATATCGATGAATACCGGGTGGAGGTGACCCAATGAACAAGGTACAGAGCAACAAGGCTTGGTTCCTGGTCTTGCCCATGCTGCTGCTGGTGGCCTTCTCCGCCATCATCCCCCTGATGACCGTGGTCAACTACTCGGTACAGGACGTCTTCGATCCCAATACCCGTTTCTTTACCGGGACCGAGTGGTTCGTGGCGATGCTCAATGACCCGGCGCTGCAGGGCGCCCTGCTGCGGCAATTCGCCTTCTCCTTCACCATCCTGGCGATCCAGATTCCCCTGGGCATCGGTATCGCCCTGCTGATGCCCAAGCAGGGCTGGCGGGCCTCCCTGGTACTGATCCTGGTGACCCTGCCGCTGCTGATTCCCTGGAACGTGGTGGGCAGCATCTGGCAGATCTTCACCCGCGGCGATATCGGCCTGATGGGCTGGGGGCTGCGCGAACTGGGCTACGGCTACAACATCACCCGCAATCCGTTGGATGCCTGGGCCACCATTATCCTGATGGATGTCTGGCACTGGACGCCGCTGATCGCGCTGCTCTGCTACAGCGGGTTGCGCTCGATTCCCGAGGCCTACTATCAGGCGGCGCGTATCGACCGTGCCTCGCGCTGGGCGGTGTTTCGCTATATCCAGTTGCCCAAGCTGACCAATGTGCTGGTGATCGGCGTGCTGCTGCGTTTCATGCACTCATTCATGATCTATGCCGAGCCCTTCGTGCTGACCGGCGGCGGGCCGGGTAGTTCCACCACCTTCCTCAGCCAGTCCCTGGCGATCATGGCCATCGCCCAATTCGATGTCGGGCCGTCGGCCGCTTTCTCGCTGATCTACTTCCTGATCATCCTGCTGGTCTGCTGGGTGTTCTATACCGCCATCATGAACCTGCAAAAAGACAAGAGCTGACCGGGGGCCACCATGAATTCGAGCACCGATACGCTGACCAGCTCCGACCGCCAGGCGGAGCGTCGCACCGATCCCGAGGCGGCCGAAGCGGTGGTACCCACCCGCGTCGAACGCCGCACCCGGGGGGGCTCCAGGGGACGTTCCCGGCTGCTGCTGGGGCTCTATCTGTTGTTTATCCTGCTGCCGATCTATTGGCTGCTGAACATGTCGTTCCAGACCAATACCGAGATTCTCGGCACCCTGTCGTTCTGGCCGCAGGAGCTGACCTTCGAGAACTATGCCAATATCTTCACCGACCCCACCTGGTACATGGGCTACGTGAATTCCATCGGCTATGTGCTGATGAACATGCTGATCAGTATCCTGGTGGCGTTGCCCGCCGCCTATGCCTTCAGCCGCTATCGCTTCATCGGCGACAAGCACCTCTTCTTCTGGTTGCTGACCAACCTGATGGCGCCGCCGGCGGTCTTCCTGCTGCCCTATTTCCAGCTCTACTATTCGGTGGGGCTCTTCGATACCCATGTCGCCGTGGCCCTGGCCCACTGCCTGTTCAATATCCCCCTGGCGGTGTGGATCCTCGAGGGCTTCATGAGCAGCGTGCCCAAGGAGGTGGACGAGACTGCCTACATCGACGGCTACAGCTTCCCCGCCTTCTTCGTGAAGATCTTTGTTCCGATGATTCGCTCGGGGATCGGCGTCACGCTGTTCTTCCTGTTCATGTTCTCCTGGGTGGAGCTGCTGCTGGCGCGGACCCTGACCGCCACCAATGCCCAGCCGATCGCCTCCATCATGACCCGCACCTCCACCGCCTCGGGCATCGACTGGGGCACCCTGGCCGCAGCCGGGGTGTTGACCATCATCCCCGGCATCGTGGTGGTCTACTTCGTGCGCAACCATATCGCCAAGGGCTTCGCCCTGGGCCGTACCTGAGGAGTCATGTCATGTCCTGGATGGTCTGGACCCTACCCACGGCGGTGTTCTTTTCCACCATCGCCGCCATGCTGGCCGGCATGACGGCCTGGGAAGTGATCTCGCCCTCGGTGGAGCGCAAGGGCTTCCTGCCCATTGTCACCACCCGCGGCGACCGCCTCTTCATTGGCCTGCTGTCCGCCGCCTATATCCATCTGGCGGTGATCGGTTTCACCTCCCTGAGCATCTGGCTCGCCCTGGCCGTCTCCGTGGTCTGGCTGCTGATCCTGATGCGCTGGGGCTAGTCGAGGAGAAGAGCAGTACGTAAGCGCAGTAATGCCCGCGGCAGGGACGCCGCTACCCCCCAACCAGGATGGTTTCCTTAAGCGAAATGAGGTCGATATGAAGAACAAGAGATTGGGCCTGGCGATCGTCGCCTCTGGGCTGCTGATCGCCTCGGGCGGGGCGCACGCCATCGATGAACAGCGCCGCGCGGTGATCGAGCGCTGGGTGGACGAGGTCTTCCAGGACTCCACCCTGACCCGCGAGCAGCAGATCGCCGAGCTGGAGTGGTTCGCCCGGGCCGCCGAGCCGTTTCGCGGCATGAGCATCAATACCGTGGCGGAGGGGCTGACGACCCACGCCTACGAGCGGGATGTCCTCGCCCAGGCCTTCAGCGAGATCACCGGCATCGAGGTGACCCACAACATCATCGGCGAGGGCGATGTGGTGGATAACATGCAGACCCAGATGCAGTCGGGGCGCAATATCTACGATGCCTACGTGAACGACTCCGATGCCATCGGTACCCATATTCGCTATGGCACCACCATCAACCTTTCCGAGGCCATGGCCAACGAGTGGGCCGACTTCACCCTGCCCAGCCTGGACCTGGATGACTTTATCGGCATCCAGTACACCACGGGCCCCGATGGCAGTCTCTATCAGCTACCGACCCAGCAGTTCGCCAACCTCTACTGGTTCCGCTACGACTGGTTCCAGCGCGAGGACCTCCGGGCCCAGTTCCGCGAGCGCTACGGCTATGAACTGGGCGTGCCCACCAACTGGACTGCCTACGAGGATATCGCCGAGTTCTTCTCTGAACACGTGGAGGAGATCGATGGCGTGCGGGTCTATGGCCATATGGACTATGGGCGGCGCGATCCCTCCCTGGGCTGGCGCTTCCATGACTCCTGGCTCTCCATGGCGGGCATGGGCAGCCCCGGGGTGCCCTTCGGCAACCCGGTGGACGACTGGGGCATCCGTGTCGATGAGCAGAGTCGACCGGTCGGGGCCAGCGTCAGCCGTGGTGGCGCCACCAACTCGCCGGCGTCCGTCTTCGCGGTGACCAAGATGGTCGACTGGTTGCGCGACTATGCGCCCCCCGAGGCCCAGGGCATGACCTTCGGCGAGGCCGGGCCGGTGCCGGCCCAGGGCAACATCGCCCAGCAGATGTTCTGGTACACCGCCTTTACCGCGGACATGACCGACCCGAGCCTGCCGGTGACCGATGACGAGGGCAATCCGCTCTGGCGCATGGCGCCGTCACCGGTGGGGCCCTACTGGGAAGAAGGCATGAAGGTGGGGTACCAGGACGTGGGATCCTGGACCTTCTTCGACTCGACCCCGGAGGATCGGCGCACCGCCGCCTGGCTCTTCGCCCAGTTCACCGTGTCCAAGACGGTATCCCTGGAAAAGCTGCTCGATGGTCTGACGCCGATTCGCCGCTCCGATATCTTCTCCGAGACCCTGACCGAGATGGCGCCGCGCCTGGGTGGCCTGGTGGAGTTCTATCGCAGCGCCAACGAGTCCAACTGGACCCCCACCGGCACCAACGTGCCCGACTATCCGCGCATGGCGCCTCTGTGGTGGCAGAACCTGGCCCCGGCGGTCAGCGGCGAAGTCACCCCCCAGCAGGCCCTGGATAACCTGGCCGCGGACCTCGATAACCTGATGGGACGCCTGGCCCGGGCCAACGTCTTCGAGACCTATGCGCCACTGCTCAACGACGAGCGGGCCCCCGAGTTCTGGCTCGACGAGCCCGGCGCCCCCAAACCGCGCCTGGAAGACGAGCGGCCGCCTGGGCAGACAATGCCCTATGATCAGATGATGGAGGAGTGGATGGCCGCCGGCAGCCGCTACTGAGCCTCGGTTGCCTGCGCCACGAGGCCCCGGGCATGCCCGGGGCCTCGTTGTATTCAGCGCCGGTAGCGATAGCTCAGGGACTCGTCCTTGCGCGGGCCCTGAATGGTCCAGCTCAGGTCGAAGCCCTCGTCCACCAGGTTCAGCCGGGCCCGGTAGCGATCCTCGCCGCACAGGTGTGCCTCGGCGCTGATCAGGGACGCCGAGTCTGCGGCCACCAGGTCGAAGAGCCATACCGCCTGGTCGGCGCCGCGGCGCTCATGGAAGAGGGCGATGCGCGCCTCGCCCAGCTCCCAGCGGTAGCAGTTACTGAAGGGCACCGGCGTCGCCCGCCCCTCGAGCAGGAAGGTGCCGCTCTCGAAGAAGCGGATCGTCTTGCCTCGTGCCTCTGTGCTCGCCTCGACGCGTACGTCCCCCCTGGCGTGGCCCGCCCAGCCGCTGCGTGACGCGGGACCCGGGCGTGAGACGAAAGCGAGGCGGCGGATGCTGGTCAGGCGCTCGGTGAGGCGTATAATCGCGGTCAACTTTGTTTTCCTTAGGGGTTTACCATGGGCTATCTGATCGGAGTCACCGGCCTCTGGGCCTTCTCCTTTTCGTTGATCGGCGTCTACCTGTCCGGTCAGGTGGACAGCTACTTCGCGGTGCTGGTGCGTATCGTCCTGGCGACCCTGCTGTTCCTGCCTTTCCTGAGGCCGCGCCGGTTGCCGGGAGGTCAGAAGCTGGCGCTGATGGGGATCGGTGCTATCCAGCTGGGGCTGATGTATATCTTCTTCTACCAGTCCTTCCTGCTATTGTCGGTGCCGGAGGTGCTGCTCTTCACCATCTTCACGCCGCTCTACGTGACCCTGCTCGACGATGCCCTGGCCCGGCGCTTCTCGCCATTCTACCTGGTCACCGCGGCCATCGCCGTCCTGGGGGCGGCGGTGATCCGCTATGACGGCGTGGACGGCGGCTTCTGGCTGGGGTTCCTGGTGGTGCAGGGCGCCAACCTGTGCTTCGCCTTCGGCCAGGTGGCCTACCGTCATCTGGCGCCGCGGCTGCCCGAGGACCTGCCCCGGCATGGCGCCTTCGGCTGGTTCTATCTGGGCGCCCTGGCGCTGGTGGTGCTCGCCTTCCTGCTGTTCGGCAATGTCGAGCGGCTGCCTACCACCCCCTTGCACTGGGGCGTGCTGGCCTGGCTGGGGCTGGTGGCCTCGGGGCTCGGCTACTTCCTGTGGAACCAGGGGGCGACACGGGTGGATGCCGGCGCCCTGGCGATCATGAACAACGCCCTGGTCCCGGCGGGACTGCTGGTCAACCTGCTGATCTGGAACCGCGAGGCGGACCTGTCGCGCCTGGCCCTGGGGGGCGCCATCATCGTGGCCTCCTTGCTGGTCAACGAATGGTGGGTGCGTCGCCGGAGCCTCGTGGTGCGGGCCTGAATCACCAAGCCAAGTTTGCTCGGGGTCTGTCGGGACCGCATAATGAGCGGCCTCGAAGGGAGACGCCGAGCCTATGACAGCCTTCAAGACCATCGGCCTGATCGGCCGCCTGGGCAGCGCCAAGGTCGTGGAGACCCTCAAGCGCCTGATCCGCTTTCTCCATGAGGGCGGCTACCATGTGATCCTCGAGGATCGCACCGCCACCGTGCTACTCGAGCATGGCCAGCAGGAGGCCAGCCGCAGCCTGCTGGGCGAGATCTGCGACCTGGTGATCGTGGTGGGGGGTGACGGCAGCCTGCTCGGGGCGGCCCGCGCCTTCTGCCGCAGCGGTACGCCGGTGCTGGGGGTCAATCGCGGGCGCCTGGGCTTTCTCACCGATATCTCCCCTGACGACCTGGAGGAGAAGGTCGGCCAGGTGCTGGGCGGTGACTACGCGATCGAGGAGCGCTTCCTGCTCGACGCCGAGGTCTATCGCAACGACACCCCGGTGGGTGGCGCCGATGCCCTCAACGACGTGGTGGTGCATCCCGGCAAGGCGGTGCGCATGATCGAGTTCGAGCTGTTTATCGACGACCAGTTCGTCTACAGCCAGCGCAGCGATGGGCTGATCATCGCCACCCCCACCGGCTCTACCGCCTATGCCCTCTCCGGGGGCGGGCCCATCGTCCATCCGCGCATCGACGCCATCACCCTGGTGCCGATGTTCCCGCACACTCTCTCTAGTCGCCCCATCGTCATCGATGCCGCCTCGGAGATTCGCATTCATATCGGCGAAACCAACGAGGCCTACCCCCATGTCAGCTGCGACGGCCAGACTCGAGTGGTCTCAAAGCCCGACGACGTCCTCTACGTGCGCCGCAAGCCCCAGCGGCTGAAGCTGGTGCATCCGCCGGGCCATAATTTCTACGAGGTGTGCCGCAGCAAGCTCGGCTGGGGCAGCCGTCTGGGGAGCTGACATGAATCGCGTCGAAGGCTATGACCTGATCGGTGATGTGCACGGCTGTGGCGCCACCCTGGGGGCCCTGCTCGAGAAGCTGGGCTACCACCAGCGCGGCGGCGTCTACCGTCATCCCCGGCGCAGGGTGATCTTCCTGGGTGACCTGATCGATCGGGGACCGCGTATTCGCCTGGCGGTGCGCATCGCCCGTCGCATGGTGGAGGAGGGCGAGGCGCTGATCGTGATGGGCAATCACGAATACAACGCTCTGGCCTACTGCCACCCCGGCGCCGAGGGGCAGGGCTGGCTGCGGCCTCATAGCCCCCGCCATAACCGCATCATCAAGGAGACCCTGGAGCAGTACCACGATCACCCGGCGGAGTGGGACGATACCCTGGCCTGGTTTATGCAGATCCCGCTGGTGCTGGAGCTCGAGGGGCTGCGGGTGGTGCATGCCTGCTGGGATCATGCCCTGGTGGCGGCGCTCCGGGCGCGGCTGCCCGAGGCGCGCATGGACGATGCCTTCCTGCGCGAGTCGGTGCACCCCGGCAGCGAGGCCTTTCGCATCCTCGATCGCCTGACCCGAGGCAGTCACCTGCGCCTGCCGGAAAACGTGCGCATCCACTCCGGGGACGGCTTTACCCGCCAGAGCTTCCGCACCCACTTCTGGGCCCGCCACCCGCGCACCTACGGAGACGTGGTCTTCCAGCCCGACAACCTGCCCGGTGATCTGGAGTGGCGGCCCCTGAATCACAGCGAGCGGGCCAGCCTCAGCTATTACGGGCCCGAGGAGCCGCCGCTGTTTATCGGTCACTATTGGTGCGAGGGTATTCCGGCCCTGCCGGTCCCGAACATCGCCTGCCTCGACTACAGCGCGGTCAAGTTCGGTCGCCTGGTGGCCTACCGCTGGAGCGGCGAGGCACGCCTCAATGCCGACCGCTTCGTCTGGGTGGAGGTGCCCCGGGATGAGCAGGCCCGGCCGCGCCCCTGGGAGATCGATTGCGATTGATACAAAGAATTACAAAATTCCCGGGAACGGCGCCGAACCAAGTCACCATCCGGCCATCTCAATAGGTGTTCCCTTGAATGATCCCTTGCTCTTGTCCGGCGGCCCCCTCCGCCGGACTTTTTCTTTTGCGATTGTCAAATTTGCGATTGTCAAAAATGGCCGCGGCGGCCCGCTGATCCCGGTTCCAGCCGAGGCTACTCCATTAGTTTCTTAGGCCCGGCTATGGCATCACCGTTTGAATTGCTTAGGGGCGCTGGGGGCAGGCCGGAGCAAAGCGTCTTTTTCAGGGACGAAAAAGTCGAGCGTCCATGGACGGATTCACAGCGTCTTTGCGTAGTGCCTGCCCCCAGGGTAGCCCCGGGCCCCAGCATAGGAAGACGCCGGCCGGGATGGCCTGGTGGTCGCGGCGGCCTGCTTACCGACGCTGGCAACGCCGATGGTAAACTAGCCGGGAACCCTTCGAGGACCGCATGCCCCATGTACAAGGTGTTGACCCTGCCCCGCGATGTGGATACCCGCCCGCTGCGTCAAGCCCTCTGGGCCCACCGCATCGGCCACCGCTTCACCGAGGACGAGGAGGGCTACACCCTGTGGCTGGCCGATCCCGACCAGTATCAGCAGCTGCTGCAACTCGTCGAGCGCTGGCGGCGCGGCGAGCCGCTGATGCCCCAGGGACGTGCCCCGCGCGCCGCGACCCAAGCCCCGGCCTGGTCGATGCCTTTCCGCCTGGCACCGGTCACCGCCAGCCTGCTGGCCGCCTGTGTGGCGGTCTTCGGGTTGATGGCGCTATTCGGCGATCTGGTCATCGCCTGGCTTGCCATCGTGCCCCTGGCGGTGGCCCGGGGCAGCCTGGTGGTGGGCGACATGAGCGATGTCCTCCTCGGCCAGCCCTGGCGGCTGTTTACCCCGGCGCTGCTGCACTTCGGCTGGATGCACCTGATCTTCAATATGCTCTGGCTCTGGTACTTCGGCCGCCAGATCGAGGCGTTGCGGGGTCGGGGGCGCATGCTGCTGATCGTGCTGTTGAGCGGGGTGGGCGGCAACCTGGCCCAGTACGCCACCGGCACGGTGCTCTTCGGCGGCATGTCCGGGGTCGACTTCGCCCTGCTCGGCTATGTGTGGCTGATGTCGCGGCGCGCCCCCGGCAGCGGCTTCTTCGTGCCCCAGATGCTGGTGGTCTTTATGCTCGGCTGGATGGTCTTCACCATGACCGACATGGCCGCGGCGGTGGGTTTCGGCAACGTGGCCAACGAGGCCCATCTCGGCGGCCTGGTCGTGGGCCTGATCCTGGGCTGGTATGATTCGGCCCGGGCCCGCCAATCCTGAGGAAGTGACCATGAGCGAGATGACCTTCGAAAAGATGATTCGCCAGATGACACCGGCGATCTATGCCAGCCTCAAGCAGGCGGTGGAGCTGCGCAAGTGGCCCGATGGGCGCCGCCTCAGCGAGGCGCAACTGGAGCTCTGCCTGGAAGCGGTGCTCAAGTACGAGGTGGAGCACGAGGTGCCGGAAGCGTCACGGGTCGGTTACCTGGAGCGCGCCGGTTGCGCCTCCCAACAGGACGGCGAGGATGAGATCAAGTGGGTGAACTGACCACGCTGGCCAGCGGCTGCCTGAGCAAGATGGCCATCGAGCCGGGGGCGGGGGGCGAGCCGGCCCACTATGCGTTTCGCGCCGGCGACCAGCGAGTCGACCTCAATGCCTGCCTCGGTCGGCCGGTACGGCTGACTTGGAGCGGCGCCATCGCCTGCACCCACTGTGGTCGGGCCACCAAGAAGAGCTTCGCCCAGGGCTACTGCTATCCCTGCTTCAAGAAGCTCGCCCAGTGCGACACCTGCATCATCAAGCCGGAGACCTGCCACTTCTTCGCCGGCACCTGCCGCGAGCCGGCCTGGGCCGAGCGTCACTGCTTCCAGCCCCATGTGGTCTATCTGGCCAACTCCTCTGGACTCAAGGTGGGCATTACCCGGGGTACCCAGGTGCCGACCCGCTGGCTCGACCAGGGCGCCATCCAGGCCTTGCCGATCCTCGAGGTGGCGACTCGCCAGCAGTCCGGCTTCGTGGAGATGCTGTTCAAGGAGGAGGTGGCCGATCGCACCAACTGGCGGGCCATGCTCAAGGGGGAGGTCGAGCCCCTGGACCTGGTCGCCGAGCGGGATCGGCTGCTGGCGCGGCTGGATAGCGGCCTGGCGGCGCTGCGCGAGCGCTTCGGTGATGAGGCGATCCGCGTGCTCGAGGCCGCCCCGGTCGCGCTCGATTACCCGGTGCTGGAATTCCCGCGCAAGATCGTCTCCCACAATTTCGACAAGCGACCGGTGGTGGAGGGGACCCTGATGGGACTCAAGGGGCAGTACCTGATCCTCGACAGCGGGGTGATCAACCTGCGCAAGTTTACCGGCTACGAGGTCACCCTCGAGGCGGCCTGAGGTCACCCGAAAAAACACGACGCCCGGGCCCTGACTCGAGTCAGGGGCCCGGGCGTCGTCGTATTCGGCGTAGAGGACTAGGCCTGTGAGCTGACCCGGCTGGCACGCTTGCGGGCCTGGCCGTCGGGGCCATAGAGAGGCTTGCCGGCGGCGTCGCGCAGGAAGTCGAGCATCTGCTGATTCTGGCGCATGCGCTCGAGAATCAGCTCGCCATTGGTGGCATTGAGCTCGCGAACCCGCTCGGCCAGGGCCATCAGCGCCTGCCAGGCGTCCGGACAGCCGGCATCGAGGGCGGCCTGGCGGGCGCCTTCGCGCCCCTCCGGGTAGCCCAGCCTGGCCTGGGCCTGGCGGCGCTGCGTCTCCAGGGTGTCGAGTTCCCCGAACAGGCGCTGCTTGGTCTCGGCCAGGCCGGCCAGCTCGTCGCCATCCACCTGGGCCCGGGCGAGGGCGGCGGTTTCCTGGCGCAGGGCGTCGAGCAGGGCATCGAGGTGCCGTTGCTGGCGGGAGAGGTGCGCGGCGAGGCCCATCAGAGCTCCTTGAGGCTCTCGATCAGGCCGTCGGCGATGCGCTCGGCACGAATCTCCAGGCGACCCTCGCTGATCGCCTGGCGAATCTCGTTGACCCGCACGTTATCGATATCCTGACGGCTGTCCTGGGCCTGCTGGCTGAGGTGTGCCACCGCCGCCGGCGTGGGCTGGCCGCTCGCGCTCTTGGGGGCCGCCTTTTCCTGACGCTGGGATTCCAGCTGAGTGGGCCGCTGGGGGGGATGGGAGTTGTCGATTTTCACGCCTAATGCCTCTCGCCGGGGTGCCTGCTTCTATTATCGGCGCTCGCGCCGCTGACTTTAACCCCGCCCTCAAGAAAATTCCCGCCTCGGGGATGGTGCCGCTAAAAGATAACGGCCAGGCGGGCGTCGCCGATCACCTCGGCCTCGATGATCTCGCGGTTGGTCAGGCGCACCCGCACCCGCTCGCCGCGGCCCCCGGCTTCCAGGGCCTCGCCCTCGCGGCTGACCCGAAAGCCCTGGCCCCGCGCCTCGACCACCACCCGCTGGCGACGTTCCACCAGGGGCTCGGTGCGCAGCATCGCCTCCAGCAGGTGGCTACCTTCCCGCAGGGAGCGAGTCAGTTGCTGGCCCAGGGCCGCCTCGATCTCGCGCACTGCCTGGCGTGGCAGACGCCCCAGGTCGCCGCGCGCCAGGCGAAGGTCGTCGCGCTGAAGGGTTTCGCCGGCGGCCAGGTCCCGCGCCGCCACCGGGTACTCGCCGAAGACGCTGAGCTCGGCCTGCAGGTAGCGTACCTGGCGGCCTTCCTCGCCGCAGCGCACGCCCACCGAGACCCGCCCCGGGGCGAGCTCCCGCTGACCGGGGAGGAAGGGCTCCGGCGCCTGGCAGGCGGGAAACTGGCCCGCCGGCGGATGTACCTCGATCATCACCTCGTCGCCGAGTGCCTGGCTCTGCTCATACAGGAAGGCATGGACCGCCTCGAACAGGGGGGCATCGTCGCCTTTGGCCGCCGCCGGTAGGGCCAGGAGCAGCGCCAGGGGCAAGATCAGCAAGCGTAGCAGCAGAGACATAGGGCGTCGCCAGGAAGAAGTGAGGACTACGATTCTATGCCGCCTGGCGGGGCCATAGCAGATGAATTGACCGTGAATTCCGCGGCTGTTTATCCCTTTGCCCTGACAGCGGCCTGGCTATCCTTCACCCTCGTCTTTTTCTATCGGCTACGGGGACGTGCCCATGATCGATCGGCTGTCTGAGTCGCTGCGCTTCCATCAGGAGGCCCTGAACCTGCGCAGTCAGCGCCACGAGGTGCTGGCCAGCAATATCGCCAACGCCGATACCCCCAACTACAAGGCGCGGGATATCGACTTCGCCGGCGAACTCTCCCGGGTGATGAGCCAAGGGCGGGCCAGCGGTGGCGGCCTCGAGTTGGCCACCACCTCGGCGCGGCACCTGCCGGGGCAGGGCATGGCCAGCGGCGGCTTCCATGACCTGCTCTACCGAGTGCCGGACCAGCCCAGCCTGGACGGCAACACCGTGGATATGGATCGCGAGCGTACCCAGTTCGCCGATAACGCGGTGCGTTATCAGGCCGCCCTGACCATGATCAACAGCCGTATCCAGGGCCTCAAGAACGCCATGCAGCCCGAGTGATCGTCCCTCGGCTAAAGGAGCAGCCAGATGTCGATGTTTTCCGTCTTCGATATTTCCGGGTCGGCGATGAGCGCCCAGGCCCAGCGCATGAACGTGACCGCCAGCAACCTGGCCAACGCCGATAGCGTCGCCGGGCCCGATGGCGAGGCCTATCGCGCCAAGCAGGTGATGTTCGAGACCCAGGCCCAGGGCCGCCACGGCGTCGGCGGGGTGCGTGTCACCCAGGTGGTGGAGGACCCCAGCCCCATGCGCATGGAGTATCGCCCCGAGCATCCGCTGGCCGATGATCAGGGCTATGTGACCATGCCCAACGTCGAGCCGGCCCATGAGATGGTCAATATGATCTCCGCCTCGCGCTCCTACCAAGCCAATGTCGAGGTCATGAACACCAGCAAGCAGCTGATGCTCAAGACCCTGACCCTGGGCGAGGGCTAAGCCATGACCTCGCCGATCGGCAATAACGTCCTCAACAGCGTCAATGGTGGCGGTAACGCCGGCCTGGGGCCGCGCCAGTCCCAGGAGCTCCGCGAGAGTTTCATGACGCTGTTGATCACCCAGCTGCAGAATCAGGATCCGCTCAATCCCATGGAGAACGCGGAGATGACCTCACAGCTGGCGCAGATCAATACCGTCAGCGGTATCGAGCAGCTCAACGAGACCCTCGACGGCATCACCTCCCAGATCGACGCGGGGCAGCAGCTGCAGGCCAGTGCCCTGATCGGCAAGGGGGTCATGGTGCCGGGGAATCGGGTGCTGCTACAGACCGATGACGAGGGCAATGCCCATACCACCCCCTTCGGCGTGGAACTGGCGGCTCCCGCGGATAATGTCACGGCGACCATCGTCAATGACAGCGGCCAGGTGATCAACCGCTACGAGCTGGGAGCGGTGGACGCCGGCGTCCACTCCTTCAGTTGGGATGGAGAGACCAGCGACGGCGAGATCGCCGCACCGGGCGCCTATCGGGTGCGTATCGAGGCCACCCAGGGTGAGGATCCCGTGAGCGTCGACGCCCTGCACTACGCCGTGGTGGGCGGGGTGACGCCGAGCGACAACGGCGTGCGACTCGACCTGGGCGGCGTCTATGGCCAGGTGGGCCTGGATGACGTCAAGCAGATCCTGTAACGCCACAACAGCATAACGACGTCCGGCCAGGGCGCGACACCCGCATTATTCATCGACGCAGAGGAAGTTGAGATGGGCTTTTCCCAGGCATTGAGTGGTTTGAACTCCGCCGCCGCCAAGCTGGACGTGGTGGGCAACAATATCGCCAACTCCCAGACCGTGGGCTTCAAGAGCTCCGGCGCCCAGTTCGCCGACGTCTACGCCGGCTCCGTGGGGCTGGGCACCCGGGTCAGCGCGGTGCTGCAGAACTTCAAGGATGGCAATATCGAGAGCACCAACCGCAACCTGGACCTGGCCATCGCCGGCCAGGGCTTCTACCGCTTCCAGCAGGGCGGTGGCGAAGTGCTCTACTCCCGCAACGGCCAGCTCTCCCTGAATGCCGACGGCGACCTGATCAATGCCCAGGGCGCCAAGCTGATGGGCTATGGCCTGGAAGACGCCAACGACCCCTTCTCGGCGGTCGCCGCCGGGGGCGAGCCGGTGGCCCTGAACGTGCCCTCCGACGATATGCCGGCCAATGCCACTGAGGACCTGGATATCAAGCTCAATCTGGATTCCGGTGAGGCGGTCATCGATCGGGGCACCGTCCCCTTCGATGCCACGGATTCTACGACCTACAGTTACTCCACGTCGGCTAGCGTCTTCGATTCCCAGGGCAATGCCCGCAACCTGACCCTGTTCTATACCAAGACCGCGGCCAATACCTGGGAAGTCAATGCGCGCCTTAGCGGCGGACCGGCCGGAGCGCCCGAATACACCCCAACGGCGGCGTTGACCGGACTGACCTTCGATCCCAATGGCGTGCTAAGTGGCTACACCCCTGAGACCCTGAGTTTCGATCTCACGGGGGAAGGCTTCGCTCAGCTGGATATCGCCTTCGATCAGACCGGCTCCACCCAGTTCGCTAATACCTCCACGGTGAATGACCTCGATCAAGACGGTTATACCTCCGGCACCCTGGTGGGCATCACCATCCAGGAGGATGGCACCGTGATGCGCAACTACTCCAACGAGCAGTCGGTGGCCGCCGGGCAGATCGTGCTGGCCAACTTCCGCAACCCCGAGGGCCTGAGCCCCGAGGGCGATAACGGCTGGAGCTCGACCCAGGCCTCCGGCCAGGAGCTGCTCGGCACGCCGGGCAGTGGGGTGCTGGGCGCCATCCAGTCCGGGGCCATCGAGACCTCCAACGTCGACATGGCCCGGGAGCTGGTGGAGATGATCGTCACCCAGCGCGCCTACCAGGCCAACTCCCAGACCATCAAGACCCAGGATGAGGTCCTGCAGACCGCCATCAACCTGCGCTGATGGGAGCCTGAGCCATGGATCGTATCCTCTATACCGCCATGAGCGGCGCCAAGCAGAGCATGGATCAGCAGGCGGTGGTCAGCCACAACCTGGCCAATGCCGGCACCAGCGGCTTCCGTGCCCAGCTGCACGCCATGCGCGCGGTGCCGGTGCAGGGCGATGGCCTGCTGCCGACCCGGGTGTCGGTGGCCGCCACCACCCCGGGGGCCGACTTCTCGCCGGGGCCCATGAGCACCACCGGGCGTGACCTGGACGTGGCCATCGAGGGCGACGGTTGGCTGGCGGTACAGGCCCCGGACGGCACCGAGGCCTATACCCGCCGCGGCGATATCCAGGTCGACGGCGACGGCGTGCTGCGCATCGCCGGCCACCCGGTGATCGGCGACGACGGCCCCATGGTGGTGCCGCTCGGCGCACGGCTCTCGATGGGCGCCGACGGCACCGTCAGCGCCATCGGCGAGGGCCAGCAGGCGGATGCCCTGGTGGACGTGGGGCGCATCAAGCTGGTCGACCCCGGCGAGGCGGCCCTGGTGCGCGGCGACGACGGCCTCTTTCGCGCCCCCGCTGGGGCGCTACCCCAGGGCGAGGCCGTGCGCCTGGCCAGCGGCACCCTGGAGGGCAGCAACGTCAGTGCCATCGAGTCGATGGTCTCGATGATCGACGTGGCGCGGCGCTACGAGATGCAGATGAAGGTGATCTCCAGCGCCGACGAGAATGCCCAGCGTGCTAACAGCCTGCTCTCCCTGCAGGGCTAACCGGATACTAAGGACGACACAACGATGATTTCTTCACTGTGGACCGCCAAGACCGGCCTGGAGTCGCAGCAGGTCCAGATGGACGTGATCTCCAACAACCTGGCCAACGTCGGCACCAACGGCTTCAAGCGCTCCCGGGCGGTATTCGAGGACCTACTCTATCAGAACCTGCGTCAGCCCGGCGCCAACAACGACATCCAGAACCGCCTGCCCTCCGGCATGCAGGTGGGCACCGGGGTGCGCCCGGTGGCCACCGAGCGCCTGCACAATCAGGGCGGGCTCGAGGCCACCGGCAACTCCCGGGACCTGGCCATCGAGGGTAACGGCTTCTTCCAGGTACTGATGCCCGACGGCACCACCGGCTATACCCGGGACGGCAGCTTCCAGCTCGATCAGAACGGCCAGATGGTCACCGCCAACGGTTATCCCCTGGAGCCGGCGATCATCATTCCCCAGAACGCCCTGTCGATCTCCATCGGCGAGGACGGCATCGTCAGCGTGCGGGTGCCCGGCGATTCCCAGAACCAGGAGGTGGGGCAGATCTCCCTCTCCACCTTCGTCAATCCCACCGGCCTGGAGAGCATCGGCGGCAACCTCTACCGGGAGACCACCGCCTCCGGCCCGCGCAACGAGAACCTGCCGGGCATGAACGGCACCGGCACCCTGATGCAGAACTACGTGGAGACCTCCAACGTCAACGTGGTGGAGGAGATGGTCAGCATGATCCAGACCCAGCGGGCCTACGAGATCAACAGCAAGGCGGTGCAGACCAGCGACGAGATGCTGGCCCGCCTGGCCCAGCTCTAAGGATCCTTGACGCCATGGGAGCCATGATGCGACACCTCGGCCCGGTCCTGCTCGCCCTGACGCTGCTGGCCCTGGCCGGCTGCGCGCAGATCCCCCATGCCTCGGTGGTGGGGGAGCAGGAGCAGATCAGTATTCCCGACCGCCCGGCGCCGGTGGCCAACGGCTCCATCTATCAGGAGCGCCGCGGTTACCAGCCGCTGTTCGAGGATCGTCGCCCGCGCATGGTGGGAGATATCCTCACCATCGTGCTGGACGAAGAGGTCAGCGCCAGCAAGAACGCGCGCACCAATGCCGATCGCAACGGCTCGGCGAGTCTCGAGCTCGATACCCTGCCCGATGCCCTGGAGACCCTCGCCGAGTACGGCTTCGACCTCTCCGGGGCCAGCGACTTCGATGGCGGCGGTGGCTCCCAGGCCAACAACTCCTTTACCGGCACCATCACGGTGTCGGTGCTGGAGGTGATGAATAACGGCAACCTGCGGGTGCGCGGCGAGAAGCAGATCGCCATCAACCAGGGCACCGAGTTCATCCGCTTCTCCGGGGTGGTCAACCCGCGCACCATCACCGCCCAGAACAGCGTGCCCTCCACCCAGGTGGCCGATGCCCGCATCGAGTACGTGGGCGACGGCTATATCAACGAGGCCCAGCACATGGGCTGGCTGCAGCGCTTCTTCCTGAATATTTCACCCTTCTGACGGGCCGCCCCTATGATGACCCCGACCCGACCGCTATCGCGACTCGCCACCTGCCTGCTGATCCTGGGGCTGTTGTGGCTGCTGGCCCTACCGGCCCAGGCCGAACGCATCCGCGAGCTGGCCAACTTCGCCGGGGTGCGCGACAACGTCCTGGTGGGCTATGGCCTGGTGGTGGGCCTGGACGGTACCGGCGACCAGACTATGCAGGCGCCCTTCACCGGTCAGAGCCTGACCAATATGCTCTCCCAGCTCGGCGTCACCGTGCCGGCGGGGACCAATATGCAGCTGCGCAACGTGGCGGCGGTGATGGTCACCGCCGACCTGCCGCCCTTTTCGCGGCCCGGGCAGCGCCTCGACGTGGTGGTCTCCTCGGTGGGTAACGCCCGCAGCCTGCGCGGCGGCACCCTGCTGATGACGCCCCTCAAGGGCGCCGACGGCGATACCTACGCCATCGCCCAGGGCAATCTGCTGGTGGGCGGTGCCGGTGCCGAGGCGGGGGGGAGCTCGGTGCAGGTCAATCATCAGGCCAGCGGGCGGATCGCCGGTGGCGCCATGGTGGAGCGCGAGGTACCCCTCAACCTGGGCGCCAACGGCGGCCTGCTGGAGCTGGAGCTCAAGGAAGCCGATTTCGGCACCGCCCAGCGGGTGGTCTCGGCCATCAATCGCGAATTCGGTCGGGTGGTGGCCTCGGCCCGGGACGGTCGGGTGATCGCCCTGGATGGTCCTCTCGACGATAATGCCCGGGTCGGCTTCATGGCCCGGGTCGAGAGCCTGGACGTGATCCCCACCGAGGCCCCGGCGCGGGTGGTGGTCAACTCGCGCACCGGCTCGGTGGTGCTCAATGGCGCCGTGCGCCTGCACCGCGCCGCCGTGGCCCATGGCAACCTCTCCATCACCATCGATACCCAGTTCCAGGTCAGCCAGCCGGCGCCCTTCGGCGAGGGCACCACGGTGGTGGTGCCGGACACCGAGATCCGCGTGCAGGAACAGGACGCCTACCTGCGGGTGGTGGAGGGCGCCGACCTCACCGAGGTGGTCAATGCCCTCAACGCCCTGGGTGCCACGCCCCAGGACCTGATGTCGATCCTCGAGGCCCTGAAGGCCGCCGGTTCCCTGCGCGCCGAACTGGAGATCCTGTGATGAGCGCCAACGACCTCTCCGGCCAGTTCGCCCTGGATGTGCAGGGCATCCAGCGCCTGCGTCACACCGCCCGCCAGGACGAGCGGGCCGGCCTCGAGGGAGCCGCCCAGCAGTTCGAGGCGCTGTTCCTGCAGCGCATGCTCAAGAGCATGCGCGCCGCCATCCCCGAAAGCGACCTGATGAACAGTCAGCAGACCCGCTTCTATACCGAGCTGCATGACCAGCAGCTCGCCCAGCACCTGAGCGCCCGGGGCGGCGGCATGGGCCTGGCCGAGGAGCTGGTGCGGCAGTTGGAGGGGCACCTGGGGTCGGTGGCGCCGAACGAGCGGGCCAGCGAGCTGATCGCCGGCATTCCGCGGGGCACGCCGCGGCCCCTGACGTCGATGGGGGAGCAGGCCCCCGTCGACTTTATGCAGGCCCTGGCGGCCCGCCCGGCGGGCGGCGATGAGCCGCTGCGCAGCGAGACCCCGGTGGAGGCACCCGCCGAGCGGGCCGCTAGTGGCGAGCGGGCCGAGCATGTGCAGGCCTTCGTCGAGCGCCTGGCCGAACCGGCCCGGCGTGCCAGCGAGGCCAGCGGGGTGCCCGCCGAGTTGATCCTGGCCCAGGCAGCGCTGGAGACCGGCTGGGGACGGCGTGGCATTCCCACCCGGGATGGCGGCGAGAGCCATAACCTCTTCGGCATCAAGGCCGGCCGGCACTGGCGGGGCGAGACCACCGAGATCGTCACCCACGAGTATATCGATGGGCAGCGCACCCGCATCAGCGACCGCTTCCGGGTCTATGGCTCCTACGCCGAGGCCTTTACCGACTATGCGCGGTTGATCGGCGACAACCCCCGCTATGCAGGGGTCACGGCGGCGGGCAATGCCCGCCAGGCCGCCCACGCCCTGCAGGCCGGCGGCTATGCCACCGACCCCCAATATGCCGACAAGCTGATCAGTATCATGGACAGCCTGGGGCCGCTGCCCGAGGGACCGCGGCTGGCCAGCCGCTAAGCCAGGCCGGTCCTCGCCAGGCCGGTCCTCGCCAGGCCGGTCCTAAAGTTCTGGCGATCGCCGCCGATAACGACATCAACATCTTCAAGGGAAGCGAAGGATGAGCCTGTTCTCCATCGGCGTCAGCGGCCTCAATGCCGCCCAGAACGCCCTCGCCACCACCGGCAACAACATCACCAATGTCTACACCCCGGGCTACAATCGGGAGCTGACCATCCTCAGCGAGGGGCGCGGCGGCAGCGGCGGCGTCCAGGTGCAGGATATCCAGCGTCAGTTCAACCAGTACGTGGCGGGGCAGCTCAATGCCGCCACCAGCAAGTCCTCTGCGCTCAATACCTACCAGGGACAGATCAGCCAGATCGATAGCCTGCTGGCCGATCGCGACGCCGGCCTGGCGCCACTGATGCAGGACTTCTTCTCGTCGCTGGAGGATCTGGCCGGGGCCCCCTCCGACCCGGCGGCCCGTCAGGGGGTGATCGGCAGTGCCAATACCCTGAGCGCCCAGTTCCGCTCCTTCGACGACTACCTGGCGGACATGCAGGACGGCGTCAATGGCCTGATCCGTGACGAGATCGCCCAGATCAACAACGCCACCGAGGAGCTCGCCTACCTCAACCGCGAGATCGCCTTGGCTCGGGCGCGTAGCGGCGAGGCGCCCAATAGCCTGCTCAACCAGCGCGACCACCTGGTCCACGAGATGAGCGAGCGCCTCGACCTGCGCCTTAATATCCAGGACGGCAAGAGCTATAACGTCAGCCTGCCCAATGGCCAGCCGCTGGTGGCGGGGACCCAGGCTTTCAAACTGGAGGCGGTCAATGACGCCAGCGACCCCGAGCGCACCATCATCGGCTATCGCGATCCGGCGGGTAACCTGACCAAGCTCGAGGAAGACGTCATCCAGGGCGGTACCCTGGGCGGCATCATGACCTTCCGCTCCGAGAGCCTGGACCGGGTGCAGAATCAGCTCGGTCAGATGGCCGTCTCCCTGGGCGAGGCCTTCAACGTCCAGCACCGCCAGGGCATCGACCTCAACGGCGATGCCGGTGGCGATATGTTCGGCCTCGGCCAGCCCCAGGCCTTTAGCCATGAGAACAATGGCGGTACCGCATCGCTGGACGTGGCCTTCGGTACCTACAACGATCCGGTGGGTGGCCCCGGCGACCTGACCAACCTGGCCGCGACCGGCTATGACGTGGTCTATGACGGCAGTGACTATGTGGTGACGCGCCAGGACACCGGGGCCACCCTGGATCCCGCCGACGTCGACCTGACCGCTGGCGTGCTCTCCTTCGGCGGCCTGGAGATCACCATTCAGAACGGTCCCCCCGCCGCCGGCGACCGCTTCAATGTACAGCCCCTCAAGGGCGCCGCCGGGGGCATGGACAACCTGATCGGCGATACCTCCAAGATCGCCGCCGGGGAAGAGGATCTCAGCGGCGACAACCGCAATGCCCTGGCGATGCAGGGGCTGCAGGACAAGCAGCTGGTGGGCGGCGGCGCGACCTTTAGCCAGGCTTATGGCGCCCTGGTCAGCGACGTGGGCAACCGCACCAATATCGTCAAGGTCAATGCCGAGGCCCAGCAGGGGCTGACCGATCAGCTCAGCGCGGTGCAGCAGTCCGAGTCCGGGGTCAACCTCGACGAGGAGGCCGCTAACCTGATGCGTTATCAGCAGTACTACATGGCCAACGCCAAGGTGATCGAGACCGGCACCACCATCATCGATACCCTGCTCAACCTGCGTAGCTAAGGCGGCGAGGAATTTTCATGCGTATCAGTACCCAGACCCTGTTCCAGCAGAACGTCAACAGCCTCAACCGCCAGCAGGGCGCCTTCCTGGAGATCGGCCAGCAGATCGCCAGCGGCAAGCGGGTCAGCAAGCCCTCCGACGACCCCCAGGCGGCGTCCCGCGCCGTGGGGGTCGATCAGGCCAAGGCGGTGACCCAGCAGTACATGGATGCTCGGGTCAGCGCCCGTAATGCCCTGGCCCAGAGCGAGAGCGTGCTCAACAGCGCCAGTGATGGCATTACCCGCGCCAAGACCCTGCTGCTGCAGGCCTCCAGCGATGTGCTGAGCGACGTGGATCGCAACTCCGTGGCCAGCGAACTCAAGGGCCTCTACGAGTCCCTGCTGGGCCAGGCCAACAGCACCGATGGCAATGGTCGTTATTTGTTCGGCGGCTATCGGGACGACGCGCCGCCCTTCGCCAAGGACGCCGGCGGCGCCGTGCAGTACGAGGGCGACAGTCGCAATCGCGAGCAGCAGATCGATGCCGCGCGCAAGATGCCGGTCACCGATACCGGCGCCGATATTTTCCAGAGCGTGCATGCCAGCGCTGGCCTGCTGGCCAAGGCGGACGGCGGCAACGCCGGCAATGTCACCTACGACTCGCCCCTGACCACGGACCTCTCTGACCCCGCCTATGGTCAGCAGCACCGCATCGTCTTTAGCGACGATGGTGCCGGCGGCTTCGACTACGAGATCTTCGATGCCGGAGGCGCCAGCGTGCAGACGGGGGCTTATAGCGAAGGCATGCGTCTCGAAGTCGCCGGGATGGCGGTGGATCTCGAGGGCACGCCCGTCGCCGGCGACGAGCTGACCCTGGGCCGCGCCACCGAGATGGAGCCGGACCTGTTCCGCACCCTGGAGAACGCCATCGCCGTGCTGGAGGAGCCCGCCAACACCCCCGCCGAGAAGGCGGCGAGGCGCAATACTCTGAATACCGGCCTGCGTGAGCTGGACAACGCCCAGGACAATATCCTCACCGTGCGGGCCTCGGTGGGGGCGCGGCTCAACGAGCTGGACGTGGTGGATAGCGTGGCCGGCAACCGCATGATCAATTACGAGCAGACCCTCTCCGATCTGGTCGACCTCGACTACGTGGAGGCCGCCGCCGACTATAGCCTGCGCCAGGTGGGACTGATGGCGGCCCAGAAGGCCTTCGTCGATATTCAGGGCGTCTCGCTCTTCGATCAGCTGTAGGCCATGGCCAACGAGGCGAAAGGGCCGCCCTTCCGGGGCGGCCCTTTTTTTGATGGGGCGTCAGGCCAGTGGCGCCAAGGCCTCGAGTAGCCGATAGATAAAGTCGATGCCCATGGCGAAGAGTCGCGACAGGAAACGTCCCAGGTCGGTCATCAGGATCATCAGCAGGAAGAGCCCTACGGTCAGCGAGGTGGGGAAGCCGATATTGAAGACGGTGAGCTGGGGCGCCGAGCGGTTGAGGATGCCCAGCGACAGGCTGATCACCAGCAGGGCGCCCATCACCGGCAGGGCCAGCAGCATGCCCGAGATTAGGATGGTACCGCCATAGCGGGCCAGCATCTCGAAGGCCCCGGGGTTGAGGCCCTGGAGGCCGATGGGCAGCAGGCTAAAGCTGCGCACCAGGATCTCCAGCACCACCAGGTGGCCGTCGAAGGCCAGGAACATCAGCAGGGTGATCATGTAGAGCACCCGGGAGAGCACCATGGTATTGGTGCCGCTGGAGGGGTCGAAGAAGGTGGCGAAGGCCAGGCCCATGGAGAGGCCGATAAACTCGCCGGTGGCCTGCACCACCGCCAGGGTCACCTGCATCACCAGGCCGATGGCGATACCGATGATCAGCTGCTCCACCACGATGCCCAGGCTCGCCCAGGAGATCAGCGGCACCTGGGGCAGGGGCGGCAGCAGCGGGGCGGCGGCCACCGTGACCAGCACGGCGAAGGCGATCTTCACCGGATTGGGGACGCTGGAGTGGCCCCACAGGGGGGCGGCCAGCATAAAGCCGCTGATGCGCATCAAGGGCCACAGGAAGGCGACCAGCCAGGCCTGTAGCTGGGCGAAGGTGATCTCGACCATCTCAGGAGATCATCGTCGGGATATTGCCGAAGAGGTCGCGGGTGAAGTCGGTGATGCGCTTGAGCAGCCAGGGGCCGGAGATCACCAGCACGGCGAAGACCCCGAGGATCTTGGGAATGAAGGAGAGGGTCATCTCGTTGATCTGGGTGGCGGCCTGGAAGAGGCTGACCAGCAGGCCAGTGCTCAGCGCGGTCAGCAGCAGGGGCCCCGCCAGCCACAGGGTCACCTGCATGCCCTGGTAGGCCAGGCTCATCACCATTTCGGGGGTCATGGGTCGCTCCTTGCCCGAGGGCCTAGATATAGAAACTCTCCGCCAGCGAGCCGATGATCAGCTGCCAGCCGTCCACCAGCACGAAGAGCATCAGCTTGAAGGGCAGCGAGATGGTCGCCGGCGGCACCATCATCATGCCCAGCGACATCAGCACGCTGGCCACCACCAGGTCGATGATCAGGAAGGGGATAAAGATGGTGAAGCCGATCTGGAAGGCGGTCTTCAGCTCGCTGGTCACGAAGGAGGGCACCAGCACCTGCAAGGGCACGTCCTCGGGCCCCTGGAAGGGGCCGGCGCCGGCCAGGTCGGCGAACATCGCCAGGTCTGGCTCCCGGGTCTGGCCGAGCATGAATTCCCGGAAGGGCTCGGCGGCGATGGCCAGGAAAGCATCGAAGTTGATCTCGCCGGCGCTTAGCGGAGCCCAGGCCAGCTCATGGACCTGGCCGAACACCGGCGACATCACGAAGAAGGTCAGGAACAGCGCCAGACCCAGCAGGATCTGATTGGGGGGCGTGGACTGGGTGCCCATGGCGATGCGCAGCAGGCTCAGCACGATGATGATGCGGGTGAAGCAGGTCATCATCAGCAGCAGCGCCGGCAGGAAGGCCATGCTGCTGAGCAGCAGCAGTGTCTGCAGGGACATCGACCACTGCTGACCGCCATCCTCCAGGGGGCGGCTGGTGATCCCGGGCAGTTCCTGGGCCAGGCCCAGGCCGGGCCAGGCCAGCAGCAGGGCCAGCAACGGCCACAGGCGTACCAGGCGCGACCTAGCGATCCCCATGACGTCCTCCCCGGCCACCCAGGTTGTGCTTCAGGGCCGCGGCGAAGCGCTCGCCGAAGCTATTCCGGGCGGCCTCATCCAGGCCCCGGGCCAGGGCCTCATCGGCGCTGGCCTCCCGGGCCGGCAGGCGATGCAGCGGGGTCACGCCAGCGGCGCCCACGCCCAGCACCAGCCAGGTGTCATCCACCTCGACCACCACCACTCGCTCCTTGCCGCCCAGGGGGGCGCTGGCCACTACCCGGAGGTCGAGTGCCTGGCCGCGACGCCCCGGCCCCAGCCGGGTCAACAGGAAGCGGGAGAGAAAGATCAGCCCCAGCACCAGGGCCAGGGCGGCGGCGGTCTTGCCGAGGGTGGCCAGGCCCACCAGGGCCTCGCCCCCGGCGAGGGCGGTATCGCTGGCGTCACTCATCGGTTCAGTTTCTGGACGCGCTCGGAGGGGGTGATGATCTCGGTGACGCGGATGCCGTACTTGTCATCCACCACCACCACCTCGCCCTGGGCGATCAGGTAGCCGTTGATCAGGATATCCATGGGCTCGCCGGCCAGGCCATCCAGTTCGATCACCGAACCCTGGGCCAGCTCCAGCAGCTGCTTGATGGTGATTCGGGTGCGGCCCAATTCCACGGTGAGCTTGACCGGAATGTCCATGATCATCTCGAGGTCCCGCGGGGCACCGGCGGGGCCACTGTCGCCGAGGGGGCGGAAGACCTGCTCGCCGGCGGCCTGGGCCTGGGGCGCCTGATCCTCGCTGGCGCCCTGTTCGGCCAGGGCATCGGCCCAGGGGTCGGCCTCCTCGGCGGTGTCGCTCTTGCCCTCGGCGGCCTCCTGCTCGGCCATCGCCTCGGCCCAGGGATCGGCTTCCTCGGCGGGGCTCTTGCCCTCGGCGGCCTCCTGCTCGGCCATGGCGTCGGCCCAGGC
The DNA here is from genome assembly GCF_007989625.1 of Bisbaumannia pacifica. Taxonomy (GTDB): domain Bacteria; phylum Pseudomonadota; class Gammaproteobacteria; order Pseudomonadales; family Halomonadaceae; genus Bisbaumannia; species Bisbaumannia pacifica. The sequence goes on from NZ_BJUK01000025.1 coordinate 43,924, forward strand.
GTCCTCGGTGGGTTTCTGATCGTCGGGCTTGTTGGGATCAGTCATGCTTGGCTTCCTTGGCTTTCGACACGGCGCCCTTGACGAAGTCGGTCTTGGTGGGCACGTGCTGGGAGAGGTGGTCGATCATGCGTTTCACGCGCAGCGCGCGCTGGCCGTTCTGGCTGCCGTAGTCGCACTCCATTACCGGCACGCCATCCACATGAGCGGTGACCGTATTGGGGAGCTCCAGGGGCAGGACATCCCCCTCCTGAAGGGAGAGCACCTCGCCGATCTGCGAGGCGAGGGTGGTGAACTCGGCTACCAGTTCCACCTCGGACTGACGCAGCTCGCCGGCCATGCGCTGGGTCCACAGCTTGTGGTCGCCGCCCTCCTGGGAGTCGCTCATGGGGTTGGCCAGCAGGTCCCGCAGCGGCTCGATCATCGAGAAGGGCATGCAGATCTGGAAATCGCTGGCCAGGTTGCCCACTTCCAGGTGGAAGTTGGTGTTGACCACGATCTCGTTGGGCGAGTTGGTGATATTGGCGAACTTGGCCTGCATCTCCGAGCGCAGGAAGCTGATCTCCAGGGGATAGACCGACTTCCAGGCCTCCTGGTAGCTGTCCAGGGCCAGGTTGAGGAGGCGTCGGATGATGCGCTGTTCGGTATGCGTAAACTCGCGCCCCTCGGACTTGGTGACGAAACGCCCGTCACCGCCGAAGAGGTTGTCGACCACCATGAAGACCAGGGTCGGAGGAAAGACCACTAGGGCCGAGCCGCGTAGCGGCTTCATGCCGATCAGGTTGATATTGGTGGGTACCGGTACATTGCGCGAGAAATCGCTGTAGCTCTGGTAGCGCACCGCTCCCACGGTAATATCGGCGCTGCGGCGCATCAGGTTGAACAGCCCCATGCGGAACTGGCGAGCGAAGCGCTCGTTGATGATATCCAGCGCCTGCAGTCGCTCGCGAATCACCCGATGCTGGGTGGCCGGGTCGTAGGGGCGAATGCGCGAGGACTCCCCGCTATTTTCCCCGGGGCCGTCCTCCTCGCCACTGACGCCCTTGAGTAGGGCATCGATTTCTTCCTGCGAGAGCAGATCGTCTTGAGACATGGTGCGGAAGCGCCTGTGGGTTATTGCACGATAAACTCGGTGAAGAGCACCTCTTGCACCGCCAGTTCCGGCTGGGGCTGGGTCAGGGGCTCATCGAAGAGGCGCAGCACCTCCTCGGCCAGGGCCCGGCGACCACCGGGGGCGATCAGGTCCTCATCGAACTGCTCGGAGAACAGCAGCAGCAGGCGGCTGCGTACCAGCGGCAGGTGCTCCTCGAGGATTCGCTGGGTCGTCTCGTCGCCCACCTTGAGGGTCAGGCCCACATAGAGCAGGCGATCGCTATATTGCTCGCTCTGCAGGTTGACGGTGAAGGGATCGACCCGCACGAAGATCGGGCTGGGGGCCTCCACCGGGGCCGCCTCGGCCTCGCTGGCCTGGGCCGAGCCACGCTGGTCTAGCAGCAGATAGACATTTACCGCCGCCACCGCCGCCACCAGGATCACCAGTAGGGCAATCAGCCAGGCCGTCTTGCGGGAGCCGCCGGCCTTTGCCGTCGCGTTCGCCATGGGTACTCCTTGTCTACAGATGGGCCCGAGTATGCCCTAGCCGGCTCGGACCCGATGAATCGAACAGGGCGGGGGAAGCGCCCTATCTCCGGGGTTTGTCGCCCTTGCCTCAGGCGAAGAGATCGACGCCGCCGCGCAGGCTGGCGGCCAGGCTCGCCGCCTGACGACCGCTGTCGCCGGCCAGCACCGAGGCCTCATCTCCCTGGAACTCGTCGCCCCGTGCGCCGGACTCGCCCTGGGCGAGGAAGCCGTCGTGACGTTTGCCGCGCTGCTCACCCACCGAGGTGTCGGCCAACTGGATGCCCTGCTCGGCCAGGGCCTCGCGCAGCTGCGGCAGGGCTTGTTCCACCGCCTGACGCACCTGGGCATGGGCGGAGAGGAACTGCGCCTGGGCACCCTGGTCGCCGAGCTTGAGGCTCACCGATAGCGGCCCCAGTTCGGCGGGGTGCAGGTGCAGTTCCACCTGGCCACCACGCTGTGCCAGGCCGACCAGCTGCTGGCCGAGCTGCTGTTCCCAGGCCTGGGTCGCCACCGGGGCACTCAGGCTGGCGGTGGCGGGGGCGGTCAAGCCTTGGGGGAGGCCTTGAGACAGCCCTTGTGAAAGCCCTGCCTGGGGTGACGCGGCACCGCCCTGGCTCGCCCCCGGGAGCCCCGCCTCGATACCGATCGTGCGGCTTAGGCCGGGGTCCAGGGCCGGCTCGCCGCTGGCCAGAGGGGCTTGGGCGACCGGGGGAGGCGCGAGCGGTGAGGGGCGCTCGCCGCCGGCCTGGAGGGCCGACAGGGAAGCGGCCCGTTCCGGGGCCGCGGCATGCGTGGCGCCCTCGCCACGACGTGCCGCCAGGTTCGCCCATTCGCCGCTCAGGCCCCCATCGGCCCGACGAGTCGCATCGGGGGAGGTCGCGGGCGTGGCCACCAGGGCCAGGCGAGCGGCGATCTCCGCCAGTCGTGGATCCTGAGGCATGGCCTGCGCCGACGCGATGGGCTGCGCGGCGGTGGCCTGCGCCGGCGCGCTAGCCCCCAGGCGCTCGGCCAGGGCCGCCAGCAGCGGGGCGAGTGCCTCGGGGGCCTGGCCATTGCTCAGGCCATCCGCCAGGGGGCGCAGCGCCTCGGGGAGCTCGCCGCTTTCGGCGAAGTTGGCGAGGCCATTATTGAGTGCCGTGGCCAGTGCCTCGGGAAGCTCGCCGTTTTGCGTATCAGTGGCGAGACCGGCCAGTGCCTCGGAGAGTTCGCCGTTGTGCGTATCAGTGGCGAGACCGGCCAGCGCCTCGGGGATTTCGCCTTCCGCCGAGAGGGCGGCGATGGCATCGTCCAACAGCTTGGCCAGGGCCTCCGGCTCGAGATCGAGCGCCCGGGCTAGGGCCGCCAGGTCCGGGCCGGCCTCGCCGCTAGCGGGTCGCTGTGCCAGCGGCGCCGGCGCGCCGTTCGACGTCGGGGCGCTGGTCCGCGTCAGCAGGGCGGCGAAATCCACGGCCGCGGCTGGGTCGCCGGCGTCGGAGCGGGGCGTGGCCCCGGGGCGGCCGGCCGTCATGGCCAGCAGGGCGGTGATGTCCATCAGTGACCTCCCTGAAGAGAGTGGGGTGTCCGGCCGCGCCGCAGGGCGAGCTGGCTGAGTTCGTCATTGAGGCGCAGCTCCTGGCGCTGGCGGACCCGCTCGGCCTGGTCGGCGCGGCGGCTGGCCAGGGTGTCGTAGGAGGAGAGCTTGCGCTGCTCGCCCTGCCACTGCTGCTGGCTGCGCGTCACCTGGCGGCGCTGCTGTTCCAGGGCCTGCTGGGCGCGACCCATGGCATCATCCAGGGAGCGCAGGAAATGCTGGTAGTTGTGCATGGAGGCGGGATCGATCCCCTCTTGCATGGCCCGCTGCAGGCGCTCGGCATACTCCTGACGGTAGCGCTTCAGGGTCTCCACCTGGGCGACGCCCTGTTGCTCGCCCTGGCGCGCCTGGGCCAGTCCCAGGGCGGCCCTGTCGCGACCCTCCTGGGCGAGTTCGATCAGGGTATCGAGGGGACCACGCTGACTCATGACGTACCTCCGATTAGCTGGGTCAGGGCCTCTTGGGTGGGCGCGATGGCGGCGCTCTCGTCGAGGCGCTGCTGGAGGAAGTGCTCCAGGTGCGGGTAGAGCTGTACGGCCTGATCCAGTTGGGGGTCGTGACCGGGAGTATAGGCACCCACGCTGATCAGGTCCTGGTTGCGCCGGTAACGGGAGAAGAGCTGCTTGAAGTGCTGTGCCCGGGCCTGCTGATCGCGATCGACGATGGCGGTCATGGCGCGGCTGATCGAGGCCTCGATATCGATGGCCGGATAGTGGCCGGCCTCCGCCAGGGTGCGCGAGAGCACGATATGGCCGTCGAGGATGGCCCGTGCCGAGTCGGCGATGGGGTCCTGCTGGTCGTCGCCCTCGGTGAGCACCGTATAGAAGGCGGTGATGGAGCCGCCGCCGCGGGCGGCATTGCCGGCCCGCTCCACCAGGCTGGGGAGCTTGGCGAACACCGAGGGCGGATAGCCCTTGGTGGCCGGGGGCTCGCCGATGGCCAGGGCGATCTCGCGCTGGGCCATGGCGTAGCGGGTCAGGGAGTCCATGATCAGCAGCACATCGCGGCCCTGATCGCGGAAGCCCTCCGCCAGGCGGGTGGCGTAGGCGGCCCCCTGCAGGCGTTGCAGGGGCGAGGTGTCGGCGGGCGCCGCCACCACCACAGCGCGGCGGCGTCCCTCCTCGCCGAGGATATTGTCGATGAAGTCCTGTACCTCGCGGCCCCGCTCGCCGATCAGTCCCACCACGATGACATCGGCGCGGGTGAAGCGGGCCATCATCCCCAGCAGCACCGACTTGCCGACGCCGGAGCCGGCGAACAGGCCCATGCGCTGGCCGCGGCCGACGCTGAGCAGGGCGTTGATGGCGCGGATGCCGACGTCGATCTGCTCCTCGATGGGCGCCCGGGACAGCGGGTTGAGGGGCGGCGTGGCCAGGGGCGCATGGGGCGCCTCGGCCAGCGGTTCGCCACCGTCCAGGGGCCGGCCGTTGCCGTCCACCACCCGGCCCAGCAGCGACTCGCCCAGGGGGAAGCGCCGCGCGCTGTGGGCGCCCTCGCCCAGCGGCAGCACCCGGGCGCCGGGGGTCAGGCCGCTGATCGGCTCCAGCGGCATCAGGAACAGCTGGTCGCCGGAGAAGCCCACCACCTCCGCCTCGGCGAAGCCCTCGGCCAGCTCGATACGGCAGGCGCTGCCCAGGGGCACCTTGAGGCCCACCGCCTCCAGCACCATGCCGGTGGCGCGGGTGATGCGCCCGCTGACCCGGTAGGCGGGCAGCGCCTCGACCCGGCGCCGGACCCGCCCCAGGGCCTGGCACCAATGCTGCCGATGGGGGTTGGTAACGGCCTCGACCATGACGTCAGTCTCCGGTGGGCGCGGCGGCGCGGTGACGCAGGCGTTCGGTGATCGCCTCCCAGCGCCGCTCCCAGGTGGCATCCAGTTCGCCGCTGGCGCTGGTGACCCGGCAGCCGCCCCGGGAGAGGGCGTCGTCGGGTTGCAGCTTCCAGCCCAGGGCGGTGAGCTCCTCGCCCAGCACCGGCGTCACCAGGGCCAGGTCGTCGGGATGCAGCCATAGCCGGGTGCCGCCGTTCAGCGGCGGCTCCACGTGCAGCAGCTCGCGCACCAGGGCGACGACCTGCTCGGGGCGTGCCTCCAGGGCCTCCCCGGCCAACTGACGGCCGGTGGCCAGGGCCAGGGCCACCAGCTCCTCGGCCACCTGGTCGTCGAGACCGTCCAGGGCCTCGCGAAAGCTCGCCGCCAGCGACTGCAACGGGGTCAGGGCCTCCTCCAGGCGGCGTTGCAGCTCCGCCTCGGCGGCGGCGCGTCCCTCGGCGAGTCCCTGGGCATGGCCCTCTTCCTGGCCGCTGGCCAGGCCCGCTCGGTAGCCTTCCTCGCGGGCCGCCTGGCGCACCTGCTCGCGCAGCCTGGCCAGTTCCTCGTCGCGGCGCCGGCTGGCCTGGCGCTGGGCCTCGCGGCGGCGCCGTTCGCGCTCCGCCGGGCCGGGCCCGGCGGCATCGCTGCCCAGCTCCTCCATCTGCCAGCGGCGCCAGCTGTCGTCCTGGGCGTCGAGGCGACGGGACTCAGACATAGGTATCGTCTCCGCCGCTCAGCACGATCTCGCCGCTGTCGGCCAGGCGGCGCACCACCTGCAGGATCGTCTTCTGTTCGGCCTCCACCTGGGAGAGGCGGATCGGGCCGCGGGCCTCCATGTCCTCGCGCAGCAACTGGGAGGCGCGCTGGGACATGTTGCGGGTGAACTTGTCCACCAGCTCCTCGGCGGAGCCCTTGAGGGCCACCACCAGGACGTTGGTGTCGATCTCCTTGAGCAGCAACTGGATGGAGCGGTCGTCCAGGTCGAGCAGGTTCTCGAAGACGAACATCTCGTCGAGGATCTTCTGGGCCAGGTCCTCGCTGTGGGCGCGGATGGTCTCCACCGCCACCTCTTCCTGACTGGTGTTCATCAGGTTGAGGATCTCGGCGGCGGTCTTCACGCCGCCCATCTTGCTGCGCTTGAGGTTCTGGCCGTCGAGCATGCTGCCGAGCACCTCGGTGAGTTCCTGCAGGGCCGCGGGCTGCACGCCGCTGAAGGTGGCGATCCGCAGCACCACGTCGTTGCGCAGCTTGTCGTCGAACAGCTCCAGCACGTCGGCGGCCTGGTGGCGCTCGAGGTGGACCAGGATGGTGGCGATGATCTGCGGGTGCTCCTCGCGGATCAGCTCGGCCACCATCGAGGGCTCCATCAGGTTGAGGGAGTCGATGCCGGAGTTGGTGTTGTGGGCCTCGAGGATATCCTCGATCAGGCTGGAGGCGCGCTCGCCGCCCAGTGCCTTGGTCAGCACCGAGCGAATATAGTCGCTGGAGTTGATGTTCAGCGCGGAGAGCTCCTCGCTGTCGCGGAAGAAGTGCTCCAGCACCCGGCGCATGTCGTTATGCGAGACCTGGTTGAGGCGCGCCATCTCCTGGCTGACCTCCTGGATCTCCTGGGGCCCCATATATTTCAGTACCTCGGCGGCGCTGTCTTCGTCCAGGGCCAGCAGCAGGATGGCGCTGCGGCGCACGCCGCTCATCTCGGTGCTCGTGGCATTACTCATCGTCGTTCACCCAGCTGCTGAGGATCATGGCGACCAGGCGCGGATCCTCCTGTGCCAGTTCACGCAGATCGTTGAGATTCTGCTCGTAGGCGCCGGCCTTGCGGCGACGCTTCTGTTCGCGTCCCTCGCGGCCACCCTCGTCGCCTTCGCCGCGGGCCTCGCCCTCGGCCGGCTCGTCGCCGGCGTCGTCCTCGTCGCCAACGCTGGCGAGCAGCTTGCCGGAGGCGCCGGCGGGCACGGCGATGGGCGCCGGGGCCTCGGTATAGCGCTTGATCAGCGGGCGCAGTACCAGCCAGTAGAGCAGCAGGGCGGCCAGCAGCACCAGCACATAGCGGGCGATGCCGAAGATCAGCCCCTGGAGCTCCGGGTCCTGCCACCAGGCGAGCTCCGCGGCGGAATCCTCGGCCAGGGTGAAGGGGCTGTTGACCACCTCCAGGGCATCGCCGCGGGCGGGGGAGAAGCCCATGGCCTGGCGGGTCAGGCGCTGGATCTGGTCGAGCTCCTCGTCGCTGAGGGGCTGGGCCGTCGGTTCACCCGCCTCGTCGAGGCCGTCGCGATAGTTGACCACCACCGCCACCGAGAGGCGCTCCACCCGGCCGCGTTCGTGCTGGATATGGGCGACGTTGCGATCCACTTCGTAGTTGATCACCCGGTCCTGGCTCAGGCGGGCGTTGGCGGCCTCGCCCTGGGGTTCCTGCTCCTCGTCGACCTGCTCCTCATCCGCGCCTTCCTCGGGCGGGTTATTGATCGGCGAGGGGGCCACCCCCGGCGGGGTGTTGGTCAGGGCGCCGGGAATGCCCCGGGCCAGGTCGTCGCTGCCCTGGTAGTCGGCGCTGTGCTGCAGGCTGCGCACGGCGGCCCGCTCCGGGTCCTGGTTGGGACCGTAGCGCTCGGCGGTCTCCTCGCGGCGGGTGAAATCCACCTCGGCGGTGACCTGGGCACGCACATTGGCTCGCCCCAGCACCGGGATCAGGATGTTCTCGATACGCCGCTGGTAGGAACGCTCCACCTCCTGCACATAGTCGAGCTGGGTGCCGTCGAGGTCGCGGCCCGGCCCGCCGGGCTGGGAGAGCAGGCGGCCGTTATGGTCCACCACGGTGACGTCTTCGGTGGCCAGCTCCGGCACGCTGCTGGAGACCATATGGGCGATGGCCATCACCTGCCCTTCGCCGAGGGTGCGCCCGCCGTGCAGGGTCAGGATCACCGAGGCGGTGGCGGGCTCGCGCTCGCGGACGAACACCGACTCCTTGGCCAGGGCCAGATGCACCCGGGCCCGGGAGACCGGGCCCAGGGATTCGATGGAGCGGGACAGCTCGCCCTCCAGGCTGCGCTGGAAGTTGATCTGCTCGGCGAACTGGCTGATGCCGAAGGCCTGGCTATCCATCAGCTCGAAGCCGACGTTGCCGCCCTGGGGCAGGCCCTGTTCGGCCAGCTGCAGGCGCAGGGTGTGGACCTGGTCGCCGGGCACCAGCAGGGCCTGGCCGCCCTGGCTCAACTGGTAGGGCACGCCGCGGCTATCCAGCTCGCTGATGATGCGTCCGCCGTCGGCCTCGTTGAGGTTGCTGTAGAGGACGCGATAGTCGGGGCTGCGGGCCCATAGCATCAGGGCCACGACGATGGCCACCACGGCGGCGCCGGCCAACAGCAGCGGCAGCAGGGGATTGCCGCGCAGCTGGCGTAGCAGGCGCTGTTGCAGTGACTCCTGGGGCGCATCGCCGCGGGCGGCGGTCCCTTCGCTCATGCGTGCCTCCCGGCGTCAGCGTGGGGGCACGGCGACCAGGCAGTCAGGGCCATGGTGAGTAGCAGAGGGGCATGGGGCATGGTGATATCCATTCATCGCGGTTTGCCGCCCCGGGTGACCGGGCGGAACTGTGATGACCGCCATTATCGGCGTGCCTCACCAGCCCAAAGGTGGGAATAGTCGGGTTTTTCAGGCGCATTTGCCGGCTTGGTCCGAGGGGCGGGGCTGCTAGCCTCCTCTCAGCGTGTCACAGGAGCCGATTTGCCCATGTCCACACCCGCGATCAATGCCGCCCTGCAACAGATGCAGGGCCTGGCCAGCCAGGCCGCGAATGCCGCGCCGAACGCCAACGCCGCCGCCCAGGGGGGCTTCGCCGCCGAGCTGGCCCACTCCATCCAGCGTATCAATCGCCTGCAGCAGACCGCCAATGCCCAGGTCACCGCCTTCCAGTCCGGCGACCCGGACGTGGCGCTCAACGACGTCATGGTCGATATGCAGAAGGCCAGCGTGGCCTTCCAGATGGGCCTGCAGGTGCGCAACCGCCTGGTCAGCGCCTACCGCGACGTGATGAATATGCAGGTCTGAGTCGCCCGCGGCCGATGGTCTGCTAGGAGGCTCAGGCCTCGAGGGAGATCAGTCGGCCGCGCATCTCGTCGAGGCGCTCGGCGATGGCCAGGACCTCCTCGGCGGGGATCTGGCGGATCAGCTCGCCGCTGTCGCGGTCGACGATGCGCGTGATGGTGCGGTTACCGGTGTCGGCGAGCTCGAACTCGATACCATGCTGACGCATCACCTCGTTGACGCGCTGCAAGGGCTCCACCAGGTCGCCCTCGGCGGGCGGCTCGGCCTCGGCGAGCTGGCCGCCGGCGGTGGGCAGGTGGGCCAGCAGGGTCTCGACCCGCTGGCGCGGGCTCAGCTCGTTGAGCGGCGAGCCGGGGGCATGGGCACTGACATCCGCTATCGGGTGACTCATGGTGAAATCCCTCACAGTGGTGGTTGACGTCTTGTTTTTCTTTTCGAATCTATCGGCCGGCGTCGGGGGAACTTTAGCCCTGGCTGATGGCAGCCAAGCGAGAGCCTGAATCATGAATCCCTCCACCCTGATCGGAATCGTCGCCAGCGTCCTGATGCTGGCCAGCGTGGTGCTGTGGAGCGCCGACAGCGCCACCGCCTTCCTCAATCTACCGGGCCTGGCCATCGTGGTCATCGGCACCCTGGCGGCCACCTTTATCAGCTATCCGCTGCGTGAAGTGGTGCGGGTGGTGCGCCTGGTCGGCCTGGTGTTTCATCGCGAGAATCGCCACGAGCGCGAAGACATCGACGAGCTGGTGGCCCTGGCGCGGCTGTGGTTCAAGGGCGACGTGCGGGCGGTGGAGCGGCGCCTGGAGACCTGCCCCAATCCCTTCCTGCGCACCGGGGTGCAACTGGTGATCGACCACACCGCCGACGAGGAGATCCATGATCTGCTGCGCTGGCGCATCGCCCGGCTCAAGGCCCGGGAGCGGGCCGAGGCACAGATCTTCCGCACCATGGCCCTCTATGCCCCGGCCTTCGGCATGATCGGTACCCTGGTGGGACTGGTGAACATGCTGGGGGTGATCGAGGCCGGCGAGCTGACGGTGATCGGCGAGCGCATGGCGGTGGCCCTGCTGACCACCTTCTACGGCATCGTGCTGGCCAACCTGGTATTGAAGCCCATCGCCGTCAAGCTGGAGCGGCGTACCGAGCAGCGCCTGATCGCCATGAACATGATCCTCGAGGGGATCTCGTTGATGTCGCGGCGCCGCCTGCCCTCGGTGATCGAGGAGAGCCTCAACTCCTTTATCGCCCACCACCACGACGAACTGCGCGATGGCCGGGGGCAGGAGGGCGATGCCCCGGCGTCCCGCTGGCGGCTGCGCCGGCGGGCGGCCGCCGCGACCGGCGACGAGCGCGAGGCTTCCCATGCCGGCTAGGGACCGCCATCGTCACGACGCCCTCTTCGAGGAGCTCGAGCCCGAGGAGGGGCAGGCGGGCTGGATGCTCAGCTATATCGACATGATGACGCTGCTGGTGGCGCTGTTCGCGCTGCTGCTGTCGCTGGCCTCGGTGTGGCGCGGCCCCGCCGAGGCCAG
>NZ_BJUK01000026.1 GCF_007989625.1 Bisbaumannia pacifica
CCGCGTCGCGGTCCGCTCCCTCGCCGGCTCGGGGCGTTCGGCCGGTGCCAGGTGAGACTCTTCATGGAAGGTATCCACGGGTGTGACTGGCTTACAAACCCATACAAAGGCCCGCCCTCGGTCCATCGAGGGCTCTGCTATGGTGAATGTCGGTACTGTCCACAGTGGGATCTCAGGAGGAGACGATGACAGGCATGATGCGTTATCTGGCGATCGCGGCCCTGGCGGCCATGATGGGGATGGGGCTGGCCGCTTGCGAAGATGATCCGGGGCCGGCGGAAGAGGCGGGACAGAATATCGATGAGGCCATGGAAGAGGCCGGCGAGAGCATCGAAGAGATGGGCGAAAGCCTTGAGGAGAGCGCCGAGGGGGGCTCCGATGGGTATTGATTCAGGACCGTAGCAAGGCACTACGATAAGGCCGGGCAGATGCCCGGCCTTGCTCGTTTCTAGCCGTGAGGGGGCTCAGGTGCCGGCGTTCTGCTCGATACCCTGGAGGTACCAGGGAGCATCCTCGCGGAGCTCACGAATCAGGTGCCAGGTCTCGTTGAACTCGTTGTGCTCGCCGTTCTCGTCGATGATGCCATGGAAGATCACCGTGGCCTCGGCCTGGTTGCCGATCTCCTGGACGCTGCCCAGCTCGGCGAACAGGCGCACGATCTCGGTACGGTTGTTGGCCGGGTGCTGATCGCGCTCCTGGCGTAGCAGGTTGTAGAGCTCGGGGGTGACATAGTCCTGGATCTGGGAGAAGTCGTTATTGTCCCAGGCCCGCTGCAGGGTCATGAAGTGCTCCTTGGCGCCGCCCAGGAAGCGCTCTCGGTCGAACCACTCGGGCTCGCTGCCCATGCCGCCGAGGCTACCCGCGGCCGGCGTGGACTCGGCCTGGAAGGCCTGAGGTTCGGGGCGCTGCGGAGCCGGCCCCGCGGCGGGGGCCACGCGCCGGCGGGCCAGCAGCCGGAACAGCAGGAAGGCGATGCCGGCGACCAGCAGGAGATCCATCAGGCGAAGCTCGTCAAAGGCGCCGCCGAAGAAGAGGGCGGCTAACAGGCCGCCGGCCAGCATGCCTCCGAGCATCCCGCCCAGGCCGCGGCCACGCGAGGGGTTGGCTGCCTGGTTGGGTGTTTGGCCCTGGGTGGCCTTGGCGGTGGTGGGCGGCGAGGCGGAGCGGGAAACGCTACCGATACTGCCGCCGCCACCCAGGCGGCGGGCTTCTGCGTGGTCGACGGCGAGGCCAAAGCCGAGCACGCTGACCAGCAGCATGACGAAGAGATGGCGCATGGGGTATCTCCAGAGTTGAAGGATGGTGAGGTGTCAGGAAGTCTCGGGCCCTCTATTCTAGCCACTACGCGAGGCAACGGAACCAATTATCGGAGAGAGCTCATGCGCCTGGAATCTGAGGAAAGCCTGTTATTGATCGTCGACCTGCAGAGTCGCCTGTTACCGGTGATTCATGGGGGGGAGCAGGCGGTGGAGGAGGCGGGCTGGCTGGGCGAGGTGGCTCAGGCCCTGAGCGTGCCGGTGTGGATCACCGAGCAGTATCCCCAGGGGCTAGGAGGCTCCGATCCGCGGCTGGTGGCGCGTCTGCCCGAGGCACGCATCTTCCAGAAGGCGCACTTCGGCGTCCATGACGAGGCGACCTTCGCCGAGGCGCTGCGCGAGAGCGGCAAGCGTCAGGTGGTGATCTGTGGTAGTGAGGCGCATATCTGCGTGATGCAGAGTGCCCTGGGGCTGCTGGATGCCGGCTACGAGGTCTACTGGCTGGTGGAGGCCACCGCCAGCCGTCGCCCGGAGGAGGCGCGGCTGGCTCGCGAGCGGGTAACCGCCATGGGCGCGATCCCGGTGAGTGCCGACATGGTGGCCTATGAGTGGCTGAATCGCTGCGATGACGAGCGCTTCAAGGCCGTGCACCGCGCCTACCTCCGAGAGCGCTCGGACCGCTCCCTGCGCTTCTTCTGAGGGGGCCTCAGGCCGCTGCCTCGGGGCGGGTAAAGACCAGGGTATCGCCCTGGGACAGCTCGGCGTCGAAGCGGTAGCCGGCCACATCGAACTCCTTGAGCCGCTCCGGGTCCTCCAGGCGCTGGCGAATCATCCAGGCGGCCATCAGGCCGCGGGCCTTCTTGGCATAGAAGCTGATGATCTTCAGCTTGCCGTTCTTCTCGTCCTTGAACACCGGGGTGATGACCCGGGCCCGCAGCTTGCGGGTATCGATGGCCTTGAAGTACTCGTTGGAGGCCAGGTTGACCAGCACCGGGGTACCGCTGTCGGCCACCGCCTTGTCCAGCTCGGCGGTCAGCAGCGGCCTCCAGAAGGCGTAGAGGTCCTTGCCGGCGGCATTCTCCAGCTTGGTGCCCATCTCCAGGCGATAGGGCTGGATCAGGTCGAGGGGGCGCAGCAGGCCATAGAGGCCGGAGAGAATCCGCAGATGGCGCTGGGCGAAGGCGTTGTCCTCGTCGTCGAAGCTCGCCGCTTCCAGGCCCACATAGACGTCGCCCTGGAAGGCCTGGGCGGCGGGCTTGGCATTCTCGGGGCCGAAGGGGGGCGCCCAATCGGCGAAGCGGGCGGCATTGAGACCGGCCAGCTTGTCGCTGATGCCCATCAGCTCGCTGAGGCGCTGGGGGGAGTAGTCGCGCAGGATCTCGATCAGTGCCTGACTGCGCTCCAGATAATCCGGCTGGGTGTGGATGGCCGTGGTGGCCGGGGACTCGAAGTCTAGCGTCTTGGCGGGCGAGATCACGCTCAGCATGGGGCGCTCCTGGTCCTGATGAAGAGAGTGTCGAGTATATCAGGCGCTGTCTCCCCACGGGGCTATCGAGGCGATAGCCCCGTGGGGCATGGCCTCAGGGGCAGGGGTTGGGCTGTCGCCGATGGACCGCCTCGATGGCTTCCAGTACGGCCGGTTCGAGCTTCAGGGACTCGCTGGCCAGGTTGCTCTCCAGCTGCTCCATGGTGGTGGCGCCGATGATATTGCTGGTCAGGAAGGAGCGGGAATTGACGAAGGCCAGGGCCATCTGCGCCGGGTCTAGGTCGTGTTCCCGGGCGATCTCCACATAGGCCCGAGTCGCCTCCATGGCGCTCTGGGAGTTGTAGCGCTGGAAGCGCTCGAAGAGGGTCAGGCGCGCGCCGGGGGGCCATTGGCCATCCAGGTACTTGCCGGAGAGCACCCCGAAGGCCAGCGGCGAGTAGGCCAGCAGGCCGACGTTCTCGCGATGGGCGATCTCGGCGAGGCCGATCTCGAAGGTGCGATTGAGCAGGTTGTAGGGGTTCTGGATGCTGGCCACCTTGGGCAGGTCGAGGCGCTCCGCCAGGCGCAGGCTCTGCATCAATCCCCAGGGCGTCTCGTTGGAGAGGCCGATGGCGCGAACCTTGCCGCTCTCTACCAGTTCCTGGAGGGCCGAGAGGCTCTCCTCCAGGGGCGTGCTGACCTCCTCCTCCTTGTGCTCGTAGCCCATGCGGCCGAAGAAGTTGGTGTAGCGATCGGGCCAATGCAGCTGGTAGAGGTCGATATAATCGGTCTGCAGGCGCCGCAGGCTGGTCTCCACCGCCTGGTGGATCTGCTCCCGGGTCAGTCGCGAGCCGCCCCGCAGGTAGTCCATGCCGGGGCCGGCGATCTTGCTGGCGATGATCACGTCGTCCCGGGAGCCGCGGGCCTTGAGCCAGTTGCCGATGTAGGTCTCGGTGCGCCCCTGGGTCTCGGCGCGAGGCGGCACCGGGTACATCTCGGCGGTATCGATAAAATTGATACCGAAGGCCACCGCCCGGTCGAGCTGCTCGTGGGCCTCGGCTTCGCTGTTCTGCTCACCGAAGGTCATGGTGCCCAGGCATAGGCGACTGACCTCGATTCCGGTGTCGCCAAGCGGTCGGGTCTGCATGGATCCACTCCTGATCTCGCGATAATTTAGGGCATGGTAGCCAGGCCCCGGGGCGGCGGCAAACCCGGTGCGGCCGAAGGCCGCCCTCACGAGGGTTGAGTCGCCCCGGTGAGGGGCGTATGCTTGCGGCCCATTCGCCAGAACAGCGGGTTTTGGCGATGCAGTGACGCTTGGATACTGGCCTATGCTGTATCAGGAGCCGGTCCATCTCTTCGCTACTCAGGAATGCAAGGTTGTTTGCCATGCCGCAGGCATCTTCACTGTTCACGCGCCTTGAATATCGACTGGCAGAGCAGCTCTTTCATCTGCGCTGGTTACCGCGTTCGCCGCGTACCCAGCGGCTGACCATGCATCTGTTCCAGCGCTGCGCCGATGCCGGTCATCCCGGCGCCCTGTCGCTCTACGGCCATATGCTCTTTCATCGCGGCGTCTCGCCCCAGGACAAGGCCCGCGGTGCGCGCTATGTCCTCGAGGCGGCGCAGAGCGGCGATGTCCGCGCCCAGTATCAGCTGGCCGCTATCTATGAGCATGGCTGCGCCCAGTACCCGCGTCGCGATGACCATGCCGTGACCTGGTATGCCCGGGCCGGCGAGGCGGGCCATCCGCTGGCCGCCGAGCGCCTGGCCAAGGCCTATCGCCAGGGGGAGCTCGGCCTGGCGGTGGATGCCGAACAGGCCGCCTACTGGCAATCCCTGGCCGACCGTCAGCTGGAGCCTGCCCTCTGGTCGCCCCCCGACCTGCCCGACGCCCCCGCCTCACGCCACTGAATTCGACCCGGCGCCGCTAACCCAGTAGGCTGGAATGATCCCCGGGTTCGCCATGACCCCGGCCGCCCCTTGTTAACCAGAGGATGCCCGAGTGACGCTGCCGACACTGCTGGATATCGAGGCGTCCGGGTTCGGGCGCGGTAGCTACCCCATCGAGGTGGGCATCGCGCGGGCCGATGGCAGCAGTTGCGCTTTCCTGATCCAGCCCCTGACGGAGTGGGTGCACTGGGATCCCAAGGCCGAGTTGCTGCATGGCATCTCCCGGGCGCGTCTAGCCCGCGAGGGGCACCCGGTGGATGAGGTGGCGCGCTGGCTCAATGATGAGCTGGCCCAGGTGGGAGTGGCCTACAGCGATAGCTGGGGATACGACAACACCTGGCTGTCGTTGCTCTTTCATCACGCCGGGGTGCTGCCGCGTTTTCGCCTGGAGGCGCTACGCCGCCTGCTCGACGAGCGGCAGCAGGCGCTCTGGAAGGCGACCAAGGAGGCCCTGGTGGTAGAGCTGGGTATTCATCGTCACCGCGCCGGCGACGATGCCCGCCTGCTGCAGCAGACCTATGCCCGCACCCGGGCCTTGGCACAAGGCAGCGCCGCCGACTGAGCGAGCCTATTCAGTCGCCAGATGTGTCTCCAGGGCGTCGAGCAGTGCCTGGGGCGTGGTCGCGGCGAGCAGCCGATCCCGGGTGCGTTGATCCAGGAAACCCGCCGCGACGGTGCCGTCCATAAAGTCCAGCAGGGGGGTATAGAAGCCGCCGCTGTCGAGCACGCCCAGGGGCTTGTCGTGGAGCCCCAGGTAGTGCCAGGTCCAGATCTCGAACAGTTCCTCCAGGGTGCCAATGCCGCCGGGCAGGGCGATAAAGGCGTCCGCATGGGCGGCCATGGTGGCCTTGCGCTCGTGCATGTCGGTGACCCGAATCAGCTCGCTGAGCCCCTGGTGCGCCTGCTCCCGAGCCACCAGGTGGCGTGGCATCACGCCGATCACCTGGCCGCCCGCCGCCAGGGCGGCATCGGCGAGGCGTCCCATCAGGCCGACCCGGGCGCCGCCATAGACCAGGCGATGGCCACGCCGGGCGATCAGTCGCCCCAGGGCCTCGGTGGCCTCACGGTGGCGGGGATCCTCGCCATCCCGCGAGCCCAGATAGACACAGATACTTGCCATGCATTACTCCTTGCTCGTCGTGGAGCGGCTTCCGGCCGCCATACCCTGAATCGTACCCTCAAACGCGGAAGGGGCACCCAGCGGTGCCCCTTCCTGGGTCGTGCGTCGGTCGCGTTTAGCGGCTGCTGCGGCTGGCATCGCGACGCATGGCGTCACGCAGCAGCTTGATGCCGACGCCGCTGATGACGAACATGCTGCCGATCAGGACCAGGCTGGCGACCACATGGGTATCGAAATACATGGAGATATCTCCTTTAGAGGGGTGTCAGGGGGAGGGGAAATCAGGGCAGGCAGTCGGCGACGCCATACTCGGCGTCCAGCCACTGGCCGATGATATTGTCGCCGCCCAGGTGGTGGGCGTACTGGGTATGCAGGCAGCGCACCTGGTCCCAGTTGGCGATGCCGCCGATGCCGCGGTGGCGAAGCAGCTCCGCATAGCCCAGGCGCTCCGCTTCGGCCTGCTGGGTCGGGCTCATGGAGGCCCAGCGACGGGCCACATAGTCCTCGTGGCTGCGGTGGTAGGCGGCCAGGAAGTCGGGATCTTCCTTGAGGCGGGCCTCCAGGCGCTTGATCACCCCGGCGGCCTCGATATGCGACAGCTCCACCTTGAGGCGCTCGGAGCAGAGCCAGAAGAGGGTCGGGAAGGGCTTGCCGTCGACCAGGGAGTGCATGCGCAGCACCAGGGGGGTGCCTTCGCCATCGGTGGCGACCACGGCCTGAATGCCACGCGGGGCACGGCCGAGCTGCTCGGTGATGATCGCCAGTTGACGCTCATCGGGAATCTGATCGGTGGGGATCACCATCTTGGGGGTCTCGCAGAAACTTGTTCGAGCGCCCCACGGCACGAAAGAAGGCTTGATTGAGCTGGGCCGGCGTGGGCACATAGCACCACTGCCGTTCACAGTAGTCGAGGGCCCGAGCCATCAGCGCATCGTAGAGGCGGTTGAAGGGAGCATCATAATCGTAAGGGTCGGCCCCGAACAACCGGATATGCGGGTAGTCGGCGAATCGTTCCACGAAGTAGCGCTCCAGGTCCGCCTCCACGGCGCGATGGGTCGCGGTATTGTCGGGGTCGAGCCACAGGTTGTAGCGGATCGCCATGATGGCCTCCTGTCGCGGGGGATAGGCCTGAGACAACGGTCGGGCGGGAAAGGCTCACGCCCGTGCCAGGTCGGCGAAGCGTCCGGCACAGAGGCGAGCCAGGTCGGCCGGGGCCAGGGCCACTTCCAGGCCCCGCTTGCCGGCGCTGATATGCAGCGTCGACAGCGCCTCGGCACGGCGATCGATAAAGGTCGGCAGGCGCTTCTTCTGCCCCAGCGGACTGATGCCGCCGACCACATAGCCGGTGGCTCGCTGGGCCGCCTCGGGCTCTGCCATCTGGGCCTTCTTGGCGCCAGCGGCCCGGGCCAGGGCCTTGAGGTCGAGTTGATCGGTCACCGCCACCAGGGCCACCGCCAGACGGCCATCATCGAGCTTGGCCACCAGCGTCTTGAACACCGTTTCGGGGGCGAGGTCCAGGGCCTCGGCGGCCTCCAGGCCATAGGCGGGGGCACGCGGGTCATGGGCGTAGCTCAGCACCCGATGGGGCACGCCGGCTCGCTCCAGGGCGCGGATGGCCGGGGTCACGGCGTGGCCTCGGCGGCGGCGTCACGCAGATGCTCTTCCAGGCGCTGGCGCAGTTCGCCCTCGATGGGCAGCGAGCACTTGGCAGCATGATCATAGTGGACCATGACGGTATGACCGCGGGCCCCCAGGCGCCCCTCCTGCCAGGCCTCCTGGGTCACGGTCAGGGAGCTGTTGCCCAGCCGCGTCAGGTAGGTGTGAATCGTCACCGGTTGGCCATAGAAGAGTTCGGCCAGGTACTCCACCTCCAGCTTGGCGAGGATCAGGCGCCACTTGCGCGGATCCAGGTCCGGCGTAAAGAGGCGAAAGAGGTCGGTACGCGCCTGCTCGAACCACACCGGCAGCCGGGTGTTGTTGATATGCCCGAGGGCGTCGGTATCGGTGAAGGCCGGGGTGAGCTGGGTGGTGAACATGGGGGATCCTCGCTGGCAAAGGGATCAGCATTAACCCGAGCAAACGCTAGGTCAAGTCGACATCCGGAGAAGGGGCGGGGAGGCGCCGCGGTCAGATGAGTCGCAGCCCCTGGCGATCGGTCCAGGCCGCCTTCAGGGCCTGCGCCAGGGGGGCCTGCAGGTGGGCCGGCAGCGCCGCCAGGGCGGCGTCGAAGTCGGCGAAGTCGCGGTTGCGCAGCCAACAGTAGGCCCAGGCGCAGGCCTCGTCGAAATTCTCCGGGGTGGGGCGGGCCGGCATCTGCACCAGCAGGAAGGTGGCCGTCTTGGCGGCCCAGAGGGGCACTTGCTCGGCGGCCTCGGCACGACTCCAGGCGGCCAGCTCCTCGGCGCTGGGGGTGGCTTCCGGCTCGCCGAGCTTGGCGACCCGCGCCGTCTCGGCGAGGATCAGGGCCAGGCGTTGGGGATCGCCCTGGCCCAGGCGTCGCCACTGGTCGATCAGGGCGGGGAGGCCTTGACGAACCTTGGCGTAGAAGGGACTTTCCTGCATGGTCAAACCCTTATAAGTGGTGCAATGGCGCCAGCAGTGAACTGACGAGGAGCAGACATGGCCTTCGATTTTGCCACGCCCATCGAGCGACGGCATCCCGGTGCCCGCGACGTCGAGCCGTCCGACTGGCCGTCCCAAAAATGGCATCGCTACGGGGAGGCGGTGCTACCGCTCTGGGTTGCCGATATGGACTTCGCCTCGCCGCCGGCGGTGATCGAGGCCCTCCAGGCGCGGGTCGCCCATGGCGTCTTCGGCTACGGGCTGGTGCCCGATGGCCTGCGCCGGGCCCTCTGCGACTGGAGTGCCGAGCACTATGGCTGGACCATTCGGCCCGACTGGCAGCACTGGTTGCCGGGGGTGGTACCGGCCCTGCAGCTGGCGGCGATGGCGCTGACCGAGCCCGGCGAGGGAATCCTGACCGTCACTCCCATCTATCCGCCCTTTCTCAAGGTGGCCGAGCGCAGCGGGCGGCTGGCCCAGCAGGCGCGGCTCGCCGAGCCGCCGGCCCCCGGCGAGCCTTGGCGCCTCGACCTGGCGGCGCTGGAGGCGGCGATTACGCCGCAGACGCGGCTGCTGTTGTGGTGTCATCCGCATAACCCCACCGGCCGGGTCTGGCGTGACGAGGAGCTCGCGGGGTTGGCGGCGCTGGTGGAGCGCCACGATCTGCTGGTGGCCTCCGACGAGCTGCACTGTGACCTGCTGCTGGAGGAGGGCGCCCGACACCGGCCCCTGGCGGCGGCCTATCCCGAGCTGGCGGCGCGGATCGTGACGCTCTGGGCACCCTCCAAGACCTTCAATCTGGCGGGGCTGACCACCGCCTGTGCGGTGATCCCCGACGCCGAGCTGCGGCGGCGCTTCGTGGCGCGCTGCCGCGGCCTGCAGCCGGACATGAACGTGCTGGGGGTAGTGGCGGCGGAGGCGGCCTACGCCCAGGGCGAGCCTTGGCGACAGGCCTTGCTGGCGGTGCTGCGTGATAACCGCCGGCGCTTGGTAGAGGCGGTGGCCGAGTGGCCCGGGGTGGCGATGTCGTTCCCCGAGTCCACCTACCTGGCCTGGCTCGATATGCGCCAGGCGAGTCTCGGCGAATCGCCTCAGCAGGCGCTACTGGACGGCGCCGGGGTGGCACTCTCCGACGGCGCCGACTTCGGCTGGCCGGGTTTCGTCAGGCTCAACTTCGGGACCACGCCGACGCAGCTGACCCAGGCCATCGAGCGCCTCGACACCCTGCTGAGATAGCCGACGACCGCCCGAGGGCGGTCGTGATGCAGGGGTCAGTAAAGTAGGGCGAAGAGCTTGCGACGATAGGTGACGGTAAGCGGGTGGTCCGCCCCCAGGGCATCGAAGACCCGCAGCAGGGTCTGGCGGGCCGCATCGTCGCCATAGGCGCGGTCGTGCTTCATCAGCGTCAGCAGGGCCTCCAGGCCGGTCTCATAGTCGCCATCGGCGACCCGGCGCAGGGCGCGCTGGAACTGGGCCTCGCTGTCGTCACGGTCGCCGAGGGCGGCAAGGGCCTGGTCATCGGGGGCCTCCTGGCGAAACTCCAGGCTGGCGCGCACGCCACGGGCCTTGGGGGCATCGCGGTGCTCCGGGGGCAGGTTGTCGAGCAGGGCCCTGGCATCCTCGCCGCGGCCCTCGGCGAGCAGGGCGCCGGCCAGGTCGACCTGGTAGTCGTGATGCTCGGGATACTGCTGGACCAGTTGCTCGTAGAGGGCGCGCGCGGTGGCCGCGTCGCCGGCCTCCAGGGCCGCCTTGGCCTGCTCCTCGGGGCTGGCCGGTGCCTCCGCCGGGGGCTGCAGGTACTGCCCCAGCCATTCACGGATCTGCCCCTCCGGCAGGGCGCCCTGGAACTGATCATAGAGCTGGCCCTGGAGGATCAGCTTGACGTCCGGCACCGAGCGGATCCCTAGCTGGGCGGCGATCTCCTGATTCTCGTCGATATTCAGCTTGGCCAGCACGAAGGCACCCTGATACTCCCGGGCCAGCTTCTCGAGCACCGGCATCAGGTTCTTGCAGGGCTCGCACCAGGGGGCCCAGCAGTCCAGCAGTACCGGGGTCTGCATTGAGCCTTCCAGCACCACCTGCTGGAAGTTGCTCATGTCGATATCGACGATATAGGCGCTGGGGTCTGCCTGGGATTGCGGGCTGGACGCTTGCGCCTCGGAGGTCAGGGGGGCACCGCTGCGCGGGTCGACGATCTGCATGGGGTCTGCCTTGTGAAGCTCGGGTTTCCTCACAAGATGCGGGTGACGACGGCCGGATTCAAGCCTTGGCACAGGCGATCGACAGGGGCGGTCGATAAAAACGCCAGCGCCGACTCCCGACTGGGTCGGCTTTCCATGGTATCTGCGTCGCGGGGCGCGGATGGGAACCGATGACCGTCACCGGTTCGGCAACGAAAAAAGCCGACTCCCTAAGAAATCGACCTTCTCCTATGCTTAGTAGCGGGGACCACTGATCTTGAAACCAAAGCGAACCGATGACCGTCATCGGTTCGGCAACGAAAAAGGCCGACTCCCTAAGGAATCGGCCTTCTTCTATGTTTGGTAGCGGGGACCGGATTTGAACCGATGACCTTCGGGTTATGAGCCCGACGAGCTACCAGACTGCTCCACCCCGCATCAACGTGATGCACACTATACGGATTTTATGACGTACGTCAAGCGTTGACGACGAGTGTGCAATGAAACGCTCGTCTTGTTGCACCGCGGCATCACATACTGGCCCAGCAGTCATCATCTTGACTCGCGGGTCGACGACACTGGATTTGCCCCAAGGGCACCATGTCGTTATTCAGGGCCACTAACAAGGGAGTCACTCTATGACCGATACAGCACCCGTCGCTTGGGTCACCGGAGGCACCGGTGGTATTGGCACCGCTATCTGTCGCGCCTTGGCCAAGGAGGGCTATCGGGTGGTGGCGGGGTATCATAATGCCGAGAAGGCCAAGGGCTGGCTGGCCCAGCAGCAGGCCGAGGGCTTCGATAATATCGTCCTGTCGGGCATCGATCTGGTGGATTACGCCTCCTGCGAGGCGGGAGTCAACGAGCTCCGCGAGCAGCATGGCCCGATCAGTGTGCTGGTCAACTGCGCCGGGATCACCCGCGACGGCACCCTGAAGAAGATGACCCCGGAGCAGTGGCACGAGGTCATCGATACCAACCTCAATAGCGTCTTCAACACCTGCCGCAGCGTGATCTCGGACATGCTGGCACAGGGCTATGGGCGCATCGTCAATATTTCCTCGATCAATGGCCGCAAGGGGCAGTTCGGCCAGGTCAACTATGCGGCGGCCAAGGCGGGGATGCATGGCCTGACCATGTCCCTGGCCCAGGAGACCGCCAGCAAGGGAGTGACCGTCAATACCCTGTCGCCGGGCTATGTGGCCACCGACATGATCATGAAGATTCCCGAGGAAATTCGCGAGGGCATCCGCGAGGGGATTCCGGTCAAGCGTTTCGGCACCCCCGAGGAGATCGCCCGGGCGGTGGTTTTTCTGGCCGGCAAGGAGTCGGGCTTTATCACCGGGGCTAACCTGGATATCAACGGCGGCCAGTTCATGGGCTGATTTCCCCCTGAGGGACGACAACGAGACGCGAGGCCTTGATCTCGCGTCTTGCGTTGGAGCGCTCGTTTCAGGGCGGCGGCAGGTGCAGCAGGCGGGCCAGCAGGCTATCCAGCTCCTGGACTTCCCGCTCCCAGAGCGCGGCGGGAACCGGGCCGGTGGCCAGTAGTTCGCGAAGTAGGCCGTGAATCTCTTCGGCCCGGGAGAGCTCGCGGCCCAACCCCTCGTTGAGGCGCTCCACCTGGATGGCCAGGCGCAGCGGTTCATCCTGTTGCCCGACCGGCTCGCCGGCCAGCAGTGCCAGGTGGACCCGCAGTCGGATCAGCTGCTCTTCCACGTCCTGGGGCGTGGCGGGGTGACGTCGGGCGGCGTTGCGTCGCTCGTGGGCCCGATGCATGTCACCTTCCATGGGGCCCGGATCGGGCACCTCTGTCGGCGAGCCACTGCCCAGGGCCTCGGCATCCGCCGTCAGGTGCGCCTCCAGCAGGGGGCGTAGGGCCTGCCAGCGGGCCACTTCCTCGCTGACTGCCAGGCGTAGTAGGCGCTCGCGACGGGCCCGGACGATGCCGCTCCAGCGCCGGCGCATGCCTTCGCTGCGGCGCCCCGAGGGCAGGGGGGCCAGGGCTTCGGCCTCGGCGATGGCCTGATCGAGGGTCGCGGCATCATCGCTGGTCTGGGGTTGCCAGGCATCGAGGCGATCGATCAGGGCCTGCATGGTCTCCAGGCGCGCCTGACTGCGACGAGCGCGATCGTCCCGTTCCGCTTCTCGATGGGCGAAGAGCTGGTCGCAGAGGCCACGAAATTCTCGCCACAGCATCTGCTCCTCGCCCTTGGGGGCGCGACCCAGGGCGCGCCAGCGCTGCTGCAGACGTTTGGCTTCGGCGGTGCGGCGGTCGATGGGGGCGCCGTCGCCGAGCAGGCGACGGGCGCTCTCGATCAGCTCGCGCTTGGCGCTGGCGATCTCCTGGGCGCGGTGATCGATCAGCCCCTGCAGCTCATGGCGGATCCGCCCGAAGCGTCGCCCGACGCGTTCCGCCTGCTCTCGGGGCACCGGCGAATGCTGGAGCCACTGTTCCCGGGCGCGATCGCGGATCTCGCGCAGGGCGTCCGGGTCGGCGGCGGGATCCGGGTGCGCCAGCAGGGCCTCGAGCTGCTCGCAGAGGGCCTCCCGCGCCTCCAGATTACGCTGTCGCTCGGCCTGGCGGGCGGCCTTCCAGGGGCCGAGGCGTGCATGGATCCGATCCGAGGCGCCGCGGAAGCGTTCGGCGAGTTCCCGGGTGGCGGCGGCGCTGCCCAGCTCCTTCCACTCCTTGATCAGGCGGCGGTGCTGGTGATCCAGTTCGCGATCACCGAGCTGGGTGTCGTCGGCCAGGGCCTCGATGGCCTGGCAGAGCTGATCGCGCTTGGGGCCGGCCACGAAGCCGCGCCAGTCGCGCAGCTCAGCGAGCTTGGCGGCGAGGCGCCTGAAGCGGGCCAGGGACGCCGCATAGGCCTCCCCCGACACCCCATCCAGGTGCTGGCGCAGGCTCTGGTGCAGGCGGCTGGCGCCCTTGAAGGCGCCTCGCTCCAGCAGTTGCTGGAGCTCATCCAGCTCCTCGTCGAGCCAGGCCACCGAGGGGCGCTGGCCGGCCTGGGTCTCTTCGGCCTGAGTCAGGGCGGCGCGGGCGCGTTTCAACAGAGGCGTGGGCGGCAGCCGCTCGGGCCAGTCGCAGTCGTCCAGGGCGCGGGCCAGCGCGGCGGCATCGCGCGTGGCCAGGGCCTGCTCCAGGGCCTCGGCGCGAGGTTGCAGGCCCTCCCAGGCCTGGCTGATGGCGTCATAGCCGGCCAGCACCTGGTCATAGCGCTGGCGCAGGGTGGCATCCGGGGCATGCTGATCCGAGAGCGCTTGCCAGCGGCTGGCCAGCAAGTGCTTCTGGGAGCGCAGGCTATCGATGTCCTGGGCCGTGATTAGCTCGCTGCACTGCAGGGCCGTGAGGCTCTCCTCCAGGGCCTCGACCAGTTCCTGGCGGGTCTGGTCGGCATCAGCCTGACGCTGGCTGGCGGCCCGATGAGCCTGATGATGGGCCTCATGGTCGCTGAGGGTCTTGCGGCAACGCAGGCAGGCCTCCTGGTAGCGCGACTCCTGAGCCGGTGTGGAGGGGGCTTGCAGCGACTCCCACTCCCGTTGCAGGTGGCGCAAACGTCCGGCATAGAGCGGTTCCCAGGGGGCCTGGGCCTGCTGCTCCAGGGCGTGTAGGAGGCGTTCGCGCTCGGCCTGGGCCTGGCGAGCCTGGGCGGCATCGGCGCGTCGCGCGGCCAATGCCTTGCGGGCCCGGCGAGCGACCTGCTTGTCGCGCTTGGCCTCCCGGGCCAGGCGCGTCAGGCCGGCCTCGCTGGTCACCCGCTCGGCGGCGGCACGGCGCACCCCGGCGATGCCGTTGTCGCAGGCCTGGCGAATCAGCCGCGATTCGTCATCGAGCCGTGCCAGGGCGGCCAGGCGTAGCTGCTGATTATCGCCCTCGAAGGCCAGGGTCTCGAGCAGCTCGGCGTCATCTAGGTCGGCGACCAGGGGCAGGCGCTCGGTCAGCGGCAAGTCGCCATCGCGGCCGCAGAGCAGCTCGCCCAGGCGGCGGCGTAGCTCCGGGGTGTTCGAGTCGGTGTCCAACCAGGCGAGCAGGGGGCGAGGGTCGGTCAGCCGTGACAGGGCCGCCTGACGGACGCCGGCATCACGATCCCCGGCCAGACGCTCCAGCGCCCGCTGATCGGTGGGCTTGCCGGGTGCCAGCTTGAAGGCGGCCTGGCGGCGTATTTCCGGGTCGGGGTGCTGCCAGCGTGGCGCCAGCCAGCGGCGCAGCCAACCCGAAGCGATCCATCCTGACATGATGAAAGGGGTTCCTGAGCGAATCGGCCGCGGCTGGGGCCGCGACGCGTCAAGGGTCGATATCACTAATCTAAGCATGCGCCGTGTTCCCGCGAAAGTCTCGTTATGCCAACGGTTTGGCGCTTCTGGGACGGTCTGCGTGAAGATCATCGGTTGCAGGAGCCGGCGCACTCGCTTAGCTTTACTCCCAATATCCGATGCGGAGTCCGGCGATGAGTCTGAAGGCGGATCGGGCCAGTCTGGCCTTTTCCTTCAAGGGGGGGCTGCTGCCCATGACGGTCATGGAGTTGACCAGTGCCGACCCCGAACGCATTCGCGAGCAACTGGCGGGCAAGCTCAGCCAGTCTCCGGCTTTTTTCCAGCATACCCCGGTGGTGCTTAGCGTCGAGCGCCTCGATGAACCGCACCTGGCCCTGGAGCGCATCTGCGCGGTGTGCCGGGCGCACAAGTTGTTGCCGGTGGCGGTGCGCGGCGGTAGCGATCCGGTCAAGCAGTCGGCCTGGGCCCTGGGGTTGGGCTGGTTTCCGCCTCAGGAGGCGCGCGCCCGGTCGCTGGAGAGCGTCCCGGTCGGCGACGCCGAGGTCGCCGCTCCCTCGAGCGCTGCCTCCGGCGCGGCGGAGCCCGCGGCCGTTCCGGCGGCACGCATCTATCGTGGCACGGTTCGCTCGGGGCAGCAGGTCAGTGCCCCCGAGGGGGACCTGGTGGTGATCGGCGCCGTCAATGCCGGCGCCGAAGTGCTGGCCGCCGGCAGCGTACATGTCTATGGTGCCCTGCGCGGCCGTGCCCTGGCCGGTATTCATGGCAATGCCGCGACGGGTATCTATTGCCGTGAGCTGCATGCCGAACTGCTCTCGGTAGCGGGCAACTACAAGCGTCTGGAAGACGTCGATCCGCGCCTGCTGGGGGCCGCCGTGGAAGTGCATCTCAGCGATGATCAGCTGGCGATCGCGGCCCTGGACTGACACGTCATAAGGGCGGCGAGCCGATCGGGAACCTAATCTGCAACAGGAAGCGTAACTTGGCCAAGATCATTGTAGTGACCTCAGGCAAGGGCGGGGTCGGCAAGACCACCAGCGCCGCGGCCATTGCCACCGGCCTGGCCCTGCGAGGCAAGAAGACGGTAGTGATCGATTTCGATGTGGGGCTGCGTAATCTCGATCTGATCATGGGCTGCGAGCGGCGTGTCGTCTACGACCTGGTCAATGTGATCCAGGGCGAGGCGGGGCTGGCGCAGGCGCTGATCCGTGACAAGCGGGTCGACAACCTGCATATCCTGCCGGCCTCCCAGACCCGCGACAAGGATGCCCTGACCCCGGAAGGGGTGGAGAAGGTGCTGGAGACCCTCTCCGGCGACTTCGATTACATCCTCTGTGACTCCCCGGCGGGCATCGAGCGCGGGGCTCAACTGGCCATGTACTTCGCCGACGAGGCCATCGTGGTCACCAATCCCGAGGTCTCCTCGGTACGCGACTCGGATCGCATCCTCGGCCTATTGGCGGCCAAGACGCGCCGCGCCGAGCGGGGTGAGGACCCGGTCAAGGAGCACCTGCTGATCACCCGCTACAATCCGGAGCGGGTCGATTATGGCGATATGCTCACCCTCGAGGACATTCGCGAGATCCTGGCCATCGACCTGATCGGCCTGATTCCCGAGTCCGAGGCGGTGCTGCGGGCCTCCAACCAGGGGATCCCGGTGGTTCACGATCAGAAGAGCGACGCCGGCCTGGCCTATGCCGATACGGTCTCCCGGTTGCTCGGCGAGGAAGTTCCGCTGCGCTTCCATGAAATTCAGAAGAAGGGCCTGTTGAGCCGCATGTTCGGAGGAGGTCGCCGTTGAAACTCCTGGATTTTTTCCGTGGTGAACGCAAGAAGAGCGCCTCGGTCGCCAAGGAACGGCTACAGATTATCGTGGCCCATCAGCGTAGCCAGCGCGACCAGCCGGACTATATGCCGATGCTGGAGCGGGAACTGCTGGAGGTGATTCGCCGCTACGTCAAGGTCGACCGGGATGCCGTGAGCATCAGCCTGGATAAGGACGATGACTGCTCGATTCTCGAGCTCAACGTGACCCTGCCCAAGGGCTAGCCGTTGTCGGGTGAGGCCATGGGCTGAGCCCGGCAGGGGTCTATGCTAGGCTGGGCCCACTTTACGGCCCTGTCTGGAGATCGTCCATGGCGCAGTCCGACGCCGCACCGCGCACCTTTCTTTGGCATGACTACGAGACCTTCGGGGCCGATCCGCGCCTGGATCGCCCCTCCCAGTTTGCCGCCATCCGCACCGACGCCGAGCTCAACGAGATCGGCGAGCCCCTGACCCTCTTCTGCAAGCCGGCGGACGATTACCTGCCCCACCCCCAGGCCTGCCTGATCACCGGCATCACCCCCCAGGCGGCGCGCCGCCGCGGCCTGCCGGAGGCGGAGTTCGCCGGGCGGGTCAATGCCGCCATGAGCGAGCCGGGCACCTGTGCGGTGGGGTACAACAGCCTGCGCTTCGACGACGAGGTGAGCCGGCACCTCTTCTATCGCAACCTGCTCGACCCCTATGCCCGGGAGTGGCAGAACGGCAACTCGCGCTGGGACCTGATCGATGTGGTGCGCGCCTTCCACGCCCTGCGCCCGGAGGGGATCGAATGGCCGAAGCGCGAGGACGGGGCCCCCAGCTTCCGCCTGGAGGACCTGACCGCCGCCAACGGCATCGAGCATGCCGGTGCCCACGATGCCCTGGTGGATGTGCGCGCCACCATCGCCCTGGCTCGGCTGCTGCGGGAGTGCAATGCGCGGCTCTTCGACTACCTGCTGGGGTTGCGCAGCAAGCGCGAGGTGGCGCGCCGCCTCGACCTGGCGTCCCGCAAGCCACTGCTGCATATCTCCCAGCGCTACCCGGCCAGCCGCGCCTGCGCCGCCCTGGTGATGCCCCTGGCCGAGCACCCCAGCAACCCTAATGGGGTGATCGTCTATGACCTGGCGGAAGACCCGGAGCCGCTGCTGACGCTGAGCCCGGAGGCGATCCGCGAGCGGGTCTTCGTGGCCGCCGACGAGCTGGCCGAGGGCACCGTGCGGGTGCCCCTCAAGGTGATCCATATCAATCGCAGCCCGGTGATCATGCCGGTGAGCTTCCTCAAGGACGTCAGCGGCCCCCAGGCCGGCGAGTATGGCGAGATCGTCGCACGCATGGGCCTCGACCTGGCGGCTTGCCGGCGGCACTGGAAGCGCCTCCACGAGGCGCCGGAGGCGGCCCGCAAGGCGGCCCAGGTGTTTGCCGAGGCACCGCCGGAGGGGCCCCGGGACCCCGACCTGATGCTCTACTCCGGGGGCTTCTTCTCCCCCGCCGATCGCCAGCAGATGCAGCGGGTGCGGGATAGCGACCCTTGGGACCTGGTGGAGGCGCGCTTCGCCTTCCAGGACCCGCGGCTGGAGGAGATGCTGTTCCGCTATCGGGCGCGCAGCTATCCGGAGACCCTGACCAGCGAGGAGCAGGCCCAGTGGGAGGCCTACCGCTGGAATCGCATGAACGATGCCCGCCTCGGTGGCCTGACCCTGCAGGGCTTCGCCCGGGAGATCGAGCGGCT
This sequence comes from Bisbaumannia pacifica, assembly GCF_007989625.1. Classification (GTDB taxonomy): domain Bacteria; phylum Pseudomonadota; class Gammaproteobacteria; order Pseudomonadales; family Halomonadaceae; genus Bisbaumannia; species Bisbaumannia pacifica. The sequence continues at coordinate 18,347 of NZ_BJUK01000026.1, forward strand.
CAATCAGCTCAGCCTGGAGGAGCGTCAGCGGCAGATCCTCGAGGAGCTGGTGATGCATGTGGAGGCGATCATGCCGCCCCAGGCCTTCGGCTAGGCGTAGTGCTACCAGAAAGGCCCGGTCGGGAGAGCTCCCGGGCCGGGCGTTTTTTTGTGTCTGGTTATTCGTCGGCGTGGTGCGGCAGGGGGGGGAGGTCTCGGCTCAGGGCCAGGACGTCGCTGGGCTCGTCGCCGGGATCGAAGGCCACGTCCACCGGGGGCTCGCGGCGCAGGGTCCGCCAGGCCTGGCGTAGCCGCCCGACATCCACCGCCATGACCTCGGCGGCCAGCCGCTCGCGGCGATCGAAGGCCGCGTCGCCCAGGGCCAGGCCGCGCCACAGGCGGTCGGTGAGCTGGCCGAGGGAGGTGTCCCGGGCCAGCAGCTGGTCGCGTACCGCCTGGCGGTAGGGGGCCAGGGTGGCGTCGTCCAGCTCCGCGAGAGTGGCGTCGAAGGTCTCCAGGAAGGCGTCGATGTGCTCGCCGATGGCCTGGCTCCCGGTCTCCGGGGATTGCACCAGCAGGGCGATGCCCGGCGCATCCAGCAGTGGCCGGTAGCCGGCATTGACGATATAGCCCAGCTGCTCCTCGGTGCGCAGCCGTGTATAGAAGGGGGTGCTCAGCAGTTGACCCAGTACCGCCAGTTCCGCCTGGCTGGCCAGGGTGCGGTCGGGGCCCTGCAAGTAGCGCAGCAGCAGCGACTCCTGGCGCTGGCTGTCGGGCCTAAGCGGCGGCAGGTCGACGGCCTCCAGGGGGGTCAGGTCGGCGATGGCATCGGCCGGGAGGCGCGGTGCCAGGGCCTCGAAGACCTCCAGGGCCTGCTGCCTGGCCAGGGTGGCATCCAGGTCGCCGATGGCCATGGCCTCGATATGCAGGGCCGCCAGGAACTCGCGGCGGTAGGTGCGCAGGGCCTCGCGGTCGAGGGGTTCCAGCGCCTCCAGCAGGTCGGCAGTCGGCCACTGGGGGCGGATCAGGGCCTCGCCCAGGGTACGATTGGCCTGCTGGTAGAGGGCCGACAGGGGAGCGTTGCGCCACTCCCTGGCCAGGCGCTGCTTGACGCGTGCCAGGCTCGCGGCGGTGATCTCGCCCTCGGTGAGTTGCGCCAGGGCCTCCTCCATCACCCGGGCCTGGCGATCTCGCCAGCCGGAGAAGCTCAGGGTCAGGCCGCGGGCATGGGCATAGGCCGAGAAGTGCTGCCCCGCCAGGCGCGCCGGATAGAAGGCTTCATTGAGGCTGTCGTTCAGCCAGCCCGCCAGCAACTGGCTCAGCACCGCCTGGTGGGGCGATGCGCTGGCACCGGGGTGCTGAAGGCTGAGGCGCCACTCCACCTGGGGCGTGCGGAAGCCGCCGTGGGCCTGATGCCAGAGTCGCGCTCCCGGGGTCTCCAGTCGCAGCTCGGGCCGCTCGTCCTGGGCGCCCAGCAGGCTCAGGTCCTGGGCGATAAAGGGGTTGGGCTCGGGCAGTGACAGGCCGTCCAGGGGCTCGGCCGCGGGCCAGTCGACCCGGGCCTCGGCCCGGTAGGGGGCCTGGAACCAGGGGGAGGTCGACTCGCCCTCCACTTCCGGGCCGCTGTAGAGGCGGATCAGCCGCTCCGGGGTCAGGGCCTGCAGGTAGGGCGTCAGGCGTTCGGCAGCGAATTCGCCCATGCGGTAGGGGGCGTAGAGCACGTCCTCCGCGGGGTAGTCGGCGAGGCTCATGGACAGGCGAGTCACGCCGTGAATCGGCTCGCCATGCTGGATAAAGCGGAACCGCTGCTCCGCCAGGCGCGCTTGCTCCTCGTAGCGCCAGGCCTGCGGGCCGGCTTCCCGGAGTCGCGCGATGGTGGCGAACAGGCTGGCCTGGATGGTGTCGAGGCGCTCGGCGCCGTCTGGCGTCAGGCTGACGGTCACCGCGAAGAGGGCGTTCTCGCCGTCATCGCGGGTCAGGCCGGCGGCGAGGGCATCGGCCAGGCCCGCCTCGCGCAGCGCGGCCAGCAGGCTGCCTTCGCCCTCGTGGCCCAGCAGGTTGGCCAGGAAGTCCACCGGCTTGAAGGGATAATCGCGGTTCGGGTCGGGGATGGGGAAGAGGAAGCTGACCTGCTGGCGGTCGCGCAGCGAGCGGGTCGCCAGCGCCAGGGGCAGCGTCTCGTCGAGGACCAGAGGGGTGGCGACCCGGGGGGCCTCCAGGTCGCGGTCGACGATGGCGTCGAAGCGTTCCCGCACCAGGGCCTCCTGGGTGTCCAGGTCCTGGGGCGCGATAAGCGCCAGGTGCATCACATTGGCATCGTAGTGGCGCTCATAGAAGTCGATGACCCGCGCCCGCAGGCTGGGCTCCCCTTCGGCGGGGTCGGCCAGGGTCTCGCGGCTGCCCACCGAGAAGCCGGTGCCGGGGTGCGCGGGGTTGAGGAATTGATTGAGCACGTCCTGCTCGCGGCGTGCCTCGTCGCGAATCCGCGCCTGATACTCGGAGTGGACGATATTGCGCTCGCTTTCCAGGCGGTCGGCATTGAACAGCGGCGCGATAAAGAACTGGCTGAAGCGGTCCAGGGCGCCGGGCAGGGCCTCGGGCTCGATATCGAAGAAGTAGTTGGTGTCATGGGGGGCGGTAAAGGCATTGTGGCTGCCACCATGACGGTTGATATAGCCCTGGTAGGCGTCTGCGTCGGGGAAGGGCGCGGTGCCCAGGAAGAGCATATGCTCGAGGAAGTGGGCCAGGCCCGCCAGGTCCTCGGGGTCGTCGGCGCTGCCCACGCTGACGTTCATGGAGGCGGCGGCCTTGTCCGCCTCGGGGTCATGTACCAGCAGGGCGGTCAGGCCGTTGCTCAGGGTCAGCAGCCGATAGTCGCGGATATCCTGAGGGCTGGTATGGGGCCTGGTGGTCTCGACGCTTCCCGATGGCTCGCCGGGCGCTTCGGCTCGGGCCAGTCCCGGGACGAGGGCGGCGAGCCAGAGGGTGGCCAGCAGCATCAGGGACCGGGAAACGAGAGGGGGCGAAAGGGTCATGGGTTCTCCTGGGCGGGGGTCGCGCGCAGCATGGGGCCGGTGGGATAGCCACAGGCCCACTCCTGGTGCCTGGGATCATTCACTCGTCTAGATACCGGAAAGGCGCCCAACAGTTCCCCGGGGGCCGGCGATAGCAGGGCGCGGGCCTGCTCCAGGGGCGTGGCGGGATCGAGCCACCGGCGAGCGGCAGAGGCGTCGATCAGCGCCGGCAGGCGGTCGCTGAGCGGCGTCAGCAGTGGCGGCGTGGCCACCGTGACCAGGGCACAGGAGTCGGCGAACTCGGTCAGGCTGGTGTGGTAGCGGCACCATAGTCCGGCCAGCAACAGCGGGCCACGGTCGGCCCGGGTGACCAGGAAGGGCTGCTTCATGCGTGGCTGGGGCTTCCACACATAGATTCCGCTGGCCGGGATCAGGCAGCGGCGAGCGGCGAAGGCCTCGCGGAACATGGGGCGTGTCTCCAGGGACTCCGCCCGGGCACAGTGGGGGGCGTGATCGAGCACCTTGAGCCAGGGCGGTGTCAGCCCCCAGAAGGCGGTGGCCAGGGTCGGGCGGCCGGCGGCCAGGCGTACCATCGACAGCGGCTGGCGCGGCGCCAGGTTGGGGCTGGTCAGCGGGGTGGCCTCGAGGCGCAGGTCCGGCAGCAGCCGTTCCAGGTCCATGGGGGCGATATGCAGGCGGCCTGCCATAGCGACTCCTGAGCGGCGGAGGGCCTCAAGGGTAGCGGCTTCGCCGGGGGCTGAAAAGCACTCATGCCGGCGTCGGGCTTGCGTTTGTGGCCGGTAGCGATATGCTGGTCGGAAACAGTGTTCGATTCCGCACTTCCACCCATCGCGACGAGGAAGCCCATGGCACGTCCCAGACAGCATGCCCCCGAGGCGTTGCATGCCCAGGTGATGGCGGCCTGCGATGCCTGGCTGCAGGAGCGCCCGGTGCATGAGCTGTCGCTGCGCGCCCTGGCTCGCGACGTGGGGTGTGCGCCGAGTACCCTGCTCAAGCTCTATGGCAGCTTCAATAACCTGCTGCAGCACGTCAATCTCGAGACCCTGGCACGGCTCAAGGAGGCCATGGTGCCGGCGGATACCAACGAGACCCTGGCCTCTCAGCTACGCACCCTGGCCCTGGCCTACTGGCGCTTCGCGCGCCATGAGCCCTACCGCTGGCAGTTGCTGTTCGACTACCCGCTGGCCCAGGAGGGCGAGCTGGATCGGCGCCAGAGCGACATGATCGAGGCCCTCTTCCTGCGCGTGGAGACCGGCCTCAAGGCCTATCAGCCGGGCCTCAGTGACCTGGAGGCGCGGCGCATGGCGCGCACCCTCTGGGGCAGCGTGCACGGCCTGGTGCAGTTGGGGCTCAATGAGCGCCTCGGCGTCTGGCAGGGCCAGCCCCTGGAGGTCACCGAGCTGCTGGAGCAGCTGCTGGTCACCATCCTCGCCGGCCTGCGCCATGGTCCCTACGCCCCGTGAGTCGCGTGTTTCATCCCCTACGGGGGCCCTGCCTCGGCCTGGCGCGTTACCTGATCCTTGCCCTGGTGCGACTCTGCTACCGACTGCGCGTCGAGGGGGGCGAGCACCTGCCGGCCCGGGGCGCGGCCCTGGTGGTCTGCAATCATGTCAGCTTCGTCGACGCCCTGATCCTCGGCGGCGCCAGCCCGCGGCCGCTGCGTTTTCTGATGGATCGACCCATCTATGAATCGCCCTGGCTCCACTGGTGGTTCCGCCTGGTGGGGGCGATTCCCGTGGAGGCGGAGCGTCGCGATCCGGGCAGCGTGCGCCGTGCCCTGGAAGAGGTTCGCCGTGCCCTGGATAACGGCGAAGTGGTGATGCTCTTCCCCGAGGGGCGGTTAACGCCGGATGGCGAGATCCACGCCTTTCGGCGAGGCCTGGAGCATATCCTGACGCGCAACCCAGTGCCGGTGGTGCCCGCCGGCCTGGCCGGGCTCTGGGGCTCCTGGACTTCCCACCAGGGCGGTCGCGCCCTGACCAAGCGTCCGCGCCGCTTCCGTGCCCGGGTCGGGCTGCATTTCGGGGCGCCCCTGGCACCGCGGGAGGCCAGCCTGGCACGCCTCGAGATCGAGGTGCGTGAGCTCAAGGCCGACGCCGAGGCCTGGGGCCCGGCGCCGACCTCGGCTACCCTTAGAAAACACTGAGTTCCCGCGCCCTGGCCGGGCGACGGGATTCCGCCGCTGGACCCCGATGAGAGCCCTTCCATGAGCAAGCAGCCGCTGATCATTTTCGACACTACCCTGCGCGATGGCGAGCAGTCGCCGGGCGCCTCCATGACCCGCGACGAGAAGGTGCGCATCGCCCTGATGCTGGAGAAGCTGCGCGTCGACGTCATCGAGGCGGGTTTCGCCGCCGCCAGTCCCGGCGACTTCGAGGCGGTGAAGGCGGTGGCCGAGAGTGTCACCGGTAGCCGCGTCTGTTCCCTGGCCCGGGCCCTGGATCGCGATATCGAGGCCGCCGGCGAGGCCCTGGCCGGCGCCGCCCAGGGGCGCATTCATACCTTTATCGCCACCAGCCCCATTCATATGCAGTACAAGCTGCAGATGAGCCCGGAGCAGGTGGTGGAGCGTGCCGTGGCGGCGGTGCAGAAGGCCCGCGGCCTGTGCGACGACGTGGAGTTCTCCTGCGAGGACGCCGGGCGCTCCGAGCTGGACTTCCTGTGCCGCATCGTCGAGGCGGCCATCGAGGCCGGCGCCTCCACCATCAATATCCCCGATACCGTGGGTTATGCCCTGCCGGTGCCCTTCGGCGAGATGGTGGGAGAGCTGATCCGCCGGGTGCCCAACAGCGACAAGGCGGTCTTCTCGGTGCACTGCCATAACGACCTGGGGCTGGCGGTGGCCAACTCCCTGGCCGCGGTAAATGCCGGCGCCCGCCAGGTGGAGTGCACCATCAATGGCCTGGGCGAGCGGGCCGGCAATGCCTCCCTGGAGGAGATCGTCATGGCGGTACGCACCCGCCAGGATATCCTCGACGTGGAGACCCGCATCGACGCCACCCATATCGTGCCCACCTCGCGGCTGGTCTCCACCGTCACCGGCTTCCCGGTGCAGCCCAACAAGGCCATCGTCGGCAAGAACGCCTTCGCCCACGAGTCGGGAATCCATCAGGACGGGGTGCTCAAGCACCGCGAGACCTACGAGATCATGCGTGCCGAGGACGTTGGCTGGCACACCAACGCCATCGTGCTGGGCAAGCACTCCGGGCGTAACGCCTTCCGCTCGCGGCTCGATGAGCTGGGCATTCAGTTCGCCTCCGAGGCAGAGCTCAACGACGCCTTCGCCCTCTTCAAGCAGCTCGCCGACAAGAAGCACGAGATCTATGACGAGGACCTCCAGGCCCTGGTCACCGATACTCGTGCCGCGGCCCGGGCCGAGCGTTTCCGCCTGGTGGCCATGGAAGTCACCTCCAAGACCGGCGAGACGCCCCTGGCCCGGGTCGTGCTCGGCCACGACGGCGAGGAGCGTCGCGTCGAGGCCCAGGGCAGCGGGCCGGTGGATGCGGTCTTCAAGGCCATCGAGCAGATCGCCGACAGCCAGGCGGAGCTGGAACTCTACTCGGTGAACGCCATTACCAGCGGCACCGACTCCCAGGGCGAGGTCACGGTACGCCTGCAGAAGGGCGGACGCATCGTCAACGGCCTGGGCGCGGACACCGATATCGTCATCGCCTCCGCCAAGGCCTATATCAATGCCCTGAATGCGCTGGCCAGCCGCGGCGCGCGCACTCACCCCCAAGGCGTTCATGAAGGCCCCTGAGGCCGCTCGCCGAGCAGACGCAGAAACGCCGACGGCGCCCCGAGGGGCGCCGTCGGCGTTTTCTTTATGGAGGATATGGCTCAGCGGCGGCGGGCCGGGCGCCGGGCGTGCTGCCAGCAACGCGCCGAGGTGATCAGCTTGTCCCTGACCTGAAGGATCTCCATGCGGGTGGTGCCCACCTGCAGACAGGCGGGGCCGTCGGGGAAGGACTCCAGGTGCTCGAGGATCAGGCCGTTGAGGGTCTTGGGGCCGTCGGTGGGCAGCTGCCAGCCCAGCGACTTGTTGATCTCGCGGATATTGGCGGTGCCCTCGATCAGGTAGCTGCCATCGTCCTGGAGGTGGATCTCCTGGTGCATCCCCGCCACGTCGGTGGTGAACTCGCCGACGATCTCCTCGAGGATATCCTCCAGGGTCACCAGGCCCTCCACGTCACCATACTCGTCCACCACGATGCCGATACGCCGCTTCTGCTTCTGGAAGTTGAGCAGCTGAGTGTGCAGTGGAGTGGACTCGGGAATGAAGTAGGGCTCCCGGGCCTCCTGGACGATGGCCGCCTTGGTGACCTCCGCCTTGGCCAGGAAACGTGCCGCGTTGCGCAGATGCAGCATGCCGATGATGTTGTTGATATCGCCCTTGTAGACCGGGATGCGGGTGTGCTGGCTGGTGCGAATCTGGGCGAGGATGCTCTCCAGGTCATCCTCCAGGTCGATACCCACGATCTCGTGGCGGGGCACCATGATGTCGTTGACGGTGACGTTCTCCAGGTCGAGGATCGACAGCAGCATGGCCTGGTGGCGCTGGGGAATCAGGGTGCCCGCCTCGTGGACGATGGTGCGCAGCTCGTCACGGGTCAGGTTGTCGGTGCCGCCATCGATCTGCTTGACGCCGGCCAGGCGCAACAGGCCGTTGGAGATGGCGTTGGTCAGCCACACCAGCGGATAGAGCAGCTTGAGCAGCGGTTCCAGGGCCATCGACGCCGGGTAGGCGATGCGTTCCGGCTTGATCGCCGCATAGGTCTTGGGAGTCACCTCGGCGAAGATCAGGATGACGATGGTCAGCACCAGGGGCGCAATGGCCGGCCCGCTCACCTCGCCGAAGAAGTGGATCGCCAGCACGGTGGCGATGGCGGCGGCCAGGTTGTTTACCAGGTTGTTGCCGATCAAGATCACGCCGATCAGGCGATCCGGGCGGGCCAGCAGGCGCAGCACCCGCTGGGCCCGGCGCTCGCCACCGTTGGCACGATGGCTCAGCCGGTAGCGGTTGATGGACATCATGCCGGTCTCGGAACTCGAGAAGAAGGCCGACAGCAGGATCAGCACTGCCAGCAGGCCGAACAGCAATCCCAGAGGGAAGTCGTCGCTCAAGATGGAAGGGTCCTTTATGGCGTATCAGGCACGTTTGTAGAGAAGGAGTGCTCGGCCTGTCAAGGCGGCTTAGGCCCCCTGGAAGATCACTTCCAGGGCGAACTTGCTGCCGAAATAGGCCAGCAGCAGCAGGGCGCAGCCGCCCAGGGTCCAGCGCACCGCCTTGAGGCCCCGCCAGCCCAGCCAGTGGTGGCCGGCCAGCAGGATCGAGAAGATCACCCAGGCGGCCAGGGAGAGCAGCGTCTTGTGGGCCAGGTGCTGGGCGAAGAGGTTGTCGAGGAACAGGAAGCCGCTGAGGATGGCCAGGGTCAGCAGGCCGACCCCGGCCCAGACCAGTTCGAAGAGCACCCGCTCCATGGTGGTCAGGGGGGGCAGGGCCTGAACCACGCCACGGATATGGTGATGTCGCAGGGCCTGGTTCTGCACCCCCAGCAGGATCGCCTGGACGGCGGCGATGGCCAGCACGGCGAAGGCCAGGGCGGAGCTCACCACATGCAGGGCGATGCCCGGCGTCAGGCCATCGCCGCGGGGTGAGCCGGGTAGGCCCACCGCCAGCACCAGAGTCATGGCGGCCAGCGGGAAGAGGCCCACCGCCACGTTGAGCACCGGCTTGAAGAGGCTGATCGCCAGCAGCAGGGCGGCGATCAGGGCGCCGGCCGCGGTGGCGGTGGTGCCGAGGCCCAGGCTCAGCGGCTCGTTGCCGCCGACCAGGGCGCCGAGTACCAGCAGATGACAGACCACGGCCAGGCCGCCCAGGGCCAACACCAGGGGCGGGCGCTGGGGGACGCGCCGCGTCAGCGCCAGCGCCTGCCAGGAGGCGGCGCCGCAGTAGAGGATGATGGCGATTAGGGCAAAGGGAAGCGCCTGCATAGCGTTGCTGTCCATGGGCCGCCCGGGGCGGCGAAGTGCGATGAAAAAGTGGCCGCAATCCTGGGGCTACTATACCGAAGCCCCGGGGCGCCGCCCAGCCATGCATGGAGACCGGAGCCATCAAGGCGTATAATCGCGCCAAACGCCAAGGCATCGTTGCCGGAGAGGCCCATGTTCGAGAGTCTATCGGAGCGTCTATCGCGGACGCTGAGGTCCATCAGCGGTCAGGCCAAACTGACCGAGGACAATATCAAGGAAACCCTGCGCGAGGTGCGCCGGGCGCTGCTGGAGGCCGATGTCGCCCTGCCGGTGGTCAAGGCCTTTATCGATGCGGTGCGCCAGCGTGCCGTGGGGCAGGAAGTCTCCAAGAGCCTGTCGCCGGGGCAGCAGTTCGTCAAGATCGTCCAGCAGGAGCTGGAGGCGGTCATGGGCGAGGCCTTCGATGGCCTCAGCCTCAAGGGCTCGCCGGCGGTGATCCTGATGGCCGGCCTGCAGGGGGCGGGCAAGACCACCTCCGTGGCCAAACTGGCCCGCTACCTCAGAGAGCGCGAGAAGAAGAAGGTGCTGGTGGTCTCCGCCGACGTCTATCGTCCCGCGGCCATCGACCAGTTGGAGACCCTGGCCGGCGAGGTCCAGGTCGACTTCTTCCCCTCCTCCAGCGACCAGCGGCCGGTGGCCATCGCCGAGGCGGCCATCAAGCACGCCAAGATCCAGTTCCATGACGTGGTGATCGTCGATACCGCCGGTCGCCTGCATGTCGATGCCGACATGATGGACGAGATCCAGGCGCTGCATCGGGCGGTGACGCCTCAGGAAACGCTGTTCGTGGTCGATGCCATGACCGGCCAGGATGCCGCCAATACCGCCAAGGCCTTCCACGAGGCGTTGCCGCTGACCGGGGTGATCCTTACCAAGGCCGACGGCGACGCCCGCGGCGGGGCGGCCCTCTCGGTGCGTCATATCACCGGCAAGCCGATCAAGTTCATGGGCATGGGGGAGAAGACCGATGCCCTGGAGCCCTTCCATCCGGACCGGGTGGCCTCGCGTATCCTCGGCATGGGCGACGTCCTGTCGCTGATCGAGGAGGCCGAGCGCACCGTCGACAAGGGCAAGGCCGCCAAGCTGGCCAAGAAGGTCAAGAAGGGCGAAGGCTTCGACCTGGAAGACTTCCGCGACCAGCTCCAGCAGCTCAAGAAGATGGGCGGCATGGGCGGCCTGCTCGGCAAGCTGCCGGGCATGGGACAGATGGCCGAGATGGCCCAGGGCCCCGGACCCGAGAAGGAGCTGGGCAAGCTCGAGGCGCTGATCAACTCCATGACCCCCCAGGAGCGCCGCAAGCCGGAGATCATCAATGGCTCCCGCAAGCGGCGTATCGCCAGCGGTGCCGGCCTGCAGGTGCCCGACCTCAATCGCCTGCTCAAGCAGCACAAGCAGATGCAGAAGATGATGAAGAAGGCGGGCAAGAAGGGCGGCATGCAGAAGATGATGCGCGGCATGTCCGGCATGATGGGCGGCGGTGGTCCGGGTGGCCCCGGCGGCATGGGTGGCCCCGGCGGCTTCCCCTGGCGCTAGGCCGAGACGCCGCGGATCCTCGCGTCCGACGCCGGCCCATCCCAGATGGGGCGGCGGGCTGTCAAGGAAAAAGGTTCCCAAACGGTGCCGCTTTCCGTAGAATGTCGCGTCTTCATGACTGGGTCGTGAGTCCGCTCACGCCCTGAAGACTCCAAATTTCAGCAATCCAACCGAAGGACTGTTTAACGCCATGGTTACCATTCGTCTGGCACGTGGTGGCGCCAAGAAGCGTCCCTTCTATCACCTGACCGTGACCGACTCTCGCAAATCCCGCGACGGTCGTTTCCTGGAGCGCGTCGGCTTCTTCAACCCGGTGGCCCGTGGCCAGGAAGAGCGTCTGCGCGTCGACCTGGAGCGTGTCACCCACTGGCAGGATCAGGGTGCCCAGCTCTCCGAGCGCGTCGCCGAGCTGATCAAGGAAGCTCGCAAGCAGGCCAGCGCCTGATCGTGAGCCCGGTGCAGGAAACCGCCATGACCTCTCCCCAGGACAGCCCCGATGCTCAGCACGTGGTATTGGGCAAGCTGACCAGCTCCTACGGGGTCAAGGGGTGGCTCAAGGTGTACTCCTACACCAGCCCCATGGAGGGCATTCTCGACTACCCCGAGTGGTGGGTACGTCTCGACGGTCGGGTGGCGAAGTACCGCCTGACTCAGGGGCGTCGCCACGGCAAGGGACTGGTCGCGAGCCTCGATGGGGTGAACGACCGCGACGCCGCCGAGCGGCTGGCCGGGGCAGAGATCCTGCTGCCCAAGTCGGCGCTGCCAAAGCTGCCCGCGGACGAGTATTACTGGCACCAACTGGAAGGGCTCGAGGTGGTGACCGCCGAGGGGCAAGCCCTGGGGCGTGTGGCCTATCTGTTCGAGACCGGCGCCAACGACGTCATGGTCGTGCGCGGTGCCGCCGACGGCAAGGAGCGGCTGCTGCCCTTTTTGCCCGACGAGGTGATACTCGACGTGGATCTCGATGCCGGCCGCATGACGGTGGCCTGGGATCCCGATTTTTGACCCTAGGGTCTACCGCCCGAGGCGGAACCCCCGGGGCCGATGCCTGGAATGAATTGCCGTGTGGATAGGTGTTGTCTCGCTGTTCCCGGAGATGTTCGACGCGATCAGCCGCTATGGCGTGACCGGTCGAGCGGTCAAGCAAGGGTTGCTGGAACTGGAATTCTGGAATCCCCGGGACTTTGCCACCGACAAGCACCGCAAGGTGGATGATCGCCCCTATGGGGGCGGGCCGGGCATGCTGATGAAGGTCGAGACGCTGCGTCAGGCGATTCATGCCGCGCGCGCCGAGGCCGAAGCGACACAGGGCCAGCCGGCCCGCGTGATCTACCTGTCGCCCCAGGGGCGACCTCTGGATCAGCGCGGTGTCCAGGAACTGGCCGCGGCGGGGCCCCTGATCGTGGTGGCCGGCCGTTACGAGGGCATCGACGAGCGCATCGTCGAGGCCGACATCGATGAAGAGTGGTCCATCGGCGACTATGTGTTGAGCGGCGGCGAGCTGCCCGCCATGGTGCTGATCGATGCCGCCGCCCGGCTGGTACCGGGAGTGCTGGGACACCAGGACTCGGCGGTGGAGGACTCCTTCAACGAGGGACTGCTGGATTGCCCCCACTATACGCGCCCCGAGGAGATCGACGGGCGGGCGGTACCGGAGGTACTGCTGAGCGGCAATCATGGTGCCATTCGTCGCTGGCGCCTCAAGCAGTCCCTGGGACGCACCTGGCTCAGGCGCCCCGACCTTCTCGAGGGTCGCGAATTGAGCCGAGAGCAGCGACAACTGCTCGATGAATTTATCGACGAATACGCCAGTCAGGCGGCGGTGCGAGCCACCCCCGAGGCCCCATAAGCCAGGGCAGACTCGCGTCACACATCCGATTCCCGCGTCCGCGTGCCTACGCCGAGCGTCGGGATCACGGCCACCCCCGGGTGGCGATAGAGAGATTGAGGAGCTAGCAATGAGCAGCAAGAACAAGGTGATCCAGGCGATCGAAAACGAGCAGATGAGCAAGGAAATTCCGGCCTTCGCCCCCGGCGATACCGTGATCGTCCAGGTCAAGGTCAAGGAAGGTAACCGCGAGCGTCTGCAGGCCTTCGAAGGCGTGGTGATCGGCAAGCGTAGCCGCGGTCTGAACTCCGCCTTCACCGTGCGCAAGATCTCCCACGGTGTCGGCGTCGAGCGGACCTTCCAGACCTACAGCCCGCTGGTCGACTCCATCAGCGTCAAGCGTCGCGGCGACGTGCGCCAGGCCAAGCTGTACTACCTCCGCGAGCGCAGCGGCAAGTCTGCCCGTATCAAGGAAAAGCTGGCCTAAGTCGGGCCAGGCCGCGACCCGGCACCGCCGAGGTCGCCGGGAAACCCCGTCACCGCTCGCGCGGGGCGGGGTTTCCCTGCATTTGAGGCCCGCCGATGTCCGATGCCGCCCTGATCGACGCCTTCCTCGACGCCCTGTGGCTCGAGCAGGGCGCCAGTGAGCACACCCTGGCCGCCTATCGCCGCGATCTCGGCGCCTGGGCGGCCTGCCTGGCCGAGCGGGGCGCCTGCCTGCTGGCTCCCGGCGCCGAGACCCTGCCCGAGTGGCTGGCGGCGCGGCGCGCGGCGGGTTACCGGCTGCGCTCCAATGCTCGCTTGCTGTCCAGCCTGAGGCGCTTCTACCGCTGGGCGCTGATGACCGAGCGACTGAGTGCCGACCCCCTGGCCGGGGTACGCCTGCCCAAGGTGCGCCCCAACCTGCCGAACACCCTCGACGAGGCCGAAGTGGAGCGGTTGCTGGCGGCGCCGGACACCGATACTCCCCTGGGGCTGCGCGATCGCGCCATGCTGGAGGTGCTCTACGGCTGCGGCCTGCGAGTCTCGGAGCTGGTCAACCTGAGCCTGGCCAGCGTCAACCTGCGCCAGGGCGTGGTGCGGGTGCTGGGCAAGGGCGACAAGGAGCGCCTGGTGCCCCTGGGCGAGGAGGGCATCGCCTGGCTCGAGCGTTACCTGCGCGGCGGCCGGGGGGCGATGATGCAGGACCCCACCCGGCCGGCGCTCTTTCCCGGGCGCGGCGATGCCTGCCTGACCCGTCAGGCCTTCTGGCATCGCATCAAGGCCCATGCGCGCACCGCCGGCATCTCGCGGCCCCTGTCGCCGCATACCCTGCGCCACGCCTTCGCCACCCATCTGTTGAATCATGGGGCCAATTTGCGTGTCGTACAGCTGTTGCTGGGTCATAGCGACCTGTCGACGACCCAGATCTATACCCATGTGGCCCAGGCTCGCCTGGAACTGCTGCATGTCGAACATCACCCGCGAGGCTGAACATGCAACGAGCGTCACGAGCCCTCCTGGCTGGCCTGCTGGCCGCCACCCTGTCCGCCCCGGTCCTGGCCGACCCCGCCGCCGAGCTGGCCGAGCGCCTGAGCGTGCGCGGCGAGTCGATGCCGGTGGAGAGCGTGACCGCGACCCCCCTGGAAGGATTCTTCGAGGTGCGCCTGGACAACGGCGAGACCTTCTACAGCGACAGCAGCGGGCGCTTCTTCCTGGTGGGGGACCTCTACGAGAACGCCGACCAGGGGCTGGTCAACCTCACCGAACAGGCCCGCAACGCCGAGCGCGCCGAGCGCCTGGCGATGATCCCCGAGGCCGAGCGGGTGATCTTCCGTGGTGCCGAGAGTCGCGCCGTGGTCAGCGTCTTCACCGATACCACCTGCCCCTACTGTGTGCGTCTCCACGAGGAAGTGCCGGCGCTCAATGAGCGGGGAATCGAGGTACACTATCTGGCCTTCCCGCGAGGCGGCATGGGCGCTCAAGGCGCTCGAGAGCTGCAGCAGGTGTGGTGTGACGCCAATCCCAGTGAGGCGATGAGCCGGGTCAAGGGCGGGGAGCCCCTGGAAGGGCCCGCGGACTGCGACAATCCGGTCGAGGCCCAGTATCATCTGGGGATGGAGCTCGGCGTCCAGGGCACGCCGGCCATCGTGCTGCCCGACGGGCGCCTGGTGCCGGGCTATGTGCCCGCCGAGCGCCTGGTCACCATGCTGGGCCTCGACGACTGAACAGACGCAAGACGATGACGAGTGGCGGGCGCAGGCCCGGCCGGAACCGCCACCGCTGGACCGCCGCCCGACGACCCGGGCGGACACCGAACACTAGAGCAAGGGGATATCACGTTGAAACCGGTGAGAGTGGGAATCTGTGGCCTGGGTACCGTCGGTGGCGGTACCTTCAATGTCCTGACGCGCAATGCCGACGAGATCGCCCGGCGGGCCGGGCGGCCCATCGTGATCGAACAGGTGGCGATGCGTCGCGACAACCCGGACTGCGACACCACCGGCGTCAAGACCACCGCCGATGTCTTCGAGGTGGCCCGTAACCCCGAGGTGGACGTGCTGGTGGAGCTGATCGGCGGCTACGACATCGCCCGCGAGCTGGTGCTCACCGCCATCGAACACGGCAAGCACGTGGTCACCGCCAACAAGGCGCTGATCGCCGTGCACGGCAACGAGATCTTCCAGGCCGCCCACGAGAAGGGGGTGATCGTCGCCTTCGAGGCCGCCGTGGCCGGCGGCATCCCGGTGATCAAGTCGCTGCGCGAGGGCCTGGGCGCCAACCGCATCGAGTGGGTCGCCGGCATCATCAACGGCACCGGCAACTATATCCTCACCCATATGCGCGATGAGGGCCGGGCCTTCGAGGACGTCCTCGCCGAGGCCCAGGCGCTGGGCTACGCCGAGGCCGATCCCACCTTCGACGTGGAAGGCATCGATGCCGCCCACAAGCTGACCATCCTCGCCTCCATCGCCTACGGCGTGCCGCTGCAGTTCGAGAAGGCCTACACCGAGGGCATCTCCCGGGTCACCGCCGAGGACGTGGAGCAGGCCGATAACCTGGGCTATATCATCAAGCACTTGGGCATCTCCAAGCGCACCGAGCAGGGCCTGGAGCTGCGGGTCCACCCGACGCTGATTCCCAAGGAGCGCCTGCTGGCCAATGTGCACGGCGTCAAGAACGCCATCGCCGTGATGGGCGACGCCGTGGGTCCGACCCTCTACTATGGCGCCGGCGCCGGCGCCGAGCCCACCGCCTCCGCGGTGGTGGCCGACCTGCTCGACGTGGCCCGGGATATCACCACCGCCCATCACTACCGGGTGCCCTACCTGGCCTTCAGCGGCATCGACGAGGACGTCAGCCAGCTGCCGATCCTGCCCATGGAGGAGATCAGCACCGCCTACTACCTGCGGCTGCTGGCGGTGGATCGCCCCGGCGTGCTGGCCCGGGTGGCGACCATCCTCTCCGAGCAGGGCATCTCCATCGAGGCGCTGATCCAGAAAGAGGCCACCGAAGGCGAGCTGGTGCCGATCATCCTGCTGACCCACCGCACCCGCGAGCAGCAGATGAACGAGGCGATTCGCCAGATCGAGTCCATGGCCGATATCGCCGGGCCGGTAACGCGGATCCGCGTGGAATCCCTCGACGAACACGAATAACTCGAGCTTTCGCTGGATAGAGACCGCCATGGCCAGGGCCATGGCGGCAAGGGAACCGAATCATGCGCTATATCAGTACCCGCGGGCGCTCGCCCGCGCTCTCCTTCGAGGACGTGGTGCTTACCGGCCTGGCCAGCGATGGCGGCCTCTATGTGCCCGAGACCGTGCCGCAGTTCTCCCGCGAGGCGCTGGCCGAGATGGCCGGGCTCTCCTACGCCGAGATCGCCTTCCGGGTGATGAAGCCCTTCGTCAACGGCGAGATCGACGACGAGACCTTCCGTCGCCTGGTCACCGAGGCCTACGCCACCTTCAGTCACGACGCCGTGGTGCCGCTCAATCAGCTCGATGCCAATCACTTCCTGCTCGAGCTCTTCCACGGCCCGACGCTGGCCTTCAAGGACGTGGCCCTGCAGCTGCTCGGGCGTATCCTCGATTACTTCCTGAAGAAGCGCGGCGAGCGGGCGGTCATCATGGGCGCCACCTCCGGCGATACCGGCTCCGCGGCCATCGAGGGCTGCCGCCACTGCGACAACCTCGACATCTTTATCCTCCACCCGCATAACCGGGTCTCCGAGGTGCAGCGTCGCCAGATGACCTCGGTGCTGGCGGACAACGTCTTCAATATCGCCATCGAGGGCAACTTCGATGACGCCCAGGCGATGGTCAAGGCGAGCTTCGCCGACCAGGGCTTCCTCGACGGCACCCGGCTGGTGGCGGTCAACTCCATCAACTGGGCGCGGATCATGGCCCAGATCGTCTACTACGTGGCCGCCGGCGTGGCCCTGGGCGCCCCCCACCGCAAGGTGAGCTTCTGCGTGCCCTCGGCCAACTTCGGCAACGTCTTCGCCGGCTTTATGGCCTACCGCATGGGCCTGCCGGTGGAGCGCTTCGTGATCGCCACCAACGCCAACGATATCCTCCACCGCACCCTGGCCGACAACGACTTCTCCAAGAAGGAGCTGGTCGCGACCCTGGCGCCCTCCATGGATATCGTCGTCTCCTCCAACTTCGAGCGACTGCTGTTCGAGGCCTATGATCGCGATGGCGCCGCCGTGGCCGAGCTGCTGGAGCGCTTCCAGGCGGAACCCGCGGCGCTCGCCGAGGCGCCGCTATCGCGTCTTCGTGAACGCTTCGCCAGCCATAGCGTCGATGACGCCACCATCCTCGAGGTGATCCGCGAGGCGCATCACCGCACCCAGGAGATCCTCGACCCGCACACCGCCACCGGTTATCGCGCCGCCGAGCGTGAGCGGTGCGACGAGAGCGTGCCGATGATCACCCTGGCCACCGCGCATCCGGCCAAGTTCGCCGAGGCGGTGGTCAAGGCGGGCTTCCCCGGCGTGCCGCTACCGCCGCATATGGACGACCTGCTGGAGCGCGAGGAGCGCTACACGGTGCTGCCGGCGGAGCTTTCCGCGGTACAGCAATTCGTCGCCGAGAATCGCCGCTGACACCGGTGCCAGGTGCCAAGACAACGCCCGGTTCGCCGGGCGTTGTCGTATCGAATCGATATCGAGGAAGCGAAGTGGACAGTCAGCCCCACGCCGTGGATCTGCAGGAGCGGCTACGGCCGCGGATTCAGCCGCGCCCCTTGAACCAGGCCCTATATGCCCGGGCCCAGCAGGAGGGCCTCTCGGAGCTCCAGGCGCGAATCCTCGCCGGGCGCCTCGACGACTACCGCGGCGAGCTGGCGCCACTGATCTCGCCCAGCCTGCGCCACCTGGCGCATCCCGAACGGCTGGCCGACGGCCGCCGCGCCGCCGAGCGCATCGCCCAGGCGGTGGCCGAGGGCGAGCATATCGGCATCCTTACCGACTACGACGTGGACGGCATCACCTCCCATGTGGTAATTCGCCGAACCCTGCACGAGCTGTTCGGGGTGCCCGAGGCCAAGCTGCATAGCCTGATTGGTCACCGGATCCATGACGGCTACGGCATCAGCCTGCCGCTGGTGGAGCGCACCCTCTCGCTCGCGCCGCGGCCCAGCCTGGTGATCACCGCCGACTGCGGCAGCTCGGATGAACCGCGCATCGCCCGCCTGGCCGCCGAGGGGGTCGAGGTGGTGGTCACCGACCACCACGCCCTGCCCCAGGAGGGCCCGCCGGCCTCGGCCTATGCCACCGTCAACCCCACCCGGGACGACTGCGACTACCCGGACCCGACCATCGCCGGCTGCATGGTCGCCTGGCTGACCATGTCGCTGACCCGCGGCGTACTGATCGACTGGGGCGTGTTGCCCGAGGCCACCCCCAAGCTCTCCCCCTGGCTCTCCTACGTCGCGCTGGGCACGGTGGCGGACTGCGTGTCGCTGGGCGGCAGTCCCGCCAATCGCGCCGTGGTTAGCCATGGCCTGATCCTGATCAACCGCCTGGAGGCCGCCTGCTGGCGCACCATGGCGGCGCGCCTGGGGCCCGACAGCCTGCCCTTCGACGCCGAGACCCTGGCCTTCCAGATGGGCCCGCGCATCAATGCCCGCTCGCGGCTCGACGACCCCTATGCGGCCCTGCACTTTATGCTGGCCGCCGATGACGCCACCGCGGCGCGGCACCTGGAGACCCTCGATCAGGACAACCAGTCGCGCAAGGCGATCGAGGCGGAGATGACCGAGCAGGCCAAGGCCCTGGCCCGGGCGCCGCTGGCCGAGGATGCCCCGGCCCTGGTGATCTTCCTGGAGCAGGGCCATGCGGGGGTGCAGGGCATCGTCGCCTCGCGGCTGGTGCAGGCCTATGGGCGGCCGACCCTGGTGCTGACCCCCGCCGCGGCCCCGGGCATGCTGACCGGCTCCGGGCGCTCCATCGAGGGGTTGCACCTGCGCGATGCCCTGCAACGCGCCCATGAGCTGGCCCCGGAGGCGCTACCGCGCTTCGGCGGCCACCGTGGCGCCGCCGGGGTGGGGGTGCCTCGGGAGCGGCTGGATGCCTTCCGCAGGGCCGTGCTGACGGCGGTGGCGGAGCAGCTCGGCGGCGCCGAACTCTATCCCAGGGTGCTGACCGACGGGGAGTTGTCGCCCGAGCAGCTCAGCCTCACCACCCTGGAGACCCTCGAGGCCCTGGGGCCCTATGGTCGGGAGTTCGAGGCACCACTCTTCGAAGGGGATTTCCTGGTGGAGTCGCTGCGCCCGGTGGGCGCCGACGGTAGCCACCTGATGATGGAGCTCTCGCTGGGTCGCATGAGTCGTCGGGCGATCTGGTTCCGTGCCCTGACCCCCGGCGAGCTGCCCGCCTTCGGCCTGGGCGATCGCCTGCGCTGTGCCTACAAGCTCAACCGCAACCGCTGGAAGGGGCGCGAATCGCTGCAGCTGATGGTGGAGCACGCCGAGCCGCTGAGCGCCCGGGTCAGCTAAGCCAGAACCACCAGGCGATGGCGGCGATCAGCGCCAGGCCCGCTAGATTGATTAACCAAGTCATGGGGTTGCCTCCCGCGGAGTCGTGTCGGTGGGATGGTCGCTCGGAGCGCCGAGCTTGAGCAGGCGCAGGCGGTTGGCGTTGCCCACCACGGTGATGGACGAGAGCGACATGGCGGCGCCGGCGATCATCGGCGACAGCAGCATGCCGGTCAGGGGGTAGAGCACCCCCGCGGCGATGGGAATGCACAGGGCGTTGTAGCCGAAGGCGCCCACCAGGTTCTGCTTGATATTGGTGAGGGTCGCCCGGCTGATCTCGATGGCCGCAGCGACGCCGTGCAGGGAGCCGCGCATCAGGGTGATGCCAGCGCTCTCGATGGCCACGTCGGTGCCCTGGCCGATGGCGAAGCCCACGTCGGCCCGGGCCAGGGCGGGGGCGTCGTTGATGCCGTCGCCGACCATGCCCACCACCTCGCCGGCCTGCTGGCGACGCTCGATCTCGGCGTGCTTGTCCTCGGGCAGCAGGCCGGCCTGGAAGTCGTCGATACCCAGCTCGGCGGCGATGGCGGCGGCGGTGTGTCGGTTGTCGCCGGTCAGCATCACCACCCGCAGGCCATCCGCCTGCAGGCGCCTTACCGCCGTGGCGGTATCGTGGCGTAGCGGGTCGCTGATGCCGAAGAGTGCGGCCAGTTCACCGCCCACGGCCAGATAGACCACGGTGCGGGCCTGCTTTTCCCACTGGCTGGCCCGCTCGGCGGCATCGCCCAGGTCGACGCCGGCCTCCTCCAGCAGGCGGGCATTGCCCAGCAGAAGCGCGTGGCCGTCGCCATCGCTGGCTCGGACACCGCCACCGGTCACACTCGTGAAATCGCGGACCTCGGCGGCCGTGTCACCGGCCCGCGCTTCACAGTAGCTCACCAGGGCGCTGGCCAGGGGGTGCTCGGAGCCCCGCTCCAGGCCCGCGACCAGGCCCAGTAGCCGCGCCTCGTCGTCATCGCCTCCCCCGGCAGAGAACAGATGGGCCTCGGTCACCCGTGGCTTGCCCTCGGTGAGGGTGCCGGTCTTGTCCACCACCAGGGTGGTGAGCCGGCTGGCGGTCTGCAGGGCCTCGCCGTTTCTGACCAGCACCCCCTGCTCGGCGGCCTTGCCCACTCCGACCATGGTGGAGATGGGCGTGGCCAGGCCCAGGGCGCAGGGGCAGGCGATGATCAGTACCGTGGTCGCGGTGACCAGCATATGAATGACCCGCGGCTCGGCGCCGACGTTGAACCAGGCCAGGGCAGTCAGCACGGCGATGATCATCACCGAGGGCACGAAGATGCTGGAGATGCGGTCGGCCAGGGCGCCGATGGGCGGGCGGGAGTTCTGGGCGCTGGCCACCTGTTCGGTGATCTGGCCCAGGCGAGTATCGGCGCCGACCCGGGTCGCCTCGTAGACCAGTCCGCCCTTGCCGTTGACGGTGCCGGCACTGACCTCGTCATCCACGCCCTTGGCCACCGGAAGCGGCTCGCCGGTGAGCATCGACTCGTCGACATGGCTGGTGCCCTCCACCACCACGCCGTCCACCGGCAGACGCTCGCCGGGGCGCACACGGATGTGGTCCCCCTGGCGCACCGCGTCGATCTCCACCTCCCGTTCCTCGCCGTCGCGGATCACCCGGGCGGTGCGGCTCTGCAGATCGAGCAGGCGCTTGAGGGCCTCGCTGGTGCGGCCCCGGGCGCGCAGCTCCAGGGCATTGCCCAGCAGCACCAGGCCGATCACCATGGCCGAGGCCTCGAAGTAGATGCCCTGGGCCACTTCCGGTAGCCAGGGGGCGAAGGCCACCACCGCCATGGAGTAGCCCCAGGCGGTGCCGGTGCCCATGGCGATCAGGGTGTCCATATTGGCCTGGTGATGACGGAAGTTCTTCCAGGCGTTGATAAAGAAGTGGCGGCCGGGGCCGGCCATCACCGCCAGCGTCAGCAGCCCGATTACCAGCCAGAAGAGCCGCCCCGGACCCACCGGGTGGGGGTGGAAGAAGAACATGCTGGCCATCAGCGGCACCGCCAGCGCCAGCGACCAGAAGCTGCCGTGCAGGCGGCGGCGATACTCCTTGGCGTCCTGTTCGGCGCGGGTGGCCTCGGCCTGGCGCAGGTCGACGATCGGCTCGGCTTCGTAGCCCGCCGAGCGCACCGCCCGGATCAGTGCCTCGGCGTCGGCGCTGCCATGGACCTGGGCGGTACGGGTGCCGAAGTTGACGCTGGCGGTGGCCACGCCCGGGGTGCGCTCCAGGGCCTGTTGCACGCTCTTCACGCAGCTGGCGCAGGTCATGCCACTGATCGCCAGCCGCCGGGTGGTGGCGTGCTCCGCCGCCGACGGGGCCTCATCGGCGGTCGCGGTATCGGGCGCCTCGCTGGCGTGGGCGATCTCGCCGGTCGGATAGCCGGCCTGGGCGAGGATGGCGTCGAGGGTCTCGCCATCCAGCGAGGAGGTGACGGTGAGGCGCTTCTCGGCGGGCTCGCCCATCACCTCGGCCTCGGGGTCCCGGGCCTGAATCGCCTCGCGCATGCGTTTGACGCAGCCCTGGCAGCTCATGCCGGGGACGCTGCGCTGCAGTGATGTCTGGGCGTTCATGGTGTCTCCTCCTGGGACTCGGCATCGTGCGAGGCGACGCCCAACGGTTCGGGGAAGCTCTCGATCAGGCGGCACAGGCTATGGCCATCGGGGGTGCCGTCGGGCATCGCTTTCCAGGCCGACAGCGCCTGCTCCATGCGGGCGGCCAGCGCCTCGAGCTCATGGATACGGGCGCGGATCTCCGGCAGGCGGCTGGCCAGCAGGTCGCGGACCAGGGGGCAGGGGGAGTCGCCCTGGTCGGCATGGGCGAGGATGTCGCGAATCTCGGCGACGCTGAAGCCCAGGGTGCGGGCGCGCTGAACAAAGCGCAGCCGCTCCAGGTCCCGATGGGCGTAGCGCTGGTAGCCGTTATCCGGATCGCGGGAGGGGTGTAGCAGACCCTCGCGGGTATAGTGGCGCACGGTCTCGCCGGTGACCCCGGCGGCCCGGGCCAGTTCGATCACTTTCATGGCGTCTCTCGCGGGTCGATGGTTACCGGGAGTGTAGAACCTATGAGTAACACCTAGGTCAAGCAGCGCTTGCCGGGATAGGGCGAGGTGCCCGGTGGCGACTCGGCAAGTGTTTGAAAGTTCAGGGAGTCAAACGATCGTGCGACCAAAGTATTAGCAAATATTGCATTAAAACGAACGTTTGGCCTTGATCTGCCCCCAGGGTTGCGCCAACACTGGGGGCACGTCATCGCCCGCCGGCGCGGGTTTATAACAACGCACAGCTCACCCCTGAAAAGGATGTCGTGATCATGCAGAACAAGTTCAACAAGCTCTCCTGGGCCGTGGCCATCGCCGCCGCCACCTTCGCCGGCCAGGCCAGTGCCGGCGGTTACCAGATCAACGAACAGAGCGTCAGTGGCCAGGGCTATGGCCACGCCGGGCGTAGCTCCAACGTCCATGACGCCACCATCGTCTTCGGCAACCCGGCGGGCATGTCCTTCCTGGACCGGGCCCAGATTAGTGCCGGCGGTACCTATCTCGATGTCAGTAGCGACATCACGGTCCTCGAGGCCGAAGGGAACCTGGGGGGCATGAGTACCGGGCCGACGCCCGGCACCAGCGAGGGCGATATGGTGCCCGGCAAGTTGGTACCCTTCGCCTTCTATGCCCAGCCGCTTAACGAGCGCCTGGCCTTCGGCTTCGGCGTCTATGCGCCCTTCGGCTCCATGACCGAGTATGAGGAGGGCTTTCAGGGGCGCTACTTCGGTGACTATACCGAGGTGAGGGTGGTCAGTGCCCAGCCGACCCTCTCCTATCGCATCAACGACCAGTGGTCGGTCGGCGCCGGGATTGCCTATAACCGGGTGGATGGGGAGCTACGGCGTCGGGTGCCGGGTAATCCCGCCCAGCCCTTCGACCCCTCCGCCGATATCGACTCGCGGGTCGAGGGCGACGACGATGGCTGGGGCTATAACCTGGGGGTGATCTATCAGCCGGTGCCGGAGACCACCCTGGGCCTGACCTATCGCTCCAAGGTGGATTACACCCTGACCGGCGACTTCCGGGCCTTCGATCCCGCCGGTAACGTGGTCCGCGCCGACGATGCCAGCCTGGATCTGACCACCCCGGAGACCGTCAACTTCTCCCTGACCCAGCAGATGTCGGACCGCCTGACGCTGATGTTCGGTGCCTCCTGGACCCGTTGGAGCCGTTTCGAACAGATCCTGGTTACCGGCAGCCAGGGTCAGCAGATCACCCAGGAGACCCAGGGCTACTCCAATGCCTGGGCCTTCGCCGTGGGGGGCGAGTACCAGCTGAATCCGCAACTGGCGCTGCGAGCCGGGGTGAGCCTGGATAATACGCCCACCAGCGATCAACACCGCAGCGTGCGGATTCCCTCGGACGATCGGCGGATCTTCTCCATCGGCGCCGGCTGGACGCCTATCGAGGATCTGACCCTGGACTTCGCCTACTCCTATCTCACCGAGCGGAGTACCCGAGTCAGCCAGTCCCGGGATGACCTTTACAACGGCCTCGGCGGGGCGACCTACACCGCCGACTACAAAAACGAGGCCCATGGTTTCGGTGCCCAGCTGACCTACCGCTTCTAAGTTTCGTCACCAGACGACTCAGGAGCCCGGCCCCGGCCGGGCTCCTGGCGTTTGGGGGCGTCGTGGCGGATGCGGCCCGGCGCCAGGTTCGCTACAATAATGCCCTTTCCGCGTCGCCCGACCCGGGGATGTCTCTCGGGGTGGGCGGCCGCTTGTTCACCGCAGATCGAGGCGAGACGCCCCCATGCTGGAAACCAATCCCATTCATAACCTCATCAAGGACCTGTCCGAGCGGACAGACGTCCTGAGGGGGTATCTTTGACTATGCCGAACGCAAGGATCGGCTAGAAGAAGTCTCCCGCGAGCTGGAAGACCCCAACGTCTGGAACGACCCGGACTATGCTCAGAAGCTCGGCAAGGAGCGCGCCTCCCTGGAGCAGATCGTCCAGACCATCGATGAGCTCGACCAGGGCCTCGGCGATAGCCGCGATCTGCTCGAGCTGGCCGAGATGGAGGAGGACGAGGCCACCGTCGACGAGGTGCGCAAGGAGCTCGAGGGGCTCCAGGACGCCCTGGAGAAGCTGGAGTTTCGGCGCATGTTCTCCGGTGAGATGGACGAGAACAACGCCTACCTCGATATCCAGGCCGGCTCCGGCGGCACCGAGGCCCAGGACTGGGCCAATATCCTGCTGCGCATGTACCTGCGCTGGGCCGAGCATCACGGCTTCAAGGCCGAGATCATCGAGGCCTCCGCCGGCGAGGTGGCGGGTATCAAGTCGGCGACCATCCATGTCCAGGGCGATTACGCCTTCGGCTGGCTGCGTACCGAGACCGGGGTGCACCGCCTGGTGCGCAAGAGCCCCTTCGACTCCGGCGGCCGGCGTCATACCTCCTTCGCCTCGGTGTTCCTGTCGCCGGAGGTGGACGACAGCTTCGAGGTGGAGATCAACCCGGCGGACCTGCGCGTCGATACCTACCGCTCCAGCGGCGCCGGCGGTCAGCACGTCAACACCACCGACTCGGCGGTGCGTATCACCCACGAGCCCACCGGCATCGTGGTGGCCTGTCAGAGCCAGCGCAGCCAGCATGCCAACCGCGACTTCGCCATGAAGCAGCTCAAGGCGAAGCTGTGGGAACACGAGATGCAGAAGCGCAACGCCGCCAAGCAGGAGGCGGAGGAGTCCAAGGCCGATATCGGCTGGGGCAGCCAGATCCGCTCCTATGTGCTGGATGACCAGCGCATCAAGGACCTGCGCACCGGCGTGCAGACCAGCAACTGCGACAAGGTGCTGGACGGCGACCTGGACCAGTTTATCGAAGCCAGCCTTAAACAGGGTCTCTGACCCTCGCCCATCGCGGCGGGGCGAAGGCCTCGCCGCGTGCCGGCGCGTCTTCTCCGTTTCCGCCAGCCCCTTTGCCCAAGCTTAACTCGACTACAGGTAGCGACATGGCCAACCAGAGCCCCTCCACGGATAGCCCCCAGCAGGACGAGAACCACCTGATCGCCGAGCGCCGCGCCAAGCTGGCCGCGCGCCGCGAGCAGGCCGTTGCCCAGGGGACGAGTGCCTTCCCCAATGACTTTCGCCGCGACAGCCAGGCCGCCGAGCTGATGGCCGAGCTCGGCGACAAGGCGAAGGAGGAACTCGAGGCGCTGGGACGCCGGGCGGCAGTGGCCGGGCGCATCATGCGCAAGCGTGGCCCCTTTATCGTCATCCAGGACGTCTCCGGACAGATCCAGCTCTATGTCGACAAGAAGGGGCTGCCGGCCGAGGTGCTCGAGGACGTCAAGGGCTGGGATATCGGCGATATCGTCGCCGGGCGCGGGCCGGTGCACAAGTCCGGCAAGGGCGACCTCTATGTGATGATGGAAGAGGCCAAGCTGCTCACCAAGAGCCTGCGACCGTTGCCCGACAAGTTCCACGGCCTCACCGACATGGAGGCCCGCTACCGCCAGCGCTACGTGGATCTGATCATGAACCCCGACTCGCGCCAGGTCTTCGCGACCCGCGCCGGGGTGATCAGCGCCATGCGCCGCTTCTTCGAGGCTCGCGGTTTCATGGAGGTGGAGACCCCCATGCTGCAGGCGATCCCTGGCGGTGCCACGGCACGCCCCTTTGTCACCCATCACAATGCGCTGGACCAGGACATGTACCTGCGCATCGCCCCGGAGCTCTACCTCAAGCGCCTGGTGGTGGGGGGCTTCGAGAAGGTCTTCGAGATCAACCGCAACTTCCGCAACGAAGGCCTCTCCACTCGGCATAACCCCGAGTTCACCATGATCGAGTTCTATCAGGCCTACGCGGACTATAACGACCTGATGGACCTCACCGAGGCGATGCTGCGCAGCCTGACCCAGGAGGTGCTGGGCACCACCACCGTGGTCAATACCGTGCGTAACCGCGACGGCGAGGTGCTGGAGACCTTCGAGTACGACTTCGGCCGGCCGCTGCGCCGCCTCAGCGTCTTCGACTCGATCCTCGAGTACAACCCGGACATCCATGCCGAGGCCCTGGCCGACGAGAGCGCCGCCCGTCAGATCGCCGAGCGCCTGGATATCGACGTCAAGGATGGCTGGGGCCTGGGCAAGGTCCAGATCGAGATCTTCGAGAAGACCGTGGAGCATCGTCTCCGTGAGCCCACCTTCATCACCGAGTACCCCACCGAGGTCAGCCCGCTGGCGCGGCGCAAGGATTCGAACCCCTTCGTCACCGAGCGTTTCGAGTTCTTCGTCGGCGGCCGCGAGATCGCCAACGGCTTCTCCGAGCTCAACGACGCCGAGGACCAGGCCGAGCGTTTCCGCGAGCAGGTGGCCGAGAAGGAGGCCGGCGACGACGAGGCGATGTATTACGACGCCGACTATGTGCGCGCCCTCGAATACGGCCTGCCGCCCACCGCCGGCGAGGGGATCGGTATCGATCGCCTGGTGATGCTGCTCACCGACAGCGCCTCGATCCGCGATGTGTTGCTGTTCCCGGCCATGCGCCCCGAAGGCGATTGAAGGGGGGCGCCTCCTTCCGTGGGGGCGCATGAACCGGGGCGGGAAGTGTTGGTAACTGCGAGCCCTTGCGCCCATAATGCCCAGGAATCGTCATCGAGGAGAGTGCGATGAAACTGCTCAACCGCTCCGCCCTGAGCGTCAAGCCGACCCAGCCCTTCCTGGACTGGATCAACTCCCTAGAGCCCACGGTGGGCGAGGATGACCTGACCCTCGATGACATCGATCGGGAAAGCACCGTCTACCTGATCCCCGAGATGGATGCCCCGGAGGCCCTGCAGGCCTTCGTCCGGGAGCGCTACCTGGAGATCCTCGAGACCGAGCTGCGGGCCTGGGAAGAGGACGAGCGCCTCTGGCCCGAGACCCTCGACTGGGCGCTCTTCCAGCGCTTCCTGCGGGTCGAGCACAGCTATCTGGCCATGGACCTGGACGATGAGGCGCCCCTGGAAATCTCCGAGTTCGACGATGCCCTGCTGATGGAAAGCGACCCGGATTAAGCGGATCGCCTCACCGTCCTCCAAGACCGGCCGCGGCCGGTCTTTTCGTTGCGCTGGTACAAACGGAACCTCATGAGCCGACTCTTCTCCACCCGTCCCGGCGACGATGGCCTGCCGGGCCCCGAGCGCCGCCTGGCCGTCCTGACCCTGGTGCTGGGCACCCTGATCACGGTGGTGGACGTCACCATGATCAACGTGGCCCTGCCCTCCATCGCCCGCGACCTGATCATCTCCGAGGCCCGAGCGGTGTGGGTGGTGACCAGCTTTCAACTGGTGTGTGGCGCCAGCCTGCTGCTGTGCGCCGCCCTGAGCGAGCTGCTGACCCGGCGTCGCCTCTACCTCTCGGGGCTGCTGCTGTTCTCCGTCGCCTCCCTGGGCGCCGCCCTCTCCGAGCGCTTCGAGACCCTGCTGCTGTTCCGCGCCCTCCAGGGGCTGGGGGCCGCCGCCACCCTTTCCATTGGCCCCTCCATCTATCGACAGGTCTTCCCCTCGCGGCTGCTGGGGGCGGCCATGGGCTTCAGCGCCATGGTGGTGGCGGTGGGCTATGCCTCGGGGCCGGCCCTGGGTGGGCTGGTGCTGGCCGTCGCCGACTGGCCCTGGCTGTTCGCCCTCAATGTGCCCCTGGGGCTGATCGCCGCCATGCTGGCCTGGCGAGCGCTGCCTGCCGAGCCGCGCCGCCAGGGTGGCTTCGATCTGGCCGGGGCCCTGCTCTCGGCGGCGATGCTGGTGAGCTTCTTTCTGGCCATGGACGCCCTGGGCCATGGCGACGCCTGGGGGCTGGCATTGCTGGCCTTGAGCCTGGCCTGTGGCGTCGCTTTCCTGGCCCGCCAGCGTCGCGCCCGTTATCCGCTGCTGCCGCTGGGGCTCTTCCGCGAACCGCGCTTCGCCCTGGGCATCCAAGCCCAGGGGCTGACCTTCATCGCCCAGGGGCTGGTCTTCGTCGCGCTCTCCTTCTACTACCAGAAGGAGCTCGGCTACTCGCCCCTGCAGACCGCCTGGCTCTTCACCCCCTGGCCGCTGATCATCATGCTCACCGCGCCCCTGGCCGGACGCCTGGCGGATCGTGTCAATCCGGCCCTGCTGGCCAGCACCGGGCTAGGGCTGCTGATGAGCGGCCTGGCGGCCCTGGCGCTGCTGGGGCCCGAGGCGAGCCTCGCCGATAGCCTGTGGCGCATGGCGCTATGTGGCCTGGGTTTCGGGCTCTTCCAGGCCCCCAACAACCGCGAGCTGATGAGCAGTATCCCCCGGGAACGCAGCGCCAACGCCTCCGGGGTGATGAGCACCACCCGCACCCTGGGGCAGTCCCTGGGGGTGGCCGTGGTCGGCCTGGTGCTGGCCACCGGTTGGCTGGCCTCGGTGCAGGCGACCCTCTGGCTGGGCTGCCTGGCCTGCCTGCTGGCCCTGCTGGCCAGCCTGCGGCGCCTGCCGTTGAGTGAGGCGGCGCGCCGCGAGGACCATCGTCGGCGCCTGGCCGAATGAGTACAATGGAGGTCCTTTTCCTCTCCCCTAGCGAGGCTCCCATGAGCGTACAGGCGTCCATCGAAGCGAAACTCCAGGCCCTCGAGCCCAGCATGCTGTTGGTGGAGAACGAGAGTCACAAGCACCATGTGCCGCCGAACTCCGAGACCCACTTCAAGGTGACCCTGGTCTCCGAGCGCTTCGGCGGCATGCTGCCGGTCAAACGCCACCAGCAGATCTACGCCCTGCTGGCCGACGAACTGGCCGGCCCCGTGCATGCCCTGGCATTGCATCCCTATACCCCGGAGGAGTGGGCCGCCCGGGGCGGCGAGCGGCCCGATTCCCCGAACTGTCGCGGCGGCGGCCGGTGATCAACGAGCCGCAGCGCCTCCAGTACCTGGAGGCCATGGGACTGACCGCCTGGACGGCCCGCTATCGGCTGCCCGGGGCGGCCGAGACCCCGGCCTGCGACTGGCCCGAGGAGGCGCCGGTGGCGGCTCAGGCACCCCGGGCCCGCCTGCAGGCGCTGCTGCAGGAGCCCGCGGCGCCCTCCCGCGAGCCCGCCGAGGCGACGCCCAAGGTATCGCCCCAGACATCGCCCCAGGCATCGCCCGAGACGACTGCCGGGCCTGGGCGGGCCAAGGCCCTGCTGGGCGAGGCTCCCCAGGCCCCGGCTGCCACGCCGCCTGAGGCCCACTCCGCCCAGACCGCGGCCCCCGCCGCTTCGCCGGTGGCACCTCAGCA
The DNA here is from genome assembly GCF_007989625.1 of Bisbaumannia pacifica. Lineage (GTDB taxonomy): Bacteria > Pseudomonadota > Gammaproteobacteria > Pseudomonadales > Halomonadaceae > Bisbaumannia > Bisbaumannia pacifica. The sequence continues at coordinate 48,024 of NZ_BJUK01000026.1, forward strand.
GGCGCTGCGCTTCTCCGTACGGCTGATGGCCCTGGAGGGGCGCTGGCTGGTGCTCCTCCCCGAGGCGCCGGATGCCATGCAACAGCGACTGCTGAATAACCTGGGGCGTGCCGCCGGCCTGCCCCTGGCGGCGCCCTGGCAGCGCTTCGACTGGCCGCTGATGGAGGAGCTGCCGGTGGAGGCGCCTCTGGAGGAGGCCCGGGAGGGGTTCAAGGCCTTTATCGCCGGGCGTGGCTGGTACCCGGAGCGGCTGCTGGTGTTCGGTCTCTCGCCGGAGCTTGGCCGGGTGCTGGCCATCGATGGCGAGCGCAGCGAGGGCCTGGCGCTACCCGCCTGGCAGGGGCCGAGCCTCGCCGAGCTGGCCCGGGATGGCGAGGCCAAGCGGGCCCTGTGGCCGCGGCTGTTCGCCCTGGGCCAGGCCTGGGCCGGCGATGGCGATGCCTGAGCTCGTGCGCCTGGTCGGGGGAGACCTCCCGGACCTGCTGGCCCTGGAGCGGGCCGGGCAGCCCCACCCCTGGAGCGAGCGCCAGTTGGCCGATGCCCTGGAAGATGAGGCGGCCCGGGTCAGGGGCGTACGCGACGGGGAGACACTGCTGGGGCAGGCGATCGTCTATCGGCTGCCCTTTGAGGCGGAGCTTCAGGCCATCACGGTGTCGCCTCGGGCCCGGCGGCGCGGCCTGGCGCGGCTGCTGCTGGAGAGCGTGGTCGAGACGGCGAGGGGGTGGGGGAGCGAGCGGTTGCTGCTGGAGGTACGAGCCGGCAATGCGCCGGCCCTGGCGCTCTATCGGGCCGCCGGTTTCACGGAGGACGGGCGCCGCCGGGGCTACTATCCGGGGGTGGCCGGGGCGCCCCGGGAGGACGCCGTGCTGATGTCGCTCGCGCTGGCACCCCCGGCGGAGATGGCTTAGGACTGACTACCGCCGTCCAGCTCCTGGAACTTGCTCAACAGGCCATTGAGGCGACGCTGCCACTCGTCGTGCTCCTGCTTCAGGCGGCTGTTTTCTTCGCGCAGCTCCTCGGCTTCCATCTTCAGCAGTTCCAGGGCCTCCACGGCCTGGGACACCTTCTGTTCGAGCTGGTTGAAGAGTTCGATACTCATCCTGTTTCTCCTGATCGCTGGGCGTGTGGCATGAGCCTACAGGGCGCAGCGTACGATGGCTGGCGCGGCTCAGCAAGCGTCGCCGGCCGGCGACGGCGGGGCCTGGCGCCACTGGCGTTGGTAGAGGCGTCCCAGGGTATCGCCGGCCTTGACCTCCCGATGCAGTCGCCAGTGGGCCGGCACCCTTAGTGCCAGCTCCTGCTCCACCTCCACATAGATCCATGCCTCGGGGGCGAGCCAGCCATTCTCCTCCAGGCCGATACAGGCCGCCTCCGCCAGCCCCTGGCGAAAGGGCGGGTCGAGGAAGACCAGGTCGAAGAGGGTGGCGGGGCCGGCCAGGAAGGCCTCCGCGGCCTGGGTCAGGACCCGGCCCCGCTCGTCAGCCCCGAGGGTCGCCAGGTTGGTGCCGAGCCCCTGGGCTACCCGCGGTTCGCGCTCCACGAAGCAGGCCTGCCGGGCGCCCCGGGAGAGCGCCTCCAGGCCCAGGGCGCCGGTACCGGCATAGAGGTCCAGCACCCGGGCGCCGGGCGTCACCCCGGTCAGCCAGTTGAACAGGGTCTCGCGGACCCGGTCGGGGGTGGGGCGCAGGCCGGGGCTATCGGGCACCGGCAGCTGGCGGCGGCGATAGTCGCCGCCGATGATGCGTAGCTTGCCGCGGCCCGCCGGGCCAGATCCTGAAGCGGTCCCCCGGGACGAGGCGCGGCGCTGGCGAGAGGAAGAAGAAGGGCGTCGTTTCATGGCGGGGATTGTACCCCCGGCCTTCTCCCTAGTCATGGCCGGGGTCGTGCCTCTGGCCTTATCCACAGTAATGGTTGGCGGTGGCGAGAGGAGGATGTGGCTCGATGTGTAAGGGGAATGCGTATCCCTCCGGCCTTATCCACATCCACAGTAATGATTGGCAGTGGTAGGATGAGCCGATTCTTCAGACCTCGAGGTCAGATCCCCCCATGTTCGGATTTTTCAAGCGCAAGAAGAAACAGGAAGAGCAGCAGCAACAGCCCGATGAGGCCCGGCTGGAGGAGTCCCAGGCGCCCGAGAGTGAAGCGGCAGGTGCCGAGGGCGAAGCCGAGACGCCGGTCACCGAGGCCGCGCCCGAGGTAGAGGTTCCGTCGCACGTCGACGAGACTGTCTCGCCTGAGCCTGAGCCTGAGCCTGAGCCTGAGCCTGAGCCTGAGCCTGAGCCTGAGCCTGAGCCTGAGCCTGAGCCTGAGCCTGAACCTG
>NZ_BJUK01000027.1 GCF_007989625.1 Bisbaumannia pacifica
CCGAGCGCAGCCAGTTTTCAGATATGGCCTAGAGTCGCTCGCCCAGCGCCTGGATAGCGGCCTGGGGCGTCTCGCCCAGCAGGGTGACCCGGGTGGCCTCCAGCTCGGCGGCACGAATGCGTGCCACCGGGCCGCACAGTCCCAGGGGCACCGCCAGTTGCTCCGCCAGGCGGGGCAGCTGGCGGCGCACCAGGTCGGCGCGCTCTGCCTGGCCACTGCACAGCACCAGGGCCACCGCCTTGAGGCGCTCGGCGGCCAGGGGCCACTCGCCGATGGGCAGGGGGCCGTCCAGCAGGTGGACCCGATAGCCGGCATCGCTGGCGGCCAGGGCGGCGAGCAGGTCCCACAGCGGGCCCTTGGCCTCCGGCAGGTGGCTGATCACCAGCCAGGGCCCGTTATTGCCGCGATTGGCATGGTAGAGGCGGGTGCCGACCCGGGTGCGCAGGAAGGACTCCAGGGTGCGGCGCTGCAGGCAGGCGCCCAGCTGCTCCTCCCAGCCTTCCTCCAGGCTCGCAACCACCGGGGTGAGCAGCTCTTCCAGGCAGGTGGCCATGGGATAGAGGGCCAGGGCCTGCTGGTAGAGCCCCTCGAGGCGCTCCAGGTCGAGGCTCTCCACGGCGGCGGCCATCTGCTGACGCTGCTCCGGCCAGTCGCCGGCGCCGGGGGGCGGGGCCTCGACCCGTTCGGGCTGATCGAGCAGCTCGGTGACCTGGCTGACCGGCACGCCGCGATTGAGCCACTGCAGGATACGTTCGATGCGCTCGATATCCTCGCGGGTATAGAGGCGATGCCCCTTGGGGGTGCGCTGCGGGCGAATCAGCCCGTAGCGGCGCTCCCAGGCGCGCAGGGTCACGGCATTGACGCCGGTCAGGCGAGAGACCTCGCGGATCGGGTAGAGCGGGGTGTCGCTGGGGTGGTTGGCCTGTAGTGTCATGACGACCTCGCGCGCTCATGGATAATGGTGGTCAGGGCCTCGACGAAGGCGGGGTGCTCGCCCACCGGTGCCAGTAGCGAGAGCCGCAACTCGGGGTGTCGACGCTCCAGCGCCGCCACCTGGCCCGGGACGTCCTCGCGCAGGTGACGACCGGCGGCGAAGAACAGCGGCAGGATATCGATGCGGGTGATGCCGGCCTCGGCCAGCTCGGCCACGCTGGCCTCCAGGGAGGGCTCGCAGAGCTCCATGTAGGCGAGACGCAGCGGCGTGGTCAGGCGCTGGCCGAGGGTGTCGGCCAGGGCGGCGAAGGGAGCCTGCCAGCGGGGGTCGCGGGAGCCGTGGGCAAGCAGGATCAGGGCGTGGGACATTGGGTGCCTCCAATCGGCGAAGCGGGGGTCAGCTCGGCCAGTGCTCGGCCCAGCAGGTGGCCGGAGCGCCAGGCATCCTCCACCCGGCCCTCCGTCCAACCATCGCCACAGAGTCCCAGGCCATGCCGGGTCAGGCGGAAGCCGGGTCCTTCGGCGGGGCATATCGGGCGGGCATAGCGCCAGCGGTGGGCGCCGAGCAGGCGCGGGGTGTCGGGTCGGGCCGAGGCCGGGAGTATAGCCGCCAGGGCGTCCAGGAGGGCAGTGGCGGCCGCCTCGGGAGAGAGCGCCAGGTGGTCGCGACTCCAGGTCGGCGTGGCATGCAGGGTCAGGCTCTCGCCCTGGCGGTCGCGGCCCGGCTTGGTGTGATTGCGACCGACGAAGGCCAGGGGGCCTCGACCCGGCCGCAAGGCCTGCCAGGCCACCGGCAGCGGGGCGTCGAATAATGCATAGGCGGCCCAGCAGGGCGCCTGCTCTATCTCGCCGCAGGCCCGGGCCAGCTCGGCATCATGGGCCGCCACCAGCGCCTGGGCCTGCGGCGGCGGGGCGCCGATGGCCACCGCAGCGAAGGGCCCGAAGCGCTCGCCGCTATCGCTCTCCAGCCACCAGGCCTGGCCGTCGCGGTGCAGGGCCTGGATGCGGGTCCGGGCGTGGAGCCTCAGGCCCTCGGCCAGGTGACGGCTCAGGGCGCTCATTCGTGGCACCGCACAGTAGCGCGGAATGCCGTCCTCCCGCGGGGCAGCGTCCTGCCCCTCTTGCGCCCACAGCGCCTCGGGCCAGGGGGCCACCAGGCCCGAGTCCTGCCAGCCGCTCAGCACGCGCCGGAAATCGGCGTGGCGGGCGGTGAAGTACTGGGCGCCGATATCGACGATGGCCTCGGGCAGGCGACGGCTGCTCAGGCGGCCGCCGGGGCCTCGGGCCTTGTCGAACAGGGTGGTGTCGAGTCCCCGCTCCTGCAGGGCCCTGGCGCAGGCGAGGCCGGCGAGACCGGCTCCGATAATGGCGATGGAGGGCATGGCGCGTTTCCGGCGACGGTGAATGGGTAGGCAGCGTGGCCATATCGGCTAGACTAACAAAACCGTACAATCATTGTATAACTTGTTTCGGTTCGGGGAGTAGTCGCATGCGTATTCTGGTCACCGGAGGCAGCGGTTTCGTGGGGCGCCCGCTCTGTCGGCGCCTGATCGAGGCGGGACATGAGGTATGGGTGGTCTCGCGGGACCCTCAGGCGGCACGCCGGGTGCTGCCCGAGGAAGTGCGGGTGATCGCCCGGGTGGCCGAGGCCGAGGCGGCACGCCCCGAGGGGATGATCAACCTGGCCGGCGAGTCCATCGCCGGCAAGCGCTGGAGCGAGGCGCAGAAGACGCGGCTGGTCGATTCCCGCCTGACCATCACCCGGGAGCTGGTGGCGCTCTGCCAGCGGCTGGTGGAACAGCAGGCCGCCCCCCGGGTGCTGGTCTCCGGCTCGGCCATGGGCTTCTATGGTGATCAGGGGGATGTCCGGGTCGACGAGCAGACGCCGCCCCATGACGAGTTCGCCCATCGGCTGTGTCGCCAGTGGGAGGACGCGGCCCGGCAGGCGGAGCCCCTGGGGGTGCGGGTGGCGCTGCTGCGTACCGGCCTGGTGCTGGACCGCGACGGCGGCAGCCTGGCCAAGATGCTGCCACCCTTCCGCCTGGGGCTGGGGGGACGTTTCGGCGATGGCCGGCAGTTCATGCCGTGGATTCATCGCCTCGACCTGGTGCGGGCCATCGAGTTCCTGCTGACCCGGGAGGAGCTGAGCGGCCCCTTCAACGGCAGCGCCCCGACCCCGGTGCGCAACGCCACCTTTACCCGCCTCCTGGCGCGCCAGCTCAAGCGCCCGGCGATCTTCCCGGCGCCGGCCTGGGTGCTCAGGCTGGCGCTGGGGGAGATGGCCGACCTGCTGCTGACCGGCGCGGACATGCGCCCGGATCGCCTCGAGGCGGCCGGTTTCACCTTCGAGTACCCGACCCTGGATCGGGCCCTGGCGGAGATTCTCGGCTAGCGCCGAGGGTGCCGGTGCCCATAACCAAAAACGCCGCGTCCCGAGATGGGACGCGGCGTTCTGCCTTCAGGAGGCTAGCGGGTCTCGTTATCGATGGTGACGATCACCCGTACCGCATCCAGGCGCAGTCGGGCGCCCTCGATGGCGGCATCCAGGGCGCTGCGCTCGTCACGCAGGGCCTGGATCTCGTCCTCGCGGACCGCCGGGTTATGGCGGGCCAGGGCGCTGAGACGAGCCAGCTCGCCGTCTAGGCTGTCGCGCATGCGCCGCTGGGCGGCCTCGACGATGGAGGGCAGCTCCCGCTCCGCTTCGGCCTCGCCCTTGTCGAGCAGCTCGCGCAGCTGCTCATGACGGCTCTTGATCAGGTCCCGGGCCACCGCCTTCTTGACCTTCTGCAGGTTCTTGGCCAGGCCGGTGAAGGAGACCTTGTCGCTGAGATTGGCGCCGGACTCGTCGAGCAGCACCCGCACCGCCGTGGCCGGCAGGAAGCGGTTGATATGCAGCTTCTTGGGGGCCGGGCAGTGGGTGCGGAAGACCAGTTCCGCCATCACCCGGCCGGTGGGAATCGCCGGATGCTTGAGCAACGCCAGGGCGGTGTTGCCCATGGCGCCATCCAGGATGCGTCCCATCATCTCGCGCAGCAGCGGGTGCTCCCAGGAGAGGCGCTGGACATCGTCCCGGGCCAGGGCCACGCCCCGATCCAGGGTGGCGGAGAAGCCCTCCTCGCCCTTGACCAGCCCCGGCAGGCCGTCGAGCATCTGCGGCCCGGCGCGCAGGTGGAGGATCTTGCCGCCCAGTTCCTGGCTGTCGACGCCGAAGATATCCAGCGCCTGGTCCAGGTAGCGGGGCAGCGCCTTGTCCGCGTCCAGCTCGCCGATGGCCGCGGCGGTGGCCTCGGCCCGGCCCGGGCGGCAGGCGTTGAGTTCCAGCAGGCGGTTGCGCCCGGCGTCGCGCTCGGCCAGGCGGCTCTCGAACAGTGCCCGGGTCTCCGCGATCACCTCCTCCAGGCTCTCGTCGTCGAGCAGGGCGTCGGCCAGGGCGTCGCCGAAGGCGGCGAAGAGGTCGTTACCGACGCCATGGGGGGCGCCGAAGGCGTCCATCCCCTCCCGGTACCAGCGCAGCAGGCGCTCGCCGGGGCTGCCGGCGAACACCGGCACCTGGATCTCGATGGGGTGGCGCTGGCCGATGCGGTCGAGGCGGCCGATGCGCTGCTCCAGCTGATCCGGATGCTGGGGCAGGTCGAACATCACCAGGTGATGGCAGAACTGGAAGTTGCGCCCCTCGGAGCCGATCTCCGAGCAGACCAGCGCCTGGCAGCCCTCCTCGGCGTCGGCGAAGGCCGCCGCGGCACGGTCACGCTCGACCAGGGAGAGGTCCTCGTGGAACACCGGGGCATGCACCCCGCCCAGCACCCGCAGGCCCTCGGCCAGGCCCTGGGCGGTGGCCTTGTCGTGGGCGATCACCAGCACCTTGTCGTCGCCGTGCTCCACCAGGTATTCGAGTAGCCAGGTGACCCGCGGGTCGAACTGCCACCAGGGCTCGGCATTCAGGGGGTCGTCCGCCAGGGCCTGGTACATGGTGTCCAGGTAGAGCAGCACCTCGGGGTGATCGAGGCCGGTCTCGATCAGCAGCTCGTCCAGGTAGTCCTCGTCGCGATCCAGCTTGCGCAACACCCGGCGGTAGGCGCTGGGAGCCTCCAGGGGCGTGACCGTCAGGCGCCGCTCCGGGAAGCCGCCCACATGACGGCGGCTGTTGCGGAACATCACCCGGCCGGTGCCGTGGCGGTCGAGGAGCTGTTCGCGCAGCTGGGCGCGGGCCCGGGCGCGCTGGTCGGCATCGCTCTCGGGGTGGGTCAGCAGCGTCAGCAGGGCCTGGCTATCGGCATCGTCCACCACGGCGCCGAGGCGATCCCGAGCCGGGGCGTCGAGGGACTCCTGCTCCAGGGCGTCGATCGCCGCGGCCACCGCCACATAACCCTGCTCCTCGGCCTGGAAGCGCTCCAGGCTCTGGTAACGCTCCGGGTCGAGCAGGCGCAGGCGGGCGAAGTGGCTGGCCACGCCCATCTGCTCCGGGGTGGCGGTGAGCAGCAGCACCCCGTCGATGGCGCCGGCCAGGCGCTCCACGCAGGCGTAACCGGGGCCGCTCTGCTCCGGCGACCAGTCCAGGTGGTGGGCCTCGTCGACGATCAGCAGATCCCAGTCGCAGGCCTCGGCCTGGGCCTGGCGGTGCGGGTTGGCGAACAGCCATTGCTGGCTGGCCAGCACCAGCTGGCCGCTGTCGAAGGGGTTGGCGTCGCCGTGGGCCAGGCTCTGGTGCTCGTCGAGCAGGGTCACCTCGAGGGCGAAGCGGCGCAGCAGTTCCACCAGCCACTGGTGGGTCAGGCTGTCCGGGACCAGGATCAGGGCGCGCTCGGCGCGGCCGCTGAGCAGCAGGCGATGCAGGATCAGGCCCGCCTCGATGGTCTTGCCCAGGCCCACCTCGTCGGCCAGCAGCACCCGTGGCGCATGGCGCCCGGCCACCTCCTCGGCGATATACAGCTGGTGGGGGATCAGGTCGATCTTGGGGCCCGCCAGGCCCAGGGCCGGGTGCTGCTCGATGCGGGCGTGATGGTGCAGGGTGCGAAAGCGCAGGTCGAACCAGTCATTGCGATCCACCTGGCCGGTCAGCAAACGGTCCCGGGCCTGATTGAACTGCATGGTGTCGGCCAGGCGCACCTCGGGCAGCTCGCGCAGTTCGCCGTCGTCATCCTCGCCGATATAGACGATCAGGCCGTTCGCTTCCTTGCTGTCGTCGACGGTGAGGAACCAGCCCTCGGCGGCCTGGATGCGGTCGCCGCTACCGAAGGCCACGCGGGTCAGGGGGGCCTGGCGCACGCTGTAGGTTCGGGTTTCCTGGCTGGCGCTGAACAGCACGGTGACGGTGCGGAAATCACAGTTCAGGACGGTGCCCAGGCCCAGCTCGGCTTCGCCGTCGCTGATCCAGCGCTGACCGGGAGAAAATTCGCTCATGATGCCTCGGATGATCAACAGGGTGCTGCCAATGGCTCATCGCCGCCCGGGCTCTCGCGGAAGGGGCGGCGGCAGGGCGCGGTATGGTACCGGAAAGTGGCCCGAGGCTGTAGGCCGAATCGATGCTTGCCGGGCAGCGTAGCCGGCACTCCGGCGGGCCCGGCTCGCCCCTATGGTGCGGGTTTCGGAAGGTCGCCCGAAGCTGTCGGCCGAAGCGTCGGGTGTCGGTCAGGGGAGCCAGCGCTCCGGCGGGCCCGGCTCGCCCCTATGGTGCGGGTTTCGGAAGGTCGCCCGAAGCTGTCGGCCGAAGCGTCGGGTGTCGGTCAGGGGAGCCAGCGCTCCAGCTGGGCCCGGGTCAGCTCGCCGACATGGTGTTGAACGATGCGTCCCTCGGCATCGAAGAGCAGGGTGGTGGGCAGCCCCGGTGACGCCGTTCGCACCATCAACTCCTGGTGGGGGTCGAGCAGGGCGTAGCGGAAGTCGAGCTCCTGGTCGTCCAGGTAGCGCATCACCTGGAGCAGGTCCTCGCCCTGGTTGGCCACCACCACGGTGACCCCCTCCCGGGCATCCGCCTCGGCCAGCAGTGGCATCTCCCGCAGGCAGGGCGGGCACCAGGTGGCCCAGAGGTTGAGCAGCACCGTCTCGCCGGCCAGGGAGCGCAGGTTGACGACCTCGCCGTCGAGGTTCTCCAGGGCCAGGTCGGGCAGTGTCGGCATCGCCAGGGGCTTGGCGCCGGGTTGCCAGGTCACCAGGGCCAGCCACATGGCCGAACTGCCCACGACCAGCAACATGGCGCCGCCCATGCGCACTACTCGGTGGCGCAGCGTCCAGGCGCTCCAGGTCAGCGCCGCCAGCAGGCCCCAGAGGCCGTGATAGCCGGGCTGCCACAGCTTGAGCAGGTCCAGGGGCGCCGCCGCATAGCTCTCCCAGTGCAATAAGCCATGCCCCAGGCGCGCGCCCACCAGCCAGCTCAGCAGCAGGCCATTGAACCAGCGAGCATGCAGGGCGCGAGGCAGGCCGAGCAGGAACCAACTGGCCGCCAGCAGCACCAGGGCCGCGGCGATGGCGTAGAGGCGGGGCAGGGAGAGCAGGACGGGGCCGAGGGCGATGGCATCCATGACGGGGCTCCGGGGCGGGCTCGGCGGCCGGAGTCGGCCGCGCTACAATGATCGTTTCAGCGCTAGCCTACTGACCGCGAGAGGGGCTGTCACTCACCAGCGACGGGAGTTGTGCATGGCCAAGCCGGCCTTCGATACCCTGCGTGCCCTGGCCATTGCCAGCCAGGCCATCGGTTTTATCACCATCATTACCCTCGGCACCCTGATGGACGACGGTGCCCGCTACTGGCAGGGCGTGACCCTGGCGGTGATGGTGGCCTTCGCCCTGGGCATCGCGGTGGCGCGCCTCTATCGCCGCAACAAGTGGCGCAAGCGTCGCGACGCCGCCCATCGCGACGACTGACCCATGCATCGCCTCGCGCCGCTGCTGCTGGCATTGCTGCTGGCGGGGTGCATTCCGCCGGCGGCCACGCGTACCGCCTCCATGGCGCTGCTGCCCCACGAGGTGGCGGCCACTCGCCTGGGGGCATGGAGCCTCGGCGAGGCGGCGGCTCGCCAGGGGCGCAGCGGCTATCGGCTGCTGCCCCGGGGCGATGAGGCCTTCGCCCTGCGCGCCGCCCTGGTCGATCAGGCGCAGCGCAGCCTGGACGTGCAGAGCTATATCGCCGATGACGGCATCACCACTCGGGTACTGATGGGGCGTGCCCTGCGGGCGGCGCAGCGGGGCGTGCGGGTGCGCCTGCTGCTGGATGACCTGGCCAGCCTCGGCAGCGAGGGCTACCTGGCGGCGCTGGATAGCCACCCCGACGTGGAGGTGCGCCTCTTCAATCCACTGCTGCGCGGGCGCGGTAGCCTGCTGACCCGCGGCCTGATGATGGGGCTCGACTTGGATCGTCAGCATCGGCGCATGCACAACAAGCTATGGGTGGTGGATAACGCCGTGGCCATCACCGGCGGGCGCAACCTCGGTGACGAGTACTTCGATGCCGACACGCGGCGCAACTTCGCCGACCTGGACGTGCTGGCCGCGGGGCCCATCGCCGCCGACCTCTCGGCGGGTTTCGACAGTTACTGGCGGCACCCCCTCGCCCAGCCCCTGGCGCGCTTCGCCACGGCGCAGCCGGGGGCCTGGCGGCAATTGCTCGAGGAGCTGGAGGCCTGGCAGGCCACCCAGCGGGAGGGCAACCGCTATTTCCAGGCCCTGAGGCGGCGCTATGCCGAGGCGCCGACCCTGCTCGGGCCCCTGATTTGGGCTCATGGCGAGGCGCTCTGGGACGACCCCGGCAAGGTGCGCCTGACAGGGCGGCCCGCCCTAGACCAGACCCTGGCCGGCGCGCTCGCCGCGCGCCTCGATGCCCCGGACGAGCGACTGCTGCTGATCTCCGCCTATTTCGTGCCGACGCGACAGGGAGTGGCACGCCTCGCCGAGCTGGCCGAGGCCGGGGTGGAAACCACCGTGATCACCAACTCCCTGGCGGCCACGGACATTCCCGCGGTGCATGGCGCCTATGCGCGTTATCGGCCGGCCTTGCTGGCGCGGGGCGTGCGCCTCTTCGAACTGCGTCCCGATGGTGAAGATGCCACCGGCGCGGGCCTGCCGGGTGCCTCCGGCTCCAGCCTGCATATCAAGGCCATGGCCTTCGATGCGGATCGCCTCTTCGTCGGCAGCTTCAATATCGACCCGCGCTCGCTGTGGTGGAATACCGAGGTGGGGGTGTTGATCGACAGCCCCGCGCTCAATGCCCGGCTCTGGGCGCTGGCCGAGGAGGGCATGCACCCGGCGGTGAGCTATCGGGTGCGCCGGGATGCCGCCGGCCGGCTCTCCTGGCATGCCCGGGATGGCGATCGGCATCGGGTTTGGCACCGCGACCCCGCGGGGTTCTGGCGGCGCCTCGGCGCCTGGTTGGGGCGACTGCCCGGGGTGGAGTCGCTGCTCTAGTCGCTTAGCGACCGGCCGCCCCGGGATCGCCCATGCCGGGGGCGCAGCGCCTCGGGTCGATGCTGATGACCCGTAGGCGATGCCCTTCCGGCAGGGAGCAGTGGAGAATCCGCCAGGCGCAGCCCGGCGCATAGCTGCCCTCGCTCTCGAAGAGGCGCGCGCCATGCCGGGTCAACTGGCCGCAGGCGGCGGGAAACTCGTCTTCGCTCACCTCCAGGGTCAGCTCGCGGGGGCTCGCCTCCGGGGTGTCTTCCAGCAACATCAGCACCTGGGTGTGGCCGCGCTCGTCGCTGCCCAGCGCGAAGATGGCGCTACGCGCGGTGCGCAGGATCAGCGGCAAGCGCAGCACCTTGGTGCAGAACTGCTCCATGGGGCCGAGTTCTCTCAGGCGCAGTACCGCGTCTTCCAGGGACAGGCGTTGCATGAGGTTCCCCTCCGATGGATGGCGTTAGCCTCAGTCTGACCCAGCGGCGGGCATTCGGCCCTTGGATTCTGGCCATGGCGACGATTGGCGGGGCTTATCGGGAGGGGGCGGGAGTTGGCGACATACGAAAACGCCCGCTCGAGTGAGCGGGCGTTTTCTGGAATTGTGGTCGGAGTAGCAGGATTCGAACCTACGACCTCTGCCTCCCGAAGGCAGCGCTCTACCAAGCTGAGCTATACTCCGACGCGTTGGGGCTGGCGCCTCAACGGAGACGCATTATACGCATTCGCCGCCGCGATGCAAGCATCGCGGCGCTTGCTCGTTTTCTTCGCCTCAGGTCTTGCGTTCTACCGCCAGGCGCGCCAGCAGCGCCATGCTCTCCCGGTAGGGGCTCGCCGGCAGGGCCTCGAGCTGGGCCAGGGCCAGCTCGACCATCTCCTCGGCCCGGGCGCGGGTGTAGTCCAAAGCGCCGGTGGCCTCGACGATGCTTAGCACCTCGTCGAGGCGCTCCAGGCCGCCCTGGCGGATCGCTTGGCGAATCACCTCGGCCTGCTCGGCGTTGCCCGCCACCATGGCCTGGATCAGCGGCAGGGTGGGCTTGCCCTCGGCCAGGTCGTCGCCGACGTTCTTGCCCATGGTCTCGGCATCGCCTTGGTAGTCGAGTAGGTCGTCGATCAACTGGAAGGCCAGGCCCAGGTAACGGCCATAGTGCTGCAGCGCCGCCGCCTGCTCCGGGGTGGCGTCGGCGATGATGGCGCCGGTGTGGGAGGCGGCCTCGAAGAGCATCGCCGTCTTGCCCTGGATGGTCTCGAAGTAGGCGGCCTCGTCGACGTCCGGGTTGCCCACGTTGGTGAGCTGCAGCACCTCGCCTTCGGCGATGACGCAGGTCGCGCCGGAGAGGATGCGCATCACCTCCATGGAGCCGATCTCCACCATCATCTGGAAGGATCGGGAGTAGAGGAAGTCGCCCACCAGCACCGAGGGGGCATTGCCCCAGGCGTCGTTGGCGGTGGCCTTGCCGCGACGCATATGCGATTCGTCCACCACGTCGTCATGCAGCAGGGTGGAGGTGTGCATGAACTCGATCAGGGTGGCCAGGGTGATGTGTTGATCGCCCTCGTAGCCCAAAGAGCGTGCCGCCAACAACACCAGCAGGGGACGCAGGCGCTTGCCGCCGCTCTCGGTGATGTAGTTGCCGATGGTTTCCACCAGGGGCACGCGGGACGCCAGCTGGGCCTGGATGGTGCGATTGACGGCGGCGAAATCTTCTGCCACCGCCGCATGGATGGGCGATGCGGTTGGCTGCATGAGTGTTGGGCTTGTCGCGATAAGAGGGTGGGGCCGAGGGGGTGACGGTGTGCGATGTGATCCGGCCTTGGGTGGGGCTAATGCTATGGAGGGGGCCGATGGGCGTCAAGCCAGGCATTGCGCGGCCTGCGGCTTGTGTCAAGGCTTGCCTGCCGTTATAATCCGCGACCCGACTCATCACGCTCCCTGTCAGATGGCTGCCGGAAGGGGCGCCACTCGACGCAGGCCGATGAAGAGCACACCCCGATGAGTAATTGGAGAGAAAGCCCATGTATGCAGTGATCAAGAGCGGTGGCAAGCAGTACCGCGTTCAGGAAGGCCAGACCCTGAAGCTCGAGAAGCTGGAAGTGGCCACCGGTGAAACCATCGATTTCGACCAGGTGCTGCTGGTTGCCGATGGCGACGACGTCAAGGTCGGCGCCCCGGTCGTCGACGGTGCCAAGGTCTCCGCCGAGGTCGTCTCTCACGGCCGTGGCGACAAGGTGACCATCATCAAGTTCCGTCGCCGCAAGCACCACATGAAGCGTCAGGGCCACCGTCAGTGGTTCACTGAAGTCAAGATCACCGGGATCTCCGCCTAAGCGGTCCAATCCCCCTAGAGCGAGGTATTTGCAATGGCTCATAAGAAGGCTGCCGGTTCCACGCGGAACGGCCGTGATTCAGAATCCAAGCGCCTTGGTGTCAAGCTGTACGGCGGTCAGGTCGTCAAGCCGGGCAACATCATCGTCCGTCAGCGCGGCACCAAGTTCCACGCCGGTACCGGCGTGGGCGTTGGCAAGGATCACACCCTGTTCGCCCTGGACGAAGGCGTGATCAAGTTCGAGACCAAGGGTCCGAAGAACCGCAAGTTCGTCAGCGTCGTCTCCGCCTGAGACCGCCCGAACCTGTGTTAGGAAGGCCCCGCCCAGGCGGGGCCTTCTTGTACTTATATGATGGCGGCGGGGCGGCAGCGGCCGCCAGGAGAGTGACAGATGCAGTTCGTCGACGAAGCCTCGATCATCGTCGAAGCCGGCAAGGGCGGTAACGGTTGCCTGAGCTTCCGGCGCGAGAAGTACGTGCCCAAGGGTGGCCCCGATGGCGGCGACGGAGGCCACGGCGGCAGCGTCTACCTGATCGGTGACGATGCCCTCAACACCCTGATCGACTTCAAGTACCAGCGCTTCTACAAGGCCCAGAACGGCCAGCCCGGCCAGGGCCGGCAGATGAGCGGCAAGGCCGGCGACGACCTGCATATCAAGGTGCCGGTGGGGACCACGGTGATCGACGAGGAGACCCTCGAGGTGATCGCCGATGTCACCGAGGCCGGTCAGGTGGTGCTGGTGGGCCAGGGCGGTCGCCGTGGGCTGGGCAATATCCACTTCAAGTCCTCCACCAATCGGGCGCCGCGGCAGACCACCAAGGGCACCGAGGGCGAGCGTCGCAACCTGCGCCTGGAGATGAAGGTGATGGCCGACGTGGGCCTGCTGGGCCTGCCCAATGCCGGCAAGTCGACGCTGATTCGCGCCGTCTCCGCCGCCAAGCCCAAGGTCGCCAACTACCCCTTCACCACCCTGGTACCCAACCTGGGGGTGGTGAAGATCGGTCCTCATGAGCACTTCGTGATGGCCGATGTGCCGGGGCTGATCGAGGGCGCCTCCGAGGGGGCCGGCCTGGGGCTGCGTTTCCTCAAGCACCTGACCCGTACCCGGCTGCTGCTGCATGTGGTGGACGTGGCGCCCTTCGACGAGTCCGATCCGGTGGCGGCCGCCGAGGCCATCGTCAACGAGCTGGAGCAGTTCTCCGCGGCGCTCTCCGAGCGGCCCCGCTGGCTGGTGCTCAACAAGTTCGACCTGCTCCCCGAGGAGCAGCGCGAGGCGGTGGCCGAGGAGATCATCTCGCGCTTGGCGTGGGAAGGCCCGGTGTTCCGCATCTCGGCGATCTCCGGCGAGGGCACCGAGGCCCTGGTCCAGGCGGTGCATCGCTGGCTCACCGAGCAGCGCCGGCTGGAGCACGAGGACGAGGAGGCCGCCGAGCGCGAGCGGCAGATGCGTGAGCGCATGGAGGCGGAGTCGGTGGCACGCACCGAGGAGCGCCTGGGTCGCAAGCGCAAGCGCGATACGGATGATGACGACGACTTCGACGATGACGATTATGATGTCGACGTCGAATACGTGCAGTAGGAAAGCCTGAGATGACGGTCAAGGAGCAGGCGCCGGGGCGCGAGGCCCTGGCGGGCGCCCGGCGGGTGGTGGTGAAAATCGGCAGTGCGCTGCTGACCAATGACGGCCGCGGCCTGGACGAGGCGGCCATCGGCGGCTGGGTCGACCAGATCGCCGAGCTGCATCGCCGTGGCATCGAGGTGGTGCTGGTCTCCTCCGGGGCGGTGGCCGCCGGCATGGTACGCCTGGGCTGGCAGGCCCGGCCCTCGGCGGTACATGAGCTGCAGGCCGCCGCCGCGGTGGGGCAGAACGGCCTCACCGAATGCTACGAGGGGCACTTCGGGCGGCATAAGCTGCTGACCGCCCAGATCCTGCTGACCCACGACGACCTCTCCAACCGCAAGCGCTACCTCAACGCCCGCTCGGCGCTGCGCACCCTGGTCGACCTGCGGGTGGTGCCGGTGATCAACGAGAACGACACCGTGGTCACCGACGAGATCCGCTTCGGCGACAACGACACCCTGGGCGCCCTGGTGGCCAACCTGTTGGAGGCCGATGCCCTGGTGATCCTCACCGATCAGGAGGGGCTCTTCGACGCCGACCCCCGGCACGATCCCGAGGCCAAGCTGATCCAGGAGGGGCGCGCCGACGACCCGCGTCTGGCCGGCATGGCCGGCGATGGCGGCGCCCTGGGGCGCGGCGGCATGATCACCAAGGTGCGGGCGGCCCAGTTGGCGGCACGCTCCGGGGCGGTCACCGCCATCGCCAGCGGCCGCCAGCCCGAGGTGCTGACACGGCTGGTGGACGGCGAGCGCCTGGGCACCCTGCTGCGTCCCGAGCAGGCGCCCATGGCGGCCCGCAAGCGCTGGCTGGCGGGGCAGCTGCAGGTGCGCGGTCATCTGACCCTGGATGCCGGGGCGGTGAAGGTGCTGCGCAGTCGCGGCTCGAGCCTGCTGCCGGTGGGGGTCAAGGCGATCTCCGGCACCTTCGTGCGCGGCGATATGGTGGTCTGCGTGGACGAGGCCGGGAAGCGAGTGGCCAAGGGGTTGGTCAACTATGGCGCCGACGAGGCGCGGCAGTTGCTCGGCCAGCCCAGCCATCAGATCGAGGCGATCCTCGGTTATATGGAGGCCCCGGAGTTGATCCATCGCGATAATCTGGTGGTGCTCTGACGGCAACGGCCCGGCTGCTGGGTTATGGCAACCCCGGACTTGACATGCTAGAATGCGCCATCCTCTCAGACACGGCCCGTGGTGGCGATTTCGATCAACGCCGGCCAAACCGGTTGGGATCTCGACAAAGCCCAGCCAGGTCAACTAGTTACCAAGATTTTACCCAGTAGCGGTAAAGATTCTCCAAGGAGATAGTAGTGGCTAACAGCAAGCAAGCCCGCAAGCGCGCCCGTCAGGCAGAGCAGCGTCGCGTCCTGAAGTCCAGCCAGCGCAGCATGGTCCGCACCTACGTCAAGCGGGTGCTCAAGGCCATCGACGGCGGCGACCACGCTCAGGCCATGGACGCCTTCAAGGCGGCCCAGCCGGTCATCGACCGCATCGCCGACAAGGACGTGCTGTCCAAGAAGAAGGCCGCTCGCCTGAAGAGCCGTCTGAACAAGCGAATTAAGGCGCTGGCTGCGTAAGCCGGACGCCCACTAGGACTGATTGCCCGGCCTCCACGGAGGCCTGCTAATGCAAGCAGTGCTTAGGAAAAAACCGGCTTCGGCCGGTTTTTTTATGGCCGTCACTCCACCCCAGCAAGGCGATGCCCGTGGCCAACGACGATCCCCAGACAGTACCTCCCCCCGTGAGCGACGCCGCCCAGCCGCCGGTGCGTGCCGGCCTGCTGCGCTCCGGCCTGGTGGTCAGCGTGATGACCATGGTCTCGCGGGTCATGGGGCTGGCCCGGGACGTGGTGATCGCCGCCCTGTTCGGGGCCGGCCAGGGGGCCGATGCCTTCTTCGTGGCCTTCAAGATCCCCAACTTCATGCGTCGGCTGTTCGCCGAGGGGGCCTTCAATCAGGCCTTTATCCCGGTGCTCTCGGAGTATGCCGCCCAGCGCTCCCGGGCCGAGGTGCGCGAGCTGCTCGACGCGGTGGCCGGCAGTCTGGCGGTGGTGCTGCTGCTGATCACCGCCCTGGCCATGTTCGCCGCCCCCTGGCTGGTGTGGCTGTTCGCCCCCGGCTTCGGCCGTGATCCGGCCAAGCTGGCGCTCACCGCCGAGATGCTGCGGCTTACTTTCCCCTATTTGCTGCTGATCTCGCTGACCGCCTTCGCCGGCAGCGTGCTCAATACCTGGAGCCGCTTCGCGGTGCCGGCCTTTACCCCGGTGCTACTCAACCTCTCGCTGATCGGCGCGGCGGTGCTGCTGACGCCGCTGATGAGCGAGCCGGCCATGGCCCTGGCCTGGGGGGTAATGATCGCCGGCCTCGCCCAGCTGGCCTTCCAGGTGCCCTTCCTGGCGCGCCTGGGGCTGATGCCAAGGCCCTGGCCCAACTTCGCCCACGCCGGGGTGAGGCGCATCCTGGTGTTGATGGCGCCGGCGCTGTTCGGGGTCTCGGTGTCGCAGATCAACCTGCTGCTGGACACCGTACTGGCCTCGCTGCTGGCCCCGGGCAGCGTCTCCTGGCTCTACTATTCGGACCGTTTGGTGGAGCTGCCCCTGGGGGTCTTCGGCATCGCCGTGGGCACGGTGATCCTGCCGGCCCTGTCGCGCCGCCATGCCGAGCAGTCCGGCGAGCACTTCGCCCGGATGCTCGACTGGGCGATGCGCGCGGTGCTGCTGCTGGGGGTGCCGGCGGCCCTGGCCCTGGTGATCCTCGCCGAGCCGCTGTTGATCTCGCTGTTCCACTATGGCGCCATGACCGAGCGGGACATCGCCATGGCGGCCATGAGCCTGCGAGCCTACGCCCTGGGGCTGGTGGCCTTTATGCTGATCAAGGTGCTGGCGCCGGGCTTCTTCGCCCGCCAGGACACCAAGACCCCGGTCAAGGTGGGGATCATCGCCATGGTGGCCAACATGGTCTTCAACCTGATCCTGATCTGGCCGCTGGCCCACGCCGGCCTGGCGCTCGCCACGGCGCTGTCGGCCTTCCTCAATGCCGGCCTGCTGGGTTACCTGCTGTGGCGGCAGCAGGCGCTGGTGCCGCAGCCGGGGTGGGGCCGCTACATGGTGCAACTGCTCGGCGGTTGCGCGGTGATGGGGCTGGGCCTGGCCTGGCTGGCGCCGGAGTGGCAGCAGTGGCTGGGCTGGGGCGTGGGCCAGCGGGTGCTGCACCTGGCCGGCCTGGTGGTGGGCGGCGCGGCGATCTACTTCGCCTGGCTGGCCGCCTGGGGCGTTCGGCTGCGCCATTTCCGGCTGCATGGCTGATCGCTATAATCGTTGACTTTATCCCGTGATGGAGCCTTGGGCGACGCATGGAACTGATTCGAGGACTGCATAATCTGCGCGAGGCGCACCGGGGCTGCGTGGCCACCATCGGTAACTTCGATGGGGTCCATCGCGGCCACCGGGCGATCCTCGACCAGCTCCGCGAGCGGGCCCGTCGACTGGGCCTGCCGGTCACCGTGGTGGTCTTCGAGCCCCAGCCCCGGGAGTTCTTCGCCGGTGACCAGGCCCCGCCGCGGCTCACCCGGCTGCGCGACAAGGTCGACCTGCTGGCCGAGGCCGGCGCCGACCGGGTGCTCTGCCTGCCCTTCAACGACGCCCTGCGCGGCCTCACCGCCCGCCAGTTCGTGGAGCGGGTGCTGATCGAGGGCCTGGGCGTGCGTCACCTGGTGGTGGGGGACGACTTCCGCTTCGGCTGCGACCGCAGCGGTGACTTCGCCCTGCTGCAGCGGATGGGCGCCGAGAAGGGCTTCGGCGTCGAGCACACCCGCACCTTCGTACTGGACGGCGAGCGGGTCTCCAGTACCCGGATACGCACCCTGTTGGCCAGCGGCAACTTCGCCCAGGCGCGGCGCATGCTGGGGCGCCCCTTCCGCCTCAGCGGCCGGGTGGTGCCCGACCAGAAGCTCGGTCGCACCATCGGCGTGCCCACCGCCAACCTGCCGCTGCTGCCGCGGCCGCTGGCGCTGCGCGGCGTCTATGCGGTGATGACCACCCTGGCCGATGGCCGCACCCTGCCCGGGGTGGCCAATGTCGGCTGGCGCCCCACGGTGGGCAGCCGCCGCCCGGTGCTGGAGGTGCATCTCTTCGATTTCGATGGCGACCTCTATGGTCAGCGCCTGACGGTGACCCCCTGTGCGCGCCTGCGCGGCGAGCTGAGTTTCGACGGCCTGGAGGCGCTCAAGCGCCAGATCGCCCGGGACCAGCAGCGCGCCCGCATCTTCTTTGCCGAGTGCCCCCGGGCACCGGAGACCAGCGACACGCTTCCCCTGGCATCGGCGCCCCTGGCGCGCGAGGCTGCCATACCCGACACCTCGGACGGCCCCCGGGCCGCCGGCTGCGACGATGACGGACACCCATGAGCGATTACAAGCACACCCTGAACCTGCCCGAAACCGACTTCCCCATGCGCGGCAACCTGCCCAAGCGCGAGCCCGCCCGGGTGGCCCAGTGGAAGGAGATGGACCTCTACCATCGCCTGCGCGAGGAGCGCCAGGGCCGCGAGCTGTTCGTGCTCCACGACGGCCCTCCCTACGCCAACGGCAGCATTCACCTTGGGCATGCGCTTAACAAGATCCTCAAGGACATCATCGTAAAGTCGAAGAACCTGGCCGGCTTCGACGCCCCCTATGTGCCCGGCTGGGACTGTCACGGCCTGCCCATCGAGCACAAGGTGGAGACCACCCACGGCAAGCACCTCGAGCCCGAGCAGGCCCGTGCGCTGTGCCGCGAGTACGCCGCCGAGCAGATCGAGGACCAGCGAGCGGGCTTCATTCGTCTGGGCGTGATCGGCGACTGGGATAATCCCTACCGCACCATGGACTTCGTCAACGAGGCCGGCGAGATCCGCGCCCTGGCCGAGATGGTCGAGGCGGGCTTCGTCTTCAAGGGCCTCAAGCCGGTCAACTGGTGCTTCGACTGCGGCTCGGCCCTGGCCGAGGCCGAGGTGGAGTACCAGGACAAGAAGTCCGACGCCATCGACGTGGCCTTCCCGGTGGAAGACGCCGACCAGTTGGCCGCGGCCTTCGGCCTCGAGGCGCTGGCCAAGCCCGCCGCCGTGGTGATCTGGACCACCACCCCATGGACCATCCCCGCCAACCAGGCCCTCAATATGCACCCGGAGTTCACCTACGCCCTGGTGGACACCGGCGAACGGCTGCTGGTCCTGGCCGAGGAGCTGGTGGAGTCGTGCCTGGAGCGCTTCGGCCTGGAGGGCGAGGCGATCGCCACCGCCCGTGGTGAAGCCTTCGACGGTATCCGCTTTCGCCATCCCTTCTACGACCGCCTGTCGCCGATCTACCTGGCCGACTACGTGGAGTCCGAGGTGGGCAGTACCGGCATCGTCCACTCGGCCCCGGCCTACGGCGAGGATGACTTCGTCACCTGCCGCGCCCATGGCATGAGCTTCGATGAGATCAAGAACCCGGTGCAGGGCAACGGCGTCTACGCCGACGATCTGCCGTTCTTCGGCGGCCAGATGATCTGGAAGGCCAACCCGCAGATCGTCGCCAAGCTGGAGGAAGTGGGCGCGCTGCTGGCCCACCAGCCGATCACCCACAGCTACATGCACTGCTGGCGCCACAAGACCCCGGTGATCTACCGCGCCACCGCCCAGTGGTTCGTGGGTATGGATCGCCAGGGCAAGGACGGCAAGACCCTGCGCGAGAAGGCCCTGGCCGGCATCGAGTCCACCGCCTTCACCCCGGCCTGGGGTCAGGCGCGGCTGCACGCCATGATCGCCAACCGTCCCGACTGGTGCATCTCCCGCCAGCGCAACTGGGGCGTGCCGATCCCCTTCTTCCTGCACAAGGCCAGTGGCGAGCTACATCCGCGCACCGTCGAGCTGATGGAGGCGGTCGCCAAGCGCGTCGAGGCCGAGGGCATCGATGCCTGGTTCCGCCTCGACCCCGCCGAGCTGCTGGGCGAGGAGGCGAGTGATTACGACAAGGTCACCGACACCCTGGACGTGTGGTTCGACTCCGGCACCACCCATCGTCATGTGCTGCGCGGCTCCCACCCCCATGGCCACGAGTCCGGCCCGCGCGCCGACCTCTACCTTGAGGGGTCCGACCAGCACCGCGGCTGGTTCCACTCCTCGCTGCTGACCGGCGCCGCCATCGATGGTCACGCGCCCTACCGGCAGTTGCTCACCCACGGTTTCACCGTGGACGAGAAGGGCCGCAAGCAGTCCAAGTCGCTGGGCAACGTGGTGGCGCCCCAGGCGGTGATGGACAAGCTGGGTGCCGATATCCTGCGCCTGTGGGTCGCCTCCACCGATTACAGTGGTGAGATGGCGGTCTCCGACGAGATCCTCAAGCGCACCGCCGACGTCTACCGGCGTATCCGCAACACCGCGCGCTTCCTGCTGGCCAACCTCAGCGGCTTCGCGCCGGAGCGCGACGCCGTGCCCTTCGACGAGATGCTGGCCCTCGACCAGTGGGTGGTGGACCGCGCCGCCCAGCTGCAGGCGCGCATCGAGAAGGCCTATGAGGAGTACCGCTTCCTCGAGGTTTACCAGCAGGTGCATGGTTTCTGTGCCCGGGAGCTGGGCGGCTTCTACCTGGACGTGATCAAGGATCGCCAGTACACCACCCAGAGCGACTCCCTGGCGCGGCGCAGCGCCCAGACCGCCCTCTACCACGTCGTCGAGGCCCTGGCCCGCTGGGTGGCGCCGATCCTCAGCTTCACCGCCGAGGAGATCTACGAGAACATCCCCGGCGAGCGTGGCGAGAGCGTGCTGCTGGAGGAGTATTACGGCGGCCTGGCAACCCTCGCCGAGGACGCGCCCCTGGGGCGCGACTTCTGGGAGCAGGTGCTGGAGGTCAAGCAGGCGGTCAACAAGTGCCTGGAAGAAGCGCGTAACGCCAAGACCATCAAGAGTGGCCTGGCCGCCGAGGTCACCCTCTATGTGGATGACGCCCTGCGCGCCACCCTGGAGCGCCTGGGCGACGAGCTGCGCTTCGTGCTGTTGACCAGCGACGTGCATTTGGCGCCGCTGGCCGAAGGTGCCGCCGCCGAGGCCACCGAGCTGGATACCCTCAAGGTGGCCGTGGCCGCCAGCGCGCACGCCAAGTGCGACCGCTGCTGGCACCACCGCGAGGACGTGGGCAGCCACCCCGAGCACCCGGAGCTGTGCGGCCGCTGCATCAGCAACCTGCCGGAGGGCTCCGGTGAAGAGCGCCATTATGCCTAAGACCCCTGGGGCGGAGAGCCGCCCCATGCACAAGCCGCTGCGCTGGCTGTGGCTGGCGCTGGCGGTGATCGTGCTGGACCTGGCCACCAAGTACGCCGCCAGTGCCTGGCTGGCCTACGCCCGGCCGGTGCCGGTGCTGCCCTTCTTCGACCTGACCCTGCTGCACAACACCGGGGCGGCCTTCAGCTTCCTGGCCGGCCATGACGGCTGGCAGCGTTGGTTCTTCGCCACCATCGCGGTGGGGGCCAGCGTCGGCCTGAGCCTGTGGATGCGCCGCCTCAAGGCCCACGAGACCCTGCTGGCGGTCGCCCTGGCGCTGATCATCGGCGGCGCCCTGGGCAACCTCTATGATCGCCTGGTGCACGGCTACGTGGTCGATTTTCTCTCCTTCCACTGGGGACAGCGCTACTACTTCCCGGCCTTCAACCTGGCCGACGTGGCGATCACCCTGGGGGCGGCGGGGATTATCCTCGAGTCGCTGCGCGATGGTTGGCGCCAACGCCGCAACAAGGCCGGATCCTGAATTCCACGGAGCGAAAGATGAGCGAATATCGTATCGACGAGGGCATGGAAGTGACCCTGCACTTCACCCTCAAGCTGGAAGATGGCGCCGTGGTGGACTCCACCAAGGAGAAGGCCCCGGCCACCTTCCAACTGGGCGACGGCAACCTGCCGCCGGGCTTCGAGGCGCCGCTCAAGGGCCTCACCGACGGCGACACCGGTAGCTTCGAGATCGCCCCGGAGCATGCCTTCGGCCAGCACAACCCCCAGAACATCCAGCGCCTCAAGCGCGAGGACTTCGGCGACGAGGCCCTCGAAGTGGGCATGGTGATGTCCTTTTCCGACCCCTCCGGCGGCGAGCTGCCCGGGGTGATCAGCGCCATCGACGGCGAGCAGATCGACGTGGACTTTAATCACCCCCTGGCCGGGCGTGCCCTGACCTTCGAGGTGGAAGTGATCAGCGTCAGGCCGGCCACCACCCACTAAGCAGTCGAGCCGGGCCAATGGCTCCCCCCTGGTAGGAGCCCGCTTCAGCGGGCGATGGATGGGGCAAATCGCCGGCTGAAGCCAGCTCCCACGAGGCAGGTAACCCCTGGGATTGTAGGAGCCTGCTTCAGCAGTGGTCCGACGCATCGGCGATTGGCGCCGGCAGGCGCCTGCTAGAATCGATTTACGGGTACCTTGGAGATCAAGTGCCCCAACGGATGTCCCAGGCATCGAGGTCTACCCAGCATGCAAATCAAACTGGCCAACCCCCGCGGCTTCTGCGCCGGCGTCGACCGGGCCATCGAGATCGTTAATCGCGCCCTCGATGTCTTCGGCCCGCCCATCTATGTGCGCCATGAGGTGGTCCATAACCGCTTCGTGGTGGAGACCCTGCGGGAACGCGGCGCCATCTTCGTCGAGGAGCTTCACGAGGTCCCCGACGACGTCATCGTGATCTTCTCCGCCCACGGCGTCTCCCGGGCCGTGCAGGAGGAGGCCGAGCGGCGTGGCCTCAAGGTCTTCGATGCCACTTGCCCGCTGGTGACCAAGGTGCATATGGAGGTACTGCGCTACGCCAAGCGCGGCCAGGAGTGCATCCTGATCGGCCACGCCGGCCACCCCGAGGTGGAGGGCACCATGGGGCGCTACGACACCACCCATGGCGGCCAGATCTACCTGGTGGAAGACGAAGCGGACGTGGCCAAGCTGGAAGTCGAGGACCCCGGCCAGCTCGCCTTCGTCACCCAGACCACCCTATCCATGGACGACACCGCTCGTGTGATCGACGCCCTGCGCACCAAGTTCCCCGAGATCCAGGGGCCGCGCAAGGACGATATCTGCTACGCCACCCAGAACCGCCAGGACGCCGTGCGCGAGCTCGCCGACGGCTGCGATCTGGTGCTGGTGGTGGGCAGCCCCAATAGCTCCAACTCCAACCGCCTGCGTGAGCTGGCCGAGCGGGTCGGCACCCCCGCCTACCTGCTGGATGACGCCAGCCAGATCCAGGAGAGCTGGCTCGATGGCGTGCGCCAGATCGGCATCACCGCCGGCGCCAGCGCCCCCGAGGTGCTGGTCAAGGGCGTGATCGAGCGGCTGCAGGGCCTGGGCGCCACGGCCCCCGAGGAACTCGCCGGCCGCGAGGAGAACATCACCTTCTCCATGCCCAGGGAGCTACGTGAGCGGGTGATTGCCAGTGAATGACTGCTCACCATAAAGCCCTTGTTAAAGCAGAGCTTATGTACCAAAGGACCGGGCGCAGGCCCGGTTTTTTGTTGGTGCGAGGCGCTGCCCCCGGCTATGCTGATACAGAATGATACATTAGCAATGCTTAGCCGGAGGCACCGCCGTGCGCGCAGGGGAGCAAGCGACCAGAAGGCCTGGGGGCAAGCGCCGCCAGGCCGGTTTCACGTTAATCGAGGTGATGATCGCCGTCGCGGTGGTGGCCATCCTCGCCGCCATCGCCTATCCCAGCTATATCCGCTATGTCACCGAGTCGAGGCGCACCGAGGCCAAGGCGATACTGACGGAGACCGCCGGACGCCTGGAGCGCTGCTATACGGTCAGTAGTGACTATACCGGCTGCGTTACCTTCCCCGTCGACTCGGAAAATGGTTTCTATCGAATTTCCGATCCGGGCGGGGCACTTACCGCCTCGGCCTATACCTTATCGGCGGCACCACAAGGGGCTCAGGCCACTCGGGATACCGAGTGCGGCACCTTTACCCTAACCCAGACCGGAGCCAGGGGGGCAGGCGACAGTGATTGCTGGTAATCGAAAAGGCCATGATGGTTTTACGCTGATAGAGCTGCTGGTCACTATCGCGGTGGTGGCCATTCTCGCCACTGTCGCCGTACCCGGCTTTCAGAGCCTGATGGCGACCAACCGCCAGGCCAGTGACTATAACGAGATATTGGCCGCCCTAAACTACGCCAGAAGCGAAGCCGTCAAGCGCCGTCAGGAAGTGACTTTTCAAATTTCTGATAACTCTGGGGCTTGGTCCACCGAGGTTCGTTATAATGATGCCTCTTCTGATATCGTCCTGTCGGAGAGAGAAGCAAGGGATGATCGGCTTGGGTTCTCAACAAATACTATTTCCTTTAATTCACTGGGGCGTCTGGAGAGTTGCGCTACTCTAACCGATGGTGATTGCGCTATCACTATTGGGAGTAGTTCGTTGGTGGTGAGCCCCGCTGGAAGTGTCGATAAGGGGGCTTGATATGAGGGTCTATAAAGTATACAAGCCCCCCCAGAGTGGCTTTACCCTATTGGAGGCGCTAATCGCCGTTCTAGTGCTTTCCTTTGGCTTGCTTGGTGTGGCTGCCATGCAGCTAAAATCGATGCAAAGCTCTCATTTGTCTTATGGTCGCTCTGTCGCGACTGTAGCCGCGCAGGATGCAGTAGAGCGGCTATGGATTGAGCTGGGAAGCTCACCACCTACATGTCCAGAACCAAGCACGGTAATAGATTCTTGGCATAATGAGTGGGTTCAGAAGCTGCCTTCTCTTATAAAAGCTAATTCAATTGTTAGGCTTGCGGGATGTGATTATAGGGTGACTTTGGACTGGGGGGATTCAAGGTTTAGTGGTGAAGATGTTTCTGAGTTGATTTATGAGACAAGTTTGTATGGAGAATCTCCATGAGTTCTTGTGGCCATAATCCAGCATATCTTCAGAAGGGCTTTACTCTAGTAGAGCTAATGGTCGCCTTGCTAATCGGGTTGATTGTTACTTTTGGCGCAACTCAGGTGTTTGTCTCTGGTAAACAGGCGTTCAACCAGGCGGAGTCTCTTCATGATAGACAAGAATCATTTCGTTACCTGGTCGACTCGATGTCATATGATATAAGAAATTCTACTTCGTTTGGTATAGAGGCTAATAGCTCAAGGCTTAAGATTGACTATGTTGGAAGGCCGGTAAACTCAGTTTGTCCAGGAAATCTTGCTTTTTCTGTTTATTATTATGAGGAAAATGGAAGTGCCTATGTGGATTCAGACTGTTCAGATCCTGAGCCGATTTCTTCAGGGGTTTCTGATCTTAGCTTCACATATATTCTTGGTTTATATGGCGTGGTCTCGGAGATAACATTAAGTGATCCTGCTGGAAGATTGCCTAATGAGGTGTTTGAGGTCAGGGTTGCTAATAGGGGTAGAGTGATTGATGCGGTAGAAGGTTTATAGGGGGCGCTATGAGTACCTTAAGATTTGTTGCTTTCAAGCAGAAAGGGGTTGCTTTAGTAGTAAGTTTAGTAATCCTTGTTGTTGCCCTTTTGCTGGGGCTTTCCAGTTTTGCATCCTCATGGATGGAAGAGCGGATGGCTGGTAATCATCGCTTTTCATCTAGTGCTTTGCAAACTGCGGAGTCCGGTGTATTAGACTTGGTGGGTGTGTTGAATTCAACTTATTCACCGTCATCTCCACCGGACTGCTCTTCTGGTGATTCTGTGCTTTATGGTCCCCAGAATAGTGCTTACTCATCTAGTGGTGGTCTTACTAGGGAGTATGTTACTGAGATAAGGTGCGAATCTGGAGAGCTGATTGGCTATAGTATGGGGGAGGTGGTTTCAGGTGGGGAGGTGATGGCATCAAGGGCCTTGAGGCTGGACCTTCTGCCTCCGAGTGAGGTGATTAACGAGATTTTTATCGATGGTTTGAAAGCGGAGCAAAATATTGAGATTAACGGCAACTCAACGATTGTTGGGAATGTTCACTCTAATTCTGATGTAGATATAAAGCAACTAACGGATGGTACGATAGGTTTCATTACTGCATCCGGGCAAGTCACAACAAATGACAATGATGTCGTGTATTCAGATGATCCTAGTGCCTGTGATTCTGTCGTGTGCGCTTCATCAGGGGTTGGAACGGTGGATATCCCGTCAGCTCTAGATGAGATAGCTAGGATATATGATTCTGTTAATGGAACTGCTTTGCTTGTTGATGTTACTAATGCGGATGGAACTTGTGATGACCTCAGCTTAAGTGGTGGTCAGGATGGTAAGGTTTATTACTGTAATGGAGATCTCAGTCTTTCAGGTAGCTTTAATGATGTGACAATATTGGCGACCGGGAGTTTGACACATGGTGGGGCCTCTACACTTGGTAATGATGGTGAGGTTGATACTTTTGTGGTTTCTGGTGGCGATATGATATTCAATGGCAGGGACGGTGGTGGCGGACAGGATGAGCCAAGCTATGCTGTGTATTTCTCAGGTGGTAACTTTACTCAAAATGGTACTTCAGTGATATATGGGGCAATCGTTT
This sequence comes from Bisbaumannia pacifica, assembly GCF_007989625.1. Taxonomy (GTDB): domain Bacteria; phylum Pseudomonadota; class Gammaproteobacteria; order Pseudomonadales; family Halomonadaceae; genus Bisbaumannia; species Bisbaumannia pacifica. The sequence continues at coordinate 25,741 of NZ_BJUK01000027.1, forward strand.
CTGGTGGTGAGATAACAAGGAATGGTGGTATAGAGTTTGTTGCAATGAATGATATGGATAATGACTTTCTTCCAAAGGTTGCCGTGTTGTCAAAAATTCTCGCATGGATAGAGCTTGAGTCTGCAACTTATTGAATTTGTGTCTTTGAATAGATTGCCCCTGCCATTTGGCAGGGGCAATCTTTTATGCGGCTTGCGCTTAGCGCTCGATTGCCAGCGCTACGCCCTGGCCGCCGCCGATACATAGGGTCGCCAGGCCCTTCTTGGCGTCCCGGGCGATCATCTCGTGCAGCAGGGTCACCAGCACCCGGCAGCCGGAGGCACCGATGGGGTGGCCGAGGGCGATGGCACCGCCGTTGACGTTGACCTTGTCGGTATCCCAGCCCAGCTCCTTGTTGACGGAGAGGGCCTGGGCGGCGAAGGCCTCGTTGGCCTCGACCAGGTCCAGATCGTCCAGGCTCCAGCCGGCCTTCTCCAGGCAGCGGCGGGTGGCCGGGGCCGGGCCGATGCCCATGATGGCCGGGTCGACGCCGGCATTGGCGTAGCCGGCGATGCGGGCCAGCGGGGTCAGGCCCAGTTCCTTGGCCTTCTCGGCGGAGCAGAGCATCACCACGGCGGCACCGTCGTTGAGGGAGGAGGCGTTACCGGCGGTGATGGTGCCGTCCTTCTTGAAGGCGGGGCGCATGCCGCCGAGTTTCTCGGCGGTGGTCTCGCGGGGGTTCTCGTCGGTATCGAAGACCAGCGGGTCACCCTTGCGCTGGGGAATCTCCACCGGGACGATCTGGCCCTTGAACTTGCCGGCCTTGATGGCGTCGCTGGCCTTCTGCTGGGAGGCGGCGGCGAACTCGTCCATCGCCTCGCGGGTGATGCCGTATTTCTCCGCCAGGTTCTCGGCGGTGATCCCCATGTGGTAGTTGTTGAAGGCGTCCCACAGGCCGTCGTTGACCATGGTGTCGACGGCCTTCCAGTCGCCCATGCGCTGGCCATTACGCGAGTTGGGCAGCACATGGGGGGAGGCCGACATGTTCTCCTGGCCGCCGGCCAGGATTAGTTCGGCATCGCCGCAGCGAATCGCCTGGGTGGCCAGGTGCAGGGCCTTGAGGCCGGAGCCGCATACCTTGTTGATGGTCATGGCGGGGACGGCGTCGGGGAGACCGCCCTTGATGGCGGCCTGACGGGCGGGGTTCTGGCCGACGCCTGCGGTCAATACCTGACCGAGCAGGACTTCATCGACCTGCTCCGGGGCCACGCCGGTCTCGGCGAGGAGGTCCTTGATAACCAGGGCACCGAGGTCGCTGGCGGGAATGCCGGCGAGGGAGCCGCCGAAGCTGCCGATGGCGGTGCGCTTTGCTGCAACAATGACCACGTCTTGCATGGGAATCTCCTGGCTGAGTCTCGAGCGGTGACTCGTTCAGCATAAGGGAGATTTGTGCACTGCGGCAATGGACAATTCCATGAAAACGGCCCGCCGCCCAGAAGGGCGGCGGGCCGGTGTATCACAGCGGGCCCGGAGCTCTTAGGCGAGCTGGACGGGAATGGCGTTGCTGGTGTGGCTGACCGCGTTGCCTTCCTGGAGGTAGACCAGGGCGGGCTGGTGGCTATCCAGCTCGGCCTCGCTGTAGTGGGCGTAGCTGCAGATGATCACCCGATCCTCGACGCCGGCCAGGTGGGCGGCGGCGCCATTCACGGAGATGATCTTCGAGCCTTCCTCGGCGCGAATGGCGTAGGTGGTGAAGCGCTGGCCATTCTCCACGTTGTAGATCTGGATCTGTTCGTTTTCGCGGATGCCAGCCATGTCCAGCAGCTCGCCGTCGATGGCGCAGGAGCCTTCGTAGTTGAGTACGGCATGGGTAACGCGGGCCATATGCAGCTTGGCCTTGAGCATGATGGTATGCATCGGGCTTCTCTTCCTTCCTGCGCTTAGCGGGGCAGGTTGACGGTCAGGTTATCGATCAGGCGCGCCGGCCCCAGTTGGGCGGCGGCGAGGATCACGGCATGGCGTGTGGCGTCGGTCAGCGGCCCCAGGTCCTGGGCGCGCAGCTCGAGATAGTCGGGGGTGAAGCCGCGCTTGGCAAGGGTGGCCTCGGCGTCGGCCAAGCAGTCGCCGGGTGCACCGCCGGCCTCCAGGGCATCGCGTAGCTCGCAGAGGGTGCGATAGAGCCCCGGCGCCTGGGCCCGTTCCACCTCGCTCAGGTAGCCGTTGCGGGAGGAGAGGGCCAGGCCATCCGTGGCGCGCACGATGGGCACGCCGATGATCTCGATGGGCAGGTGCAGGTCCGCCACCAGGCGGCGAATCACCGCCAGCTGCTGGTAGTCCTTCTCCCCGAAGCAGGCCAGGTGAGGCTGCACCAGGTTGAAGAGCATGGTGACGACGGTGGCCACGCCATCGAAATGGCCGGGGCGGCTGCCGCCACACAGGCCTTCGCTCACCTCGGGGACCCTGACCCGGGTCTGGGCCTCCAGGCCGCGGGGATAGATCTCGGCGGTCTGTGGGGCAAACAGCAGGTCGCAGCCGGCGGCGGCCAGCTTGGCCTGGTCCTCGGCCAGGGTGCGCGGGTAGGCGTCCAGGTCCTCGCCGGCCCCGAACTGCATGGGATTGACGAAGATAGTGGCCACCACCAGATCGGCATGGCGCCTGGCCTCGGCGACCAGGGCGAGGTGCCCCTCGTGGAGGTTGCCCATGGTGGGTACCAGACCGATGCGCCGGCCGGCACGGCGTGCTTCGGCCAGGGTCTCGTGCAGGGCGGCGATGCGCTCCAGGGTATGCATCAGAAACAGTGCTCCTCGGCGGGGAAGTGCCGTGCCTTGACCGCCTCGTGGTAGTCCAGGAAGGCACCCTGAATGCTCTGTGCGTCTTGCATGAAGTTCTTGACGAAGCGCGGGGTGCGGCCGTGGGTCACCCCCAGGACGTCGTGCATCACCAGGATCTGGCCATCCGTGTCGGGGCCGGCGCCGATGCCGATCACCGGCACGTCCACCGCCTCGGTCACCGCCCGGCCTAGGCTAGCGGGAACGCACTCCAGCAGGATCACCGAGGCGCCGGCTTCCACCAGGGTGCGGGCGTCGGCGATGATCTGCTCGGCGCGCTCGGCGTCGCGTCCCTGCACCTTGTAGCCGCCCAGTTGATAGACGGTCTGAGGCGTCAGGCCCAGGTGGGCGCAGACCGGTACGCCGCGGCGAGTCAGCTCGCGAATACCCTCGGCCATCCAGGCCTCGCCCTCCACCTTGACCAGCTCGGCGCCGGCGCGCATCAGCTCGCCGGCATCCTGCAGCAGCCGCTCCAGGCTGGAGTTGCTCATAAACGGCAGGTCCACCATCAGCAGGCTGCTGCCCTTGCCTTGGGCCGCACAGCGGGTGTGGTAGCAGATCTCCTCGAGGGTGACCGGCAGGGTGCTGCTATGCCCCTGCAGGACCATGCCCAGGGAGTCGCCCACCAGCAGCACCTCGATGCCGGCCTCGCTGGCCGCCCGGGCAAAGGAGGCGTCATAGGCGGTCAGGCAGCTGAACGCCTCGCCGGAGCGCTTGAAGGCCTGCAGCGTGCTCAGGGTGACGGTTTTCATAAGGACATTCTCATGATTGGCGTTAAAACGGTCGTTTTATACCGGTCTCGAGCGGGTGACGTTACCCGACCCGCCATGGTGCGGCAAGATGTTACCGACCAAGGGCTAACTCGTGTGAAACAGTAACACTCAGCCGGACGACTTTACCCCTAGGGTAACAAGGGTCGCAAGTCGTCGCCGCTCCTGGCCTCGGCCAAGGGGACGATGCGCCGTCCATCGGGGAGGCAAAGCGTCGGGGCCAGCTCGGCCAGGGGGACCAGCACGAAGCCGCGATTCGCCATTTCCGGGTGGGGAACCCGCAGCCGTGGTGAATCGATCACGACGTCATCATAGAGCAGCAGGTCCAGGTCCAGGGTACGCGGTCCCCAGTGACGCAATCGGCGGCGGCCGTGGCGTTGTTCCAGGGCCTGGAGCTGGTCGAGCAGGGCCAGCGGCGAGAGCCGCGTGACGAGCTCGGCCACGGCGTTGACGAAATCGGGCTGATCCTGGGGCCCCACCGGGGCGCTGACATAGCGCCGCGAGGCGCCCGTTAGGCGGGTCAGCGGCAGATGGCCCAGAGCATCGATGGCCTGGGTGACCTGCTCGCGGGGATGCTCCTGGTTGCTACCCAGGCCGATATAGGCCCGGTGCCACCTCGCCTCAGCCATGCTGGTCGCCGCCGGCGCCACCGGGACGCCGGCGGCGCTTGCGCGGGCGACGCTTGCGTGGGCGAGGCTCGTCACCCTGGCTGGCGGCCTTGCCCAGCAGGCGTTGCTGGTCATGCTCGTCGCCCTCCTGGAAGGCGGTCCACCAGTCGCCCAGGCCGGGCTTGATCTCGCCGGCTTCTTCGCGCAGCAGCAGGAAGTCGTAGGCGGCGCGGAAGCGCGGATGCTCGCGGGTCTGGATGGCGCGACGACCGCGACGCTGGGGCAGGCGCTGCTGCAGGTCCCAGATCTCGCGCATGGGAATGCTGAAGCGCTTGGGAATCGAGATATGTTGCAACTGCCGAGACACCGCCTGCTGGGCGGCGGCCTGCAGGGCCGGGACCGGCGGCATGCCATCCTCCTGCAGGCGTGCCTGGCGCTGCACCACGCCGGGCCACAGCAGGGCGGCGAACAGGAAGGCCGGGGTCACCGGGCGATCCTGCTGGATGCGCGCATCGGTATTGGCCAGGGCGCGCTCGAACAGCGCTTCCGCCCAGGGCAGCTCGCTCAGGGCCTCGTCGGCCTCCGGGAAGAGCATGGCGAAGAGGTCATAGTCGCGCAGCAGCCGGAAGGTGGTCAGGGCATGGCCGGCGAGGAACAGCTTGAGCACCTCGTCGAACAGCCGGGCCGGGGGAATCTGCAGCAGCAGTGGGGCCATCTCGCGAATCGGCGCCTCGGTGGCGGCGGCGAAATCGAAATCGAGCTTGGCGGCGAAGCGAATGGCGCGCAGCATGCGCACCGGGTCTTCCCGATAGCGGGTGGCCGGGTCGCCGATCATGCGCAGGGTGCGCGACTCGATATCGCTGACCCCATCGGCCCAGTCATGGATCGAGAAGTCGGCGATATTGTAGTAGAGGGCGTTGACGGTGAAGTCGCGACGCAGGGCGTCCTCTTCCACGTCGCCCCAGACGTTGTCGCGCAGCAAGAGGCCATCGTCGCTCTGCTGGGAGAGATGCTCGCCGTGATCCTCGTTGGGCTTGCCGCGGAAGGTGGTGACCTCGATCACCTCGCGGCCGAAGCGCACATGGACGATGCGGAAGCGCCGGCCGATGATCCGCGAATTGCGAAACAGCTCGCGGACCTCCTCGGGGGTGGCGTCGGTGGCCACGTCGAAGTCCTTGGGCTGCTTGCCGAGCAGGGAGTCACGGATGCAGCCACCCACCAGATAGGCCTCGTAACCGGCGTTGTGCAGCCGGTAGAGCACCTTGAGGGCGGGTTCGCTGAACAGTCGGCGTGACACCGAGTGCTGGTCGCGGGGGATGACGCGAAGGCCGGGAGACTCGCCGGGGCCATCCTGGCTGCCGAAGAGATGCTTCAAGCGTTCACCGGGGCGTTGGAGAAAGCGGGTAAATCCTTTGAACATGCAGCGATATCGACTCGCGGAGTCCTAAAACGTCAGTGTAGCCGACCGCCGACAGCATGGGAACCGTGGCTTGAGGGTGATCGGCGCATAAAAGCAGAAAGGGGAGGCCATGCGGCCTCCCCTTAAGCGGTCAGATCAGCATCCATGCTGCTGGTTTTTCTTCGTGATGGCGCATCGCCTTGAATACGCACCACAGTCACCAAGACAAGTTTCAGGCAAGCAGTGTTGTTGTCTTTGTCGGTCTTCCTGGTGGCGACCGTCTCGTATTCAAAACAATAATCCAACCACGACGGTAGGCAGTCTACCTTCCCTCGGCCTGTTGTTGTTGGTTGCCGAGGGTGCACGCCTGGGGAGCTTGTTGTTCTTGTTGCTCCCGCCTGGTGCGTCGCGTCCTGATGAACCTCCGGATATCGGGCCCTGTTGTTCTTGTTGTGACCTCATCCGGGTGACTGCGCCTTGTTGTTGTTCTTGGCGGGTCGTCACCCCTTGTTTGCCATGCTCGACGATCTTGTTGTTGTTGGCTCGTCGACTGGCGCCTGCCGAAGTGTCACCTGTTGTTCTTGTTACGCCCCTTGGGGCAGTGACCTGGCGGCGTCCGGATCTTGTTCTTCTTGCCCTAGGATATTGCACCGTGCGTGCCACTATCTGAAAAAACCATAAAAAACATGGTGTTGTGTTTGTCGCTTTCTGGCATGCCTACCGGGCCGGGATGATGTGTTACCCAAATTGGGCCCTTCTGGGGCAGGGGGTGTGTGGGATGGTAACAACTGGTGCAAAAGTTCCCTCCACGACACGAAAAACGCCCATCGAGGCGGGCTCGATGGGCGCTTAGACCATGGTCGGGTTGCTTGCGCCGGGCTTATCCGGTGCGGCTCCTGGCGCTCTTCTTGCGCGGTATCCCCAGGCGTTGGCGGCGCTCCCATAGGCACTTGCGGCTGATGCCGAGCTTCTGGGCCAGCTCGGTCTCGCTCATCTGGTCCTGGTGCTCGAGGACGAAGTGCTGGAAGTAGTCCTCGAGGGAGAGGTCCTCCTCGTCCAGCTCGGCGTCGCCGGCTTCTCGCGGGTCCGGCGCCACGGGGGAGGCGGGCTTGGGTTGGCTGCGGGCGAGGGGCGGCCCGGGCTGCAACCCCAGGTCATCGGGGTGGATCAGGTGGCCCTCGGCGAGGATCACGCCCCGCTCCAGAGCGTTCTCCAGCTCCCGCACGTTGCCGGGCCAGGGGTAGTCGTGGATCTCGCGGCGTGCCGCCCGGGAGAGCTTGAGCCCCTCGCGGGCGTGACGGCGGCAGGCCTTCTCCAGCAGGACGTCGGCGATCTTGAGGATATCCTGCTCCCGGTCGCGGAGCGGCGGCAGGTCGATCTGCATCACATTGAGGCGGTAGTAGAGGTCGAGGCGGAACTCGCCGCTCTTGGACATGGCGCGCAGGTCGCGGTGGGTCGCCGCGATCAGGCGCACGTCGACGTGACGGGTCTCCACCGAGCCGATCTTGCGGATCTCGCCCTCCTGCAGCACCCGCAGCAGGCGCGCCTGGGCGTCCAGGGGCAGCTCGCCGATCTCGTCGAGGAAGAGGGTGCCGCCGTCGGCGGCCTCCACCAGGCCGGTGCGGGCCGCATTGGCACCGGTGAAGGCGCCCTTCTCGTGACCGAACAGCTCCGATTCGATCAGCGTCTCGGGGATGGCCGCGCAGTTGACGCAGATCAGCGGGGCCCGGGCGCGCTGGCTCTGGGAGTGGATGGCCCGCGCCACCAGCTCCTTGCCGGTACCGGACTCGCCCTGGATCAGCACGGTGACGTCCGCCGGGGCGGTCTTGCGGATCCGCGTATAGACCACCTGCATCGCCTCGCAGTCACCGATCAGCTCCTGGGGCGGGGCGGCGCTGCTGGTCGCCGCGGGGGGCGCCGCCTCGGCGGCGTGCTGCTCCAGGGCCCGGGCCACGGTCTTGAGCAGGTCGTCGTGGTCGAAGGGCTTGGCCACGTAGTCCACGGCGCCCTGCTTCAGGGCCTCCACCGCCGAGCGCATGCTGGCGTAGCTGGTCATGATCACCACCGGGGTGGGGGCGGCGCGGTCGATCAGGGCGGTGCCCTGGGTGCCGGGCAGGCGCAGGTCGCTGATCACCAGATCGAAGCGCTGGGGATCGAGGGCCTCGGCCTCGTCCACCGAGCCTGCTTCGCTCACCTGGTAGTCATGGCGTTCCAGCAGGCGGCGCAGGGCGCTGCGGATAATGGCTTCGTCTTCAACGATCAGAATCCGGCTCATGGGGATGCTTGCCGTCCTCTCGGTTGGTGGGCAGCCACATCAGGATGCGGGTGCCGCGTTCTCGCTCCGGGGGGGGAGACTCGATATGGATCTGCCCGTGGTGCTCGGCGATGATGCTGTAGACCAGCGGCAGGCCGAGCCCCGTGCCCTCGCCGGGCGCCTTGGTGGTGGTAAAGGGTTCGAAGAGGTGGTCACGAATGCTCGCGTCGATGCCCTGACCCTCATCGGTAACGGTAACACAGACACCGTTACCCTCGCGGCTCGCCTCGATCAGCACCTCACCGCCGTCGGGACTGGCGTCCCGAGCGTTGTTGAGCAGGTTGACGAAGACCTGCACCAGGCGCTGGGCATCGCCTTCGATATGACACCCCCCGGGGCAGAGGTTTCGATAGGTAACATCCTGACCCGAGCGGGCCAGGTGGATCAAGTGCAGGGCATCCTCCACCACCTCGCGCAGGGCGAGCGTCGCGAAGGCCTGGCCCTGGACATGGCGGCCGCCATGGGCGAAACCCACCAGGGAGGAGACGATGCGCGAGACCCGATCGGTGAGCTGCTGGATCTGTTCCGCGGTCTCCAGCAGCTGGGGGTCGTCGGTGTCATAGCGCAGGTTCTGGGCCAGCGAGGAGATGCCGGTGATGGGGTTGCCGATCTCGTGGGCGACCCCGGCGGCCAGCTGGCCGATGGAGGCCAGGCGGGCGGCATGGACCAGCTCTTCTTCCAGCCACTTCATCTCGCTGTGATCCTCCACCAGGACCACGGTGCCGCCGCGCACCGCGTCGTCGGCCTGCAGTTCGGCGCGGCGTAGGGAGAGGTAGCGCACGCCGCCGTCCAGGCGTACCTCCTGCTTGTAGAGATGATCCTGGCGTTCATCGAACATGCGCCCCAGCAGTTCGCCCCAGGGGGCCGGCAGGTCGGTGCGCCGCGAGCCGACCACGCTGGCGCCGTCGATGCCGGAGAGTTCGGCCAGGGCGTCGTTCCACATCAGCAGCTCGTCGTCGACGCCGAAAGCGCACAGCCCCACCGGCAGTCGGGTGAGGATGCGCCGATGGTAGCGGCGCAGGCCGTCGAGCTCCCGGGCCAGGCCGGTGAGCCGCGAGCGATAGGCCTCCAGGCGACTCTCCACGAAGTGGATATCGTCGGTGGGTTCCTGGGCGCCACGGCGGTAGGGCAGGTAGCTGTCGACGATATCCTGGGCCACCGAGGGACCCATCAGCCCGGAGAGGTTGGCCTGCAGGCGGTCGCGCAGGCGGCGCAGGGCATAGGGGCGTCCCTCCTGGGGCGAAATGCGCAGCGCCTCCAGGGCCCGTTCGACCTCGCGGCGGGCCACCTCCTCGCCGAGTACCGGCGCCAGGCGCTGGATGAATTCCGCGCCATTGCGGGCATCCAGGGGCAGGCGCTTGGGACGGATCACCGCATCCACCGAGCAGGCCTCGGCGGCGGCGCGTTCACCCTCGGAGGTGCGGGTCAGCAGCGAGACCAGGATAAAGGTGAGGATATTGGTGGCCAGGGAGACCAGGGTCACCACGTACCAGTCCGGTTCGTTGGCCAGCAGCTCCAGCCCCGGCGGCAGCAGGATGCGTGGCGTCATGCCGGTGAGCAGCGGCAGCCACATGCCCAGCAGCCAGATCGCCACGCCGACGACGAGGCCGCTGAGCATGCCCTTGCGGTTGGCGCCGGGCCAGTAGAGCACCGCCAGGATGCCGGGCAGGCACTGGGCCATGCCGACGAAGGCGACGATGCCCAGGGTCATCAGGTCATGGTGGATGCCGACGATGCGGTAGAAGAGCCAGCCGCCGAAGATCACCGCGGCGATCAGCGCGCGACGTAGCCAGCGCAGCCAGTGGTAGAGGTCGGGCTGGTGAATCGGCGAGTGGGCCACCAGTACCCAGTGGTTGAGCATCATCCCGGAGAGGGCCAGGGCGATCAGGATCAGGGTGCCGCTGGCGGCGGCCAGGCCGGCGATAAACACCAGGCCCTGGATCCAGGGCGATTCCGACAGCCCGTAGGCCAGGTAGGCGGCGCCCAGCGCCGCGCTATCGGCTCCGACGCGCTGGGCGCCCCACAGGATCAAGGGTACCGGCAGGGCCAGCAGCAGCAGGTAGAGCGGTAGGCTCCAACTGGCCTGCTGCAGAGTGCGCCGGGAGAGAGTCTCGGCGAAGGCCATATGGAAGAGGTGGGGCATCAGGAAGGCGGCGGCGAAGAACAGCAGCAGCAGGGTGCGCCACTGCCCCGGGTCGAGGCGGGTCACCTCGGCTTGGATCGCGGCGCCGGGCCCCGCTAGCCAGGCCTGGACGCTGGCCGGCCCCTCGAAGATCGCGAACAGCGCGAAGGCGCCCAGGGCCAGCAGGGCCAGCAGCTTGATCAGGGACTCGAGGGCGATCACCGCCAGCAGGGTGTCGTGGCGGGCATGCAGCCGGGTGTGGCGGGCGCCGAAGAGGATCGCGAAGAGCGCGATCACCGCGCTGAAGGCCAGCGCCATCAGCGCCGGGGAGGCGGTGCCGGTGAGCACACGGGTGACATCGCCGAGGGTCTGGATCTGCAGGGCCAGCAGCGGCAGCACCGCCAGCAGGCTGACCAGGGTGATCAGGGTGCCCACCCAGCGTGAGCGGAAGCGGAAGGCGAAGAGGTCGGCCAGGGACGACAGCTGATAGGTGCGGGTCAGGCGCTGGATCGGTACCAGCAGCACCGAGGCGAGCAGGAAGGCCCCGGCGGGTCCCAGGTAATAGGCCAGGTAGCCGTAGCCCGCCTGGCTGGCCAGCTCCAGGCTGCCATAGATGGCCCAGGCGCTGGCATAGACCCCCAGCGCCAGGGTATAGACGGCGGGGTGGCGCACCAGGCGGATCGGCACCCAGCCCCGCTCCACGGCCAGGGCGGCCAGGAACAGCAACGACAGATAGCCGATACCGAGGAGGAATAGCTGGGCGGCGCTCATGGGCGGACCTCCCGGAAATCAGCCATGTTCATCCAGTTTCCTCTTCTGCTCCAGCCATAGCGACAGGGCGATCAGGCCGCCCCAGATCAGGAAGGGCCGGTACCAGGCGCTGTCCGGCGAGGCCCAGCCGCTCATCAGCAGCGGCGAGAGCAGGTAGCCGCCGAATACCAGGAACAGCATCAGCCGGTAGAGATACATGGGACGCTCCTCTGCTGCGGGGCGAATCAGGGCTGGGGGCGCTGGGCATCGGCGCGTAGCCGTGCCACCGACCAGCGGGGGATCGCCTCGGCCAGTTGCACCGCCACCGGCTCGCGGATCAGCCCCGGCGCCGGCGCCTGATCCAGGGCCTTCAGGGCGCGGTGCAGCAGGCGCCGTACCTCGGGGCCTTCCCAGGGCAGGGCCGGCGCCAGGTTCTGCTTGGAGAGCTTCTGGCCATCGGCGCCGAGAATCAACGGCAGGTGCAGATAGCGGGGCTCGGGCAGCCCCAGGGCCGCCTGCAGCTGGCGCTGCCAGGGAGTGTTGTCGAGCAGGTCGTGACCACGCACGACATCGCTGATGCCCTGGGCGGCATCATCCACCACCACCGCCAACTGGTAGGCCCAGAGGTCATCCTTGCGCTTGAGCACCACGTCGCCGAGGGTCGCCGGATCGAAGCGCTGGGCGCCGAAGAGGCGATCCTGCCACTCGACCGGGCGCAGGCCCAGGTCGCTGCGCAGGCGCCAGGCCAGCGGTTTGCCGGGCTCGTGCACCCCGTCGCGACACCAGCCGGGGTAGATGGGGTGGTCGCGCCACTGCTTGCGGGAGCAGCTGCAGGGGTACGCCAGCCCCTGATCGATCAGGCACTCCAGGGCCGCCTGGTAGGCGTCGTGGCGGTCGCTCTGGTAGTGCACCGGGCCATCCCAGTGCAGGCCGAAGGCCTCCAGCTGGCGCAGGATGGTGTCGCCGGCACCGGCGGGGCAGCGTGGCGGGTCGATGTCCTCGATTCGCAGCAGCCAGTCGCCGCCGGCCTGGCGGGCGTCCAGGTAGCTGCCCAGGGCGGCGACCAGGGAACCGAAGTGCAGGGGGCCCGAGGGCGTCGGGGCGAAGCGGCCTCGATAGCGTGGCATGGCGGACTCCGTCGGCGGAAAGGCAAACGGGCACCCGAGGGTGCCCGTCACGCTGGTATCGCCGGGGGGTTAGCCGCCGAGCTGCTTCTCCTTGAGCTCGGCCAGGGTCTTGCAGTCCACGCAGAGGGTGGCGGTGGGGCGTGCCTCGAGGCGTCGAATGCCGATCTCGACGCCACAGGCCTCGCAGAAACCGTAGTCGTCTTCGTCGATCTTCTCGATGGTCTCGTTGATCTTCTTGAGCAGCTTGCGCTCCCGGTCGCGGGTCCGCAGCTCGAGGCTGAAGCCCTCTTCCTGGGTGGCACGATCCGCTGGGTCCGCATAGTTGTTGGCGTCTTCCTGCAGGTGACGCACGGTGCGGTCCACTTCTTCCATGAGCTCCTGTTTCCAGTCGAGCAGGATCTGTCGGAAGTGCTCCAGCTGCTTCTCGTTCATGTACTCTTCACCCGGTGCCGCTTCGTACGGGGTGAATTTCTTTGGCGCTTCCGTCTTTTGTGCTGCTACTGGCATGGGGGCTGCCTCATTGCTCGAGTGACTGGGGCCGATGCCCGGTCGGGCAGGCGCACTGCTGCCGGCCCAAAGCCTTGCTTATTTAGCGAAAAAACGCCCGCATTGCAACTGTCACATGATCCGGAGGTGCCGGCTGATGCCGCAGCCGGTTACAATTCCGTTTGACCGTGGCCCCCGCCAGAGGTGCCATATCGAGCCATCGAGAGGCCGGATCGTGGCCGTTGAAGGAGAGTGAGGCATGAGTTGGAGCGCGCGACTGGATCGCGTCGAGCCCTTCCGGGTGATGAGCCTGCTGGAGGTGGCCCAGGGGCGGGAGGCCGCCGGCCATGACGTGATTCACCTGGAGGTGGGCGAGCCGGATTTCGCCACCCCGGAGGCGGTGGTGGCGGCGGGACAGCGGGCCCTGGCCGCGGGGCAGACCCGTTACACGCCGGCGGCGGGCCTGCCGGCGCTGCGCGAGGCCATCGCCGGCCACTACGCCGAGCGCTTCGGCGCCGAGGTCGATCCGGCGCGCATCCTGGTCACCCCCGGCGCCTCCGGAGCCCTGCTGCTGGCTAGCCAGCTGCTGGTGCAGCGCGGCGACCGGGTGCTGATGGCCGACCCCACCTACCCCTGCAATCGCCACTTCATGGCCCTGGCCGAGGCCGAACTGGATACCGTGGCGGTGGGGCCGGCGAGCGGCTGGCAACTGGATGCCGAGTTGGTGGCCCGGCATTGGCGCGATACCACGCGCCTGGCGATGCTGGCCACTCCCTCCAACCCCACCGGCCATATGCTGGATGCCGACCAACTGGCGGCGGTGGCGGCGGCGGTCGAGGCGCGCGGCGGCGCCCTGTTGGTGGATGAGATCTATCAGGGGCTGACCTATGGGGTCGAGCCGGTCTCGGCGGCGGCGGCGGCTCCCGAGGCCTTCGTGGTCAACAGCTTCTCCAAGTATTTCGGCATGACCGGCTGGCGCCTGGGCTGGCTGCTGGCCCCGGAGGCGGCGGTGGAGCCCCTGACGCGGCTGGCCCAGAACGTCTTCCTGGCCGCCTCCACCCCGGCCCAGCATGCCGCCCTGGCGGCCTTCACCCCGACCTGCCTAGACGAGCTGGAGAGTCGTCGCCGGGAGCTGGAACGGCGTCGGGATGCCCTGCTGGCGGGGCTGGCACGCCTCGACTTGGCGCCCTCGCTGCCGCCCCAGGGGGCCTTCTATGTGTGGCTGGATATCTCCCGCTACAGCCGTGACAGTCAGGCCTTCTGCCAGCAACTGCTGGAGGAGGAGAGCGTCGCCATCACCCCGGGCATCGACTTCGCGGTGCGTGGCGGCGAGCACCATGTGCGGATCGCCTTCACCACCTCGGTGGCGCGCCTGGAGGAGGCCCTGAGTCGCCTCGAACGCTTCCTGGGGCGGCTATGAAGCAGGATGTCATCGCTGATGCCCCCGGGCAGCCCGAGCCGGCATCGCAAGCCGCGCTTTCCATGACCTATCCCGCCCTGACGCCGGGCATCCTGCGCCGGCGCTACAAGCGCTTCCTGGCCGACGTGGAGCTGGCCGATGGCTCCCTGGTGGTGGCCCACTGCCCCAATACCGGCTCCATGCGCGCGGTCAATGTGCCGGGCTGCCGGGTCTGGCTGGCCGCCAGCGACAACCCCAAGCGCAAGCTGGCCTGGACCTGGGAGCTAATCGAACTGCCCCAGCCGGAGGGCGGTGTCGCCTTCGCCTCGGTGCATACCGGGCGCGCCAATGGCATCGTCGAGGCGGCGTTGCGCGAGGGCGTGGTAAGCGAGCTGGCCGGCTTCGCCGAGCTCAGGCGCGAGGTGCGGGTGGAGGGGGCGCGCCTCGACTTCCGGCTGAGCGACGATCGGGGCGAGCCGACCTATGTGGAGGTCAAGCAGGTGACCCTGCGCGAGGCCGATGGCGGCGGCTACTTCCCCGACGCGGTCAGCGAGCGGGGCCGCAAGCACCTGGAGGTACTGGCCGACCTGGCCGCGGAGGGGCATCGGGCGGTGCTGCTGTTCTGCGTGGCCCATACCGCCATCCCCTCGGTGGCCCCGGCGATGCATCTCGACCCCCGCTATGCCGAGACCCTGAGACGGGTCGCCGAGGCGGGGGTGGAGGTGCTGGCCTATGGCTGTGAGGTGGTCGTTGAGGCCGGAGTGCCCCGGGGCATCCGGTTGGTCAGGCGGCTGCCCGTTCACCTGGGATAGAGACGCCAGGGCGTATCACTCGGCCAGATGAATCTGGCCGTCGTCGTCGATGCGAATTGCCACCGGGACCAGGTGGCGCCCCTGGCAGGGCCCGAAGACGCATTCGCCGCTCTCCGGCAGGAAGAGGGCGCCGTGCATGCTGCACTGAATCAGCTCGCCGCCGGGCTCGAGGAAGACATCCGGCTGGAAGTCGAGGCCGATGCCCTGATGGGGGCAGCGGTTCTCGAAGGCGCTGATCCGGCCGTGTACCCGCACCAGGAAGGCCTCGCGGCCGTCCGGCAGGCGCAGGCCCAGGGCCGCGGTGGCATCCAGTTGGGAGCGGTGGGCGATAGCACTCATCAGCGATCGATATAAAAGCGTTGCATGAAGCCGACTTGGGCGGGGTCGGCGTTGCGGTCATAGCCCACCTCCAGCTCGAAGCGCATCGGCTCGTCCTCCTGGATGCGGAAGGTGGCCAGGTGGTAGATGGCCTCGCCATCGCGCACGGTGCGGAATGCCAGGTTCTGGGTCTGGCCGGCCAGGTTGCCGACGCGACCGCTGACCCAGGCATTCGCCGGCCGGGTGGTGCCGTCCTCCTGCTCCTCGAGCACGCTGATATTGAGCAACGCCATCACCTGGCTGCGCTGAATATCGTAGGCGGCGGCCACCTCCGGCGTCAGGAAGCTGGTGTTGATGGCGCTGTAGTGGATCTGGTAGTTGCCGACCCGCTCGTACTGCTGGGCCTGGGCGCCGGCCGCCAGCAGCCAGGCCAGCAGGCCGCTAAGCAGCCAGGCGCCGAGAGTCTTGGCCTTCATGGTCTTTCCCCTTACTTATTGCCTTCGATTCAGCCGCCCGGGCCCCGGCTGACCCGGAACACGGCGGTCTCGCCACACAGGTTGGGCCACAGCCGCGAGGTCCAGTGCCCCTCGTGCTCGCCGTTGCCCACCGCCCGGTCGCTGATGATCAGACCCTTGTCACGGCACAGGCGTTCAAAGTCGTTGAAGGTCGAGAGATGGATGTTGGGGGTGTCGTACCAGGCGTGGGGCAGCGACTTGGAGACCGGCATATAGCCCTTGAAGCCCAGGTAGAGGCGATGCCGCCAGTAGGCGAAGTTGGGGAAGGTGATGATGCACTCCCCGGCCACCCGCAGCATCTCGTCGAGCATCAGGTCGGGGCGACGCAGGGCCTGCAGGGCCTGGGTCATGATCACCAGGTCGCAGGCGTCGTCGTCGAAGTTGGCCAGGCCTTCGTCGAGGTTCTGCTCGATGACATTGACGCCCTTCTCGATACAGGCGGTGATGCCGTCGGGATCGATCTCCAGGCCGTAACCGGTGACTCCCTTGTCCCGGGCCAGGGCGGCCAGCAGGGTGCCGTCGCCGCAGCCCAGGTCGAGGACCCGGGCCCTCTCGGGCACCCAGCCATGAATCAGCTTGAGGTCGGCGCGCATCAGTGGGCCTCCAGGTTCAGGTCGCGGGCCACGCGCTTCATGAAACCGGCGAATACCGCCTGATAGCGGGGCTCCGGCAGCAGGAAGGCGTCGTGGCCATGGGGCGAGTCGATATTGGCGAAGCTGACCGCCTTGCCGGCGCGGATCAGTGCATCCACCAGTTCCCGGGAGCGCGACGGCGGGAAGCGCCAGTCGGTGGAGAAGCTCACCACCAGGAAGGGGCAGCTGGCCGGGGCCAGGGCCGCGGCCAGGTCGCCGCCGTGGGGCGCCGCCGGATCGAAGTAGTCCAGGGCCTTGGTCATCAACAGGTAGGTGTTGGCATCGAAGCGGTTGGAGAAGGTGTCGCCCTGGTAACGCAGGTAGGACTCCACCTGGAACTCCACGTCGTAGCCGAAGTTGAAGTCGTCGCTGCGCAGGTCGCGGCCGAACTTGCTGCCCATGGCATCTTCGGAGAGGTAAGTGATGTGTCCCACCATCCTGGCCAGCTTGAGGCCGCGCCGCGGCAGGGTGTCGTGCTCGGCGTAGCGGCCGTCATGGAAGTCCGGGTCAGAGCGGATCGCCTGGCGGGCCACCTCGTTGAAGGCGATGTTCTGCGCCGAGAGCTTGGGGGTGGCGGCGATCACCGCCGCATTGGCCACCCGTTCCGGGTAGTTGAGGCTCCACTGCAGCACCTGCATGCCGCCCAGGCTGCCGCCGATCACCGCGGCGAAGCGCTGGATGCCCAGGCGGTCGGCCAGCCGCGCCTGGCTATGTACCCAGTCGGTGACCGTCATCATCGGGAAGTCGGGGCCCCACTGGCGGCCGGTGGCCGGATTATGGCTCAGCGGCCCGGTGCTGCCGTGGCAGCCACCCAGGTTGTTCAGGGAGACGACGAAGAAGCGCTCGGTGTCGATGCTCTTGCCGGGACCGATATGCGCATCCCACCAGCCGGGTTTGCGGTCGTCGGGGCTGTGGTAGCCGGCGGCATGGTGGTGGCCGGAGAGGGCGTGGCAGATCAGTACCGCATTGCTACGCTCGGCATTGAGCTCGCCGTAGGTCTCGTAGACCAGCTCGTAGCTGGGCAGGGTGCGGCCGCAGGCCAGCTCCAGAGGCGCATCGAAATGCGCGGTCTGCGGGGTGACCAGGCCGACCGAATCACGGGGTAGCTCGGGCATGGGGTCCTTGGTGTCCAGTCGTGTCGTTATGTTATCGAAGGGCGTGCCGCCGGGGCGGCACGCGCCTCACAGGCCGACCAGGGCGCCGGAGATGCCGGCAGCACGGGTCAGCGAGCCCACCACGATACCATCGATCAGGCTGATGGCGATGAAGGCCACGATGGGGGAGAGGTCGAGCATGCCCAGCGGCGGGATGACGCGGCGCAGCGGGGCCATGATCGGTTCCACCAGCTGCATCACCAGCAGGGCGCCGGGGTGGCTGGCGCTGGGGGCCACCCAGCTGAGGATGATCATGGCGATCAGCGCGAAGAAGTAGATCTTGAGGATGGCGTTGGCGATGGCCGCCACGGCACCGATGGCCACGCCGACCAGCGGCGGCATGCCGATACCGGCGATCTGCAGGATGGCGATGATGGCGATGACCTTGAGCACGAAGGCGGCACCGAGGGTGGCCAGGTCGAAGCGTCCCACCGGGCGTAGGAAGCCCTGGAAGAGGCCGATCACCGGCTGGGTGATCTTCACCACCGACTGGCTGATGGGGTTGTAGTAGTCGGCCCGGGACGCCTGCAGCAGGAAGCGCAGCATCATCAGGAAGAGGTAGATATTGACCAGGGTGTTGACCAGCAGTAGGCCGGCGTTGCCCATTTGACTGCCCATGTGCGGGGCTCCTTATCGTGGCTGGATGCGGTGACGGCGTTACTGGCCGAGCTCCCGGGCCATCTCCCGGGCGCGGGCGGCACAGGCCTCGGTGGCCTCCTCGACGATGCGCCGCAACTCGGCGGCCTCGAAGCTGTGGATGGCGCGCTCGGTGGTGCCCCCCGGTGACATCACGTTCTGCT
This sequence comes from Bisbaumannia pacifica, assembly GCF_007989625.1. Classification (GTDB taxonomy): domain Bacteria; phylum Pseudomonadota; class Gammaproteobacteria; order Pseudomonadales; family Halomonadaceae; genus Bisbaumannia; species Bisbaumannia pacifica. The sequence goes on from NZ_BJUK01000027.1 coordinate 43,754, forward strand.
TGAGGGTGGCTGGGTCCTTGTCGCTCTGCTGGGCCATGCGCGCCGCGCCATAGGCGGTCTGCAGGGCCAGGCGACGGGCGCTGGCGGCGGGCAGGCCGAGACGCACGCCGGCGGCTTCCAGGGCCTCGAAGAACAGGAAGAAGTAGGCCGGGCCGCTGCCCGAGATGGCGGTGACCGCCTCCAGCAGGGACTCCTCGTCGACCCACTCCACCAGGCCCACCGCCTCCAGCAGGCCGGTCGCCAGCTGGCGCTGCGCGTCGCTGACCCGCGAGTTGGCGTAGAGGCCGGAGGCGCCGGCGCCCACCAGGGACGGGGTGTTGGGCATGCAGCGAATCACCGCCAGCTCACCGCCCAGCCAGGTCTCCAGGGTGTCGGCGCCGAGGCCGGCGGCCACCGAGACGATCAGCGGCTTGCGGGCCTGGATGGCGTCACGCATCGCCGCGCAGACGTCGCGCATGATCTGCGGCTTGACCGCCAGCACCACCACGTCGGCGTTGGCGACCGCCTTGGTGTTGTCGGTCTCGGTACGAATGCCGTAGCGCTGACGCAGCGGCGCCAGGTGCTCGTCGCTGGGCGAGGTGGCGGTGATGGCGGTGGCGGGGTAGCCGCCCTCGATCATGCCGCCGAAGATGGCGCTGGCCATGTTGCCGGCACCGATAAAGGTCACTTGGCTAGCCATAGGGAATCGATTCCTCTGCGTGGGGCCCAGGGCATCTGCCTAGGCGCGGGGTGTCTTGGGGCGGGCGCCGAAGATCGCCGTGCCCAGGCGGACCCAGGTGGCCCCCTCGGCGACGGCGGCTTCCAGGTCGTCGCTCATGCCCATGGAGAGGGTGTCCAGGGGCGCCTGGGGAAAGCGCTGGCGCAGTTCCTCCAGGGCTTGGCGCAGTCGCGCATAGGGTTCGCGCTGGGCCTCGCGTCCCTCGGTGGGGGCGGGAATCGCCATCAGGCCGCGCAGGCGCAGCCTGGGCAGGGCCACGACCACTTCGGCCAGGGCCGGCAGGTCGTCGAGGGAGACCCCGGCCTTGGTGGTCTCGTCGCTGATATTGACCTGCAGGCAGACATTCAGCGGCGGCAGGTGCGCCGGGCGCTGTTCGTCGAGGCGCCGTGCCAGTTTCTCCCGATCGAGGCTGTGCAGCCAGGCGAAGTGCTCGGCCACGGCGCGGCTCTTGTTGGATTGCAGGGGGCCGATGAAATGCCAGACGATCTCGGGCAGGTCGGCCAGGGTCTCCTGCTTTTCCAGGGCCTCCTGAAGGTAGTTCTCGCCGAAGTCGCGCTGGCCGAGTCGATAGGCCTCACGCACCATCAACGCAGGCTTGGTCTTGCTAACCGCCAGCAGCCGCGCCGCTGCGGGCTCGCGGCCGGCCTGGGCCAGGGCCTCGGCCAGGCGGCGATTGGCGGCTGCCAACGTCTCGAAAAGCGCAACCTCTGTCATACTGATACACGTCCTTACAATTAGGCGCAGGGATACAGGGGGAACCGCATGGATATTACCGAACTGCTGGCATTCTCGGCAAAGCAGAACGCCTCGGATCTGCATCTATCGGCGGGGCTGCCGCCGATGATCCGGGTGGATGGCGACATTCGGCGACTCAATGTGCCGGCCATGGATGATCGCGAGGTGCGCAAGCTGGTCTACGATATCCTCAATGACCGACAGCGTCGCGACTTCGAGGAGCACCTGGAGACCGACTTCTCCTTCGAGGTGCCGGGGGTGGCGCGCTTCCGTGTCAATGTCTTCAATCACGGCCGTGGCATCGGCGGTGCCTTCCGCACCATCCCCGCCGAGATCATGACCATGGAGGACCTGGGGCTGGGCGAGGTCTTTCGCCGGATGGCGCTGATGCCGCGTGGCCTGGTACTGGTGACCGGGCCCACCGGTTCGGGCAAGAGCACCACCCTGGCGGCGCTGATCGACTACATCAACGAGATCCGCTACGACCATATCCTGACCATCGAGGATCCGGTGGAATTCGTCCACCGCAGCAAACGCTGCCTGATCAACCAGCGCGAACTGCATCGTGATACCCATGGCTTCGCCCCGGCGCTGCGCAGCGCCCTGCGCGAGGATCCCGATGTCATCCTGGTGGGGGAGATGCGCGACCTGGAGACCATTCGCCTGGCGCTGACCGCGGCGGAAACCGGTCATCTGGTGTTCGCCACCCTGCACACCACCTCGGCGGCCAAGACCATCGACCGGATCATCGATGTCTTCCCGGGAGACGAGAAGACCATGGTGCGCTCCATGCTCTCCGAGTCCCTGCAGGGGGTCATCTCCCAGACGCTGCTCAAGCGCATCGGCGGAGGCCGGGTGGCCGCCCACGAGATCCTGGTGGCCACGGCGGCGGTGCGCAACCTGATTCGCGAGGACAAGGTGGCGCAGCTCTATTCGGCGATCCAGACCGGCGGCAACCTGGGCATGCAGACCCTGGACGCGGCCCTGGCGCGCCTGGTCAGCGATGGCGTGGTCTCCCGGGACGAGGCCCAGGCCAAGGCCAAGGCGATCCTGCCGACCTGAGTCGGCGGCCCCCACCACCACAAGACGAGCGAGGGATAACCCATGACCGTGAACGAGTGGCTGGAGCAGTTGTTGCAGATCATGGTGGATAAGGAAGCCTCGGACCTGCTGATCTCGGTGAAGGCGCCCCCCACCCTGAAGATCGCCGGCAAGCTGACCCCCATGGGAGACCAGGGGCTGAGCCAGGCCCAGGTGACCGAGCTGGTGCAGGCGGCGGTGCCGGAGAATCAGCGGGCGCGCTTCGCCGCCGAGCACGAGGCCAACTTCGCCCTGAGCCTGCCGGGCAAGGGGCGCTTCCGGGTCAGCGCCTTCCAGCAGCGCAACCAGCCGGCCATGGTGCTGCGGCGTATCGCCTTCGATATTCCCCACCTGGAGGAACTCTACCTGCCGCCGGCCCTGGGCGAACTGGCCGAGATCAAGCGCGGCCTGGTGTTCGTGGTGGGCGGTACCGGCACCGGCAAGTCGACCACCCTGGCGGCGATGATTCAGCAGCGCAACGAGACCCTGGGGGGGCATATCATCAGCATCGAGGACCCCATCGAGTATGTGCACCCCCACAAGAAGGCGATCATCAACCAGCGTGAGGTGGGCATCGACACCGAGTCCTTCGAGGTGGCGCTGAAGAACACCCTGCGTCAGGCCCCGGATGTGATCCTGATCGGCGAGGTGCGTACCCGGGAGACCATGGAGCACGCCCTGACCTTCGCCGAGACCGGCCACCTCTGCCTGGCCACCCTGCACGCCAATAATGCCAACCAGGCCCTGGACCGCATCATCAACTTCTTCCCCTCCGAGCGTCATGATCAGGTATGGCTGGACCTCTCCCTCAACCTGCGCGCCATCGTCGCCCAGCAGCTGTTGCCCACACCCCAGGGAGAGCGCCGCGCGGCCATCGAGATCATGCTGCGTTCGCCCTTGATCAGCGATCTGATCCGCAAGGGCGAGGTGAGCGAGATCAAGAACGTCATGGCGCGCTCCCGGGACCTGGGCATGCAGACCTTCGATCAGGCCCTCTATGACCTCTACCGGGCGGGGGTGGTCAGCGAGGACGTGGCCCTGGTGCATGCCGATTCGGCCAACGACCTGCGCATGATGATCAAGTTCGGCGATCCCAACAGCGAGGTGGTGGATCAGGCCAGGAGCGGCAGCGAGCGCTTTAGCCTGCGCTCGGGGGATGATTTCTAGCTGGGGCCGGGCTCAGGGGGCATAGACCCCCCCCAGGACCCGGGGGCCTCGGGCGCCGGTCACCGAGGGCAAGTTGCCGGGCAGCCCGCTCAGGCGGCGATGGGCCAGCCAGGCGAAGGCGCCCGCCTCCAGCCAGTCGGCGGGCCAGCCCAGTTCGGCGCAGGGCGTCAGCGTCAGTGTCGGGAGCCGGGCCTGGAGGCGGTCGAGCAGGTAAGGGTTATGGGCGCCGCCCCCGCAGGGCAGCAACCGGGCGGGGGCGGCCTCGGGCAATCGCTCGCCGAGTTGCTCGACGGCCAGGGCCACGCTGGCGGCGGTCAGCTCCGCCAGGGTGGTTTGCACGTCGCGAGGCGACTCGCCGTCATCCAGGTGGCGTTCCAGCCAGGTCAGGTGGAAGTATTCGCGCCCGGTGCTCTTGGGCGGCGGGCGTCGGAAGTAATCATCGGCCAGCAGGCGAGCCAGCAGGGTCGCGTCGACCCGACCACCGGCGGCCCAGGCGCCATCGGCGTCGAAGCGTCCGCCCTGGTGGCGCTGATACCAGCCATCCAGCAGGGCATTGGCGGGGCCGCTATCGAAGCCCAGCACGTCGGCGGGGTGATCGAACGGCGGCAGCAGGGTCAGGTTGGCATAGCCGCCCAGGTTGAGCACCAGGCGCCACTCTTCGGGGTGACGAAACAGCGCCTGGTGGAAGGCCGGCGCCAGGGGGGCGGCCTGGCCGCCGGCCGCCAGGTCGCGGCGGCGAAAGTCGGCCACCACCTCGAGGCCGGTCAACTCCGCCAGCCGGCTGGGGTTGTCCAGTTGCAGGGTATAGGGGGCGCCGCCGGCGTGGCCCTCGGGGGCATGTTCGAGGGTCTGGCCGTGGCTGCCGATGGCGACGACGTCGGCGGCGGCGGTGCCGCTGGCCTCGAGCAACTCGTGGACCGCCCGGGCCTGTAACCGGCAGAAGGCCTCCTCCGCCTCGGCCAGCTCGCGAAAGCTCGCGCCCTCGGCATGGCAGAGTCGCAGCAGCAGGTCGCGCAGGGCCTCGGGCATCGCCACCGCCCGGGTCGCCAGCAGGCGTGGTGTCGGGGTGCCGCAGTCCACCAGGGCGGCATCGATGGCGTCCAGGCTGGTGCCGGACATCAGGCCGATATATAGCGACATCGTGACGACTCCTCGCAGGCTCTCAACGGTACTGGGCAAGACATGCTAACATCCCGTCCCATTCGTCAAGCTGTTTTGCCGTCAACACCGCTTTCTGTGGAGTAAGGGTACGATGACCGATGTCGAGAGCGCGCTGGCGCTGTTGAAGCGCGGTACCAATGAGATTCTTCTGGAGGACGAGCTGAAGAAGAAGCTCGCCTCGGGGCGCAAGCTGCGTATCAAGGCAGGCTTCGATCCCACGGCCCCGGACCTGCACCTGGGACATAGCGTGCTGCTCACCAAGATGCGCCAGTTCCAGGACCTGGGACATCAGATCATCTTCCTGATCGGCGACTTCACCGGACGCATCGGCGATCCCACCGGCAAGAACGTCACCCGCAAGCCGCTCACCGAAGAAGAGGTCATCGCCAACGCCCAGACCTATAAGGAGCAGGTGTTCAAGATCCTCGATCCCGAGAAGACCGAGGTGCGCTTCAACTCCGAGTGGTTCAGCGAGCTCAACGCCGCCCGGATGATCGAGCTGGCGGCCCAGAGCACCGTGGCGCGGATGCTCGAGCGTGACGACTTCGAGAAGCGTTACAAGGCCGGCCAGTCGATCTCCATCCACGAGTTCCTCTATCCGCTGGTGCAGGGCTACGACTCCGTGGCCCTGGAGGCGGATATCGAGATGGGTGGCACCGATCAGAAGTTCAACCTGCTGATGGGCCGCGAGGTACAGAAGCATTACGGCATGGAGCCCCAGGTGGTGATTACCATGCCGCTGCTCGAGGGCCTGGACGGCGTGCAGAAAATGTCCAAGTCGCTGGGCAACTACGTGGGCGTCGACGATGCCCCCGGGGTGATGTTCAACAAGCTGGTCTCCATGCCCGACAGCCTGATCTGGCGTTACTTCGAGCTGCTCTCCCTGAAGAGCAACGAGGAACTGGAGGCGCTCAAGCGCGACATGGATACCGGGGCCAACCCCCGTGACATCAAGATGGTACTGGCTCGGGAACTGATCGCCCGCTATCACGGCGAAGAGGCAGCGGCCAATGCCCATAAGTCCGCCGGCAACCAGCTGGCCGAGGGCGAGCTGCCGGAAGACCTGCCCGAAGTGAGCGTCGATTTCGACGGTGCTCAGGCGCCGATTGCTGCGGTGCTCAATCGCTCCGGGCTGGCCAATAATAGTGCCCAGGCCAAGGACATGCTGGGTAACGGTCGGGTCAAGGTGGATGGCGAAGTGGTGGCTCGTGACCATATGCTCAAGAGCGGTAAGAGCTACGTGATCCAGGCCGGCAAGAAGCGCTATGCCCGAGTCACTGTCGCCTGAGACACCGGACTCGGTA